>DATBHG010000017.1:0-150357 GCA_036557665.1 Xanthobacteraceae bacterium | reverse complement strand
TCGTCCGCCCTGAAATGATTCGCGCGGACAAGGAAACTCCACCGCCGCAATTTGCCTGCATCTAGAGCAGGTGCTGCCGACATCTCGCTAATAACGGGGGCGCAATCTCTTCGATGCATCCGGCGCGTATCATCGCCACTTTCCGCGCAAGCGGCGGCGTTGACATCGGCGCGCGCCAAATTGGGCTGTGGCTCTAAGAGCGGCTCGGGCTCGGCCATTCCTTCGTAGTCCTCAATGCGGGCGGCACCGGTTTGCCTAAGTCCGCTTCCAGTGCCGGTTCGTGCATAGTCGCCAGCGCGGGCATCAAATTATCCTCAATCTCTTGATGGATTAGCAACAGCCACTGTTCGGCGCGCTTAGCGCGAAGCTCGGCATGCGCTAGGTCGGCCCTGAGCCGAATGACCCGATCTTCAATTTCAGTCCACCCGCGATTGAGGCGCTCGTTGGCCTCGATCTCAGCGCGCGCGATTTGGTCGTGCGCGATCTGTGCGTCAGCCTTCGCCTGCTCGGTGAGCTGCTGCGCCTGTGCGAGCTCGTCCTGCAAGTGGCGGACACGTCTCTCGGCATCGGCCTCCACTTGAGCGATGCGCGCCTCCGCCTCCCGCCTCATCCGTTCGACGCGTGCGTTGGCGTCAGACTCAAATTTCGCAACAGCGCTTTCTGTCTCTGCCCTCAGCCCCTGCACGAGCCCATCGGCCTCGAGTTCAAGCTGGTTGATCCGAGACTGAGCGTCTCGCAACCGGGACGACAGTGTGTGCGCGATGGCCGTGGCGCGATCGCAATTTTCGTTCGCCAGGTTTGCCGCCTGCTGCAGCTTCGTCACGGCCGCAGGATCTGCCGCATGCGCGATCTCGTGCGCCAAGTTGGACACGAACGGGACGGATTGACTCTGGGTCATGGACGGCTTCACTGTGACGAGATCATAATCTCGGAGCGGAACTCGATCCAGACCGAGCGTGCAGCGGTCATCTCCTCTGGACGACGTGCTGCATCGCTCGGGCAGTTGAGTCGGATGCAGGTGAAGTTCGGCTAGGCCTATGCCGCAGATTGCAAGAGAGGTGGCGCGGCGATTAATTCGGAGGCGTGAGCGGCTTCGAGCCTTTCAACTTGCAACGCAAGCAGGGTCCACGCTTCCGCCGTCAGTTCAAATACCGCCTTGGTCTCGATATCAGCTGCGTCATTAACAAATTTCCAGCAGTCCTCTGCGTAACTTCGATATTCAACGGGTCTTGAAACTACGCTACTCGTCATAGCACGCCTCACTCGAACTGAATACTCTCTGATCCCGCCTAACCCGATAACGCTCCCCATAACCATTGAGTCTTCAACTAATAGCAACATTAGTCAACTATCAATTAATACCCATTAAGTATAATCCTACCTGCAAAACACGCGAAATTTGAAGATGGTCACAGAAACAGACAAATAGTCGCTCCGAACAATACCATGGGAGCAAAATCTTACCACATTTTTGATCGGATGCTGGCATAAGCTATTTCAAGGCTTTTCTTTCCTGTTTGTGCTGGTTTTCACATTCCAGCCCGGGTCAAACCCGGTAACGACAATCGAACATGGCCGGGGACCACAGCATCGACCGTACAGCCCATATCCCCGGTGCCACGGTCGACTTCTCCGTGCTTTACCCCGGTGGACACCTGGTGGATACACTTTCTTTGTTTACGGCAAGTATGCCGGCCAAATCGGCGGGAGCGGACATCACGTAGTTGTCTGCAAGGTCGAGACGGCGCAGAGCTTCGTCCCGGATGCGACCCGGACAATCTCAGCAGTCTGTGAGCCGCTTCACATTTGAAAAGCGCAGGGGGAGACTATCACTGGGTCCTCTCGGTCGAACGAAGGCTGCCGACACGCTCGACCGAGTGGGAGGATACGTTATGCCCAATGGTCCGCCATTTTGTGACGTTTCCGTTTACATAGAGCAGGAGGAGCAGAACAGATTCAAAATACAGAGCGACCAGCTCGAGCAAATCGGTGCACAATTGCGCGGGCCCCGACACTTTTCGATCTTTCACTCGATTATCCTGCCCCTCGTTGTCACTGTTGCCACACTCCTTTTCACTTCTCTCTTTCAGTACGTCAGCTGGTACAACTCGGTCAGCTTGCAGGATGCAACCGATGTGGCCTCCAATGCGGAGCGCGCTTATGAAAAGGCGGCAGCCGCGATCGGCACACGCCGATACGCAGTGTTTGTGTTTCTTCCTTCTCTACGAGATCTTGTCAAAGCGAAGACCAGGGTCGAAGCTGCCGCGAGGGCCCGGGTCGAGGCTGCCGCGAGGGCCAGTGACGAGGCTGCCGCGAGGGCCAGTGACGAGGCTGCCGTGACCGCGATCGATCAAAATCGAAGACGTGACTCCGAAAGCTCGGCACACCCTGGGAAGACGGATACGAAGCTCGAGTACCGAAAGCCCAGCGAAGCATATGCAACTACGATAGTCCCGCCGGAAGGAATAAATGACGGTGAAGCTCCCCTCCATAAATACGTTATGGACGTTCATAAGCAGCGCTTCGCATCTTATTACAGGGAGCTGAAACTCTGGAACGAGAATTACGATCACCTGCTGACCGAAATCGACTACTCTCTCGACAAACCGGTCTTCCGACAGGCCGGGAGACAGAGTGAAAGAGTATCATACGCAAAGTTCAGTCAGATAAACTGCTCAATATCGCTCGCGGATGAGCTGGCAAGGCTGCATCTTAATCCAAGCAGCTTGAAACTCAGGTTCGCAGGAATAAACAAGTGTTTCATGGATGTCAGCAGAGCTTTGGATCGACAACTCACCATGGCTATACAGGCGACCGAGCCGGATTTCGACGAGGCCAGCGAAACCCGAATCAGAGCCGATCTCGACTCGCTTCTCTCGAAGGCAAATGCATTTCGCTGCTACGCGCTGCGTCGTATCGACTATTACAAGGCGCAAAAGGGGCTTAGCATCTTGAGCATTTCCGATCCCTGGAGATGGCTGACCAATGCAGCCGAGAAAGAGGCAAAAAGACATCTTGAGGATCCCGCCAAGAGCTGTGACGAGTAGCCAGCGGCGGGGTTTTGCCTGACGCTGTGGTAAAGCGGGCGAGGAAGTCGCTCTCAGAAGCCCGTCGTTTCACACGTCAATGCTTCGCGCTCTCGAGTATCGAGTCGGCGGCTTTTTCGCCGACCATGTACACCGGGCAGGCAATGAAGAGTCCCGGGATGCGCGGAAAAACGGAAGCATCTACGACACGTACGCCGCTGGTACCGTGCACCCGGAGGTCGCCGGTGAGGACGCCGCCGGCCGGTGCTGGTCCGATCGCGCATGAGCAGGAGGCGTGATGCCCCCAGGCGTTCTTGCGCACGAAGTCGCGCAACTCATCCTCGCCCTGCAGATGCGCCCCGGGCGTTTCCTCGGCATGGATGAGGCCCCGGCTTTGCAATTGCTCGGTCATGCGCCGAACGCGGCGAATGCCCTTTACCACGGCGGTGAGATCATCGCCGCTTTTATCGGTTCCTTCCTCGAAATAGTGAAAATCGATCTCCGGTGGGTCGCGAGGATCGCCTGATCTCAACCTTACTGTTCCGCCGCGGTTCCTCGTATGGGCTTTGAGCAGCGCGAAGGTCAGATCATCGTGACTCTTACGGATGATGTCCGAGTATCCGGGAAAATAGCCCGAGAAACGTGTCAGCAGCGCCATCACGAGCAAATCCGGATTTGCCTGGTGCGGGCTCGAGCGCAGGGCAAACGCCAGTGCTGCGCCGTTGGAAATGTACATGCCCCGGCCGGAAAGCCATTCACGGTAGACAGGATCGTCGGTCGCAAAGCGTGCATCCCGCAGGCAGGCCCACGCCCGGGACATTTTGTGCACGACCCCCACCTCATAGCGGTCCTGCAGATTTCGGCCGACCCCCTGCAACGGGACCTGCACCCCGATTCCGAAGGCGGCAAGCTGGTCCGGTGGACCGACACCCGAGAGCATCAACAGCTGTGGGGAATTGAACGCGCCGGCGGCAAGGATGATCTCGCGTGCAGCCCTTGCGCATCTCGGCGTGCCCGCCTCGCCGGCCACGCTGGGGGATGCGCGATAAAGATTTTGGCCCTTGAGGTATTCGACGGCGACGGCGCGCTTCTCGGCATTCAACAGGATCCGGGTCGCAAGTGCGTCGCATTCGAGATGGAGGCCGGGCATGCGGGCAGCGGAAAGAACGCGTTCACGTGCACCGCGCCGGCATCCCGAGAACGTGGACAAAGGAATCTCGCAGAGACCCTCGGCGAGCGCGCCTTGCAAGCGCGCATCGTTGGGATCGGTTTCACCGACGACGAAATGCGCCAATCGCTCACGCCACAGTCGAATGGCGGCTCGCCAGGCTGCAAGCGTGCCTGCCGCGGCGGGCCGAAGGTCGGCGCGGACCGTCTCCCGGATGACGGACATCAGGGCTCGGTCGCCGAATGCCCTGTTCGGCAGCGGGACTTCGGTTCCAAGCCATCCGTTCCAGCCGTGTCCGGTCGGGTCGAGCCGGCCGCGGCTGAGCCGGGACACGAGACGCCAAATCGGACGATGCCGGCAATCCTCCAGGCGGCGAAAGTAACGTCGCATGCTCGTGGCACTCCAGGATGAGTCGCCGGTGAGCTCAGCGATGTAGTCCCAATCCGAATCGTGCGGATACATGAAGATCATTGCATTATGCGCGGTGCATCCACCGAGCGCACAAGCGCGTGGATAGAGCAAGCCGGCGGATGCCTCCTGCCCATGACGCCGTCGAAGAGCGTCGTCCCCGAGACCATGAACCAGGAAATTCCAGGCCATCATCGCGTTTTCCGAGGCGAACGGATGAAAGGCCGGCACCGCGTACTGAGATGCAAGCTCCGGATGCCGGCCGCTGTTGACCGGATCGCTGCCCGCTTCGAGCAGCAAGACCTTCATTCCCGCTTCGGCGAGGCGCGCAGCTACCGTGCCACCTCCGGCCCCCGAGCCGATGACGATATAATCGTATTCGCCCGTCGACGGGCCTTGCATTATCAGAACGTCTTGATGAATTCGATCAGCGCGCGCTTGTCATTGTCGCTCAATGCGGTCTCAGGGCCAAAAGCCTGCTCGTCCTCGCTCAACTCGTCGGTTTCATTGAATTTCGCCGTGCCGAAATAATGACCCCGATTGACGACGAAATCCGGACACTTGCTCAATTTCAACAGCGGCTCACGCAGATTGGCGCCCCAGGCGAGCAGAGCGGCGTCATCCGCGGACAGGTCCAGATTTGGCCAATTCTCGAGAAACAGCTTGATGAGCAAAGCGAAATTGACCGCATGCACCGCCCTTTCCTCAGCCGCGGCGCGATCCAGATCAGCCAGGGGCTGGTAGCTGGCCGCAAGATTGATAGGGAATCCCTTCGGGATCGGCCCGAGCCTGAAATCGCCGTCGCGGTCGAAGAGACGCTCGAACGGTCTTGGCGGAAGGCTCGCAATCAGATTTTTCAACTCGACAGGAATGCTCCGCTTGGGAATTTTGACAAAGCTTCTTTCAGTCGTACGGACGATATAACCGTCGAAGTTTGCATCATGGTCGCGCTTTTCCGGCCACAGCAACTGCTCGATCGACGCCTCAAAGACCTTCATGCGCGCCTCAACGGATGGATCCTCGGAAAACGGGCCGAGGCGGTTGTTGAGCAAAAAAGGCGCGGTAGACCACGCAGCGACCAATGACGGCACCCGCGTAAACCCGCGACCGCCCACGGGCATGGGGTATTGCCAGCGCTTCGCGGTGAACGGATCCTGTACGGTGATCCTGCCGACCGAGGGAAGGTCCTTGTAGGTCGACGAGGAGAAATTATCCCAGATGTTCCTGCGGATGGCGTTGGTTGCCAATGGACTGCAGGCATTGGTGCGCAGCAACGTCACCGGCACGCGCGCTTCCGTCGACAGATAATTGTTGTCGAGGAAATCAGGCCGCGCAACGATCTCGCGCATTTTGGCCTTGAACTCATCGGTCTTGGTATAGGCCCAGTAGCGTTTCCAGCACACCAGATAGCTCGGCCCGGAGCAGCCGCCCGGCTCCATTTGTGCGCGCGCCTGCTCCGGCAACTTGCTGGAATGGCAGCGCGCGCAGGTTTCGGCGAATACCGTCTTGCCGCGCTCCAACACGGTGGCGTCGGTGGTCAGGTTCCGCTTGCCTTCCGGCGCATTCGCCAGTCGGTCCGGCTGCCCCGCTTTGACGAGGAACCTGGCCATGCTCGGAGTGCCTGCCTCGGTGGCCCGCCAATAGGCGGAATTCTTCTCCGATGTCGCGATCGCGATCGCCGTGATCGGCTTGCCGCCGAAAAACGCATTGAAGTGCCGCATCCACTCTTCGCTGTAGACGCCGATGTTGATATAGACGCGGTTGAGCGCCGCGAGCACGCCTACGGAATCCGAGCCGTCTTTCAGCACGCGCGGCGACCAGGATGTATCCGGCGGGTCGAAGTATTGCGGCAGCTGCCTGTTGTCGAGCTCGGCTCCCTGCAGCGTTTCCTTGCCCCAGAAATGCGTCTCATCCAGGCGCGGACCAAGCAGATAGACCGCGTTCATCGTGCGCGGATTGTTGATGTAGTCGGTCGAGACCAGGGAGGTATCCATGGTCCCAGGGGGGAACGAATGCATCAGTTGATAGAGAAAGCTTTTTTTGTCGGCGGAATAGACAAAGACGCGATCCATCCAAAGATATTGATTGCCGACGGTGGAGTTGAGATTGGCCCATTGCGGATTGGATCGATCCGTCGGCGGGTGAATTGGGCTCGGGCCGACGTGGCAGAATCCGCAGCTCATGCCGACTCGATAGGGCCGAACGAGGTCGGGATCGTTGTAATAATTCTCGTCCGTGTAGTACCTCTCGGGATCCCATCTGTCCTTTGCCGCCTGGTTGAAATTCGGATTCGGAAACAGCCGCAGGCCGACGATGCCGGTTGCGGCACCGAAATAAGAGCCGACCGGCAGCTTCGAGCCGTCGGAGAAAGTCGTGCCGCGGGCGCCAATCCTCACGCCGGGATAGGCCTGCTCGTCCTCAAAAGGGTCCGGCGTCGAGCAGTCCTTGCGGCGCACATCGAGCCAGAGCCCGAACCGTTCGGCGTCGGGTGCGCTCGGTTTCTCAAAGCAAGGCTCGTTGATCGCGCCCAACCAGTGCCAGCGCGAGTCGCGGTCACAACGTCTGCCGTCGCAATAAGTCTGGCTCGGGTGCGACGTGACGATCTTCAGCAGATCGAAGGTGGCAAGGCTGTCCTTTGTGACGGTATCCCAGAACCGGTCGTTGCCGCCGGTCCAGACCATCCACATGTTTCGGCCTTGGACCTCCTCCTCGGACATGGGCACGCCATTGTCCATGTCGCGAAAATAGTCCTCCTTCGCTTGTGGAAAGCTTGCTGCGTCTCGACCGGCCAGCTGCGCCTCGTCGAGCGGGGAGCCGGCATCGCCTTCGCCGCGCAGGACGTAAGGGCCGGTCGCGGCCGCCACCACAAGGACACCGATAAACAGAGCGACGCGGGTGGGGAAAATCAGGGTCCGCATGACGCCACCCCCAAATAAGGTGTCAGCGCAGGGGCCGGCGTGAGCGGGCAGAGCCAAGTGCAATTCGACGCCGCAGGGAACGCCGCCATCTCCGCGTGCTCATCATTGCGCCGTTCATGAACAGGCGCAATATTAAAATTCAGCGGAGCTTCCGGAATAAGCTACCTCGCTGGCCGGGCTCTCGTCGGCGGCCGATACGCAAAACCGGGGTTCAACCCCATGCCGGTTCATGTCAATCTCTGCGTCCGGCCACTTGGCGCCACATCCCCGTGCGCGAGCTTGCAAAGACGACGACAGGCGACTCCAAGCTGGCGGTTGCGGGAGCAGGGGTGCGCGATGCTTCTCAGGTTCCTTCATCGGATCGTCGAATGTCTCCTGCATCTGGAGCGCCGGATCGAGCAGCCTTTCCTGCGGCCAGCCTTCAACGTTGTGCTCCGGGAGCCGATGGCGCGGATATTGACCGCGTTGATCAATCTTCAACGCAGCCGCGAGGACATCGGACTGGCAGAAGAGATGCCGCAGCCGGGCGAGGATCAGGATGTTCAGACCATGATCGACGAGATGCGCCGTCATCTGGTCCAGGACTTTCCAGCCGGCGGCTTCGAGCGCGCCGGCAACACCAAGACGCATGGGCTTGTTCGCGGCGAATTGAGCATTCACGACAACCTGCCCGAGAATTTCCGGCACGGATTATTCGCAGCGCCAAAGACCTATCCCTGCTGGATCCGCTTTTCCGGTCCGGGGCCGCATGTCGAGCCGGATATCGATGACGTTGGATTTGTCAGTCTCAGCGTCAAAGTGATGGGAGTGGATGGCAAAAAATTGTGGGACGACGAAAAGCAGACCCAGGATTTCACCGCTATCTGCACGCCTACATTCGTGACGCCGGACATCAAAGCCAATGCACGACTGCAATATTGGAGTCGGCGCCACATGGCGGCGTGGTATTTTTTTGATTTTCGGCAGACGCACCTGCTGGACATGCTGATGCAATCTCTGTGGAACGAGACGCAGACCAATCCGCTCGGCGCCACTTTCTACAGCTGCGTTCCCTACCTGCTCGGCCCGGACCAGGCGATGCAATACAGCTTCTGGTCAAAGACGGAGGTTTACCGCAAGATCCCGCGGCTGCCGCTACGCCCCCCCGACAATTACCTGCGCGACAACATGGTCCGTACACTCGACGAAAGAGACATCGAATTTGAAATGCGCATTCAGCTGCAAACCGATGCTTTTCTGATGCCGATCGAGAATAATGCGGTACTCTGGCCCGAGCGCCTGTCTCCGCGCGTGCCCGTGGCGACATTGCGGATCCCGCGACAGAAATTTGATTATCCGAGGCAACTCGCCTTTGCCCGGAACTTGCGATTCAATCCCTGGCATTGCCTGCCGGAGCATCGGCCGCTCGGCAATCAAAGCCGGGCCCGCAAGCGCATGTATGACGAGCTCGCGACATTCCGTCAGAGCATGAGCTGGGAGGCCCATATCGAGCCGACCGGCGCCGAGCCGTTCGATGACGGGTCAGTCGCTGGCGATCCACTTCACCGCGCTTAGGCCGGGCAAGAAGAAATAAGCGCCGCCCCGAACAGTGACGAATTGTGGAAGTCCGCTCGCGTGCCGGCAATTCGGAGCGGCGCCGGGGCGGGAAAATCCATCGGTACGCTGTGGCGTCGCAGCGATCGGCGCGCTCGGGTGTGGTTCACGGTTGCCGAGCAGGGGATCCTGCTCGCCGGTGAGCCCGGCAAACTTCGCGCTGGCGATCCAGGCCGTCTGAACGAACTCGAATTGCCGGCCGATATTGGCATTGAGGCAAAGGAAGTGAAGGCCGGCCTTTGGATCGGGCGTCGCCGGATCAATCGCCGCGCGGCGGTCGATCTTCGAGCCGTATTCGCGGCCGCGCCGAAGGATGCGATGAAAACGGGCGGATGCGATCGCGTCGTCCTCAGACCGAATGAAGGGCCAGATGGTCGTGTTGCGCGGCCAGGGAAGCGTGGACGAGGTCGCGCGCTGCACACGGCGCGTAGTCAGTCCAAGCGTTACGAGCAGATCATCGACCGGGCCGCGTCGGCCGCCGGGCGCATCGCCGGTGCGCGGATTAGCGCGACGAATATGGGCGCCCACCGGGCAGCTCAACCCGTCCGGATCCGTATCGAAGCGGAAGCCGTTTCGGCGCGAGTCGCGCGCATCATCGCCCAGGATCGATCGCGACAGAACGAGATCGGCAAGTGGGCTGCCATCAAGCCTGCGTCCAACCGCGGATTCGGCCAGACTCTCCATCGCCACCCCGCAACGGGATGCCTCCGCGGCGACCCACCGCCAGAAGGCGCGGACATCCTGTGCAAGCTGACGGTAGACCAGATAGGTGCCGTTGAGGCCGAGATCGTGAGTGGCCCGTGGATGAAAGGCCTTCGGCAAGATGGCGGCATTCTTTTCGTTCGCACCCAGCAAGGGGCGGTCTGTGAGCAGGCCATACTCGTTGCGATAGCCCAGAAGAAGCTCACCCAGCGCCAGCAGGTTGGTATAATCGCGATCGGCCTTCGTGCCCGGGGTTCGAAGGTCGTCCCAATCAAAGGTCGGCTGCGAGACGCCGTCGGCGAAGCCGAAAGGCTCGACGTCTCCCATGTCGCTGGTCCGCAGGATTGCGATCGCGGACAGGCCGGCAGCTTCGGCCTGGCTCTGCATCTGCGAGGCGAGCTCCTCCATCCGCTCGGGTGTCGCAAGCAGGATCAAGAGAATGTGCGGCTCCTTGTCGCCGACGCCCCAGTCCCAATTGGCAGGGGCATTTGCGCCGGTATCGCCCAAACGCCGTGAGCGGCTTGCATCGCTCCCCATGCCTTCGACGAATTCAGGCGAGAAGCGCTGCAAGACGGCCGCATCGATCTCCAGCGCCCGCAGACCCGGCGCGGTAAAGGCGATCTGCATCCCTTCGTCCACGTGCTGCTTCACGCCGCCGGCGCATAGATCGGCGATGCTCGTGGGGCGGAGACTGCGCAGCCATCGCCGCGCAGCGCGGGGCTCGACAACGCGCAAGAGCACGTAGCTCGCCCCTCTGAGCGAGCCGAATCCAGTCCAGGCTATTGCCTGGATGTCACTTCTGTCGATGCAGCGCCGCATCATCGTGCGCGGTCATATCTCCGCCAACCACCGGCGGATTTCATCGTCGCTCATCGTCGGCTTTTCGAAGCCGTTGCGGATGCGGCTGTTGCGGGCAAGATCGCGGGCGGTAAATCCCGGACAGGCCTTATACCAGACATCCGTTTGAATCTGGTGATGACGCTGGAATCGCTTGAATTCCTGCTCGCGCCACGCACCCTTCGCGATCAGCCAGTCGGTTGCCGGGTAACCGATGAAACTCGAGAACGCAAGATTTAGTCCAAAACCGGCCTTGTTGATGAAATCATCCATATACGCCTCGTGCCCACCGTCGTAATTGCTGCAGAAGAAACCGCGGCGGCGGTTGTCCAGAAACACCCAGTGGGCAAAATGAATTGTGCCGATGCGCCCGATCGATCCGCGCGTGAAAATGTGGCGCGCGACCCAGTTTACTCCGCAAAGGATTACGATTTCCGTCCATAGCCGGAACAGCCCCGGCTTGATGGATCCTATGGCGGTGTATTGGTTGCTGACATCGTGATCCTCCGCCTTGCGAAGCTGCGCGATTCGCGCGGGCTCATCCGGCTGGGGCACGAGGGGATCGGTCAGCTCATGCCTGCGCAGCACGACGAAAAACACCACCAATGCGACTGCAACAAACAGCACTGCAAACAGATGGAAGAAGATGAGGAAAGCCGCCCCAACGAGGAATGGAAGCAACAAATGCGTCAGGTCGCGAATGCGCCAGGCGAGCGGAGTGGGCGGCGGGGGGGTCAGCGGCGCCGCCGGCGCGACGAGAGCGCGCAAGCGGGCGAGGAGCCGCTGAGGCTCGCGCTCCTCGACCTTGGAGAGGGCCTCGCGCAACAGCCCGTGGAGCCGCGCCTCCTCGCGCACCTGGGTGACGCTGCGGCCGACCCAATTGACGTAGGAGGCAATCGGACTGACGCGATGCGCGCGCAGCCAGGCGAGCAGATCGGCGGTTGCGTCAAAACTCTCGCAGTGGCCGAAGATGGCGCCCAGGCCACCTGCTGTATGTGCCATCTGCGCCAGCAGCTCATCGGCGCTGCCGTCGCAATCCGCCATGAAGCAAAGGTAGGTCGGCTCGTCACGAGGCAGCCGGGGATAGACATGGCGGTCATTCAACGTATTGTCCGCAAGCACGACAAGACGGGCAAAATGGATGGTCTCGAATGTCCCGAACGGCACGAGCGGGTTAGCCGGATCCGCAAAACCGGCGCGGTCCGTAAACGTCATCGTCGCCAGCAGCGATCTCAGAGCGTCGATGCAGTCGGGCTTTATTCTCGCGACAACGACAAAACTGTCCTGCGGGAGCATGCCCCATTTCCGTTAGGCCCTGAAGTCGAGCGAAAAGTCGATCAGACGCGCTTTATCCCAGTAGACCTTGCCCAAATAGAAACCGCTCTCGATCATCCGAATCTCGTCGCGGATATGCGACGCAACGAGCGATGTCTCGGAATAATCGAGAACTATGCATTCCTTGCCGTCAAGCCAGCTCGGCCCTTTATAAACGCGGGCGACGATGGCCTTCAGACCAAGCGGCAGAATGCGGTTTTGCAGCAGCCCCAGCTGAGCATCGAACACCTTGCCCTGCCAGCTGAAGATGTTGACGAGCTCGGCAATCTTTTCGCTATACGGGGTCCCTGGCGCGATGATCGCGGTGCCCTTGGCCTCCCCGTCCGGGACCGGTCCGGCATCATGCTCGCTGAACAAGGCGTCGAGCTGCTGTTGCGACATCGCGAGCAGCTGCTTGGCATCCCATGCCATGGACCTCACCTTGCCTAATGAGAGATCGAAGGAGCGTCTCTACAAGCGAACCATGCACGATCGAATTCCACTTCTAAGCCAATGCACCCGACATCGCAATGCTCCTTCACCAGGTGTGTCAAATCGTCGAACGGAAGCACTATGAGTTGAAACGTACGACCTTAGCATTATCCGGGTCATGGTACTGAATTACCGGTCACTTCCACTGCAGCAGGTCCCTGGCGCCCTTGACAAGCGGATGATTCAACGCACCGCCCTTCCATTGTGCTGTCTCCGGGAGCATTGCGACACGATCGCTGCCTGAGAATAGTGCGTTGACGGCATGAAAACCCAGCGCTCGATACACTTCAAATTGCTCCTCGGAAAACAGCTGGTCGGCCGTGCTCTCATGCGGATACCGTGGGAAACGGCGTTTGTAGTCGACAATGTAATCGTTCTCGTCGCCGGTGATCGACGACTTGACGTAAAGCAAAATGCCGGTTCCATCTTGCGGATAAATGATCTCGCCAACAGCGCAGTGAGGACCGTGCGGGGCGGCGTAGGTCGGAAGACCGCCGGTTCTGGCTATCTCCTCCGATGCCGCGCGCGTCGCATCGCGTATCTCGGCCCACGGCAGGGAAATGAGGACTCCAAAATCGATGCGCGCGTGACGCTGCAAGGCGACCAACGAGCGGAAGGACATTTCCGGGTCTGCCTCGGCGTCAATGGCAATGATCAGCCGGCAGCGTCGCCGTAACAGCTCATAGATTCCGAGATTTTCGATGTGGCCGCCATCCGTGAGATACACGGTTTCCGAGTCTTCCCGCATCAAGCCGAACAATTCCTCCAGGAAATAGAGCTGATCGAACAGGGAGGAACGCTTGCGGTCCAGCGCGAGTCGCCGCGGATTTGCTATCCAGTAGCCGAGGCGGACATTCAGAATGGCAAGTGTGGGGGTCAGTGGCTTGATGCTGCTGGCACCCATGTTCGACGACGCAGCTGCGCCCGATATTGCCATCGCCGTTGCCAGGTCGAGCTCATCGACCTCGGCTTCAAATTCCTCCGTGCGAGCATATCTGGTAGCGCCACTCCCGATGAACTTCGGACTGAACACAAAGAAGTCCGCATTACGCCCCCGGCGGTTGGCGTATTTCGAGCCCTGAATGTTCAAGGCTGAATTGATCAGATGATACGGAGTGTGGGCACAGGAGATCTCACTCAGCTTGAAACGATCGATAGGAGCCAGCTCGAAATTCTCGTATTTCATCAACGCATCCACGCCCTCGACACTCGCCAGCGCCAAACGTGACCTGGAGCGCGAGCCGGGAGATCGACCCTCGATCCTCGTGGGATCGAACAGAAACGCCTTGCTCAGCCGGTCGCGATACAAGCGATGGAGTGAATTGGCGTTGGGACCCAGAAGCAGGGACGCGCTGAACAGCAGGAAGAACGCAATCAGATAAAACCACGCGATCGGAGTGCTGTGTCCGAACCAACTTTCGGAAAACCGGGTGATCCATTCAGCCCCGTGGTAGTAAGAGGCATTCGAGCTCCCAGGATCGGCATTGACGTCCTTGATCCCGGCGAAGGACAGGTAGAGATACGCCATCCAGAGCAGAAACGGAATCGCAGCGCCCGCCACGTAGACCGCGGCCTTGCTGGCGGCGCGCAATACGGCGGCTGTGATGCCCGGTTTTTCAGCCCCTTCCTTCAATAGCCGTCCGATGTGCCGGCCAAGAACGGCGACCGCGGCCGAGAAGGGCGCCAACACTGCCGCCAGGCCTTTCAACCAGGCAACGAAATGCGCGAGAAAGCCGCCTTGATCATTGGCCGACCTGAAAACCCCGTCCAGGATAGGCGGCTGCAGCTGGCAAAATCCGACAACTACCAGCGCCAGCAAAAGGACCGCGGACAAAACCGTCCACCGTGAACCGACCTCGGCCTCCCATCCACTGATCTCCAGCGAGCGCCAGAGGGCCCAGGCCAGCAACAAGCCTGCAAATACGGCCAGTGCCAGCAGAGTAACGCCGAAGTGGTGGCCGAAGTGCGCCGCCTGCAAAGCCTCCGAAGTCGGGTTCACGAAGACGGTGATCGCGGCGGCGAGCAGCAGCCACGGTAGGATGAGGAGAGCGTTCGCGAGCAGTCCCCGCAGATAGATCGCGATATTGTAAAAGACATTGATGCTGCCGCGCGGGAACAAGTAATTGGAATGATTGCGAACGTGCTGGACAGGGTATGGCTCGTCCTGGTTCAAGCTGCTTTCGAAGGAGAACTCCCCCTTGGAATGCGTCATCGCCGCAGAAAGCGACGTGCCGATGTAGCCACCGCCGGAGACTGTGGATAGGTAATCGATGTTCTTCAGAACTCCGGCCTTATGGAGCGCTTGTAATGCTCCGAGGCAGAAAGATGCCGAGCGGATGCCCCCGCCTGACAACGCAAGGCCTACCACATGTGAGCTCGCCGTCGGTCGCAGGACCGGCTCCCGCTCCGGGCCCGTGTTGTTTTGACCGCGGGAAGCGGACTTCGACGCCGAATTCGGCGGCCCCGACCCCGACTCTGGGGCCGGCTCGGAAGTTGCGCTGTCAGGAGGCGCAGCTCCTGCGTCCGGCTCGATTTCAAGCGCGGCCAGATCCGTCCTGCCAACAGCCCGGCGGCGCTGATTGATCAGCTGGACCTCTTCCTGGAATACTTCGTGGAAACGGTAGGTCCTGCCGATCGTCATGAAAACCAAGCCGAAATTTCACAATGGCTCGATCTAGTCGGGCGCGCCGGTCAAAGAAGTGTCCGAAGACAGCCGTATCAGGCAACTTGGCTCTTTCATCTGTGGCCGAGACTCGCTGCTGCTGCGAGCAGCTTGCGTGATGATCGTCGGCTCCTGTGACTGAGCGACAGCGATGCGAAAAACCGCCCCTGTCAAGGCAAAACCAATTCCAGCCGCGGTCAGCCGGATGATCAGCTCTCTGGTCCCGATTTTCATGCCACCTCCACTACTCTTGGGTGGACCCTACAGGGATTCTTCAGCGCAGCGCTTTGATCGCTATCACAAAAAAGTTGTTTTACTCCGAGATCGAGAGCTTTATCGCTAAAAAAGTCGTTGTCCGTGATGACTATCACATCGTATGGACGTGACCTAAGTGAGCTGCCTCACACATCAGGGGATTTTGATGATGTTAGCCCTGGTCTGAAAGCAGGAACCAGCCTGTTTGTGATCTCGCGCCGCTCTTTGGAGTGAGCCCATGGAAGCTGCATTGCCAGATCTAGCCATCTGCAGTCGTGAGAGGGCACGAGCGGAGCCTGCTCTCCCCGCAATCGGCCAAAGGCGACGCGGGCTTTGTCCTCTGTTCCGGCAACACCGCATGTGGGGTACCGGCCACGATCTGGTCCTGATTGGAAGCAACGCTGGCACCAAGGGAGGAGCCGATGAATAATGTTCGCGCAGCCCAAGCTGGGCAAGGCGGCGTCGTGACGATCGCATGCATCAACAAGGCGAAGACTCCGCTGGGAATCTCATTGGACAAGCTCACGGCTGCTCTGCAGAGTTGCTTCGATCAATTTTTTCTGCCGGTCTGGGGCTATCCGGTGAGTCTCTACGACACCGGGAGCGCCAAATCCTCCGATTGGCAACTCGTGTACTTCGACAACGCGGATCAAGCCGGCGCACTCGGTTATCACGATCTGACCAAGGACGGGCAGCCGGTGTCAAAGATTTTCGTCGAGACCACGTTATCCGCTCATGAGATCGTCAGTGTGACCGCCTGTCACGAGCTGTTCGAGATGGTGATAGACCCGATTGCCAACTTGTGGGCGGAGGCAGGAGACGGGACAGAATACGCCTATGAAATGTGTGATGCCGTCGAGGAGGACACGTTCTTGGTTGACAATGTCGCAATGTCCAATTTCTTGCATCCGTCATGGTTCGAGCCGTTCAAGCATCTGCCGGGCACAAAATTTGATCATCTGGGATTGCTCAAAAAGCCGTTCAGCATGACTAAAGGCGGCTATGTGATTACGAAAAAGAACGGTAAGGTCACCGAGCAATTCGGCTCCAAGGCAAAAGAGAGGCGGTTTGCAAAGGAGAATCGATACGATCATCGCAGCGAGTACCGAAAACCTGAAAGTAAGGCGAAGTTGACCAGGCACGCAAGGCTCGGAAAGAGGCGAGTGGCGTAGCCCTGCAGGCACCGTGACATCCATGGATAGCGCTCTGCGACAATTTGTGGCGAGACGGTGACAGTCATCGTTCCATCGTCATCCGCGCAGATCGTGGCCGACCCGCAACGGGTGCTGGGAGGCCATGCGTGAGTAATGTGAAGGCCGAATGAGCGAGGCAAGGACCATAGCATCGACTGCCGCGGCCACGGCGGGGGTGACCGCTTCCAGCCGCCAGGCGCCGCCTGCGACGCTCACCATCTTCGGCGCTGCCGGCGATCTGACCAAACGTCTCGTCATGCCGGCGCTCTACAATCTCGTGCGGGCCGGGCGTCTTCCGCAAGAATTCGCGATCGTCGGCGTCGATATTGCCGACCACAGCAACGAGAGTTGGCGCAAGAGCCTGAGCGAGATGATGCGGACTTCCGTGCACGCCGGAGCCGGTTCCCTCGATGCGCAAGCGTGGTCGTGGCTCACGTGCCGGATGCAGTATCTGCGAGGAGATTTCGCCGACCCGGAAACGTTTAGTCGACTTGCGGCAGCTCTCGACGAGCGGAAGCGGCCGGAGAGTACGGCCAACGTGCTGTTCTATCTGGCCGTTGCCGACCGGTTCTTCGGCCCGATCATCGAGCAGCTCGGCCGCGCGGGGCTCACCGCGCAGTTTGACCATGCGTGGCGGCGGGTCATCGTCGAAAAACCATTCGGGCACGACCTGGCATCGGCCAAGGCGCTCAATGCGCAAATTCTCAAGGTGCTTTCCGAGGATCAGATCTATCGAATCGACCACTTCCTCGGGAAGGAGACCGTTCAGAACATCCTGGTTATGCGTTTTGCCAACGGCATTTTCGAGCCGCTCTGGAACCGGGACCATATCGACCACGTTCAGATCGCCGCGGCCGAGACCGTAGGCGTCGAGCACCGCGGCCGTTTCTATGAGCGCACCGGCGCCTTGCGCGACATGATACCCAACCACCTCTTCCAGCTGCTCGCCATGATTGCCATGGAGCCACCGATCTCATTCGATGCCAATGCCGTGCGCGCCAAAAAGACCGAGCTGCTGCAGGCCATCCATCCCGTCTCGCCGGCCGATGCCGTGCGTGGCCAGTATGGCGCAGGCATTGTGCTCGGCCGACAAGCGCGCGATTATCGGCACGAGCCGGACGTCGCGCCCGATTCCATGACGGAAACCTACGTGGCGCTCAAGCTCGGCATCGACAACTGGCGTTGGGCAGGCATCCCCTTCTATTTGCGCACCGGCAAGTACCTTTCCGCCCGCATGACCGAGGTCGCCGTGCAGTTTCGCCAGGCGCCCTATGCACTCTTTCGCGCCACTCCCGTCGAGCACCTGCCTGCGAACATCCTGACGCTGCGCATCCAACCGGATGAGGGACTGTCGCTCAGCTTCAGCGCCAAGCGCCCCGGCACCGAGATCGAGATCGACGCAGTCGAGATGAACTTTGCCTACCGTGATTATTTCGCGCCGCTCGCGTCGGTCGGCTACGAGACGCTGATCTACGATTGTCTGATCGGCGACGCTACGCTGTTTCAGCGGGCGGATACGGTCGAGGCGGCATGGTGCGCCGTGCAGGCGCTCCTCGATGCCTGGGCACGATCGCCTGCCGACGAATTCCCCAATTACGCCGCCGGCAGCGCCGGTCCCGAGGCCGCCGACCGCCTGCTCGCGCGCGATAACCGTGCATGGCTGCCGATCGTGGCAGGCCAACGGCCCGCGCAACGAAACGAATGATTTGCATGCGAGGTGACACCGTGAAAGCCACGCGAACCCTGCACGAGCTGGGCCAGAGCCTCTGGCTCGACAACATCACCCGCAGCCTGCTCCGAACCGGCGTGCTGCGCCGTTACATCGACGAGCTTTCGATCACGGGGCTCACTTCCAATCCGACCATCTTCGACCACGCGATCAAGAACAGCACCGATTATGATGCTTCCATCAAGAGCAAGATCGCGCAGGGTAGGTCGGGGGAGAAGCTGTTCTTCGAGCTCGCGCTCGAGGATCTGGCGCAGGCCGCCGATCTGTTCCGACCTGTTTATGACCGCACCTGCGGCGTCGACGGCTGGGTTTCGCTGGAGGTTTCCCCGCTTCTCGCGCACGACACCAGGTTGACGATTGCCGCGGCAAAGGATCTGCATGCGCAGGCGCAGCGTCCGAACATCCTGATCAAGATCCCGGGAACTCCCGAAGGCCTGCCCGCCATCGAGGAGGCGATCTTTGCCGGCGTGCCGGTCAACGTGACGCTGCTGTTCTCGGATGATCAGTACCTCGCAGCCGCCAACGCCTTCATGCGCGGGATCGAGCGGCGCATCGCAGCAGGGTTGGCGGCTGATGTGCGCTCGGTGGCATCGATCTTCATCAGCCGCTGGGATGTTGCGGCGGCCGGAAAGGTCCCTGAGGCGCTCCATGACCGGCTCGGCATTGCGATCGCCAAGCGCGCCTACAAGGCCTATCTCGCCTTGCTGGGCTCGCCGCGATGGATGCGTGCCTACAACGCCGGCGCGCGTCCGCAGCGGCTCTTATGGGCCAGCACCGGCACCAAGGATCCGAAGGCCTCCGATGTCCTCTACGTCAAGTCGCTCGCCGCGCCTTTCACAGTCAACACCATGCCGGAGGCGACGCTGAAAGCATTCGCCGAGCACGGCGAGGTTGGCCCGCCGCTGCCGGCGGACGGCGGCAACTCCGAGCAGGAGCTGGCGCAATTCGCCAGGGAAAAAATCGACGTAAAAGCACTGGCCAGCGAACTGCAGGAGGAAGGCGCCAAATCGTTCGTCAAATCCTGGAACGACCTGATGAACGTGATCGATTCAAAATCCACCGCGCTCGAGCGAGCGAGCTAGCACGCCTTCCGTTGAAGCTGATGCAGCAACAGTACCGCAGACTCGGTCGGACTCCCCTACCCGCTCTTCGCACCGTTCTTCGCGGGGAGAGGGAGCCGGCCGAGTTTGCGGCAATGCCTGCTCTCATATGACCAGGGCGTGCACCACCATGGATGCCAACTCCCGCATGTTGCGCCGGACCAAGCCGCCAAATCGAGCCGACCGTGCAGCCGGCCGAAAGGTGCTCGTCGTCGATGTGGGCGGAACGTCGATCAAAATTCTTGCCACCGGACAGGACGAGCACCGGTCCTTCCCCTCCGGACCGAAACTGACCGCCGCGCAGATGGTGGCCGGCGTCAAGAAGCGCGCGCGAGACTGGAAATACGATGTGCTGTCCATCGGCTATCCCGGCCCCGTGCTCCACGGTCGGCCGATGGCGGAGCCGTACAACCTGGGCGGCGGGTGGATCGGGTTCGATTTCGCAGCGGCGTTCCGCCATCCCGTGAAGGTCATCAACGATGCCGCCATGCAGGCTCTGGGCAGCTACAAGGGCGGCAAGATGCTCTTTCTCGGATTGGGAACAGGTCTCGGATCCGCGATGGTTGTTGACGGCATCGTGGAGCCCATGGAGCTCGCTCACCTGCCGTACAAGAGCGGCACCTTCGAGGACTACGTCGGTCGGGCGGGGTTGGAGCGTTACGGCAAGAAGAAGTGGCGCCGCCACGTCGCCGACGTCGTGGCGCGGCTCATTGCCGCGCTGGAGCCCGACGACACCGTGATCGGCGGAGGCAACGTCACAAAGCTGCATGAGCTGCCGCCGCACAGTCGTGTCGGAGAGAATGCAAATGCCTTCCTCGGCGGCTTCCGGCTGTGGGAGAATGCGGCCGCTCTCCCGCTCGGCACCGGAGCGCGCTCGAAGCGAAGAGCCTGAACGATAGGAGAGATGCCGCAGATGGCTGCAGTATCCGAGGTATCGCGCACGCAACCCGCGGACAATCGCGCGGTATGGCGGGCGCTCGAAAACCACCAGCGGAGGATTCGAGACCGGCACTTGCGGGAGCTGTTCGCCGAAGATCCGGCTCGCGCCGAGCGGATGACGGCGGAGGCTGCCGGTGTCTTTCTGGATTACTCCAAGAATCGCATCGATGACGAGACGCTCCGTTTGCTGATCGAGCTCGCCGAGCAATCCGGGCTGCGCGCGCGGATCGACGCCATGTTCCGGGGCGACAGGATCAACGTCACCGAGCATCGCGCGGCGCTGCACGTGGCCCTGCGCGCGCCGAGGGAAGCGTCAATCCTGGTCGACGGCAAGGATGTCGTCCCTGAGGTTCACGCGGTGCTCGACAAGATGGCCGACTTTGCCCAGCGCGTCCGCAGCGGCGAATGGAAGGGCCATACCGGAAAGCGCATCCGCAACGTCATCAATATAGGGATCGGCGGCTCTGATCTCGGCCCGGTGATGGCGTACGAGGCGCTCAAGCACTACAGCGATCGCGCCATGACGTTCCGCTTCGTATCCAACGTCGACGGCACCGATTTCCTCGAGGCAACACGCGATCTCGATCCGGCGGAGACGCTGTTCATCGTCTCGTCAAAGACTTTCAGCACCTTGGAGACCATGACGAACGCGGGGAGCGCACGCGCCTGGTCGCTGGGGGGTCTTGGCGGGGACGAGAAGGCCGTCGCCAGACACTTCGTCGCCGTCTCGACGAATGTGGAAAAGGTCGCCGCCTTCGGCATCGATACCGCCAACATGTTCGAGTTCTGGGACTGGGTCGGCGGCCGCTACTCCATGGATTCAGCCATCGGGCTTTCCACCATGCTTGCCGTCGGCCCGGATCATTTCCAGGCGATGCTGGAAGGCTTCCATGCGATGGACGAGCATTTCCGTACCGCGCCGTTTGAACGCAACCTGCCGGTGCTCATGGGTCTCATCGCTGTCTGGTACAACAATTTCTTCGGCGGGCAGACCGTCGCGGTGCTGCCCTACGATCAGTACCTCAAGCGCTTTCCCGCCTACCTTCAACAGTTGACGATGGAGAGCAACGGCAAGCACGTGACACTCGCCGGCACGCCCGTGGACTGCCAGACGGGCCCGATCTATTGGGGCGAGCCCGGAACAAATGGGCAGCACTCCTTCTATCAGCTGATCCATCAGGGAACCCGCCTCGTTCCCTGCGACTTCGTCGCGTTCGGGCAGCCGCTGAACCCCCTCGGCCGTCATCATGACATCCTGCTGGCGAATGTCATCGCCCAGGCCGAGGCTCTTGCCTTGGGAAAAACGCCCGATCAGGTGAAGGCCGAAGGCACGCCGGACTGGCTCGTCCCGCACCGGGTCTGCGAAGGCAATCGGCCGTCCAACATGATCCTGCTGGAGCGGCTCACCCCGTCAGCGCTGGGAAAGCTGGTCGCGTTGTATGAGCACAGCGTGTTCACGCAGGGCACGATCTGGAGCATTGACTCGTTTGATCAATGGGGCGTCGAGCTCGGGAAGGTCCTGGCCCAGCGCATCATTCCTGAGCTCGAGAGCAAGGCCGAGCCCAGGCTCGGCCACGACAGCTCGACCAACAACCTGATTCGCCGCTGCCGCAACATGAAGGTCATAACGTGACAAGCGGCAAATCAAGAGCCGCCGTGGGGTGGGCAAAGGCACGCTCTTCACGCCGTGCCCATGCCCGGTCAGGCACTGCGCGTGGGCACGGCGCGCGACCTTGGAAAGCAAGTACGGGTTGGGGCGCGCCTTTGCCCCCGATGCGATTTGCCATGGCAAAGCTGAGCTTCTAACAGGAACGACATCATGCAGCTCGCGATGATCGGACTCGGCCGGATGGGCGCCAATATGGTGCGGCGGCTTATCAAAGGCGGCCATCAATGCGTGGTCTTCGACATGTCTGCGAAGGCGGTCGAAGACCTCGCCCGGGAGAAGGCAGTCGGGGCGTCCTCGCTTGCGGACCTCGTGCGCAAGCTGGAAAAGCCGCGCGCGGTCTGGCTGATGGTCCCGGCGGCGGTGGTCGACAAGAGCATCGCCGACCTCACGCTCCATCTCGAGCGTGGCGACATCCTCATCGACGGCGGCAACTCCTATTACGTGGATGACATCCGCCGCGCGCGAGAGCTCGCGGCGAAAGGAGTTCATTACGTGGATGTCGGGACGAGCGGCGGGGTGTGGGGTCTGGAGCGCGGCTACTGCATGATGATCGGGGGACCGGACGCGGCAGTGCAGCACCTCGATCGGATCTTCAAGACTCTGGCACCCGGCGCGGGCGACATTTCGCGCACCCCTGGACGGGAGAAAATCGGCGGCACGGCCGAGTTCGGCTACCTGCACTGCGGCGGCAACGGCGCCGGTCACTTCGTCAAGATGGTCCATAACGGCATCGAGTACGGTATCATGGCCGCCTATGCGGAGGGGATGAACATCCTGCGCCATGCCAATGTCGGCAACCAGCAGCACGCCGCCGACGCCGAGACGACGCCGCTGCGCGATCCGGAGCTTTACCGCTATGATCTCAATCTGCGCGACATTGCAGAAGTGTGGCGGCGAGGCAGTGTCATCGCGTCATGGCTGCTCGACCTCACCGCGACCGCGCTGACCCAGGATCCGACGCTCGAGGGCTTTGCGGGCCGCGTCTCCGACTCGGGTGAAGGCCGCTGGACGATCAAGGCCGCTATCGACGCAGCGGTCCCGGCGCCCGTGCTTTCGACCGCGCTCTACGAGCGTTTCAGCTCGCGCGGCGAGGCGACATTCGCCGACAAGCTCCTTTCCGCCATGCGTTACGAGTTCGGCGGGCACCTGGAGAAGCCCGCAGGTTGAGCGTCGGGACTCCTCGGTAAGGGCGAGGGATGCCTCGCTCCTGCGCAGAAATTGGAGGCCGAAAAATGAGTGCTGTTGCCAGCCCGCTACCGGATTCGCGGCATCCGATGACCAGCGCGCAACTCGACCAACTCTCCATTAATTGCATCCGTACCCTGTCGATCGACGCGGTCCAGCAGGCGAAGTCCGGTCATCCCGGCACCCCGATGGCGCTGGCGCCGCTCATCTACACGCTTTGGAACCGGGTCATGCGCTTCGATCCGCAGGATCCGATCTGGCCCAACCGCGATCGCTTCGTGCTCTCCAACGGCCATGCCTCGATGCTGCTGTGGTCGGTGCTTCATCTCACCGGGACGCGCGCGGTGAACGCCGAATACGAGCGGCTTGGCCAACCGGCGGTTTCGCTCGACGACATCCGCCGCTTCCGCCAGCTCGGCAGCAAAGCTCCGGGCCATCCCGAATACCATCTGGTTTCCGGAGTTGAGGCGACGACGGGACCGCTCGGGCAGGGCATCGCGACGAGCGTGGGCATGGCCATTGCCGAGGCATGGCTTGCCAACCGCTACAATCGTCCCGGGTTCGAGATCTTCCGTTACAACATTTATGCGGTTTGCGGTGACGGCTGCATGATGGAGGGCGTGGGAGCGGAAGCGGCGTCGCTGGCCGGCCATCTCGCCTTGGACAATCTCTGCTGGATCTACGACAACAACCACATCACCATCGAAGGCAACACGCACATCACTTTTACCGAGGATATCTCCGCCCGATTTCTCGGTTATGGCTGGAACGTGCTGCGCGTGGGCGATGCCAACGACATCGATCGGATCGAGCACGCCCTCGACATCTTTCACAGGACCAAGGGGCGTCCGACCTTCATCATTCTGGACAGCCATATCGGCTATGGCTCTCCGCACCTGCAGGACACTGCGGCGGCGCACGGCGAGCCCCTGGGCGAGGAAGAGATCCGGCTGGCCAAGCGCGCCTACGGATGGCCGCAGGACGCGAAGTTTTTAGTTCCCGACGCCGTGCGCGGGCACTTCGCCGCCGGGATCGGCGTGCGCGGGGAGGAGGCACGCCGCAAATGGGGCGAGCTGTTTGCGGCTTATCGCGCGAAACATCCGGAGCCGGCAACCGAGATCGACCTCATGCAGCGGCGCGAGCTGCCGCCGCGATGGGACGAGGGGCTGCCGGCTTTTCCCGCCGACCCCAAGGGCATCGCCGGCCGCGATGCCTCGGGCAAGATCCTCAATATTCTCGCGCAGAACATCCCGTGGCTGCTCGGCGGATCAGCAGATCTCGGCCCATCCAACAGGACGCTGCTGACGTTCGACGGGGCCGGAGACTTCGAGCCGGACAATCGCGGCGGCAGAAACCTGCATTTCGGCATCCGCGAGCATGCGATGACGGCGGCGGTCAACGGACTCGCGCTGTCGAAACTTCGCCCGTTCGGCGCCACGTTCTTCATCTTCAGCGACTATGCGCGGCCGGCCATCCGGCTGTCGGCCTTGATGGAGCTGCCCACTATATTTGTGTTTACTCACGATGCGATGGGCGACGGCGAGGACGGACCGACCCATCAACCGGTGGAGCAGCTTGCCTCGTTCCGTGCCGAGCCCGGACTGGTTGTGCTGCGGCCGTGCGACGCGAACGAGGTGCTTGAGGCCTATCGCTACGTCATCCAGCTGCGGCACCAGCCGGCGCTGCTGGCGCTGTCGCGCCAACCGCTGCCGACCTTGGATCGCAGCAAATACGCACCCGCGTCCGGCCTCGCACGGGGCGCCTATGTGCTCGCCGATGCTCCGGGCGGAAAGCCGGAGCTGATCCTCATTGCATCCGGCAGCGAGGTGAGCCTGTGCGTCAAAGCTCACGAGGAGTTGCTTGCCGAGGGCATCCGCTCGCGCGTGGTCTCGATGCCCTCCTGGGATATCTTCGAGCATCAGAGCGAGGCTTATCAGGACAGCGTGCTGCCGCCCGATGTGAACGCACGCATCGCGGTGGAGCAGGCCTCGACCTTCGGCTGGGAGCGCTACGTCGGCAGGCGCGGCCGCATCATCGGCATGAAGACATTCGGCGCCTCGGCTCCCCTCAAGGAGCTGTTGCGAAAATACCGGTTCGAGCCGGAGCGCGTGACAGAGGTTGCGAAGGAGTTGTTGGGCGAGAGCAAGAAGAGCTGACACGGGATCGCCATGCCCAAAACGCCCGCTGTCGTGTTCCTGTTCGACGTCGACAACACGCTCCTCGACAATGATGGCGTACAGGCCGATCTGAAAAAGCACTTGAAAGAGGTATACGGAGCTGAGGCTCGCGACAGGTACTGGGAGATCCTCGAGGAGCTGCGCAGGGAATTAGGCTACGTCGATTACCTCGGTGCGCTGGAGCGCTTTCGGGTCGAGCAGATCCATCGGCCGGATGTGCTGCGCATGTCGAACTGGCTGGTCGATTATCCGTTCACCGATCGCCTCTATCCCGGGGCACTCGACGCTGTGAAGCATGTGCAGCCATGGGGGCTCGCGGTCATCCTCTCCGACGGCGATGCCGTGTTCCAGCCGCGCAAAGTCGAGCGCTCCGGCCTCTGGCGGGCGGTTGACGATCGTGTGCTCATCTACATCCACAAGGAGAACGAGCTTAAATACGTGGAGCGCCTCTATCCCGCAGATCACTACGTGATCATCGACGATAAGCTGCGCATCCTCGCCGCTGTCAAGAAAATCTGGGGCGATCGCGTGACTACGGTGTTCCCCAAGCAGGGTCACTATGCATTGGATCCGAAGACTTTGGCGGAGTATCCGCCCGCGGACATCGAGCTGGCCCGGATCGGCGATCTGGTGCGCTGCGATCTGGCGGCCTTCCTGAACAAACCGCAGGGCGGGTTTTGATGGAAGATGCGGCTCGCTAGCCTCCGGCGCGGGCCTCGCTCTTGTCGGGCCAACCCCAGCTCTGGATCTCCGGCATATCCTCGCCGTGTCTGGCGACATACTCGCGATGCTCGATCAGCTTGTCGCGGAAATGCTGCTTGACGTGCGCCGCCTTGGAGCCCAGTCCCGGCACCCGCTCGATCACGTCCATCGCCAGATGGAAGCGATCGAGCCGGTTGAGCACTACCATGTCGAATGGGGTCGTGGTCGTCCCTTCCTCGTTGTAGCCGCGCACGTGCATGTTGTCGTGATTCTCGCGCCTGTAGGTCAGGCGATGAATGAGATAGGGATATCCGTGGTAGGCGAAGATCACCGGCTTGTCGCGCGTGAACAGCCCGTCGAACTCGGCGTCGCTGATCCCATGCGGATGCTCGTCCTTGGGCTGCAAGGTCATGAGGTCGACCACGTTGACGACGCGGATCCTCAGGTCGGGCACGTGCTTGCGCAGCAGCGACACCGCCGCGACGGTCTCCAGGGTCGGGACATCCCCGGCGCAGGCCATCACCACGTCTGGCTCGCTGCCGTCCGCATCGTTTGAGGCCCACTCCCAGATTCCGATTCCCGCGTCGCAGTGCTTGACCGCCTGCTCCATGGTCAGCCATTGCGGCGCCGGCTGCTTTCCCGCGACGATCACGTTGATGCGGTCGTAGGTGCGCAGGCAGTGATCGGCGATCCATAGGAGGCAGTTGGCGTCGGGCGCGAGATAGATGCGCACGATGTCGGCCTTCTTGTTGGCAACGAGGTCCACGAAACCGGGATCCTGATGCGTGAAGCCATTGTGGTCCTGCCGCCAGACGTGGGAGGTAAGGAGGTAGTTGAGGGAAGCAATCGAGCGGCGCCACGGCAGCTTTCGCGATACCTTGAGCCACTTGGCGTGCTGGTTGAACATCGAATCCACGATGTGGACGAAGGCCTCGTAGCATGCGAACAGGCCATGGCGCCCCGTGAGCAGATAGCCTTCGAGCCACCCCTGGCAGAGGTGCTCGCTCAGCACCTCCATGACCCGGCCTTGCGGTGCGAGATGCACGTCGTAGGGCTCGATCCTCTCCATCCAGACACGCTCGGTTGCCTCGAAGACGTTGTCGAGGCGATTGGAGGAGGTCTCGTCGGGCCCCATCAGCCGGAAATTGCGACCCTGCGCGTTGAGCCGCACCACGTCGCGCAGGTATGAGCCAAGGACGCGCGTGGCTTCGGCTGCCGACGCGCCCGGTTTTTCCACATCCACCGCATAGGCTCGAAAGTCCGGAAGGCGCAACTCGCGCTTGAGCAGGCCGCCATTGGCGTTGGGATTTGCGCCCATGCGCCGGTCGCCGGCGGGAGCAAGCGCCGCGACGTCGGGAGCGAGTCGCCCCGTCTCGCCGAACAGCTCCTGCGGTTTGTAGCTGCGCATCCACTCTTCCAGCAGCCGCCGGTGCTCGGGATTGTCGCGCGCCTTGTCGATGGGGACCTGGTGGGCGCGCCAGAATCCTTCGACCTTCTTGCCGTCTACTTCCTTCGGTCCGGTCCAGCCTTTCGGACTGCGCAGGATGATGAGAGGCCAGCGCGGCAGTTGCCCTGTGCTGCGGTCGGAACCGGGCGTCCGCGCCCGCTCCTGAATGGCATGGATGCTGTCCATCACCTCGTCGAGAACCGCGGCCATGCGTTGGTGCATCGGCATCGGCTGCGAGCCCTCGACCACGAAAGGCGCATACCCGTAGCTGCGAAACAGCGTGATGAGATCCTCATCCTGCATCCGTCCGAGGACAGTCGGGTTGGCGATCTTGTAGCCATTGAGATGAAGGATGGGCAGCACCACCCCGTCCGAGGCCGGATTGAGAAACTTGTTGCAGTGCCAGGACGCGGCGAGCGGTCCCGTTTCAGCCTCGCCGTCTCCGACCACGCAGGCAACGACCAGATCCGGGTTGTCGAATGCTGCGCCGTGGGCGTGCGCGAGAGAATAGCCGAGCTCGCCCCCTTCGTGAATCGACCCCGGAGTTTCCGGCGCCGCGTGACTCGGAATTCCGCCCGGAAACGAGAATTGCCGGAACAGCTTGCGCAGCCCGTCGGCATCCTGCTCTATCGACGGATAGACCTCGCTGTAGGTCCCTTCCAGATAGGTGTTCGCCACCATCCCCGGACCGCCATGACCGGGGCCACATATATAGATGACGTTGAGGTCGCGGGCCTTGATGATGCGATTGAGATGGACATAGACGAAATTCAGCCCCGGCGTGGTGCCCCAGTGCCCGAGCAGGCGCGGCTTGATGTGCTCCGGCCTTAGCGGCTCGCGGAGGAGCGGATTATCGAGCAGGTATATCTGTCCGACGGAAAGATAGTTGGCCGCGCGCCAATAGGCGTCGAGCCGGGAGAGCTCTTGCTCGTTCAACACATCGGGTGTTGCGCTCTGCAATGCAGTTTCTTGCATGGAAGGACCTCCTGTGATGGCTCAACGCCATCGATCCGCGGTCAGCTGGGTTGAATTGGCCAGACTTTAGGGAAGATCGCCGCAATAACGGTGTTACACGACGCATCGTTCCATGCTTCGACCTTCGGCGGTACCACGGGGGTCAGATACGGTGACGATTTTTGGCGGTCTCGGCCGCATCTGTCCAAGCGGGCGCCAGCCAGCCTGTGGCCGGTCATTCCCCCGATGAATGCGACCAAGTCCGCGTTGCCCTGATCTTTGAGGGTCGCGCGCATGCCGTGTCGCGCGCCGTGATAGACCTGGAGCGCCGCGTTCTTGACGATCTTGGACGAGAGCGTGGCGGAAGCGCCGATCAGGACGATCTGTTTATCATCGCCATCAGGAACCGTACGAATGCAGCATTCGACAAGTCAATATGACGATCTCACTTGCTTTCCTCGCGCGCAATCTCGTGCAAGCTGCCGTCGAAGGACGATTGCCTCGGGGGGCGTTGCGCGTCTGTGCCACGCTCCTGCGGAGCGGTCACGCCAATATGCGATGCTTGGATTATCGGTTTGGTTCTAACCATTTTCATAAGAGTAACTTAGCCCACACCAGGAACAGGTTTGAACAGTCCACAGACTGAGAGCCAAAATCCACGGCATCGCGACCTCAGTTGGCGTCAGAGACCACACGCCGCTCATTTGAACCGCGAAAATTCCCGCCAATCGCGGCTCTTTTTGAGAAACTGGGAAATATCAGTTCACATTGTGATTGCGTGGTGGGCCGGGAGGGGACTCACCTCCAACCAGACCGTTATGGGCAAGAGCCTCCCGACCCGGACGACCTCGTAATAACCAAGTATTTGCGCGCACGAGCGAGGACGTTCATTCACGTTCGACGTGTCTATTTTATTGGCGAATCATTGCCAATGCCGGGAGCCTCGCTCGTCCCGGCAGGACCCACAAAAGGCTCCCAAGTTGCTACGTGGACCGGTCCAGCCTGCACGTACCGTCACATGCTCGCCAATTGCGCAGCGATTCGGTCGAGGATCATTGGTGAGATGTTTGATGTGTTACCCCCCCAAATCGATTTGATGATTTCTCCAAAGGCACACGCTCGCCACGAGCCTTTTTCTTTGGAGATGAGATCGAGCCTTCACCGGATCAGTCCTCCGGTGTTATGATATCGAGGTCCGGAAAGTAGGCTCTGTAGCGGCGTGCATCCCGCGTAAGCAGCGGGAGTTGAGCGGTTGCAGCATGCGCCCCGATAAAGAAGTCAGGTAACACGCCGGCTCGTGTACCTCCCTTCGCGCGATAGCGCTGGTAGACCTTGCCCGCGAGAAATAACGCCGATCGAGGAATCTCCACGAGCTTGAGCTTGGCGTTGATGACTACACCTTCGACGTCCTCGATTCGGAAATAGCCAACCGAGAACTCAGCATAGATTACCGCATTGATGAGTAGCGGCCCTCGCAGCGCCGCAGCCTCGAGCTGTCGAAGAGACCAACTTGCCCACCTCGGATCGTCAGTTGCAAGGTCAAGAACAACATTGGTGTCGACCAGCGTCGTCACGTATCGCCGCGGGTGAGCGCCATGATCTCGTCTGTCGTCAAGCCGCTGGTCGCTGTCCCCCTGATCTGCTCGAACCGGCTCGACTTGAGCGCACGACGGCGTGACGGGCGCAAAAACGCGCGGCCGTCCTCTGCGAGCTCGAAGTCCACTTTGCTGCCGGGACCTATTCCCAGGCGATCGCGTACAAGCATGGGAATCGTCACCTGCCCCTTGCGCGTAACTTTCACGCTCAATTCGTCACCTAGTAATACCTCCGGATTGCACGGTATTACATAGCACCGGCACCAAGCATTTGCCAGCGCCGGCGGAAAGCACCCTACGTGCCTCAGCGCCTGTGGCCGATAGAAGCGAGCTCGGTACTTGTCGAGAGCCACGACATGGGTCTCGTTGGGATCCACCTCGGTGAGTGCGTCAGAGAGGGCCGGGCTGGACAAAGGCGATCATTGGTGGGCCCGGGAGAGGTGCCACTCCTCAGACAGTTCAAATACTTAGGGTAAGGTGCGGGCAATTTGGTATCTTTGACCGCCAAGTATTATTTTCAGGTGCGTCCGCACCCGGCTGATCCGGTAGACTTGGGCTCATGCTCTCTCTTTTCAAGCCAACCGCGGACCATTCGTCAGCCGGTGCGGCGACACTCTTAGCTCAACCCTTCTCGCGAACCACTGTGAACCAGCTCACAAATCGTGGCCGTCACATTCCGCTGACCCTCAAGCGCCGCGGCGAGTTGAGCATTTAGCGGCCGTTCCAAACGCCAAGCGGGGCGCGCGACCGTACCGCCATTGCAGCCACAACAGCAGCAGGCCGAAGGATCACGGCAGTGGCCTTCGAGGGTGGGCGGTGATGTGCGAGTAATAGTTGTTCTCATCAACGGTATTGCTCTTTGGTTCAACCGAACCAGCGACCGTGGACGGAAAACGAATATCCTGCGCGAAACGACCTCACGTGCGCGAAAAAATGCACCAGATTCCACGGTTGCCAGGGTGTTCTCTACCTTGACATGGTAGGGGTCACAGGTTCGATCCCTGTCGCGCCACACCAACGCGCACGCGTTTGGTCGGACGGCCAGGTGTAGCTTTCCGTTCCTTCAAGGTCAGCGTTGCGTACTGTTCGCAGGCTGGGCAGCATTCGTTCTCCGCAGGATTGACGCAGGTAAAATGGTAGCGATCAGACAGTTCACGCTATGCCCCTGAGGATCCCCAGGAAATCGGCGCGCGGCCATGGAGCAAGGCTGTGCCAACAAGCGCAACCTCTGCCGCAAAAAACGCGGATGATGGGATAGCTCTGGGATTTGGTAGTCCCGGCCCGGAGCGCTGAATCTCCGGGCCGGTGCGCATGCGGATCGCTACCGTTTAGGCATATATTCAAGCTTTCCGGTTCCACCGCACTTCTCGCACGGTACAGGAAGTAGTTTTTCGCCCCACCTCACTGGCCGCATTCTCACTGAGAGGCGTTCACCGTTGCATTCTGGACATTTTTCGGGGGTTGTGGATGTGAGCATAGTTGGCGTTCCTTCAGCCAAAGCGGTGCCCACCATTGGGCTCGCCGCGACTGCACCCGTCCCAGAAAATTGAACCGCCGTCAGCGCACTCAATACCCTTCAGAGCCGCTCCCGGATCAGCAGCCCGCTTGCGCTCCCGCTTCGTTCAGGGTGAACCTTGGCGGCCCCCGCCAGCCCAGGCTGCCTTCTCGTCCGGCGCCTCGATTAGCCCCCCCTGGGGGCCAATCCACCACATCGGGGTTCGGCGGCCGTTCTGATCATGGTTGCCGAAATGCTTTCCGGCCTTCCGGTAATGAGAGTCTCTGCATCTTCACTCGTGCAAGCAGCCGGGGTTCCTGGGGCAGCTCCGTTTTATCCAGAGGGATGGCTTAAGAACGGAGTTTCATGAGAAACAGTTGTTACCAGCGAACTCAGAAAACCGGGTCCGTCATGGCCGTCGCTGGGCGTGACGAAAGTTGAAGCGAGATAATTGCGCAATAACGCGCTGCTGTCTTGGTGCGTGTCTTGGATATTCGTGAATGTCTGTTTACTTGCAGAACTCCACTGCTGAAACGAGTTTAACAAATCCGTAGTACCGGCATGCTGACCTGTTATCGTCGCAAAAATATCGGACAATATTGTCCACGCCGATGTAAGGAGAGAAGATAGTTCATCCCATAAAGTACCCAGCCCAGTGGTGTGTAGGGCGAACGTCGCACTGGCGCCATCTCCAGCATTGCCGTCCGCATCATGGTAACTACCGTTAATCACGCTCACCGTGGCAGCATTATCATCAACCCCGGCATACGCCTTGAAGGTTGCGGTGTAGTTAGTCCCCGACCCGTTCAAATTACTCAACGAGCCATCTAGGGAACTCACGTCATCGAGCGAGAAATCTGTCGGCGCCTTGTTGAAAGTGAACGTCACCAACCCTGTGGGATCAGCAAGATTGATGTCGGTGTTGTCGATCGACACCGATACCGTCGGCTTGACCGTATCAACCGTGAAGGGCGCCGTGCTGCCGCTGATGCTAGCGTCCAAGGTGAACTCTGATACGTCGAAATTTCCATTGTCGAATGCTCCCGGCCCACCGCCTGGAAGCGCCGGATTTTTGATTGCGTCGAGAAATATGCCAGTAATCGGAGACGCTGAGTCGACCGATGCTGAAATAGTGTAGGTGTCGATCCCCACTGAGTTTTGGCTGGTGTTGGCTAACAACTCTCCTGGCGACAAAAAAGAAAACGTCGTTCCATTAAGCGACGATGCGCTCTGAATCGAAACGGGCGTCTGGGGACTGGATAAAGTGGTTGTTGCATCCGTTGTGTAGTCGAGCGCAAAATCTCCTAGTAGATGGCCAGGATTCCCATAATAGTTTTGATATATTCCGAAAGTGAGGTTGTATTGACCTGCAGGCAAGGGGGTTGCAAGTGTTAATAGGGCATCGGCACCTTCCGCGACTCCAGTAGCCAAGTTGAACACTGACCAGCCATTAACGCCGCCATAGGTGGAGTCTTGGCCGGGGCCAGGGGGCGGACCTGTGAAGATCCCGTCGATCATCTGCGACGGAGCCCAATTATTTTGAACCTCATAGAAGGTCGCGACTGCACTGCTGAACTTCACAGATGAGGTCGTGCTCACGCTTACCGACCCGTTTGTGATGTCGGTATCGGCAGCAGCAGTGAAGGTCGCGGTGTAGGTGGTAGAGTTGACCTGCTGCAGGTTGCTCAGACTCCCGCCCACCGCGCTGGTATCCGCAAGGGTGAATGCGACTGGCGCCTCACTGAATACAAACGTTACGAGCCCGGTGGGATTGGCAAGGTTGAGAGCGGTAATATCGATTGATACCGCGACCGCCGGAGTGCGGCTGGCTAGAAAACCTTGATTGTTCGCGTATCCGACGATCTGATCAAAATCGTTGATACCCTGATCGAATGAGTAGCCTAATGGGTCGTTGACGGCGGTGAAGCTGCCATTACTGTAAAGAAAGCCGCCGTAGGAGCCGCCGTAACCAGTGATATCGCCATCGTTGTTGATGCCAGCAGGTATAGTGAACCCGCCTGCGTCAATGTTGGTGAAGACACCATTGTCGTCTAGAAAACCATGGTAGCCACTGCCGTCCAAGTAATATCCGATAATCTGCCCATTGTTATCGATGCCGGTGGCAACGTTGGTTGCGCCTGGTGCAGCATCGATATCGGTGAAGACACCATTGTCGTCTAGAAAACCGTGCCAAATACCGGCGCTGTCGATGTAATATCCAACGATCTGTCCCTTGTCGTTGATGCTCTTGGCGTAGGTGCCTTCATATCGGTTAGTCCCCGATGAGTTATTTCCCGCCGATGGATCGTTGATTATAGCGAAGCTACCATCATCATAGACAAAGCTATGGTAGCTCGTGCCGTCCGAATACCAGCCTGCGATCTGGTTTTGTCGATTGATGCCGTTGAGATTTGTGCCACCCGGACCTGTGCTTGATGGGGCATCGATCGTCAGGAAACTGCCACCACCGTAGAGGTAGCCATGGGACACACCAGAGCCATCTATGTAATACCCAACGATCTGCCCATCGTTGTTGATTCCTTGTGGGAACGTACCGTCAGCCCCTAACGGATCGTTGAGAATTGTGAAGGCATAGGTCGGCACGCGACGCCCCCCTCTCAGTTCCGAGCCCGGAGTTGGTTGACCGCTCCCATGGTAACAAGGGGCGGTTGAATACGGCTGTTTTGGGGCGGTCGCTAAGCTGCTGATCGCTCTAAGCGATCCGGTTCAGTTTACGTGATCTGCGACCTACAGGTTTTTCAAAAGCACTCTGGTAAGATTAGCCGCTTGCGCTGGTTTACTCGCCAAGGGTCTGCGCTCTTGCCTTGGGCTTCCTGGCCTCAAGCGTTGCGGGCGCGGCGCGCTGGTGACTTTTGTCTTCTCCCCCGCTCTCCACTACCCGCCGGGTGTTGAGATACTTGGCTATGACCTCCGCGGCCCGCCAGCGCAGGCGATCGTGGTTCGAATGTGACCACCCGCGCTCGGCAAGCATGTCGGAGAGCGACTGGCCGCGCCCCTTTGCCCACGCAAAAGCGCTGAAATGCTTGTGCAATTCGCTGTTTTTGCCAAGCGCCAGCTCGGCAACCCGGAGCAGGTCGAGCCCGTCGACAGGGCCGCAAATCTTCCCCGATTCGGACACTTGGGAAATGGAATTTGGCCGTACCGCCGCCTTGATGGCCGTGGTCAGGCGCTCGAGCACCCGCTCGCCGGTCCAGTCGGTGCCGTAAACCAACCTCCACTCCTCCCCGCAGCGAGTTGGCCGCATCTGGGCGCCCGCGCTGGCCACAATCGCGTCGCTGATACCACACCTGAGAAGGGCTATGAGTCCCAACCATTCGCTGAGCTGGATCGGGCGGCGGCCGAGGTCGGGGCAAAAGCCGCCGGTGCACCACCCGTTGATGATTTCAATTATCATGTGAGTCGACGTGGCTAGGGCGACGGCCCGAAAAGCCGGATCCGCACCGGCCTGCCGCGTCGATGCAATGCGGGCATCTGCGGAGATGCTGTTATGAGCAGCGGGAAATCGTACAGTTCTAGTTTGGACGACGCTCAGATGATGGGCGATCGGCAATATTTTGAGCTTTTGAGCCATGATCGCGCCCGCTGGGAACGTTGGCGCATCTGGTTTCGAGATAGAGCCACTCGCACTTCATTGCGCCGTCGTCGTTGGTTTCAAATCAGTGAGATCGAGCCTGATTCCGCCGCGAGGGCGCTATTGATTAGACTATGGCGCGCTTCGATCTACAGTGGGGATTTGGAAGTCGGGGGCAAGTCGCAGGTTCTTTGTCTTTCTGCAACACCACTGTTGGCAGGGTGGCGATTACCATGCGAACTAGCACGGGGCGAGCAGTTCAACGTGATCGTTGGCGACCTTTGGATGTCGGCCCCGCGTTGGGTGGAATGGCTTCGCCAAATCCGGGGGGTGCAGCCGCAGTGGCTGTGCGAGACCGCAGAATTGTCACAGCGCCGTACCGCCGAGGCTCGGCTAGCGCCGGGGGGCCAGACCGCCCGAGCATCGCAGGAAGCCGCGAATGATCGACCGCAAACCCGTCGCGTGACCAGCACACTCGCGAAAGAATTTGCCAGAAAGTACGTCGACGAGATGCAAGCCAAAGGGCAACACCCAACCCAAAGTGGCGAGCATGGCATACTCGAAGCCGCCCGATCTGATGGCCTGACGGAAGGGCGACAGTTTCTGCGGGATGCGTTGAAGGAAATAGTTGGTACCCCAAAGCGTGGCCGACCAGAAAAGGCCAGTCGCAAAAAATAAATCGCCAAAAATTTTCTCTCGGCGAATTTGCGATTTTTGACGGCGATTTTTTGGTCGATTATCACCTCGTGCAAATTGGCTGAGGTGACACAATGCACGATAACGTTTCAGTCCAGCAAGGCGCTGCTGTGAGATTCCAATTGAGTGGACCGATCTTCGCTCAAGTCGAAGATTGGAGGCGTTCGCAGGCAAAAATTCCTTCCCGGCCAGAAGCTATTCGCCAGATCTTGGAGCGTGCGCTTGGCGACACAGAGCAAGACGCCGCGGTGCGCTGATGGACATGCTCCGCATGCTTGACGATGCAATCGCAGCGCAACGCTCGTTTATCGGCGTTAAACAACGCGATCTTCAAATCGCAATATCGCGCGGCTTGCCGGATGAGACGGCAATCGCCCGGCGTGATTTGCTTGATGCCGGCCGCGTTCTTGAACGACTCGAACAGGAGAGGCGTAGCAATACGCCTTGCGGGGAGTCGCGCGATACCAGCTTTGTGGGCTCAAATTTTTAACGGGGACAGCGCATGAGCGGCGATATTCAGATCTCGATTGATGAAGGCGATCCGATTGCTCGCTCAAGCAAAGACAAAGCCCCGGATGCCAGAGTGTCCAGCGCTGCGGTGGAACGCGCGGTTATTGACGGGGCGCACGCTGCCGAGTACTGGCGGCGCCGTGCCGAGAACGCGGAGCAAGTCGCGACGGACAACGCGATCAATGCCGCCAAGGCAGAAGCCGACGCATCCGAGCGCGATTATCAGGCCGCGTTCGAGGCTGGGGATTCGGCCAAGCTTGCCGACGCACAGCGCAAGATCGCGAGGGCGGAAACGAAAGTGCTCCGCTTCGAGGAGGCAGCGGCGAGCATCGATGCCCAACGCCGTAGTTCCTCAAGAGCGGTTACAGATCCAGTTGAAGCCGTCGCCCAGACCCGCTCTCCTAAAAGTGCCGCGTGGATCAGGCAGCATCCTGATTGGATCCTTGACCAGTCCAAAAATCAGAGGCTGACTGCCGGACATTATGACGCGATGGGCGAAGGGCTGACGCCGGACACGCCCGAGTATTTCGAGCACGTCGAACGGTTCATCGGCCTGCGCGAGGGCGCATCCGCGCGATCACACCCCCAGAACTCGACCATGCTCGAGGATGGCGCGGCCGTGCTGAAAGTGAAGCCCGGAGACCCGCTGCCGCCCGGTGCGGTCAAGCTCTCAAAGCGCGAGTTCGAGCTCGCAACCGAGGTGCTGACGTGGGAGACGGGACCAAAGCGGGGGCAGCCCTTGGGAGTGCGCGAGTATTTACGGCGCCGACAACTGCAGCAAGGACCAGAATGGCAGCGTTCCGAATGAAAGACACGGTTCCTCGGGATTTCCGCGCGGCAAAGGACGCGACATTTGTACAGCCACCAAGCCGCGAGCACATGGTCAATACTGACGATGTGGCGACTGCGGTCGGGCACGGCACGGGTGGACGCTATGGCGCGCAAGTTCACACGAAGCGCCCGAAGCGCGCGCACGGCGGGAAAGCCCTCGGCGGCGTGACCGGCAAGGCGGTGCGGCAACGGTTTGATCGCGCCAAGCGGCGCAAATATCGTGCTGACGCAGTGAAGCGCGCAGATACCAAGCGCGCCGTGGGGGGCAATGTGCCCGCGATTGTTGGCCCGTTGGCGCCGGATGAGGGTATCGTAAAGAAGCCCCGATCAAATATCGGCTATGACCGGAACGCCATTCATCCCGACGACGTGATGCGCGGCTATTTCTCGTCTGATCGCTACGAAGATATTTGAAGGGGGTAAACCCGATGCCGTATCGAGACTTTCATTCCCTCAAAGAGGAAATCGTTCGACCAGGTGATCGAGCTCGGCGGAGGGCCTCAGTTGAGGCTGTCCGTCGCAGCGTTCGCACTCCAAAAGACGCAGCAGGATCAGCGACTCGCAAGTCGCCAAAAAGGGTGCGCATTGTGCAGAGGCTGGAGGGAAACGCATCGAGACGGCGGCTTGATCGGGCATCTCGTCGGGGCAAAAGCTCTTCAGCAAACATCAAGCGTAAGGAGGGTGGCCGTGTGGGGTACGACGCAGGTGGCGGTATTCTGGGTGTTCCGAGCTCCATAGGGGGCGGCGCGTCGAGTTTCATTCCCTCGATACCTATCACCCAGCACGCCGCCGTTTTCCCGACACTACCGGCAATCCCCGCTCAACCCCAGTCGGCGCCCGTTGATCCGGAGGCTGTGGTAGAAGCAGCCAAGGGCCTGCAGAATCTGAGAGACAAGGTCGTAGACGCTTACGTCACCGATGACAGTACAGACTGGGCTCATGGCCCCGGCGGCGAAATTATTCCAGCCTCTCAACTGGAAGAAGGCGGAAAGCGAGGCGGTCGCGTCATTCGCAAGCTGCGCTCAGCCCGCTGATGCTAGCGAGCCCCCCATGAAACTCAATCCAATAATCGAGGCATGGCGTCGCGCTACACACGAAGAGCGCCGCGAGTTTGTCAGGACCTACGAGTTCGACTTGATAAAGATCAGGCACGAAACCGACCCGCGAATGGAAATACCAGGAAATAATCCGCTGGCCCTAGCAACATAGGAACGTTCGTGCCCGGCGCACAAAAAAAGCCCGGCGGACAGCACGGGCCATCTCGCCGGGCAGAAGAACTTGGATGATGTCAGATATTCAAGACGCCTCGAATTGTAAACCCAAAGATCGCAGGACGCTGCGGAACGCAGAAACCGCCGACCTGCCGGAATTGATGCGCCTTCTTTGCTCGCAGCAGGCGCAGACGGGGCACCTCCCGGACGTCGATATTCCGAAATGTGAGCGGACGTTCGAAGCGGGAATTGCGAACCGCGAGCTGATGCTGGTGGTGGCGCCAGGCGCCCGCGGACGCTTGAACGGGTTCCTGCTGATCGGGCTTGTTGAGCCGTGGTTCTCAGCCCGGCCTAGCCTATCCGAACTCTGCTTCTGCGTGGATCACGGGCACCTACGCTCAAAAAGTGTTCGCGAGCTTAGAAAATTTGCCGCTTGGGCGCGCAGCCAGATGGGATCGCATAAGCGGGATGATGCCGCGGCACAAGCAAACTCGCTTCCACAAAGCCAAAATTGCACAGCGACGACGCTGCCTCCCGCGCCGACAGACAATCCCGAGAATGCGCCAGATGCGAAGGCCCCTGATGAGGATTTGAGCTGCGTGATGCATCTTCTCGAAAGATTGGCGCAGCACAATCGGCCGTCCCTGAGCGGCACTAACGAAGGCGCGCCAATGCCGCGTCCGGGCGTCGCACAGGCTCACCCCATGCAAAAAAACGGAGGCGGGTAGATGGCAGCCCCCCTCGCCGTTTCCGCGCGCGAGCGCCTCTCAAACCGACGCGAGGCCGCGTCTAGCGGGCACATTAACGGCCTCAAGTCCGGCAGACCAAAATGCCCGTTCTGAAAAACCCGCGTCACGAACGTTTCGCCCGGCTGTTGGCGAGCGGTAAGACGGCTGTAGATGCCCACGAGCTGGCCGGCTACAAGCGTGATGACGGTCATGCATCCAGATGGGCAAGAAAGCCCGAAATACGCGCGAGGGTGCAGGAAATTGCAGGAACCGCCGCTGAGCGCGCTGCCGTGACGGTTGATGGTTTGATTGCCAAGGCCGAAGCCGTGCTCGCTGCTGCAATGGAAGCCGGACAGCATTCAGCCGCAATCGCCGCCATCAAGGAAATAGGTGTTCTGAGCGGCAAGCGCATTGAGCGCTCCGAACGCGGCCAGCCGGGTGAGTTTGACTGGCTGGATAGACTGAGCGTCGCCGAGCTAGAGCTACTTGCCAATGGCGAACTGGACATTGAGAGCTACCGTAAGGGCGGGGACGGCTCGAGCCGCTCCCGGACACATTGACCATTGCTCATATCTCACTTCGGGAGCGCCTAGCCCTTCAGGTCATTGCGCGGGCCAAGCTGCCGCTTGCTGAAGAACGGGCCGAGCTTGAAGACAGCCTGATCAGCTTCGTTGAGGCCGCTTGGCCATCGCTCGATCCGACTGAGTATCAATCCTGCTGGGCAATCGATGCGCTCTGCGAGCATTTGCAGGCGGTCACCGATGGCCAGATCAAGAAGCTGCTCGTCAATTTCCCGCCAAGATGCGGGAAAACGCTGGTCACATCGGTGTGCTTTCCGGCATGGACGTGGGCACGCAGTACGCAGTCTTACCTGAGCGGCCCACAGGTGCGTTTCCTGTGCGGCAGCTACAATGACGACCTGTCGCTGCAGAACAGCACCAAGCATCGCCGCTTATTGCTCAGCCCGTGGTATCAGAAGCGCTGGGGCAAGCGGTTCAAGATCACGCAGGACCAGAACACAAAAACGCAATTTGATACGTCCGCGGGAGGCTCGCGCATCTCGACATCTGCGCGTGGCTCTCTGCTGGGCATAGGCGGCGAAATGATCCTTGTTGACGACCCCCACAATACCCGGCAGGCCGAATCTGAAGCCGAAAGACAGCAGGCCTTGAATTGGTGGCGCGAAATATCGACCACGCGCCTGAATGACCCGAAACGATCCGCCATCGTCGTGATTATGCAGCGCTTACATGAGGAGGACGTGAGCGGGGTAATCCTGTCGGGCGAGTGGTCATCAGAGTGGGCACATCTGTGTATCCCGATGGAGTACGACAGCGGGCGGCATTGCAGGACGGTTCTCGGCTGGGAGGACCCGCGCAAGGAAGACGGCGAGTTAATATGGCCCGAACGGTTCGGCCGCCGCGAGATCAGCGTGATGAATGCCGAGCTGGGACCTTACATGGCCAGCGGGCGATTGCAGCAAAGCCCGATGCCGGCGAAGGGCGGTATTTTCGACCGGTCCTGGTGGCAGCTATGGGAAGGGGCAGACGGAAAATTCCCGCTGTTCGATCATATCATTGCATCGCTGGACAGCGCCTTCACGGCCAAAGAGCAAAATGACCCCAGTGCGCTGACCGTGTGGGGCGTGTTCCAGACACCAGAGAAGCGGCGGCGGATCATGCTGGTGCACGCCTGGCGCAAGCATCTGCCATTCAGCGGTCCACGCATCGAGAAGGAACCGAACGAGACACTGCCGGCGTACAAGCATCGCACCCGGCCGACATGGGGGCTGATGGAATGGGTGGCAGACACTTGTACTCGCTTCAAGGTGGACAAGCTGCTGATCGAGGCCAAGGCGTCGGGCATTTCAGCGGCACAAGAGCTCCGCAATCGCTATGCGACCCGTCCGTGGGCAATTCAGCAATGTCAGGTCAAAGGGGACAAGCTCGCGCGAGCCTTGGCAGTGCAGCCGATTTTCTCGCAGGGCACGGTCTACGCGCCGGACCGGGAGTGGGCCGACTTGGTGATTACCGAGATGTCCCTGTTTCCCGCAGGTCGTTTTTCAGATTTGACCGACAGCACCTCGCAGGCGCTGAAATACTTGCGCGATGTGGGGTTGGCGGATACGGACGAAGAGCAGCACGAGGCCGAGACTGCGAGGGTGACGCGTCGGGGGCCGAGGCGACGGCGCTCGCTATACCCGTGCTAGCCGGGCGAGATGAAACCCCGGGTGGGCGGATCAACGGCCGAACCCAAAGAAGCGTTTTATAGAATGGGAATATCAAGACGATACAGTCACTTTATTTTCGGTGTTATCCAGTCTGGGCTGACCAGCCTTATCGCGGCAGGTATCGCAAGCTGGCCCCTTTGGGGCAGTGGACGCTTTTTGCTGAACTGGATTGTTTCTTGGCTGATCTCGTGGGTGGTGATGCTACCCGCCGTTTTGTTTGCCGCGCCCGCCATCCGATGGCTGTCACTCGCGCTAACCTATGAAGAATGAGCGGGGCATCGCGGACGTAAGCCTACGGCACTTCCAATAACCCGTCTTCCCGGAAGCAATCCGCGCCCTTTCTCGGCCCCGCACCCACCGCGGCTGAATCGAGAAACGGCTCGAGTCTCGACTGATCACTCCATCGCCGCGACGATAGCCCTAGGCCTGAGACTAGAGCCGCAGCACCCCGGTAAGCGGACCATCTAAGCCGAGGCCGGCTGGGCTCTTGAGTGCCACAAGCCGACCTGAGCAATCGCAGCAAACCGCATCGCTATTCGATAACTTCGTCGGCAAGCGCGATCAGTTTGTCGGGGACTTGGAGGCCGAGCGTCTTGGCGGTCTTCAGGTTGATGATCAACTCGAACTTGGTTGGTTGCAGAACCGGAAGATCAACCGTCCTGGAGCCTTTTAGAATGCGGCCAGCGTAGACACCTGCCTGCCGATGCACGTCAAGAAGGTCGGCGCCATAGCTCATGAGGCCGCCTGCCGCGGCTAGAGCACGGAACGAATAGCTTGCAGGAATTGCATGTCGTGCGGCCAACCCCACCAGCTTCGCGCGCCCGGAGGTGAACAATGGATCGGCGCTGACGAAGAGCCCTACCGCGCGCCTTTGCGCCACCTCCGCGAAGGCCAGCTCGAAGTCGCGCTCGGAGCTAGCGTTCACAACATGGATCGACTGTCCGATGGCGCGTGCTGCATCTTGAATTTCTTGCAATTGGCCCTCGGCATCAGGACTGTCCGGGTTGCGCAGCACCGCGATCAATCCGGCCGTGGGCATCAATTCGCGCAGGATGTCCAGTCGCTTCGCAGTCAGCTCCGTCGATATGTTAAGCACCCCCGTCGCGTTGCCACCGGGCCGTGCAAGGCTCTCGACGAGACCCATCTTCACAGGGTCGGTGCCGCCGGTGAAAACGATCGGTACGGTCGCAGTCGCAGCCTTGGCTGCGAGCGCTGGAGCGACGCCACCTGTCGCGACAATGACGGCTACCTGACGATTCACGAGATCGGCAGCAAATCCTGGCAGTTGGTCATGTTGCCCTTCGGCCCAGCGATATTCGATAGCGACGTTCTGACTTTCGATGTAACCCATCTCGCTCAGACCCCGGCGGAATGCGGCGACGAACTGCGCAAACCCTGCAGGCGACGCGTTGGCGAGATAGCCGATCGCCGGCATGGCCGCTGCTGCGCGCGCCGCAAGCGGCCACGACGCCGCGCCGCCGACCAGCGTGATGAAGTCGCGCCGTTTCATTGCGCAGTACCTCCAGCCTTGCGGCTAGAAGGATAGCACACGGTGATAGATCAGGAGACTGTTGCGGTGCAGGATTTCGAGCCCGCTAATGACCGCTGTGGTCAAAAGCACGCATTACCGCATCGCAACAGCAACGGCCGGTTGACCTCACTTCCCGGACATCGGCGTGGCGTGGATCGCTTTGCGCCGGAAACGTGCGGATGCATCAATGAGCGTGCCAATCACAGCAACCCTGCCCCGGCGTGATCCTTGAACAGTTCGGCATCGCGGACGTAGCCCTGCAGCACGTCCATAGACTTATGCCGCGATACGTCGCGCATCTTGAACACGGAGGCGCCGCGGCGTGCGGCGCTGGTGAGGAAGCCGCTGCGCAGTGAGTGCCCACTGTAATCGGCCGCGTTCAGCCCGAGACGCCCGACGCCAGCTTTCACGATCTCTGCCACACATCGATCCGACAGCCGCTTTCCGTTGACACGTCCGCCCTTCGCAACCGCACGAAACAACGGGCCTTCAGCGATGCCGGCGGCCTTGCGCCATGCCTTGATCGCCTTCACCGGGCACGTTGCACCAGACCCGCGGATAACCGCAATCGTCTCGCCGTGGCCCTCCTGGTCGGTCTTTGAGCGGCGAATGGTGACTCGAATGCCGTCATCGGTTTCCTCAAGGTCGGCCACGTCGAGCGCCACGAGCTCGGACCGGCGGAAGGCGCCGGCGAAGCCGAGCAACAGCAAGGCGCGGTCCCTCAGCCCCTTCAGCGTCTCAGGCGTGCTCGACGCCATGGCGCGCGCCATCTCAGCCATTACCGGCGCCTTGCGGACCTTGGCGGTCCCGATCGAGCGACGGATCCCGCGCACGGTGGCTTTCACAGCCTCGCAATTGGTCGGTGGCTCGTGTCCGGCCAGCTTGTGGGCATATCGGATGGCGGCAACGCGCCGGCCGATTGTGGAGGCTTTCACGCCGCGCTTGGCCTCAGCCGCCAGGAACGCCGCAACCGTCTCGGGCCACGCCGGAAGCGGGATCAGGTCCTTGGCCTCGCACCATGCCCGGAACGCCGCGAAATCGGAATTGTAGGCGCGGCGCGTGGCTTCCGCCTTCTCAGCGCGCGCGTAGGCGGCTGCGTCCTCTAGCTCGGGCCGCAGAGCAACCGGTGCGGCTTCGATGATTTGAGGCAGCGTGCCCACAATTATCCCCGGGACTCACCGGCGCGGAGGCGGAGCAGGTTGATAACTGCTTGCTTGCCGCCGGGTGTCAGGTTGAGCCAACTCGTAAGGAAATCCACTTGTGATTGATCGGCGCTCACGTGTCCGTTTTCGTACATCTCGCACAAACGTCCATCGGCAACGAAAACGCTGATGCCCGCGAGGGCGCACCGTTCTAGCCACAAGGCTGGGTCGGCTGGCAAAAATTGAGCGACTGCGAAGGCCGCCTCGATTGGATCAAATTTGCGTTGTGCGCGGGCGGTCATGATTGCCCCCGGGAATCTTGCCTATCGGATACTCTCGCGAGCCGGTTGGCTTGATCGATCAGCTTGGCCGGATTGTTCAGGCGCTGCAAATCGTCCCGAAGGGAAGCCAGCGCTTTGTAGAACCCATTGCGGTCTATTGGCGATTGCCAATGATCGATATCGGCGAAATGCGGGCTATCGAAGCGGCGAGGGTCTAAGCGCTGCAGAGCCAGCACAACACCCCTCCAAATCGCGAGCCGAATCTTGAACAGCATTTCGTGAATGTCAGCAGCGGGCGCCGATATCACCGCTTCGGCACACATCTCGCACTCTTGGAGGGCACGATCCCATTTTTCGAACTTGATTTTTGGGATTGCGATATAGGCGGCGTACAGCTCTTCGAAGCGCCAATAGAGTATGCTCACAGATGCCGTCTCGGTCTTGCGTGTGGTGGTACGTTTGGCTTTAGCTCGTGGCATGGTCCAGTCCTCCAATGTCGGCCCTGAATTGCTCAGCGGCCCTTTTAAGCTCGGCAAAATCGCGCTCTAGCTTCTTGAGCGTCTCCTCCATCGCGGAGAGGAGCAGCAGCGCGTGAAGGCACTGTTGCTCGGTCACGATACGGCCCGCGCGCGCGCACGCACCTGCAGGCCAGTAATCGTCAGGAGAAAGTCGGCGGCTTGCGGCGGGTCAGACACGTCGGTGGCCGGCTCAGAAGCACCCGCGCTCTCGACGAATTTGGCATATCGCGCTTTCCATGCGCGCATCTGGCTGGCGACGAAGGATTGGCGCGCGCCGTCCGTGCTCAGTGTGGACAAGTGCGCGTCTACGCGGGCGAGGAACCGATCGGCCCGGGACGGCTTGGGTGAGGTCGTGGTATTGGCAGATTCAGCCTGAGCCATGGCTCCACTCCGTGGCTTGGGTTAGCGGCGGGCAGGAGCACCACCTCTTGCTCGCCGCGATGATTTGGTGTACTACGTTTTTTCCATGAAGTCAATAACCGTAGTACGGAAAAAGAGGGGACGGCCACCGACGGGCCAGGACCCCGTCACTGCAATTCGGCTCTCTGCGGAGCTTCGCGCTACGATTGATGCATGGGCGCGAAAACAGCCTGACACGCCTCCGCGCTCTGAAGCCATTCGACGGCTGGTCGAATCGGCACTGAGCGGCGCACAACGACCAACCACGCGAAGCCCCAAAGCCCGAGCGCGGAAGGATCAATCCTGATGACCCAGTTTTGGACAATGCAGGAGCAACGATCCTCGATCAGTCGTGTGTTAGAACCAGCCTGAGCGCGGGGCCGGGCGACGGCCCGTCGCATCCCGCTTCACACCGCCGGGATGCTCGCCCCGCGCCAATCCAGTATCAGCGGTGAGGACGGGCGGTGGTGAAGAGCAAAGCAGCTCCAGAATTTTCGACTGAGAACGTCAAAGCCGTCGCTAATTCCTTGCCAAAGCCGCAGAGCAAGCGCCGTCGTGAGTTGCTGCCGCTAGTACTTCGCGAATGGAGCGGCGCGGAGCTGCGAGGCTATTTGTCGAGGGAATCGCGTGCAATCACTAAGCAGCGGATTAAAAAACTCGAAACCGTCCAAATGCGATCTCTCGAATTGTTGGATGCGCTTAAGGCGTTGGACAAGCTGGGTCGTACCACAATCGTCGTTGCGATGATGAATGCTGAAGGAGTGCGTTTACAAGATGTAAGTCGATCCGAATTCACGGACCGAGTCGCTCGACTCGATGGGCAACTTTATTATCTCGAAAAGCTGGCTGTCATTGTGCCTAGAGAAATTTGGAAATTAGCACCTGGACAGCCTCGCAATCTCACGGCCTACCTTGTTTTGCAAGATGCAGCGGCAATCTTTGAGTGGTTCACTGGAATCAAAGCGGCTCGCGGAGTAGATCGCATCAACGCGACTGAGACCGGGCCGTTCTTCCGGTTCGCATCGGTGTTGTGGCCGATTGTATTTGGCAACGGCACCGAAGGATTGCCGGCAGCAATGAAGAATTGGGCGCTGGGGCGATCACGTTATCACGAACGATCTGCATTGATTGCGAATATTGCACTCCGCCAGCGGACATGGGGGGTATTCGACGAGTAGCAGCTGAATACTCTCCTATGTGCAACTAGCAACGGTACTGCGCATATGTGAGATATGCATAGCGCACGACCAATGCCGCAGTCCAATCGTCCCTCCTACTCGGTGAAGAAGCTGGTCGGTTTCGATCATGCAATGCTCGCTGCCATTGACAGGTGGCGATGTCAGCGACTGCCAATTCCGCACGCCAATGGAGCTATTCGAGACCTGATAAAGCTCGGACTTGCTGCGTCGTCCAAACAGGCGGGGTTACGTAATGCCCGACGATAGCACCCTATTCTCACGCGCGCGTCTTCGTCCCGGTTTCATCCCATGTCAAGATCTGTGTGTTTCGTACTCGGTGTGCTCGTGACGATGGCACTAGATGACACTTGCAACATACAATCTTCCGCGAAAGCAAGTCACAAGCCGAGCAAGCTGGCGCAAGCTGTTGTTGTCCAGGCGTGAAGAGCTGCTGCAGCGATCCGAACATTTTGAGGAACTCTGGCACTACGCGTTTCCGGTTCACGACCCTCTCACGCTCAAATACTCACCACACATCTCTAAAGCTGAACAATGCTGGCAAAGCGAGGGATGGAAGAGGGTGGCTGAGTGGTATCACAGGGAGCGCCAAGGCCGGACGCTAATAGTCGAAACTCCGCCAGCAAAGCTGGCGCAACTCCAGCTATTCATGTTGCCAAATGTCTCGCTCGATCGAGCCTGGAACCAACTGAACAACCCCAAAAACAGGCCGACACCGCAAGTCACGATTGAGGCCATTTGGATTGCGGTCCGCGAGCGTGGGCTTGCGGCCCTGAAGGAGCCAGACATGGAAGAGCGACTTTCGAGGTGCGATACTGCGGCTAGAACTGAAATCGAGCGGCGCATTCGGAAGCACTTTCAGCCAACCCCATGAACGCGTTAACGCCCACACAGCAGGAATTCGATCGCGCAATATCGCACGTTAGCGGAAACGGCAGTGCGTCTGGTGTGGATCTGCGACCACCTGAATTCAGCGACGAGGCACTAGCGCTGCGGTTTGCGGAAATTCACGGGGACGAACTACGGTACATCGCAGCATGGAAAAAATGGTTCCGTTGGAACGGCATCAGGTGGGTAGCCGACGACACGCTTATGGCCTTTGATTACGCCCGTCATATATGCCGCGAAGCGGCAGCGCTATGCGACAAGCCGACTATTGCCGGATTGGTCGCCAGTGCGAAGACCGTGGCCGCGGTAGAGCGGCTGGCAAAGGCTGACCGCCGGCACGCAGCAACAGTTGACCAGTGGGATACCGATCCGTGGCTACTGAACACGCCTGGTGGCGTTGTTGATTTGCGTACCGGTGATGTACGGCAAGCGCAATCCAGCGATTATCTGACGAAAATCACCAGTGTTACGCCAGAGCAGTCCTATCCCACTCCGAGGTGGCTCAGCTTCTTAGATCGCATCATGGTCGATGATACGGAAATGATCGCTTTTCTACAAAGGCTCACTGGCTACATGCTGACGGGAATAACGCGTGAGCATGCGCTCTCCTTTGGCTACGGCACGGGCGCCAACGGAAAAGGGGTGTTTGTGAACACATTAAACGGCATCCTTGGCGATTATCACCGCACAGCCCCAATTGAAACATTCACGTCTGCCGACAGGGACAGACACCCAACAGACCTCGCGGGCTTGCGCGGGGCTCGTGTGGTAACTGCGACCGAAACCCAGGAAGGCCGACCATGGGATGAAACGAAAATCAAGGTGCTAACCGGCGGCGACACGATCTCCGCACGGTTTATGCGGCAGGACTATTTTGAATATGCGCCGCAATTCAAGCTGCTGGTTACGGGCAATCACAAGCCAAGTCTCCGATCGGTGGACGAAGCTATTCGCCGCCGTTTTCATTTGATCCCCTTCATTGTGACAATACCGCCTAAGGAAAGGGACCTTGAGCTCGCTGAGAAGCTGAAAACAGAATGGCCCGGCATCCTGGCTTGGATGCTTAGCGGTTGTCTCGAATGGCAGCGGTTAGGTCTCGCTCCTCCTGCCACGGTTACTCAGGCAACAGAGGCGTACCTCGAAGCTGAAGACGCGCTGGCTGCCTGGATAGATGAATGTTGCACAGTCAATGCCAGCGCATGGGAGCGTACTAGCACCCTGTTCGGCTCTTGGAGCACGTGGGCGGAGCGCAACGGAGAGCAGCGCGGGGACACAAAGCGCTTTCGCGGTCGGCTCGAGAGCCGCGGCGTTTACCACGAACGAGAAGCCGGCACTCGCCGCGCTGGATATCGGGGTTTGCGGGTCAATGGCGAACTTGGGAGGTCATGGGATGCCTAACCGGATAATAGGCGTCACGCGCGCGCGTAACGGCGATAACCCGAAATGACCTCCCGTGACCTCCCAAAAGGCGATCGTGTGTCGTCAGCGCTCAAGTGTTCTGGCTAGGTCACAAATGCGACCCGCCGCAAATCGCCAGTTGCGCATGAGCGAGAGCGACATTCAGCGCAGCGTTTTCGCCCACTTGCATTGGCGCGGCGCGGCCGGTGTTTTCGCGTTTCATCTGCCGAACGGCGGCAAGCGCGATCGGATCGAGGCGGCAATCTTCAAGGGGCTCGGTGCCCGCGCGGGCGGGCCCGACGTGTTCGCCGTGCACCAGGGCCGTTGCTACGCGATCGAGTTGAAGACTGAGGCCGGTCGCCTCACCCAAGTTCAAAGGAACGCCATTGCCGACCTGGAGCGCGCCGGCGCCCTGACCGCAGTGTGTCACGGGCTAGATGCTGCCCTCCATACCCTTGAGCAATGGGGGCTGCTGCGCGCCGGCCGCTGGTGGGCCGAAGCCGGTAATGGTCATTCCCGCGGGTAAATCATGAGCCGCCGAGCCGCCAATATCACGCAAGCCGATGTTGCCAGGGTAATCCGTGCGGCGAAGCAGGCCGGCGCGAGCGAGGTGGAGATCCGTATTGGTGATCGGGATGCCATCATAGTCCGGCTCGCGTCGTCCACAGACGAGAATGTGCCCCTTGAACAGTCGAGGCAGATTGTTCTGTGATGGACGCCATGCCACGCCCACGGCCACCCCATCTGCACCGGGAGATTACCCGGCACGGCAAACCGGTGTGGTACGTGCGCCTCGATAAAGGGTCACGCATCCGCATTCGGGCCGCATTCGGAACGCCGGAATTTGAGACTGAGTATCGGGCGGCAATTTCAGGCTCACCACAAACGCAGCAGCAAGGCCCGTCCACTGGCTCACTGGCATGGCTGATCGAGCGATATCGGGAAACCGAGGCGTGGCGATCCCTTTCCCTCGCAACCCGTCGACAACGGGAGAACATCCTTCGCAGCGTCCAAGCGACGGCCGGCAATACGCCCTATACCCGCATTGATCGCGCCACGATCATCGCAGGCCGTGAGCGCCGAGCACATACGCCGCACCAGGCCCGGCATTTTCTGGACGCCATACGCGGGCTGTTCCGGTGGGCCGTCAAGGCGCAGCTCGTCAAGAATGATCCGACTGGCGGCGTTGATAACCCACCACGTAAGAAAGGCGATGGGTTCTTACCGTGGACCGAGGATCACGTCGCGGCCTATGAACAGCGTTGGCCAATCGGTACGCGGCAACGGGTATGGCTCGACGTGCTGCTCTACACTGGACTGCGCCGCGGTGATGCCGTGCGGTTCGGGCGCCAGCACGTTCGCGATGGCATCGGCTCAATCAAGACTGAAAAGAGCGGCTTCACAATCGAGGTCACTCTGCCGATCCTGCCCGTGCTCGCCAAGACGCTTGCGAAAGGACCGTGCGGCGATCTCACCTTCATTGCCAACCAGCGCGGCCGGCCGATGGGCAAGGAGTCGTTCGGGAACGAGTTCAAGCAGGCATGTCGTGCGGCCGGCGTTCCAGGCTCGGCCCATGGCGTGCGCAAGATCGCGGCGACCAGGGCGGCGAATGCCGGTGCGACGGTAGCGCAGCTCGAGGCTATCTTTGGTTGGCAGGGCGGCGCGATGGCTTCGCTCTATACGCGCGGTGCCGATCGCGTGCGACTCGCGAAAGAGGCCATGCACAAGCTCGCGAACGATGGCCGAACATCTATTCCCGCACCTAAGCATCCGGTGCGGGCGCGAGAGCGAAAAACGAAATAAAATCAACGTCGAAAAATTTCCATGGTGGGCCCGGGAGGACTCGAACCTCCAACCAGACCGTTATGAGCGGTCGGCTCTAACCGTTGAGCTACGGGCCCGAGGCGTCAGTCAGATGTGCGACGCACAGGAGCCGCACAAGGCGCTCCCCATACAATGCCCCACGCGGCGCGGCAAATCAGGTACGGTCAACTCGCAGGCGGACAGCGAAACCGTTCCGGCTCGAGCTGCACCGCGCGCGTAACCCGCCGCGAGGCGGCGGGCTGCGTCGGCAAGTCCGGCTCAAGCCGGCCTGCCGCTGACCCGCCCTTCCCGTTGCGTTCGAAGTCTTGAGCCGCACACGCGGGCAGCGCTATGACCACCGGGTCGGCAGCACGCTCCGGGGATCGAGATTGAATACGCAGGCGATCGGTGCGCGGTTGCGCCGCAAGGAGGATGACCGCTTCCTGCACGGCCGCGGCCAGTACATCGGCGACATCCGCTTTCCCCGCATGCGCGACGTCGCCTTCGTGCGCAGCACCGTGGCGCACGCGCGACTCACCGGCATTCGCATTCCCGGGCATCTGCGGGAGTGCGTATGCACGGCGCAGGACCTGCGAGACGTGCGGCCGATCCGGGCGGTCTCGCCGCTTCCCGGCTTCCAGGCTTCCGAGCAGCCGCCGCTGGTCACTGACAAGATCCGCCAGGTGGGCGAGCTGATCGCATTCTGCGTCGCGGATACGCGAGCGCAGGCCGAGGACATCGCCGCGCAGGTCAGTGTCGAGTACGACGAGCTCCCGGCCGTCGTCGACATGCTGGAGGCGCGCAAGCCCGGCGCTCTGCTGGTGCACGATACGGTGAAAGGCAACCTCTATATCGAGACCGGGTTCGACGGCGACATCGAGACCGTGGCGAGGACGGCGCCGGTCAAGGTGACGCGGGAAGTGCGCACTGCGCGGCAGGTGATGTCGCCGATCGAGTGCCGGGGATTCATTGCGCAGTGGGATGCGCGGCTCGACCAGCTCATCCTCCACGGCGCCACCCAGTTTCCGCACGTGGTCCGCACCGGCCTCGCCGACGTGCTGCAGATCCCGGAAGCGCAGATCCGCGTCATCTCCCCGGATGTGGGCGGCGGCTTCGGTTACAAGGCGATCCTCGCGGCGGAGGAGATCTGCCTGTGCTGGCTCGCATTGCGCTGCGGACATCCGGTGCGGTGGATCGAGGACCGCCGCGAGCAGCTCACTGCGAACGCCAACTGCCGCGAGCATCACTACCGCATGACCGCCTACGCCGATACGAACGGCAAGATCCTCGCGTTCGACGCGGTCGCCGCGGTCGATTCCGGTGCGTACTCGGCTTACCCGTTCACCGCGGCGATCGAGCCGTCCCAGGTCAGCGCCATTCTTCCCGGGCCGTACGATCTTCCGGTCTATCGCTGCAAGACCTCCGGCATCGCAACCAACAAAGCGCCGCAACTGCCTTATCGCGGGGTTGCGCGGCCAGGCGTCTGCTACGCCATGGAGCTGATGATCGATGCCCTTGCCCGCACGATCGGCAAGGAGCCGCACGAGGTAAGGCAGGTAAACCTGGTGCGGCCGGAGCAGATGCCCTTCGACAACATCACCGACAAGCATTTCGACAGCGGCGATTATCCTCGCATCCTGCAGATGGCGGTGGAGGCGATCGACCTGCCGGCGGTGCGCAAGCGCCAGCGCTCCGGAGAGGCCGATGGACGGCTGATCGGGCTCGGCCTCTCGATCTTCTCCGAGCAGACTGCGCACGGGACCACGGCCGACGGCAAGCGCCGCGCGCTCTACGAGCAGGCTTTTGCCCGGATTACGCCGGATGGGAGGCTCGAGGTCAGGGCCGGCATTCAGAGCATCGGCCAGGGACTGGAGACGACGCTGGCGCAGGTCGCGGCGGATTGTCTCGGCCTCGATCCCGCCGAGGTGCAGGTGCGGCTCGGCGACACCGAGCTCTCGCCCTATTCGAGCGGCGCCTGGGGCTCCCGCGGCATGGTGTGGGCCGGCGGCGCCACCGCGCGCGCATGCAAGGAGCTCGCGCGCAGGGTCGCGCAGATCGGCGCCGCGCTGCTGCAAACCGATGCGAGCGCCGTTACCTTGCGCGAGGGCCAGGTCTTCGGCCCGCGGGGCAGCGTGTCGCTGCGCGACATCGCGCGCGCGTTTTATCTCGCGCCGGCGGATCTGCCCGGCGACACCGACCCGCACGGGCTGGAGGTGACGCAAGGCTATGCACCGGATCGGCTTACCGGGCTGCATACGGGGTCGGCGCACGCCGTCGTGGTCAGCGTGGATCCCCAGACCGGGGACGTGGAAATACTGGATTACGTCGTGGTCGAGGATGCGGGCGTGCTGGTCAATCCCATGATCGTCGACGGCCAAATCCACGGCGGCACCGCCCAGGGCATCGGCTCAGCGCTGTACGAGGAGATGCCGTTTGATGCGCAGGGCCAGCCGCTCGCGTCAACCCTTGCAGATTATCTGCTGCCGGGCTGTCCCGAGGTCCCCAACGTTCGCGTGCTGCACATGCAGACGCCGTCGCCCTATACCGAATTCGGCCAGAAGGGTGTCGGTGAAGGCGGTGCGATCGGCCCCGCCGCCGCAATTGCCAACGCCGTCAATGATGCGCTCGCGCCCCGCGGGGTCGAGCTCACCGAGCTGCCGATGACCCCGCGCCGCATCCTCGCCGCGTTGCGCGCCGCGAGCCACAGACATTGAGGCTGTCGCGGATGCCCTCGCTTTGCAACAACTTCCGCACGCGCCATTCCGGCCGAGCGCGCCCGGCAGTGCCGTGCCCGCTTGGCCGGGGCGAGACCTGTCCGGGATGGTGACATGGACGAGGTGATCGAGCTGGCGACCGATGTGCTGGTAGCAGGCGGCGGCGCCGCCGGCATGTTCGCGGCGATCGCGGCCGCGCGCAACGGCGCCAGGGCCATCCTGATCGACAAGAACGTGGTCGGCCGCGGCGGTGCCAGCATCATGGCGCAGATGACCTGCGCGGCTGCGCTCGGCGAGACCGATGCCGATGATCCGCAGTTGCATCTTGCCGATACGCTCGCCGCCGGACGCGGGCTTTGCAATGAGAGCCTTGCGGCCCTGCTCTGCGAAGGCGCCCCGCAGCGCATTCGCGAGCTCGCAGGCTGGAAGGTCAATTGGGCACGAGCGGACAACGGCAGGATCAACCAGGTGCTGGCGCCCGGGCACAGCCGCAGGCGCTGCGTCTACGTGGATTATCTGAGCACCGGAGCGGCGATCTGCGCGGCGCTGCGCAACAAGGTGAGCCGCAATCCCGACATCCGCCGCCTGAGCAATGTCAGTCTCACCGACGTGGTCACCCGGGAGGGCGAGGCGATCGGTGCGGTCGGTGTCGACGTCGGCTCGGCATCACCTGTCATCATCAAGGCATCCGCGGTCGTGCTGGCGATGGGCGGCATGACCAAGCTGTTCAAGCGCACCACATCGCCCAACAACCTTGCCGGCGAAGGCGTGGGCATCGCCTTGCGCGCCGGCGCGCGGCTGATCGATCTCGAGTTCCTGCAGTTCTATCCCAACGGGCATCTGGCGCCGCGAATGGTCGGCCTCGATCCGACCACCTGGGAGCCGACCCGGGTCAAGCTCGGCGGACGGCTGCTCAACGGCAACGGCGAGGAATTCCTGCACGAATACGGCGAGGCGGAGGGCGAGGGCTACAGCACCACGCGCGATACGCTGACCTATGCGATCTACAAGGAAGTCGAATCGGGACGCGGCTCGCCGCACGGAGGCGTATATCTCTCCTTCCAGCATATTCCCGAGAGCGCGCTGCGGGCAGCGCTCGGTCCCGTGATCGAGATCTTCAAGCGCAACAACATCGATCTCACGCGCCAACCGGTCGAGGTGCTCCCGATCGCGCATTATCAGATGGGCGGTGTCGAGGTGGACACCGACATGGCCTCCTGCGTGCCGGGGCTGTATGCGGCGGGAGAGCTCGCGGGCGGAGCCAACGGCGCAAACCGGCTTTCCGGTAACGCCCTGCCGGAGGCACTGGTCTTCGGCGAACGAGCCGGAGAGAGAGCCGCCCGCTTTGCCGCAGGCAGGAGGGCGCCGAGCCGGGATATGGCAGCCGCGCGGCCCCATGTGGAGCTGATCCGTGCCGTGCGCGGCCAAAACCAGCGGCACGGTCCCTCCCCTGCTGCGATCATGAGCGAGGCCAAAGACCTGATGTGGCAAAAGGTCGGTCCGTTCCGCACCGCGCACGCTCTGACCGAGGCGCATGATCGCCTTTGCAGCATGCGCGAGCGCGAGCTGCCGGCGGCCGCGGTTTCGCCGGAGCGCGTGCATAATGCGAGCCTGGTCGAGTGGTTCGAGTTGCGCAACGGGCTCTTTGCCGCCGAAGCGCTCGCGCTGGGCTCGCTCTTTCGCCGGGAAAGCCGCGGCGCCCACCAGCGCGTCGACTTTCCCGAGACCAGCGCTGCTTGCGAGAGGAGCCAGCGGCTCTCTCTCGCCGATGGCAAGCTTGTTTCCAGCTTCGCGGGATTGCAGGCATGAGCGCCTCGGATGCCCTCGCTTCGCCGTTGAAATCGGCGCGGCTGAAAATCTGGCGCGGTACCAGCCGGGAGGCCGGCCGCTATGAGGAATTCGATGTGGCCTTCGAGGATGGCGATTCGGTCCTCGACGGGCTAGTGCGCATCCGCATGCAGCAGCAGCCCGACCTCGCCATCCGCTTCAGCTGCTTCAATGCCAATGTGTGCAAGGAATGCACGATGCTGATCGACGGCGAGGTGCAGTATGCGTGCATTGCGAAGCTGCATCCCGGGCTCATTCAGCTCGACCCGGTTCCAAACCTGCCGGTCATGCGCGACCTCGTGACCGACAGCCTCTCGCACAAGGAGAGGCTCTGATGCGTTCATCACCGAGCTCGCTGGGCGGCGAAGGTAGAGACCAGCCATGAAGCCGGTTGCCTTCGACTACGCGCGTCCGGCCAGCATCGATGCGGCCATCGATCTGCTCGGCGAGGAGGGCCTGTTCTGCAAGGCGCTTGCCGGCAGCCAGTCGCTCGGCCCGATGCTGAACCTGCGGCTGGCGCAGCCGGATCGGCTGGTCGACATCACGTCGGTTCCCGAGCTGACGGAGGTCAGGGCCTCCGGCGACCACATCGAGATCGGCGCCTGCATCACCCATGCCGACATTGAAGACGGACGTGTGCCCGACCCATCGAACGGGCTTCTGCCGCATGTCGCCGGGACGATCGCCTACCGCGCGGTGCGCAACCGGGGCACCGTCGGCGGCAGCCTCGCGCACGCGGATCCGGCGGCTGACTGGATCTCCATATTGCCATTGCTCGGTACCGATATCCTCATAGCGGGCCGCAACGGTGCGCGCACCGTGCCGGCCGGCGATCTGATGGTCTCCTCCTTCACGACCGTCCTGCGGCCGGACGAGCTGATCCGCGCGATCCGTATGCCCAAACTTTCGCAGGATGCGCGCTGGGGAGTATTCAAGTTTGCGCAGAAAGCCGGCGAATACGCGCATGCCATCGGTGGCGTGCTGCACGACCCCGAACGCAAGCGTTTTCGCGCCGTGATCGGCGCAATCGAGACGGCACCGATCGTGCTCGACGATGCGTCGGAAGTTTTCCGCGGCCCCTTCGGGCCGGATCTGCCGGGCCGGATGGATCGCGGAGCGGTCCTTCGCCTGCTGGACGAGCAAGGCGTCACCGACGACTACCTGCGGCAACTCGCTCCGGTCGCGCTCGAGCGCGCCGCAAAGCAGGCGTGCGCGGCATGACAATGGTGTCGCTGACCATCAACGGGCGCAAGCTGGAGGCGGAGGTCGAGCCGCGCCGCAACCTCGCGGATTTCCTGCGCGAGGATCAGTTCCTCACCGGCACGCATATCGGCTGCGAGCACGGGGTGTGCGGCGCCTGCACCGTCCTGATCGACGGCTCACCCGCGCGCTCCTGCATTACCTACGCGGTGGCGTGCGATGGTGCCGAGGTCACCACGATCGAGGGTCTGGAGAAGGACCCTGTCACGGCACGCCTGCGCGAGGCGTTCTCGGAGCACCACGGGTTACAGTGCGGCTATTGCACCCCGGGCATGCTGATCAGTGCGCGCGACATCGTCACGCGTCTTCCGCAGGCCGATGAAAAGCGCGTCCGGCTCGAGCTGTCCGGAAACCTGTGCCGCTGCACCGGCTACGTGGGGATCGTTGCGGCGCTCCGCAGTGTCATGGCGCAGGCGGGCGAAACAGCCTCCACGACGGCGCGCACGCGGCGCGGCCCGGTCGGTGCGCATGCGCCGAGCGCCGGGCAAGCGGATTCGGATGGACGGGCGAGGCATGAGGGGGACCCCAAAAAACGCTTTGCGTTTTTTGGGGACCCCGACTCGCCGCCACGGCGGTCACAGGAGCTGCCCGTTCCGGACCGATCAGGCGATACCACCCGTGAGCAGTGGGCTGCGGTGGAAAGCAACGGGGCGCAACTGAGCGAGTCGTTTACGGTACCCTGCTCACAGATGCAGACGTGGCGGCTCCTGGCCGATCTCGACACCGTGGCCCGATGCATTCCGGGGGCTCGGCTGACCAGGCCCCTGCAGAACGGTCGCGCAGAAGGCGAAATGCACGTGAAGCTCGGGCCGATCGTCAGCGCGTTTGCAGGAATTGTGGAAATCGAGCGCGACGAGGCGGCATTCCGCGGCCTGGTACGCGCCGCCGGCAGAGATGCCCGTAGCGCATCGAGCGGCCGCGCCATCATCGGCTACACGGTCCATCCGCTGAGCGAGAGCTCCTCGCGGGTCGACCTCTCGGTGAGATTTCTGCTCACCGGCGCGCTCGCTCAGTTCAGCCGTTCCGGCCTGATCAAGAACGTGGCAGACCATCTGACCCAGGCGTTTGCTCGCAATCTCGCCGCGCGGCTCTCGGGAGCTCCCATTGCGCAGTCGGAGCAGCAGGCTCTCGATGCGGGCAGGCTGGCGCGCTCGGCGCTGTGGAGCAGCATTGTCGGGTTTTTCAGGAAGCTGTTGCAATCCTCGTAGGCCGGATCAGCGGATCGCCGGCGGCGCGTAATCCGCCGATGGCCCGCATGGCGGCGCGGCGGGTTACAGGGCAAAGTCGGCTCGAAAGCCGGCTTCGCCCTGCTACCAGCCCGCCCGATACTGCAACTACATCCCCAGATATGCCTGCCTGATGGCCGTATCCTCCATGAGGGCGGCAGTGGTCCCGTGTTTGGCGACCCGGCCGGTCTCGAGCACAAAGGCATGGCGCGCAAGCTCGAACGCGGTCATCACGTCCTGCTCCACGAGGAGGATGGTAATGCCGGAGCGGTTGATCTCCAGCAGAGCCTCGCCGAGGCGCTCTATCAGCCGCGGCGCAAGCCCCAGGGACAACTCATCGATGAGCAGGAGTTGCGGGCGCGACATGATCCCACGGCCGATGGCGCACATCTGCTGCTCGCCCCCGGACAAGGTGGTTGCATCCTGGCGCTGGCGCTCGCGCAGAATAGGAAAGAGCGCGAGCACATAGTCGAGGTCGCATGCGATCTGCGCGCCGTCACGCCGCAGATAGGCGCCGAGCAGGAGGTTGTCGCGCACGCTCATCCCACGGAACAGGCGCCGGCCTTCCGGGACATGGGCAATGCCGCGAGCGATGATCTGATCGGCGGCGAGCGAGCCCAGATCGTCGCCGCGATAAACGACCCTGCCGCCGGCCGGAGCAACGAGCCCCGAGATGCAGCGCAGCAGCGTGGTCTTGCCGGCACCGTTCGGCCCTACGATGCAGGCGATCTCGCCCGACTCGACGCGGAGATCGACGCACCACAGCACACGAACGTCGCCGTAGGAGGCGCTCAGCTCCTCGACCGCAAGGAGCGGGTCAGCCATTGCCGGCGCCTGTGGCGATCCGGCGCGCGAACTTCTCGCCAAGATAAGCTTCGATCACCCGCTGCTGACCTGCAATCTCGCGGGGAGCGCCGTCGGCAATCAGCTCACCATGGTGCAATACGAGCACGCGATCGGCGAGAGAGAAGATCACCTTCATGACGTGCTCGATGACGAGAACGGTGATGCCGCGCCGGGCGATGCTGCGAATGAGGGCGAGCGCGCCGTCGATCTCGCTGGAATTAAGGCCGGCATTGACCTCGTCGAGCATCAACAGATGGGGCTTCATCGCCAGGCTCTTGGCCAGCTCGAGTCGCTTGCGCCCGGCGAGCGTGAGCGCCGACGCGGGCCGGCCGGCAAGCTCCGCAAGCCCGGTGAACTCGAGATGCTCGCGTGCGGCCGCCATGGCCTCGTCCATGCCCGCGTGGGCACCGCCGAAGAGCGCGCCTGCTGCGACATTCTCCAGCACGGTCATGCGCGGGAACGGCTGGACGATCTGGAAGGTGCGCGCCAGTCCCCGGCGCGCCGCCTGGAACGGGCGCTGCCGCGTGACGTCCGTGCCGCGGAACGCAACCCGCCCCGCCGAGGCCCGGTGCACGCCGGTAATGACATTGACGAGGGTCGTCTTGCCTGCGCCATTAGGGCCGATCAGGGCGACGATCTGTCCCTCCTCCACCGCGAAGCTGATCTGGCGCAAGGCATGAATGCCGCCAAAGTCCTTGCTCACCCGGTCGAGCTCGAGGATCGGCGCGCTCATGACGCGACTTTCGGCTGCGCCCAGGGCCGGGGAATGCGAGCAAACAGCCGGCAATAGGGCATGTGCAGCAAGCCGCCGGGCAGAAAGAAAATCAGCAGCACGATGACCGCACCGAGGATCGCGCGGTTGTAGTCGAGGAAATTGGCCCAGAAGAACTCTTCCAGGAGCGTGAAGGCAGCAGCCCCTACGACCGGTCCGAATATCGTTCCCGATCCGCCCAGGATGCACATGACCGGGACCTTGATGCTCAGGAGAATGGAAAAAGATTCGTTGGGGTCGATGTAGCCGGTCCAGGATGCGTATGCTGCACCGATCGTGCCGCAGAACAGCGCCGAGAGCGTGTAGGCGGCAATCTTGTAGACGGTGGTATTGATGCCGACCATGTCGGCGGCATCCTCGTTCTGCGCAATGCAGCGCAGTCCGAATCCCAGGCGGCTGCGATCGACCGCGACCGTCGCCGCGAATACGGCGAGCATGATCGCGAGCATGGCGGCGAGAAAGATGCGGGCGACGACATCGGGCCCGCCGGCGACGAAGGGAAGGTTAAGCCCGTCTCCGCCCCCGGTAACGCTGCCCCAGGACGCGATGAGGAGCCGCAGCACCTCCACTGCTCCGATCGTTCCGATGGCGAAATAGTGCCCGCGCAGCCGCAGGAGGATGCCCCCGAGCGCGGCAGCAAACAGCCCGACGAGCAAGGTGGCGGCGAGCCAGGCGAGGACCATCGGCACGCCCGCGCGCTGCGCCAGCGCACCGGCATAGCTGCCGAGACCGAAAAAAGCCGCGGTCGAGAAGGAGGGATAGCCGGTGAACCCGCCGATGAAATTCCAGGAGAGCGTCAGTCCGGTGAACATGGCAATGGTGATGGCAAGGCGCACGACATAGTTGCCGGCCCACAGTGGAGTCGACGTCAACGCCAGCACCCAGATCGCGAGCGCGACATAGGACCACCGCCGCAACATCATTCGTAGCCCTTGATGCCGGTGAGACCGGTCGGCTTGACGAGGAGCAGCAGCAACATGAGCGCAAAACCGACCGTGAGCGCGTGCTGCGGACCCACCATCTGGCCCGCAAGGCTTTCGACGATGCCGAGCACGATCCCGCCGACCAAAGCACCTTGAACGCTGCCGAGGCCGCCGATGACGCAGACGACGAACGCCTTCCCGAGAAACGCGGTCGTCAGATTCGTGGTGATGGGATAGAGCATCGCGAATACCGCACCGGTCGCACCCGCCATCAGCGCCCCGATCCCGAACGTCACGGCATAGATGCGATCCACCCGGATGCCCATGAGCGCCGCCGTATCGCGGTCCATGCGCACTGCGACGATGGCGCGACCGATCCGCGACCCACGCAGCACGACGTAGAGAATGCCGGTGAACAGCAATGCAAGCCCCATGGCGAGCAGCCGGTCCACCGGCATCACGATGCCCGCGAGCTCCACCACACCGAGGTCGAGCGTAACGCGCCGCGGAGTCGCCGTGTAGTAAACAGTCATGAAATTATAGAGGATCAGGTCGAGGCCAAAGGTCAGCGTCAAGGTCGTGAGCACGGGCTCGCGCACGACACGATTGATGAGCAGCAATTGCATCCCATAGCCGAGCGCGAAAAGAACCAGCGCCACGACCGGTAATGCCGCCAAGGGATGAATGCCGAAGCTGTGCCAGGCGAAGAAGGTCAGATAGCCGCCGAGAATAATGAGAGACCCGTGAAGCATGTTGATGATGTTCAACACGCCCCATACAAGCGAGAATCCCACGGCGAGACAGGTGTAGAGCGCCCCGAGCACCACGCCGTTCACCAGGATCTGGACGTAGGCCATCGAATTCAGAGCGTGCATACCTCCCCCAGCAAGGGGAAGGTCGACAGCCTTTGCCCCCGCCCTACGCAGAGGCAAAGGCTGTCGGGTGGGGGTTCGACCCTCAGCGCGCGCAGTTGATGATAATCCACGCCGCGAGTTGACCCCCACCCGGCGCCCCCCGACGAGGTCGGCGGGCGCCGACCTCCCCCTTTCAGGGGGAGGCATTCCGGAGGTTGCTGCGCCGCTGAATCCAGAAGCTCAACCGCAGGTCGGAGCGAACCTTATTTCATGAACACCAGCTCGCCGTTCTTGATATCGGCGGGATGCAGGACCTTGATGCTCTTGTCCTGGACCTGGATGATCGGCAGATCCCTGACCTCCTCCATCCCGTGGGCGTTGAATTTGATCGGCCCGTAGAACGTGGAGATATTGGTGGCGGCGAGCGCATCGCGCACTTTGCTCTTGTCGGTCGTACCGGCGCGCTCGATCGCATTTGCGAGCACGATGGTGGCAGCCGCACAGGAGGCATGGACGTAGTCGGGATCGCTCTTCTGCTTGGCGACGAACTCCTTGTAAAAGTCGGCCGTCGTCGGCCACGGTCCGATTCCCTTGTAGCTGGTGGCGTGATGCCACCAGCTCGAGCTGGTCACCCCGTTGGCAAGAGCGCCGAGCCCATCGGTGTATTCCTTGTAGGCGGGACCGGCCACCATGGTCACGATCGGCGCCTTGACGCCGAGATCGGCCATCTGCTTGCGGGCCAGAATGAGGTCCTGGGTATAGCCGGTGACATAGACCCAGTCGGGATTGGCAGCCTTTATCGCCGACATGGAAGCGGAGTGGTCCATGGTGCCGACCGCGTAGAGCTGGTCGTAGACCACATCGAGCCCGGCTTTCTTGGCAGCCGCAGACGTGCCCTGCGCCATGGCTTTCGGGAACACGTCGTCGCGTCCCAACACCGCCACGCGCTTGAGCGCCGGCATCTTGCTCTTGAAGAACGCCACCATGGCATCGGTCATGGCGCCATTGGGCGACAACGTCCCGAACAGATGCTTGAAGCTCTGGTCGAACACCGACTCCGAGGAAGCGGCACAGGCGAGCACGGGTGTCTGATAACGTTCCGCGACCGTGGCCACGATCTTGGTGTGTCCGGAGCCGAACGGCGAGAGCAGCACGTCCACCTTGTCGTCGGTGACGAGCTTCTCGGCCAGCTGAGCGGCGCGCTGACCGTCCGACTGATAATCGTATTTGACGAGCTCGACTTTCATCTTCTTGCCGCCGACGTTGATTCCACCGGCCGCATTGACCTTGTCGAGCCACATGTTCCACACGATTTCCTGCTTTTTCGCTTCGTCGGCGAGAGAGCCTGTGAGCGCCAGAGGAGCCCCGATCTTGACCACATCGGCGGCATGGGCCACCGGCGCTGCCGAGCCAACTGCAGCCGCCAGCGCGACCGCCGCCATGGTGTGAATGAACCCGTCCCTCGCAACCTGCATGTTTTTCTCCGATTTGCGTGTCCTCACACAGCTTCCACGCCGGCCACCCCGTGGCCTGCATTTTCAACCGGGCGGAGGATCCGAGAGAATACGATGCGAACGGGTATACGAGATTGCCAACCGCATGACTACAGGCACCGGTCGCCGCAGAGTGCGCGTTTTCCGCGCACGAGCTCCCATTCCTGGCGAGACACAGGAGCTGGAGCGATTGTTATTCGCTCTGCACCTACCCTCAGGCGAGGGACCACGCTCCCATGGGTCACCCTTCCGGGCGCGTCATTCCGGCCGAGAGAGCCGGAATCCGGTAAGCCGCGCAGTAAGTGCATTTATGCTGCCCCTGGTTTAGCGAGTCGCCGTCGCCGCGACTTCTGCCTCGAGCGCATCCAACAGCAGCTCGATCCATCTGCGCGGAATTCCGCGCGTGATCAGGATGATCCTGGTACGGCAGTCGCCGGACGGCCAATGCGGCAGCCAAGCCGGCGGATGAAAGACGTGCTGGACCCCGTGAATGACCACGGGCCGGCCGGGGCTCTCGGCAATGTCCACGATGCCCTTGAGCCGCAGAAGACCGGCACCGCAATGCTCGGCCAATACTTCCAGGAAAAGCGTCAATGCCACGGCGTGGATCGGCGCATCGCGCACGACGGCATAGGTTTGGAGCTCAGCGCCGTGCCGCGCATGCACAGTCCCGTGGGCGCTGCCAGCCTCCGCGGGCCGGCTGCCGAGCGCGACTGCTCGTGACTGCGGATCAAGGCTCACACCTTCCAGGAGAGCGGGATCGATGCTGCCGTGATGCGCGGTCAGGAGCGGTGCCGACGGATTGAGCTCTGCAAGCCGATCGAGCAGAGCGCCGTGATGAGCGCCGTTCGCCAGATCGGACTTGGTCAGAACCAGGCGGTCGGCCAGCGCCACCTGCTTCACGGAGATGGGCTCGCTGGCGAGCGCATTCGCGGCATTCACTGCGTCCACGGTCGTCACCACGCCGTCAATGGCCAGGCGTCCGGCAGCGTCGGTCATCAGCGTCTGAAGTACCGGAGCCGGGTCGGCAAGCCCGCTGGTCTCGATGACGATCCGGGTAAACGGCGGCACCCGCCGCTGATCGCGCCGGCGCAGCATCTCGTCGATGGTATCCATCAGGTCGTTGCGCAGCTTGCAGCACAGGCATCCCGTCTGCAGCTCGATGAAGCTGTCGGTGCTGGCCTCCACCAGCTCATGGTCGAGGCCGACCTCGCCGAACTCGTTGATGATGACAGCGGTGCGGGAGAACGCGGGTTGGCGCAGCAGATGGCGCAGAAGCGTCGTCTTGCCGCTGCCGAGAAACCCGGTCAGCACGAGGACTCCAATCACGGGGGAACGACAGGCGCAGGCGCGATGCGCACCTGGTAGCGCTCGTACTGTGGATCAAGGGCGGCGCGCACCCGGCGCAGCACGGCGGGAAGAGCGAGCGCCGCGCGCTTGCGGCCGTTCACCGTCACCATCCATCGGAACGGTGATCCCGACGGCGCCGGCTCCACGCGAATCTCAGCTCCATTGCAGGACAGCCAGATCGCCCCGCCGGTGCTGCGGACGTCGCCCCGAAAGTGCCAGGCTGTCAGGCTTTCCGCCAGCAAATCGCGCAAGCTGTCCATGGAGAGGTCGATCACAGCGCGGGTCCATTGCGTATTTCTGCAGCGATCTTCCGGTTGAGATAACGTCCATCGTTGGGCGTCCCGTAATACCGGCCGTTCTCGACCATGACCTTGCCCCGCAGGATGGTCGCGACCGGCCAGGCAAAGATGTCGTGCCCTTCCCACGGCGTATAGTCGGTCTCGTGCAGATCGGCGGCGCGAACCTTGCCGCGGCGCGTCGGGTCGAGGATGGCGATATCGGCATCGCTGCCGACAGCTATCGCTCCTTTGCGCGGATAAAGACCCATGATCCTTGCCGCATTGGTCGAGACCAGATCGACGTACTGGTTGAGAGTGTAGCCGCGGCGCACGACCATCTCGGTGTACATGACGCCGAGCCGCGGCTCGACCCCCGAATTGCCGCCGGTCACGTCATCGATACGCCTGCCGACGGTCTTGTCCTTGAGGGTGCAGCAGAGCTCATCCGTCGCAATGCAGTGGATATCGCCGCTCACGGTGCCCCGCCAGAGCGCCTGCTGGTCCTGTGGCGATTTCAATGAAGGATAGGTGTGATAGATCTGGCCGTTGACGCGTTTGTAGTCCTCGTTCGAGTAGATCAGATACTGATGCAGCGTCTCGCCGTAGATCGGCAGGCCCCTGATGCGCGCCTCGGCGATGGCCGAAACACCGGTTCCGGCGGAGACATGCATCATGTACAGCGCGGTGCCCGGCACGCTCTCGGCCAGCCGCAGCACCCGCCGAAAGCTCAGGTCCTCCGACAGCTGGTTGTGGACCTCGGCAAGATGCTGAAAGTCAACCCGCCCTTCGCGAACGAGCTTGCCATACATGTGCATGACGATGTCGTTGTCCTCGGCGTGGATGACTCCCAGCCCGCCCTCTTTTGCCAGGACCTGGAACGCCTCCCAGATGTCCCCGAAATCGATCATGCGTCCGCTGCGCGAAGGAAGAATGTTGGTGGTGAATATCTTCAAGGTCGGGTAGCCGGCCTGAATCGCTTCCGCGAGCTGACCGGTGAACTCCGGGGGCGGCTCCGAATGCAGCATGAGGTGGTAGGCCCAGTCGCACGGGCTCTGGCCGGCAAAGTCCTTGTCGCGCGTCTCGATTGCCTCGATCGCCGAGCCGCCGTCGCGCCAGTAGGCGAAATCGATGAAGGTCGTCGTTCCGCCGTGCAATGCAGCGCGCCCGACCTGCTCGGGGCCGGCAGTGACGAGCGGCGTCCCGTCCGGCTTGATCCAGACGTGATGCAGATGGACGTGCGGGTCGATCCCGCCCGGCATCACGATTCGTCCCGTGGCATCGATGACCCGCGTGGCGGAGTCGAAAGTGCCCGCAGCGGCAATCGCAGCGATCCTCTCACCGGCTATCGCGACGTCGCACCGGTGGACCCCTTGGGGCGTCACCACATCGCCATTGCGAATGATCAGGTCCAGCATCGTATCAATCTCAGCACAGGCTCTGCTCGACGCAGTCCTCGTATACCGGTCTGCGCGAGATGAAACCGCCGGCAAGCAAGCTTTCCGCGAGACGGGCAAACCCGCTGAACGACACGGCAGTCGTTTGCCCCCACAGTCCCGCATCGCGATAGCGTGCCAGCGCCGCGGCGAGAATCTGCGGACCCACATCCGGGTAAAATCCGGCGGTGACTTGTGCCAGGTCCTCCCCGCCGTATTCGCCGATCCAGCGCTGCATGTGACGAATGCCGCGGGTCATGGCCATGAAGGCATCGCGGTTGCGCTCGATCGCGTCGCGCGTGGCCAGAAACGTCGTATAGGACGTTGGCCCTCGCGCGCTGGCAGCATAGAGGATCTCGCCCGCGCCTTCCTTCACCGCAAGCGACGCATATGGCTCGAACAGCTGCACCACGTCCAGCTCGCCGCGGCGCAGCTTCTCGAGGTTGTTCCGCATCGTGCTGTCGGGCGCGCAATCGAGCCGCGCCGGGTCCAGCCCCTGCTCGCGCAAATCAAGCTGCAGGCACAGCCAGGGCGTCGGCACCTCGGATACTTTCGCGAATTTGAGGGACGACAGCTCGGTGAGCCGAAATTCATGCCCACGACGCCGGCCATGACCCACCAGAAAAAACGGATCGCACGTGACCACCTCGCAAAAGCACATCAGGCCCGAGCCCGGCTCTGCATCGCGGGCTTTCATCACCCGCATCGGCCCGCCCCAGGTCAGGTCGATCGTGCCGTCGAGCAGAGCCGGCGCAGCGGCTGCGGGAGCGGGCGAGCCGACGAGCTCCAGCTCGACCCCCTCGCGCTCATAGAAGCCGAGCGCATGCGCGGCATAGAACGGGGCGTAGAACACGGCGCGAAAATTTTCAGCGAGCCTGATGCGCATGAAGCGGCGCCCCTCCGTCGCGCGTATGTGCCGGCGCGCAGATCCCCTGCACGGCCTGCACGAGCTCGTTCTCGGTTACAGCCACATCAAAGTGCCATGCACGTTCCGCCGAGGCACGCCGCATCGCTGGAAGAGCATCCCCGTTCATCAATTCGACAATCGTCCTCTCGAGCGCGGCGTAATCGTCCCACGCAACCACACGACCACAGCTTCTGTCCACTACGTCGGCTGCGCAGCCGACGCGGTCGCTGACCAGGACGGGGCGGCCGCACGCGAGCGCTTCATTGACCGCCAGCCCCCAGGTCTCGTCATGCGACGAAAAAAGCGCGAACAGGTCTCCAAGTCGATACACGACGGGCATGCGGCTCTGGTTCTGGAACGGCAGCACTCGGAAGCGCTTCGGGTGCGCTGCAGAAATTCGCTCGATTTCGGGCTTCAGCTCGCCGGCCCCGACGAGCACCAACACGATGTTGTCATCGCCGAGGCGCAGCACCGCCTCCATGAGCTGGACCGGACGCTTCTTGGGCTCGAATTTCCCCGCAAACAGCAGCACCTTCTGGTCGCTGGCAATTCCCAGGCGGGCGCGCCAATCGCGGGCTTCTCGCTCCAGAGCGTCTGCGGGCCGGGCGAACCGCGTGACATCGATCGAGTGGACGCAGCGGTACAACCGGACAGCATCGACCCCGAAATATTCGTAGTACTCGGCGTTGGCGCTGCCGACGGCCAGAAAGCCGGCGGGCCAGGAGAACACGCGGCGCAAGACGGTGCGCTTGATCAGGCCGCGCACCCCCGACGACTTGCCGTCGAGCAGGTGGGAATCCCCGCGAAACAGCGTTGGTACGCGGCGCAGTGCAAGCGTATGCAAGGCCTGCAGGTGCGACAGCCAAGCCCAGCCGGTGATATAGACTACGTCAGGCTGCCACGAGGTCACACGCTCTATCAGCGCGGGGTTACGCAGCCCGAAAAAGCCATGCGTCCCGGGACGAGCCGACGTGTTGGGCACCAGCTCGAACGGATATCCCTCCGTCAGAGGAATGTCCCATGCCACAGGCTGCTGAAACCCGCGGTCCTCCACGGCGGCTTGTCCGACGTGCCACGTGAAGAAGACCTTGATGGCGACATCGGAGCGCCGGGCGAGGCGTTGATACAATGGAACGAAGTATTGGACGGGATGCGAGACGATGATGGCGAGGCGGATGCCTGGGCCACTCACGAGCGCGCGTCCGATGCACCCCGTTCCGCCCTGGGCGTCGGAGTCACTCCACACACCTCGTCGAATATGGCGCATTGCCGTCGCGTCAGCTCCTCGGCGGACCAGGGTTCGAGCTTCTCCTCGATCACGGAAGCATCAAACTTGGGCGCACGCAGCCATTCAATTCCCTTGCGGACCTGCGCGTGAAATTCCGGCTCGGTTGGGCTTTGCTCGAACGTCGCAAGAAATACGTTTGGGAAACCGCGGGCAATTTCCGCCACCAGACTGCTCCGATGAAAAAGTGCCAGAACCGGCTTCTTCGACATGATGCAGTTGAACAGCTTGGAGGCCGTGTAGTCGGCCGACAAAGAGCCGATGAGCAACACCGCATCGCTCTGAGCATAAAGTGCAAGTGCCTGGAAATACGGCACACGCGTCGGATGCTCCTCCACCAGGTTCTGCACCCCAAACCGACGCGCCAGAGGCTCTACCAGCTTGTAGGTGCGCTCGGGCGGGGCATAGTTCGTCCCGACAAAATGCAGCCGCAGGCGTTCGGCGTACCGCGGATCGTTGATCGTCATCTGCGCGGTAGCCTCGAATAACACGGCAAGGATCGGATCCATGTCCGGCCCTGCTCGGCCCGCGGAGACCCAGCGTACAAGGGCGCTGTCAGGCTGGAAAATGCCATGCTCGATTCCGTGCATGCGAAGAAAAGCATAGTCCTCCGTGGCTGCTGCAAATGGGAGGACCGTGAACTTGGAAGCGTCCAGCCATGCATATCTCTTCATGAAGTCACGAACGTATCCAGCGGATACGGAGATGATGTGGTCCGCGCTCTTGATTGCGAATTTCTCGAGGTAACGCGCCGACCAGTGATCGACCCGATATTTCCACCAGGAACCGGGAGCGGTAGCTCGGGTAAAATTCAACTGCTCCCGATACCATGGATCCTGAAAATCGTAGACGAGCTTGCAGCCATAGCGCCTTGCCCAAAGCGGACCCAATATGAAACTGAGGAAAACCGTGCTGGAAAACAGGACAACATCATATCGCCCTCGTTCCAGGAGCGCGCTGCCCGCGCGGTACAATGGCAGAAGGCTGCGGTAGGCCAGCTGCCCAAACCCGAGCCTACGGCACCTTCGTTCGTCCCAGGCCGTCACCTGCACCACCCCCACGTCCGGCGGAACGGATTTGGCCAAAACGGCATCGCTTACCGCCCCGGATGACTCGGGCGTGATCGCAAGGACCGTGGGGGTCCAACCAAACCTTTTGTAGTACGGAATCGCAGTTCTAACCCGATGCATATCCGCGCTGCCGATGGGCGGAAAAACCGGGCTCACAATCAGGAGCTTGCGCATGTTTCGAGCGACGACCCAGCCCAGTTAAAGCCGCCGCCCAGTATCACCATCCAACAGGAGAGTTGGAGGTTCCCGCGGGAATGGCAACCCGCTAAAAGGCGAGTTTTGGCCTTCTGCAGGTCTTGAGCAAGCTAACATGGAAACCGATCGCGCCAGTCTGAAACAAAAGATAGGCAGATGGCTCATACCAAAGCTGCCTGTAAACAGCCACGTCTTCAATCATCTGAGGCTCGAATTGAACGCCATCCGAGTACGGGCGTGCCATTACCTCCATCCAGGCTATCGCGCTACCATCAAAGAATTGAGCGGGAGACGAAATATCAGGGCGAATATCGGGTGCGGACCGTTTGGCCGGTCAGATTGGGTAAATCTCGACTTGTTCCGGTATGATCAAGTCACGCTCCCTGCTGACTGTCGCTCGCGGTTGCCATTGGCCAACCGATCCTGCGAGGGAATTCACGTCGAGCATTTTTTCGAGCATCTGGCCCCCAAGGATGAACGGCCTCGCTTTCTGAGTGAGTGTCGCCGCTGTCTTCAGGAAGGCGGCATCTTGAGAATCGTCGTGCCGGATGCAGAGCTTTATGTGAGAGCATATTCGGCAGCCGGATGGGATGACTTGAACCGTGTTTCATGTGGAGGCGTCGCTCCCGAGCAGGTGTTTCGGACGAAAATGGAGGCCCTCAATCATGTTTTTCTGCAAGAGGCGGAGCATTACGGTGGCTATGATGCCGAAACACTCGGCCTCGTTTTAAGTGAGACAGGGTTCCGCGACGTGATGCGGACGTCATGGCGACAGGGCACGTTTCCCGGCGGTCCCATCGATCGCGAGCTGCACCGACCTTATTCGCTTTATTTCGAAGCGAAGCGCTAGGATGAGATTGCTTTCGTGTTTCCATCGAGCCGCTCGCCGGTAAAGGTCATGTCCAGCCTCCCGCGCGCTGCCGAGCAGAGTTTGGGCAACCCTCCGCGTTGACGTTGTCCCTGGCCGAGACAAGCCCGATGCGCTCTATTGTCATTTTGACCGGCAGCCATCTCTGTCACAACCCGCGAGCCTTGCACTCAGCCGAGACGCTGGCGCGAAACGGTTACAGGGTGGAGGTATTGGGCGCATGGACGGATTGTCTTCTGAAAGTGCGCGACGAGGAGATAGTGGCTGCTGCACCGTTTACGTTTACCCCGGTGGTGGACACGACGAAACATCGCGCACGAAGGACTGCGACGCGAGTGCGCAGAAAGCTCGGCATGATGGCTGCTGAATTTCTCAATTGGGAGAACCCGTGGCAACTGGCTTATTTCTATTCCGAGCTTCGAGCGTCCGCTCTGGCCAGGTCAGCCGATCTCTATATTGCCCACTACGAGCCTGCCCTGGCCATCGCTGTTGAATTGCTCGAGGCGAGAAAAAGAGTTTCTGTGGATTTTGCTGACTGGTTCTCCGAAGACCTGCCGCCGGACGCGCCCCGGCAAAAACCGCTTCGCCTGCTTCGCTCCCTGGAGCAGGCAGCGCTGGGGCGATCCGCCTTTACCTCCTGTCCCTCATGGTCGATGCGGCAAGCATTGGCAGACGAGTATCGCTGTCGAGCTCCCATAGTCATTTACAATGCGTTTCGTTGGACAGATCGAAACGCGATCGATGGTGTTCATAAAGACAGGCGAAATCTGGCCATTCCTTCAGTCCATTGGTTCTCGCAAACGCTCGGGCCAGGGCGAGGATTGGAGGACTTGCTCGCCGCATTGCCGAGGTTGGATCGCGAGATCGAGATTCACCTTCGCGGGACGCCGGCACCCGGATTCGACGATTGGCTACGTAGTCATATCCCTGAAGCCTGGAAGCAAAGAATGTTTCTCCATCCTTTAGTTCCGAGTGGCGAGCTTTTGTCCCGGATTGCCGAGCATGATATCGGCTTCGCTGGCGAGCTGACGTGTTGCCGGAGCAGGGAACTCACTGTGACCAACAAGATTCTGCAATATCTGCTGGCCGGGCTTGCCGTCGTCGCGAGTGATACAACTGGACAGCGGGAGGTCTGTGAGAGGGCGCCGGGTGCAATCGCGTATTACAAGGTAGGCCAGGCGCATGCATTGGCAGCATCCCTGAATCAGTTGATTCGGTGCCCTAAAGCATTACAAATGGCAAAGGCAACAGCGCTAGAAACCGCGCGGAACGTGTTTAGTTGGGAGCGTCAGGAGCCAGTTCTTTTGGATGTCGTCGCGCAGTCATTCAGCGCTGAGGACGCCAATTCTGATCCTTGACGGAGACCCGTTCCGCGTTTTTACCCTCTGTCATGGCGAACGCGAGAGCCCGGCTTTTCTCGCTTGAGCAAGTAGTGCTGAAACGTCTTCGTGCCTACGCAAAGCGATGGCTCATTGAGCGGTTTGATATTCCGGATACCCGCTCGGCCTTGATGCGCCTCCAAAAGCAGGGATTCAACCCCTCTGTTATTGCGGACGTAGGAGCCTACCGCGGCGAATTTGCCCTTATGTGCCTTGAAGTATGGCCGCAAGCGCGCATCGTCTGCTTTGAACCGCTGCCGCATATGATCGCGGCGCTTCACGCGCTCTCCGAGACTCTCCCGATCCGCGTCTATCCGGTCGCGCTCGGGGCAAAGAGCGCGCCGCAGGTCTGCCTGTACTGCGCCGAGACGGCCTCATCGCTGCTCCCGGAGCATCACGCCACGCATCCCTCGGTCAGCTGCGAACAAAGGACGCTTGACGAGGCAATGTCGGACTACGGGCACTCTTGCGATTTTCTCAAGCTCGACGTGCAAGGCTACGAGCTTGAAGTGCTCAAAGGAGGAAAGGCGTCGCTACAGGAAATCAAAGCGGTGCTGGCGGAAGTCAACCTGCTCGACATTTACAAGGGTGTACCGCTGGCGACTGAGCTGGTCGCCTGGCTCAACGCTCGCGGGTTTGTGCCGTTCGACATCTGTGGGCTTGCGCGGCGGCCGCTCGATCGCACATTGTGGCAAGCGGATGTGATCTTCGTCCCCCGAGATAGTTCCCTGCGCGCGGACAAGCGCTGGATCTGACCCAAGCTGCCGTGATCGCGTGCACCTCCCGTCTGCACAGCCCGAGTTCCACCCAATGCTGGACCACTCTCCTCCTGTGCACACTCCGGTCAGTTTCGGACCAGCGTCTCATAAAGCGCCTCATATATGCCCGTCACGACCGAAGCGGAGAAGGCCGATTCTGCGCGCGCGCGGCACTGGCGGCGATCGATACTGCCGATTTGCGCGACAGCCCGACAGGCCTCGTCCACGGAGGAGACCAAAAAGCCGTCCACGCCATGCCGGACAATTTCGGGTAACGCGCCGCGCGGGCAGGCGATCACCGGGGTGCCGCAGGCCAGCGCTTCCGCAAACACGATCCCGAACGGCTCGTCCCATTGGATGGGCACGATCAGGGCGAGCGCCGATTCCAGGAGATGGAGTTTGGAACGATCATCGACGGGTCCGACATATTCGATGCCGTTGCGTCCCAGCTCGGGCTTGATGCGCGTCTCCCAATATACTCCTTCTGCACCGCTCTCAGCGCGGTTGCCGGCGATGAGCAGCCGCCTTCCAGTCCTCTTCGCGACGTCGATCGCAAGGTGAGTACCCTTTATCTCCTCGATGCGACTGAGAAACAGCAGTGGCGCCTGCGCAGGCACCGCTGCAGAGAACCTGTAGAAGCTGGTGTCGACGAAGTTCGGGATCGCATGCCACACACCCCCATGCGCGCGCCCCATGCTTGCAATGAACTCGCTGCAACCCGTGAACGTGAGCGAGCCTCTGGCCAAGGCGGCCCACAACCGTATCTGCGAGCCACCTACGGTGCGCTGATACGACATGATCTTTGGAATTCGGCGCAGCTGCAGGGGTGCGAGATAAAGCAGGCGCGAGAAGCTATGAATAACGGAAGGTCCGAATTCCCCGCAGGCCTGCATCAACGAGACCGCATTTTGAGAATGCGCGATCCAGTCGTCCGGCTTCGCGTACCGCCATGGGCGAAAGTGGTCCACCAGCGCGGTTGACCCCTTGACCGCCACGAGACCGACTACATGGCCGCGTGCGCGCAGGTTCTCGGTCAGCGTCGCAATGACCCGTTCGATTCCTCCGTACAACCGCGGAGGGACCGGCAGGAAGGGATCGGCGGTAAGGAGAATCCTCACTTGCACCGACTGGGCAGCGGTTGCCTAGGCGGTTGCGGCAAGCTCCGGCGGCGCGAACACGCGAATGGCGGGGGCCGGCCCCTCCCACCGCTCGATCTCCACGAGCGCAGTCAACGCGCTCGGACCCTGCGCCAGCGGCGAGGTTCCGATATCGAGGGTAAGCACATTGGGGTTGCCGTGGCGCTCGGGCTCGCCGCTCGCCTGCGGCGGGTCGAACCATGCCCCGGTCGCCATGACAGCGACCCCCGGCATCACGTCGGGATCGATGCGCGCTCCGGCAAGACATGCCCCGCGCTCGTTGAAGAGGCGCACGATGTCGCCAGCGCGGATGCCGCGCTGCGCCGCGTCAGCCGGGCTGATGCGGACAGGCTCGCGTTCGGCAACCTTGTGGGCGCGCGAGACCGGCCCCGGATCCATCTGGCTGTGCAGACGGCTTGCCGGCTGGTGGGTAACGAGGTGGAGCGGCCAGCGCCGCGCCGAGGGGCTCCCGAGCCATTCCGTCGGCGGAATCCAGGTGGGATGCGGCGGGCAATCCGCATATGCAAAGCCGGCGACCGTATCGGAGGCGATCTCGATGCGCCCGGATGGGGTCTTGAGCGGGTGGCGTTCCGGATCGCGACGGAAATTCTCAAACAGGACATAATCGCGCTCGGGGGGCGGCAACTCGATGAAGCCTTCCGCCCAGAACTGCTGGAAGCCGGGCAGCTCTACGCCCTTGGCTGCGGCGCTGGTGCGCACCTGGTCATAGACCATCTGGCACCAGCCCATCTCGTCGCGCTCCTCGGTGAAGGCGCTCTCATAGCCAAGGCGCTGCGCCAAGGCGCGGAAAATATCAAAGTCGTTCCATGCGCCGCCAACGGGATCGATGGCGCGACGCATGGCAAGCACGAAATTGTCGCGCGACGAGCCGCCGACGTCGTTGCGCTCGAGCGTCGTCGTGGCGGGAAGGACGATATCGGCATGCCGCGCCGTCGGCGTCCACCAGGTGTCGTGGACGACGACGGTCTGGGGCTTCTGCCAGGCGCGGCGCAAGCGGTTGAGATCCTGATGATGATGGAATGGATTGCCGCCCGCCCAATAGATCAGCTGAACGTCGGGATAGGTGTATCGGCGGCCGTTGAATTCATAGCTCTGCCCGGGAGCGAGCAGCATGTCGGCGATGCGCGCCACCGGGATCATTGAGCGCGCCGGGTTGAGCGGCAAAGGAAGCTCAGGACCGGCAATGTCCATGCGTGGCACACCGATGCCGTTGGTCGAGCCGTGTCCGAACGAGAAGCCGGTCCCCGGCAGACCGATGCCGCCCAGCATCGCCGCTAGGACGATGGAGGCCCAATAAGGCTGCTCGCCGTGGTGCGCACGCTGCAACGACCAGGCACAAGTGATCATGGTCGGCGCCGCCGCTGCACGGTCGGCAAGCGAGCGGATCGTGTCGGCGGGCACCCCGGTGATTGCCGCCGCCCACTCCGCGTTCTTCTCGATCCCATCGTCGAGTCCGAGCAGGTAGCGACGGAACTGCTCGAACCCGGTGCAAAAGCGCGAGATGAACTGCGCATCGTAGCGCTCTTGCGCCAGCAGGAAGTGCCCCATGGCCAGCATGAGCGCCGTATCGGTATTGGGCCGGATCGGCACCCATTGGGCGCCGAGAAACTCCGGTGCGTCGGACCGAAGCGGACTTATGGAGACGAACTCGATGCCGGCGTCTTTCGCCCGCCGCAGCCAAGTCTCCAGGCTGTGCACTCCGGCGCCGCCCGAGGTGACCTGGGCATTCTTGAGGGCCAGGCCACCGAACGCGAGGACAAGCCGGGCATGCTTGACGATGGACGACCAGTCGGTGATGTCGCCAACCACCGGCTGGAAGGTGCCGATGACGCGGGGCAAGACATACTGCGCCGCGCCGAAGCTGTAGTTGGCAACCTGGTCGACGCAACCGCCGCCGAGAAAAAGGAATCGCCGCAGCAGGCTGCGGGCGTGATGCACACGGCCGGCCGATGACCAGCCGTAGGAGCCGCCGAGGATCGCAGGGTGGCCGAACCGATCGCGAACGCGCGCAAGCTCGTCGGCGACCGTCGAGAGCGCCTCGTCCCACGACACTTCGCAATAGCGGTCATTGCCGGTACGTTCCTTACCGTCGCGCCATCCCTCCCGAATGGCAGGCCGCGCTATGCGCAAATCCGAGTGCACCATCGCAGGGATAGCCTCGAGCATGCGCGAGGGGGCCGGATCGCGCGGGAACGGCTCGCAACCGACAACTCGGCCGTTCTCGACCAAGGCGGTGTAGGCGCCCCAGTGAGCGAGGGTAGGGACACGTGCGACATTCATGATGGCTCCTTCAGGCTCCTCTGAACTTGGGCGGGCGCTTGGCGTGAAACGCCTCCACGCCTTCACGGAAGTCGTCCGACTGGCGCAGACGGCTGTAGCAGTGACCTTCCAGCTCGATTGCGACCGACAGCGACGAGTCCTCGGTGTCGTTCAAGAGCTTTTTCGCCGTGCGCTGGGCGAGTGGTGAGAACGTGCGCAACTCATCGACCAGGGCGTCGGTCGCGCTATCCAGCTCGGCGTCCGGCACGCATTCGGTTGCGAGCCCCCAATCGCGAGCCTGCCGCGCGGAGATGCGCCGCGAGCGCATGACGACATCCTTGGTACGCGCTATCCCGATGATCTTCTGCAGCCGCGCTGACCCGCCCGAGCCGGGAATTTGACCGAGCCGCTGCTCCGGCAGCGCATAGAGGCAGGTTTCCGACACGATGCGAAAATCGCAAGCGAGTGAAAGCTCAAAGCCGACGCCGAAGCAATAGCCCCGACTGGCGGCGATGACCGGCTTTGCACAGCGCGCCGGCGCGGCAATGTTCCACGCGAGCTTGGAAACGTGCTCAGGCGTTGCCTCCAGGAATCCCTTGATATTGCCGCCGCTGGAAAAATGCTCGCCGGCTGCTCGCAATACGATGATGCGAACGCGCCCATCCTCCTCCAGCGCCTCGAAGACAAGGCGAAGCTGATCGCGCTGGGGCATCGATACGATGTTGAACGGCGGTCGATCGAGAACGACATCGGCCCGCTCCCGCTCCGGATCGATCTCCACGCGAAAGCCGTCGAGAACGGCAAGACGCGAATCGGCAAAAGTGGCACTCACCCACAGCCCCTATCTACCCGGCACGAGGCGCCTTCCACCTCAAGTCGCATGGGCCTCTTGATAATTGCTGCAACTGCCACGTCCGGCAAGACTTGCCGCTCCGATCACCACATGTTCAGGACGCCTCGCGCCTCGTCGGACATCCGGCTCGGATCCCAAGGCGGATCCCAAACAATCTCCAGCTTGACCTCTCGCACCCCCGGAACGCTCGACACGGCATTCTCCACCATGGTCGGCAGCTCCTGCGCGGACGGACAATTGGGAGTCGTCAGCGTCATCTCGATCGCGACCGCCCGGTCATCGGCAATGTCGATCTTGTAGATCAGGCCGAGCTCGTAGATGTCGGAGGGAATCTCGGGATCGTACACGGTCTTGAGCGCGGCGATGATGTCGTCCGTCAATCGTGCCAGCTCGCCATCGGGAAGGGGACAAGCGCCGCTTGGCGCGCTCGTCGTCTGCGCTTCCATGCCCTCCGGCGCACTCTGCCTCCCGGCGTCGCCGATCGGCGGATCGGGGGCAGCATTCACATCATCCGTCATGTGAAGAACTCCCGAGCTTTGATCAGTGCCTGCGCCAGAGAGTCGATCTCCTCACGCGTGTTGTAGAGCGCCAGCGAGGCTCGGCAGGTCGCGCTCACTCCGAAACGCGCAAGAAGCGGCATGACGCAATGGGTGCCGGCACGAACGGCGACCCCGGCACGGTCGATGATGGTGGCCACATCGTGGGGATGGGCGCCGGTGACCTCGAACGAGATGATAGGCCCTTTTTCGCGTGCAGTCCCGAAAATCCGCAAAGCATTGATCCCGCGCAGCCGTTCTGTTGCATATTTCAGCAACGAGGCTTCGTGCGATCTGATGCGCGACTTGCCGATGGAATTGACGTAGTCGATCGCAGCGCCGAGGCCGATCGCCTGCACGATGGATGGCGTGCCAGCCTCGAACTTGTGGGGCGGCTCGCCATAGATGACCCGGTCCTCGAACACTTCCCGGATCATCTCGCCGCCGCCGTTGAACGGCGGCATGGCGGCAAGGTGCTCGTATTTGCCGTAGAGCGCGCCGATCCCGCTCGGACCGTACAGCTTGTGCCCGGTCAGAACGTAAAAGTCGCAGCCGATGTCCTGCACGTCGACATCGAGATGAACGCCCGCCTGCGCGCCGTCGAGCAGGACGGGGATGCCGCGCGCGTGCGCGCGCCGAACCACCTCCTTCACCGGGACCACGGTGCCGAGCATGTTCGACATGTGAGTGATGGCAACCATCCTGGTGCGCTCGCCGAGCAGGCGCTCGAACTCGTCGAGGAGGAAATTGCCCTCGTCGTCCACCGGGGCCCATTTGATCACCGCGCCTTGCCGCTCGCGCAGGAAGTGCCAAGGCACCACGTTCGAGTGGTGCTCCATGATGGAAAGCACAATCTCGTCACCTGCCCGGATGCGCTCGCGGCCGAACGTATAGGCTACCAGGTTGATCGCCTCGGTGGCGTTGCGGGTGAAGACGATCTCTTCCGGCCGCGCTGCATTGACAAACGCCCGCACTTTCTCGCGTGCGTTCTCGTAGGCTTCGGTGGCAGCATTGGCAAGATAATGCAGGCCGCGGTGCACATTGGCGTATTCCGCAGTATAGGCATGTTGTATTCGGTCGAGCACCGCATTGGGCTTCTGCGCGGAGGCGGCATTGTCCAGATAAACGAGCGGCTTGTCATAGACGCGCGTGGCGAGAATCGGGAAATCCTCGCGGACGCGGCTTACGTCGTACGCACCGTTGGTCGAGGCCGGGTGCATGTCCACAGCGCCCTAAGGGTATGCACCGCGCAACTTCATTGCGCGGGACAAGCCACCGAGGCTCCCGTGCGCGCAGAGAGCCACTTGATCACCTGCTCCATCAGAGCGTCGCGCAGGCCTGCGTGCTCGATTCCTTCGACGGCCTCGCCGACGAAAGCCTGAATCAGCAGCGCCTCCGCCTCCGGCTGCCTGATCCCGCGCGCCCGCAGATAGAACAACAATTCCTCGTCGAGAGCACCGGAGGTGGCGCCGTGTCCGCATTGCACATCGTCCGCGAAGATCTCCAGCTCGGGCTTGTTGTCGGCCTCGGCGGTCTCCGACAGAAGGAGAGCATGGGTCGCCATTTTGGCGTCCGTCTTCTGCGCACCCGGACGCACGACGATCTTGCCCTGGAACACGCCTTGGCTCTCCCCGTCGAGCACGGATTTGAATGTCTCGCGGCTGGTGCAGCCTTGGGCAGCATGCTCTACCATCAGGGTCGTGTCGGCGTGCTCTTTGCCTTTGAGGAGGGAGGCGCCGCGAATTCCTGCAATCGTCCCCTCGCCCACAAAACGCGCGAATACCTGGTTACGCACCACGGCTCCGCCGGCGGTGAACAGAAACTCGTTGAAGCGGGAATGTGCTCCAACCGTCGCCATCAGGGTGGAGAGATGGAGCGCCCCCGCTGCGGTGATCTTCACATGGTCGACGTGCGCTTCATCGGCGACCTCGAGCTCGATTGCCGTATTCACCTGCTGCTCGTTCGATCCTTCATGGCTTTCGACCAGCATGGCGCGGGCGCCCTTGCCGATGACGGCGAGGGAGCGGGTGAATACCGCGCTTGCCGCGTTGCGGGCAGCGATAAAAACGAGGTGGATCGGGCGCGCAAGCGCAATGCCGCCTGCAACATCGATCACCGCGCCATCGCGCATGAATGCCGTGTTGAGCGCAACCGCGGTATCGATACCCGGTGACATCGGTCGCATCCGCGCGAGAATGTGCTTGTCGCCGGCCTCGAGCGCCGAGGCCATCGAGCGGATGCTCAGTCCGGGCTCGAGATCGGACAGATCGGAAAGCTCCGGCACGAAGCTGCCGTCGACAAAGACAATCCGGCGCGCATCGATGGACGCGAGCAGCGTAGTGGACTGGGCTGCCCGGCGCCTGGCGGCAGCATCCGGTATCGGCGCGAGCGGCCTGGCTTCGCGCATGAGTGCGCGCAAATCCGTGTATTTCCATTCCTCGATCCGCCGGCTGGGCAGACCATCAGCCTCGAACCGCCGAAAGGCCTCCTCGCGCAGAGCAGCGACCGCATGCGCACCGGGCAAGCCGGCCTTGGCGGCGGCGAAACTCGCCGCCAGCGCGGTCTCTGCCGCAGTTCTGATAGGACGAATTTCGGCGTTCATCCTGCCCTCACGCCGCCTCGTCCCGATACTGGGCATAACCGGTCGCCTCCAGCTCGAGGGCAAGCTCTTTGCCGCCCGTCTTCACGATGCGACCCTTTGACAGCACGTGCACCACATCCGGGACGATGTAGTTGAGCAGACGCTGATAGTGCGTGATCACCACGAAGGAACACTCTGGTCCGCGGAGCCGGTTGACACCTTCGGCAACTACTTTGAGCGCATCGATGTCCAGGCCCGAATCGGTCTCGTCGAGGACGCAAAGCCGCGGCTCCAGCATCGCCATTTGCAGGATCTCGTTGCGCTTCTTCTCGCCGCCGGAGAATCCGACATTCACGGCGCGCCGCAGCATGTCCTGATCGATGCCGAGCTTGCCCGCGGTCTCACGCACCCGCCTGAGGAAATCGGGGGTGGAAAGCTCGGCCACACCTCGCTGCTTGCGCTGCGCGTTGATCGCAGTGCGCAGGAAAGTCATGCTCGCAACGCCGGGGATCTCGAATGGATACTGAAACGCCAGGAACAGACCCTTGGCTGCGCGCTCCTCCGGCGGAATGCCCAGAATGTCATCGCCATCGAGCAATACCTCTCCTTGCGTAACCTGATAGTCCTGCTTTCCTGCAAGCACATAGGCGAGCGTCGATTTGCCCGATCCGTTCGGCCCCATGATCGCATGCACCGCGCCCTTTCCGACCGAAAGCTCGAGGCCGTTGAGGATCTTCTTGCCCTCGACGTCGACATGCAGATTTTTCACTTCCAAGAGATGCATAATGCTACCTTGCTGAAATCAGCTCTCCAGTCCGGTATCCCCGATCGGCTGCTCGCGGTCCCGGGACGCGAGCAAGCCCATCATCCCACGCTTCCTTCAAGACTGACCGAGATCAGCTTCTGCGCCTCGACCGCGAACTCCATGGGAAGTTGCTGGAGCACGTCCTTGACGAACCCGTTGACGACCAACGCCACGGCGTCCTCCGCGGAGAGACCGCGCTGTCTGCAGTAGAACAGCGTATCCTCCGAGATCTTCGAGGTGGTTGCCTCGTGCTCGAACACGGTCGAGGAGTTCCTGGTCTCGATATAGGGGCTGGTGTGAGCACCGCACTTGTCCCCGATCAGCAGCGAGTCGCAGTTGGTGAAGTTGCGCGCGCCTTTTGCCCGGCGATGCGAGGTAACGAGACCGCGATAGGTATTCTGCGAATGCCCGGCGGCAATGCCCTTGGAGATTATCCGGCTGCTCGTGTTCCTGCCGAGATGCAGCATCTTGGTTCCCGAATCGACCTGCTGATGGCCGTTGGAAATGGCGATCGAATAGAACTCGCCGCGGGAGTTGTCGCCGCGAAGGATGCAGCTCGGGTATTTCCAGGTGATCGCCGACCCGGTCTCCAGCTGGGTCCAGGAGATCTTTGAATTCGCTCCGCGGCAGTCGCCGCGCTTGGTCACGAAATTGTAGACGCCGCCGCGTCCTTGCTGATCGCCGGGATACCAGTTCTGGATCGTCGAATATTTGATCTCGGCGTCCTCAAGCGCAACGAGCTCGACCACAGCAGCATGCAATTGGTTCTCGTCGCGCGAAGGGGCCGTGCATCCTTCCAGATAGCTCACATAGGAGCCTCTGTCGGCGATGATGAGCGTGCGCTCGAATTGACCGGTATTGCGCTCGTTGATGCGAAAATACGTCGACAGCTCCATCGGGCAGCGCACACCCGGCGGGACGTAGACGAAGGACCCGTCGGAGAATACTGCCGAGTTGAGGGTGGCGAAGAAGTTGTCGGAGATCGGCACCACCGTGCCGAGATATTTCTTGACCAGGTCGGGATGCTTCTGCAGCGCCTCGGAGATGGGCATGAACAGAACGCCTACCTTGGCAAGCTCCTCCTTGAAGGTGGTCGCAACCGAGACGGAGTCAAATACCGCATCCACTGCCACGCGGGCGTAGCTGTTCTCGCCCTCCGGGCGCTGCACGCCAAGGAGCGCCTCCCGCTCGCGCAGAGGAATTCCCAGCTTCTCATAAGTGGCGAGAATCTCCGGATCCACCTCGTCCAGCGACTTCGGACCCGACTTCTTCTTCGGCGCTGCGTAGTAGTAGATGTCCTGGTAATCGATCGGCCCGTAGCTCACCCGCGACCACATCGGCTCGCGCATGGTAAGCCAGCGACGATAGGCGTCGAGCCGCCACCGGAGCATCCACTCCGGCTCGCTTTTCTTCTTCGAAATGTAGCGGACGATATCCTCGGAAAGACCCTTCGGGGCCTTCTCGGACTCAATATCGGTAACGAAGCCATACTTATACTGGTCGACGTCGAGACGACGGACCTTCTCGACGGTCTCTTGCACGGCCGGCATTTCTTCCCTCCGCTGCGGTTTCAAGGACCGCGGGTTGGATCAGTCGGTTATGGTCTGCGGGTGGTCTTTCGCTGCGCAACTTCCTCTCAGGCGGCCACCGCCGACGCCTCGTCGGCTGCCCCACCTCTAAGTAATGGCCCGGACACCTTAATCCAAGCTTCGATTAACGCGTCGACCTCGGCTTCGCTTGTGCTCCACCCAAGGCTGATGCGCACCACCCCGCGAGCCAGCCCCGGCGACACCCCCATTGCGGCGAGCACATGGGAGCGCTGGACCTTCCCGGACGAGCATGCGGCGCCGGAGGACACCGCCACCCCCGCGAGATCGAGGGCGATGACCGCCGTTTCCGCCTTCATCCCGGGCACCGAAAACAAAGTGGTATTAGGCAGACGCTCGGTTCCAGCGCCAAAAATCACCAGTCCAGGAGGAGAATGTGCCACAAGCCCGGCCTCGAGCCGCTCCCGCAGCGCAATCTGGTGCGCCCTTTCCGCAGCAAAATTGGCCAAGACTGCCTTGGACGCAGCCCCAAAGCCGACAATGCCCAGAACATTCTCGGTTCCAGCCCGCGCCCCGCGCTCCTGCCCCCCACCCGCGATGAGGGGAGGCGGGAAAGGCACCCTCGCGTTCCGCCGGACCAACGCCCCCACGCCTTTCGGCGCCCCCATCTTGTGCCCGGAAAGGCTGAGCAGGTCGGCCCCCAGCTCGTTGATGTCGCACGGAATCCTTCCCGGCGCCTGGACCGCATCAACGTGCAGGATGCCCCCCGCGGCATGGACCAGGGAGGCTAGCTCGGGGATCGGCTGAACAATTCCGGTCTCATTATTCGCGAGCATCACGGAGACGAGGGTACGGCCTTGCTGCTGCGCAAACCGGCAACCAAGCGCGGAAAGATCGATCCGGCCGGTTTGCGCCACCGGCAAGATCTCGACCTCGGATGGACGAAAACGTCCGCCGGAGAGAACCGATGCGTGCTCGATGGCAGAAACGAGAAGCTTGCCGGCATCCCTTGGCGGACCAGCTCCGGGAGCGAGAGCGAGCATATTGGCTTCGGTGGCGCCTGACGTAAACACGACGTTGCGCGCCTGCGTACCCGCCAACGCGGCCACGTCCTCCCGCGCCTCCTCGACCAGGGCCCGCGCCGCTCTGCCTTCAGCATGAACCGAGGAAGCATTGCCGACGCGCTCCAGCGCGGCGAGAACCGCGGCGCGCGCTTGCGGGCGAAGCGGTGCAGTTGCGTTCCAGTCGAAATACAAACGAGCGTTCATGGGCGAATTATCAGGCAAGCTCTTGTTACGGCTCGGCGCGTGGAGATCGAGGACCCGGCAGCACCGTTCGAAGCCCTTGCATTTTGCCCCGGTAGCCGTGGTAGAAACCGCACCTGCGATGACCGGCGAATTATGCTGCTTCGGTGCCCGTCGACAAATCTGGAACGCTTCTAGGTAGGTACGTGGGCGCCGCATCGGCGTCAAGCAATGTTGTGCGCGGGGCCGCTTGGCTCGGCCCTGCGTCGGAGTAGCCTTAATCGAGGTCCCTAATCATGCCCGAGGTCATATTTGCCGGCGCGGCTGGTCGCATTGAAGGCAGATACCATCCAGCCCGGCAGAGAAATGCCCCGATCGGGATCATCCTGCATCCGCACCCCCAATTCGGGGGGACGATGAACCATCAGATCATATACCAGCTGTACTATACGTTTGCGCACCGAAACTTTTCGGTGCTGCGCTTCAATTTTCGCGGCGTGGGACGAAGCCAGGGATCGTTCGACCATGGCCAGGGAGAGCTTTCCGACGCCGCCTCCGCGCTCGACTGGGCACAGTCGATAAATCCGGAAGCCCGCAGTTGCTGGATCGCCGGCTTTTCGTTCGGAGCCTGGATCGGCATGCAGCTTTTGATGCGGCGGCCCGAGATCGAGGGCTTCATCTCGATTGCGCCACCAGCGAATCTCTACGACTTCTCCTTTCTTGCCCCTTGCCCCTCCTCGGGTCTGATCATTCATGGCGACAAAGACGCGGTGGTGCCCCATAAGGACGTCACCACGCTGGTCGAAAAGCTCAAAACGCAAAAAGGCATCGTGATTGAACAGAAGATTGTTGCCGGAGCGAACCATTTCTTTGACGGCAAGATCGAGCCGCTCATACAATCGATCGGGGCTTACCTGGACAAGCGTCTGAAGATCGATCGCAAGCCCAGCGCCGCTTGACGCGACATTGGCGACAGCCGCTCCTCGCGCACGAGGACCCCGCAACATCGATCCCGTCGCACCAAGTGCCGCTCATCAATCCGATCGCGGCACTCAGCCCATGCGGCGTCCTCGGTTTCAATCCCGTGTCGAAGCTGATACATCAGCGGCGATCGAGAGACGACAAACTATGAGCTCGTACAAGTCCGAATTGCTCCAAACCCTCGCAGAACGGGGCTTTATTCATCAGGTCTCGGACGCCGACGGCCTCGACGCCAGGGCCGCGACGAGCGCGATCACCGCCTACGTCGGATACGATGCGACGGCTCCAAGCCTGCACATCGGCAATCTTCTGACCATCATGATGCTGCGCCGTCTCCAAAAAACCGGGCATCGACCGGTTGCGCTGATCGGCGGAGGCACCAGCAAGATAGGCGATCCCTCCGGCAAGGATACGAGCCGCATTCTGCTGGCCCCCGCGCAGATCGACGAGAATATCGCCTCCATAGGAAAGGTCTTCGCGCGCTTTCTCGACTTCGATGCAGGTGCCGTGATGGCCAACAATGCCGATTGGCTGGACCAACTGCATTACATCCCCTTCCTTCGCGAGGTCGGCCGGCATTTTACCATCAACAAGATGCTGACGTTCGATTCGGTCAAGCTGCGTCTTGAACGAGAGCAGCCGCTCACGTTCCTCGAATTCAACTACATGATCCTGCAAGCCTACGATTTCGTCGAGCTGTATAAGCGCTACGGCTGCATTCTCCAGATGGGCGGGTCGGACCAATGGGGAAATATCGTCAGCGGCATCGATCTCGGGCGGCGGCTGTGCAATGCCGAGTTGTTCGCACTGACGACACCGCTGCTGACGACGTCCTCCGGCACCAAGATGGGCAAGACCGAGACGGGCGCGGTCTGGCTCAACGCCGACATGACGACTCCGTATGATTATTGGCAGTTCTGGCGCAATTGCGAGGATGGCGATGTCGGCCGGCTGCTCAGGTTGTTCACCGAGCTTCCCCTCGATGAGGTCGCCCGCCTCACGGCACTCAAGGGTCATGAGCTCAACGAGGCGAAAAAAGTGCTGGCGACGGAAGCCACAAAGCTGCTGCATGGAGCGCAGGCCGCCGAGCTCTCTGCCGAGACCGCCCGGCGCACCTTCGAGGAGGGAGCCCTCGCCGAAACGCTTCCAACGCTGGAGATTCCTCGCGCGAAGCTGGAAACAGGGCTCGGCGTTCTTACGGCGAACGTGGAAGCCGGGCTGGTATCATCGAATGGCGAGGCCCGCCGTCAGATCAAGGGCGGTGGACTCAAGGTCAATGATGTCACCGTGACCGACGAGAAAATGCTGCTTACGGCCCGCGATCTCACTGCCCAAGGAGTCATCAAGCTGTCATTGGGCAGGAAGCGGCACGTCTTGTTGAAGCCAATTTGAACCGCACCCTCATCTGGCCGGATCGGCATAGCTCTGGGGCATGCCGGCAGCCCCTCCCGGGAACTCAAAAAATTTCCGTAACAGACCGGGCGCCACCGCCGAAATCGGGTTGACGCGCAAGATCGGCGCGCTCGGGGGGCCGACTACCTCATAAGTAACTCCGATCAGGCCCTCATTGCTTCCGCCCAGGAACAACCCGACGATCGGAATCTGACCAAACATGTTGTTGAGCCCATACAACGGAACGAAGGTGCCGCGCATGCGCACCTCGTCATGGGTGTAATCGATGTATCCGTCCACGGTCGCACCCACTGCCGGACCCTTTACGAGACCGTCGCGAATAGTGAAACGGCCGAGCGAGCGCGTGAAATCGACCCGAAATCGAGAGAACTCGACGCCCGGCGACGGGCTGCCGGGACTCTGCGGCGCAGGCGCTGCAGCCACACGCTCGAGGGCTGCCTCTCCGCGCACGGTGAAATCGCGAACTGCGAGCGTGCCTTCCTGTGGCGCCTTGTCCGCGCTTTGCGGATCCAGGGCGACCCACATCTCGCCGCCGATGACCTTCGGATAGATGTCGGTGAAGCGGAAGAATGCGCCTGCGTCATTGGTCTCCATGAAAACGATCTGACGGCCGTTGGTTCCGCGTCCGCGCAGATCGCCAACCAGCGGCGTGTCCCGTCCAAGCTTCGCGTTCAACGCAAATGCGGTGATGATGCCGCTGCGCCGCGACATCCGCAGATCCAGGCCGCGCAAGGTCTCGCCATGGTATCCCACGACGGTGCTGAGCTTGACATCGAGGTCAATGTCTCTGTCCGGCTGCGGCTTGCCGTTGGCCGGACCCGACAGCGCCGATTTGACGAAGCCGCGTCCGTCATAAAGGTCCCCGCGCAGGGTGACGCGCAACGCTCCGTCCGGGGTTCGATCCGCTTTGAGAGTGGCCCTGTCGCGGTTCGACAAGCTGAATACGGGAAAATTAGCAGAGACCACGTCGCCGGAGGCATTAACTTCCACCGCACCTTTCACCGTGGTGTTCGTTGCCTCGATGATGACGTCCTCGAACCGCGTCCCCTGCGGTTTGCTGACGAGAGCAAAGGTCGCATGCGCGGCCTCCCCCGGAGCTTTCGCCCAGCCCGGCAGCAGGTTGTCCACTTTGGCCTGCGTGAGGTCGGCGTCAACGGCCAAGCGGCTGTCGTTGTCTCTGGTGACCCGGCCTGTGACCTTGACCGGTATGGGTCCGGCAAGTGCGCCGCCGAGATCGAAGCCCAACTTGCTGCGTGCGCTCTCGTCGAGCGTGGCCTGCATGCGAATCTCAGGGTCGCCTTCGTGCGGCTTGCGAAAATCGAGGACGGCGGGCAGCCCGTTGATCCTGACATCCCCTCTGATCCAGTGGCCCTGGTTGTTGGCGCTTACTTTCAGCATGGCCGCCTCGACCTTCTGGCCCATGACCATGCGTTCAGCAGCGAAATTCGCGACATCCATGTTGATTGTGTATGTCGACGAGCCTTCGGGCAGATCCTCCTTCAGCGGGAAGCCAAGGGTCACTTGAGCAGTCAGCGTGCCTCGGCTCGTTGCGGGGTCCAGCTGCGCTCCGGAATAGTCTCGCAACCGCTCCGTGGCCAACAATTCGGCCGCCGCCGCTACCGATCCATCGAGACGGAAGCGCGCTTTCGCGGGCGGCCCCTTGGGGAAGGTATCGGGCACTTCGAACAGACCATTGGTGATCGAGAGCTTGCGCCCCTGAGCGGTCTCCAGATGGCCGCGCCCCAGATTGATCGTCGCGGTTCGACCGGTAATGCGGACATCTATCTCCGCGTCGCGAATGGCGGGAAGACCTTCGATCGGGTTCAATTCCGCCCCGTGTCCCACAATCCTGACCGCCAATCCGTCCTCGGGAACCGGAGGGCCGCTCGACTTGAGCGTGGACATCGGCGCATTGGTCGCGACCTCCAGCCTCTCCACCATCCCGGCCTGGACATGGTCTTCGACCCAACTGCGTACCTTCGGCGCCGCAAAGAAGGGCCACAGCCGTTTCAGCGCCGCGACCGGCATCGGTGTGCCGGAAACGGTGATCGCCACTGTCAGATCATCGCCAACACAGTCCATTGCGCCCGACACGGCCACCCGAATATCCGCGTTGCCCAACTCACCTTGTTCGATCTCCATCCGCCGTGTGGCCGGATCGATACGCAACTGCAGCTGCACCCGATTGAGGGTGACAGGCGGCGATGACGGGGATGCAGCTGAAGCAAGCAAGATCGAGCCGCCGGAAGCTTTGACCTGCCACGCGCGATTCGTCTCGGAAGGCGCTTCGATCAGCGTCTGCGCACTGATGCGATTGCCATCCGAGATGAGCTGGAGCGGCATCGTCAGGGCATGACGTGCGGCGTCCCAGTCGAGACCGATCTCGGCGCGATCGATCGGGATACGCACAAGTGGGTCATCGACATCGACGATGAAACCTTTTTCGACAACGATGCGCCCCTCGACCATGCTGGGAATACCATCAGGGCCGATATCGGCGCGAATGCGCGATGTGAGCGGCAGATCGAGGTCGTAGAGTCCTTCCCCCCAGCGCATGGCAAACATCAGGTCCTTCATCGACAGCTTCTGCGTGTCGATTTCGAGCAGCCGATGCCCCCGCTCACCTGGGGTCATTGCTGCTCGCAGCTGCCACGGTCGCTCCGCCTGTTCGGACCCCATACTCACGGCAATGCCGCCACCTTTCGGTCGTGTCACGCTGAGATCGATGTTCGTGAAAGTCCAGCGTTTGCCGTTGCGTTCGTCATCGACGGTGAGATTGCCGTCCCGCAGCCCAATCTCGCTGAGGTCGCCTCCGTCCAAACCGCCTGCATCGAGACTCTCTATCCAGGCAAGCAGCGCAGCAAAGCTCGGAACGCTGCTGCCGGCAGGAGCGGTCGAGGAGGCGTCGGCGACCGCGACCGGAGCAAACGCCTTCGCGGACGCCGAGCCCGTGATCAAAGGCGTCGAGACAGCCGCTGCAGTAACGAATGGCCGCTTCATGCTCCCGGCGAACACGGTAAGCCTGCTGTCCCGCTCCACTCGCACCGCCATCTCGGCGCCGACCAAGCTCAAGCGCTCGGCACGCACATGGCCCGCGAGCAGGCCGCTTGCGGATATACCCACCTCCGCTTTCGGTGCGCTCGCGACGACGTTGCCGTCCGCATCGCGGACGACGATGTCGCGAATGCGCAATGACGGGCGACCATGGACATTACGTTCGAGCTGCGTGCCGCCAATCTCGACCTGATGTGCCGCTCCGAAATTGTCTTTGATCGCTGCCCTGAGCCACGGAGTGGCAATATCGAGCTCGATCGGGCCGACCGAGAGCCGCCACCAGAGGGCAGCCATGACCAGCAGCGTGAACCCGCCGATCCCGGCGGTGACAAAGCCGAGCTTGCGCAGGCGCGGGGATCGCGGCAGACCGATCCAGCGCTCGCGCAACAGATTTGGCAGGTAGCATCGCGCGGCTATGGGGCGCGGCGTGGTCGGGTCGGCAACCTCCAATTCCGGAGGCGGCAGCCTTGCGTGGCACAGATGCTCGCGGAGACTCTCCTCCAGCTTTCGGAGGGTCTCAACCGAAACCTGATATTGCCGAGCCCCCATGCGCAGACTTGGCGTCCCCCGACGATAACCGGCCGCTATGGGCGCGTGCAGCCGACCAGCCCCATCAGTGCAGCCGGCGATCCCGGGAATCACCGCGCGTGCCAGCACTTTCGCCCTTGTCTTTCAATATTTTGACAGGAAAAAAGGGACGAAAGGAAGGCGGTCTTCAGCGCGGGTGTATCGGCTCTGGCGCCGACGCAGGACCTTAGTCTCCGGACAATCGCCCGACCGAATCAGGACACAATCAGGTCGATCGCTGACGCGCGTTGCTCCAGCGGGACCCCCATCGAGCCGCTCCGGAGACGGGCAATTCCAGCATTTGCAAATAATTAACCATAATTGGCGCGAATTGCGTCAAATTAGCGCCGGTGAAAGGTCGTTGCTTTAAGGAGACCGGCGGGGATGCGTGAATGTCTTCGCGGTCATCGGCATACAAGCGAGCGGAAATTTACCTGCCTAGCTCTACCCGACACAGGGCAGCGCAGCGGCCGGCCGCACATACCCTCGCGACCCCGTATACGTTGACGCGCGGGGCGCGACAGCTCCGGTTGCGTCCCTTTGCGTTCTGGCTGTCGCTGGCCATCGTGGCGGCGATGGGCGTTTGGACGATCACGACGGCGACATATTTCGCGTTTCGCGAGGACGTGCTCACCCGTCTCATTGCCCGACAGACCGAGATGCAATTCGGCTATGAGGATCGTATTGCGGAGCTGCGCTCGCACGTCGATCGTATCACCAGCCGTCAGCTCCTCGACCAGGAGCAATACGAGCAGAAGGTCGAGCAGATTTTGCGGCGGCAGGCGACGGTCGAATCGCGGACAAACGCGCTCAGCGGGTTGGGCGATGTAACCTCGTCAATCCGGCAGCCCGCGCGCGTTGCGCCGGCGGAAGCTCCCGGCACGAGCCGGTTCAAACCGGCAGCGACGGGGAAGGGAGCCTTTCTTGTGCCGCGCGAGCCGGGAGCGTCGCCTGTCAATGCCGACCGGGATGCGCAGCTCAGCCTGCCGTCCGGCAGCAGGATGACGGGCGCGATCGCCAAGGCCCAGGCATCGCTCGATCGCATGGAGCGAACGCAGGCCGCGACTCTCGATTCGCTGGAGGAGAATTATCAGTCCAGGGCACAACAGATTCGGGGCGTGCTCACCGAATTGGGAGTGCACACTGGAAAACCAGGAAGAGGCGAGCGCCTCGCCGCGGTAGGAGGTCCGTTCGTTGCGCCACACGAGCCAAAGACCGCCGGCAGCTTCGATCGGCAGCTCTATCGGATCAGCATCGCCCGTATCGAGTACAGCAACCTCACGCATGCTCTCGACAGCATTCCCGTTCGCAAACCTCTGGACAGCGAGATCGAGTTGATGTCCGGTTTCGGCGTCCGGCAGGACCCATTCACGGGTTCGCCGGCGATGCACACCGGGATTGATCTTCATGGAAGATCCGGAGATCCGGTCCATGCCAGCGCCGATGGGACGGTGACCGCGGCCGGCTGGAGCGGCGGCTATGGCCGAGTGGTGGACGTCGATCACGGAGGCGGCCTGTCGACCCGTTATGCACATTTGTCGGCGATCAATGTGCAGGTCGGGCAACGGATCAAGGCCGGGCATATCGTCGGCCGGCTGGGCTCGACCGGTCGCTCGACCGGGCCCCACCTGCATTACGAGACACGGGTCAAAGGCGAAGCCGTGGACCCCTACAAATTCCTGCGGGCCGAAACCAAGCTCGCGGGCATTATCTGAGCGAGCTACTCGACGTCCTCCACCTGCGCCGGCTCCTTGCCAAAAGCCTTCTGGGCCAATGCCGCTCCCATGAACCGATCGAGGTCGCCGTCGAGCACGGCGCCGGTGTTCGACGTGGAGACCCCGGTGCGCAGATCCTTGACCATCTGGTAGGGCTGGAGAACATAGGAGCGAATCTGGTGGCCCCAACCGATGTCGGTCTTGGCGGCCTGCTCGGCAGCGGCCTTTTCCTCCCGCTTCTTCAGCTCCATTTCATAGAGCCGCGCCCGCAACATCTGCCAGGCTTGCGCCCGATTGCGATGCTGCGATCTGTCATTCTGGCAATAGACCATGATGTTGGTCGGGATGTGAGTGAGCCTGATCGCCGACTCGGTCTTATTCACGTGTTGCCCGCCCGCGCCGCTTGCCCGCAGCGTATCGACGCGGACATCGGACTCCTTGATGTCGACCTGAATGCGATCGTCGACGACCGGGTAAACGCTGACGCTGGCGAAGGAGGTGTGCCGGCGGGCATTCGAGTCGAACGGCGAAATCCGCACCAAGCGATGCACGCCGTACTCGGTCTTGAGCCATCCGTATGCGTTGCGGCCCTTCACCAGGATCGTCGCCGACTTGATGCCCGCCTCCTCCCCTTCGGTCTCCTCGAGATACTCGATCTTGTAACCGTGTTGCTCTGCCCAGCGCGCATACATGCGAAGCAGCATATTGGCCCAGTCCTGGCTCTCGGTGCCGCCCGCCCCGGCGTGCACCTCCAGATAGGTGTCATTGGCGTCGGCCTCGCCCGAAAGCAGCGCTTCCATCTCCCGCCGCCCCACCTCGCTCTTGAGCTTCTCGAGCGCTGCTTGCGCATCCGCGATGGTCTTCTCGTCCTCCTCGGCTTCACCAAGCTCGAGCATGGTGAGCTGGTCCTCAAGCTCCTGCTCGATGCGGTTGATCGACGTGAGTTGATCCTCGAGCGCGGTGCGCTCCTGCATCACGCGCTGCGCGCGCTGCTGATCGCTCCAGAGATTGGGATCCTCTGCCTGCCGATTCAGCTCGGCAAGCCGTGCCCGCGCCTTGTCGAAGTCAAAGATGCCTCCTCAGCAGCGAGACCGACTGCTTGATATCGTTGACGAGCTTCTCGACTTCCGCGCGCACGAATGGTCCGACACTTTCTCGGTCGTGCGCATTTAGCTGCTGCTCGCTTTCCGCGCAATGGGGGCGCGCAGTCCACAGACCGACGCAATCGGAGGGCGGATCAGCGTAGCGTCAGCGCAGCGTAATCTGCAGTCTGGCCACGCGGCCGTGCGGCGGGTTGCGCCCCCAAGTCGGCGCTGCCAGTCTGGCGGCTGCGCAATCCGGTCCTACCCAAGTCCGATGACCCTGGCTCAATAAAGCCCGCCGGTTCCGGCGCGCACGGCGCGATCCGCCTCGGGTGAGACGCCCAGCGGCCGGCCGTCGGCATCCGTCACACCGACCACCGAATAATTGTCGGGGGGTGCGGTTCCGGGCTTGAAGGCCTCCAGGATCACGCGTTGATCGCCGGGACCGGCGCGCATTCCCGTCTTGGGATCGATTCGGATGAGCTTGATGCCGGCGGGCACGCGAAATGGAACAGCAGGCTTGTCCGCGAGCGCGACTTTCATGAAGTCGCGAACGATGGGAGCTGCGAGCACGCCGCCGGTTGCCCCCTTGCCGAGGTGACGCGGCTTGTCGTAGCCCAAATACACGCCGACCACGAGATCGGGCGAAAACCCGATGAACCAGGCATCCTTCTCGTCGTTGGTGGTGCCGGTCTTGCCGGCGATCGGCTTTCCAACTTCCTTCACCACCGTAGCGGTGCCGCGCTGCACCACGCCTTCCATCATCGACGTGATCTGGTAGGCCGTCATCGGATCGAGCACGCGCTCGCGCTTGTCGATCAGAACCGGCTCGCTCTGGTTAGCCCACTTGTCTGCATCGCACCCGCGGCATTCACGCGTGTCATGCTTGTAGACGGTTCGCCCGTATCGGTCCTGAATGCGGTCGATCAGCGTCGGCTGAATCTTTCTGCCGCCGTTGTCGAACATTGCATAGGCTCCCACCATCTTCAGCAGGGTGGTCTCGCCGGCACCGAGTGAGAACGAGAGGTAAGGCGGCAGGTTGTCGTAGACCCCGAACCGTTTGGCGTATTCACCGATAAGCGGCATCCCGATCTCTTGCGCCAGACGCACCGTCATCACGTTGCGCGATTGCTCAATGCCAAAACGCAGGGTCGAGGGACCATAGTATTTCTTGGTGTAGTTTTCCGGCGCCCAGATGCCGGTCCCGGTGTCGATCTCCAGCGGTGCGTCGAGCACGACGGTGGAGGGGGTGTAGCCATTGTCCAGAGCAGCGGCATAGACCAGCGGCTTGAATGAGGAGCCGGGCTGGCGAAGCGCTTGCGTCGCACGGTTGAACTGACTCTGCTCGTAAGAGAAACCGCCGACCATGGCCAGCACACGCCCGGTCTGCGGATCCATGGCCACCAGCGCCCCGGATACTTCAGGGACCTGGCGCAGCCGGAACTGGTCGTCCTTGCCCAGCGGCTCAACGAAAACCACCGAGCCCGGCTCCAGCAGCGGCGCCACTTTCGCCGGTACCTTGCCTTTTGCTGATGCGCTTGCCGGCTTAGCCCATTTCATGCCTTCGAGCGGGATGGTGCCGATCTCGCGCGACTTGGAAACGGCCCCGCTGGGCTCGCGCGGCGGCTGCAATCCAATGCGTGCAGACGTGTCGGATGATTCCAGCACCACCGCGAGGCGCCAGGGCGCAATATCGGAAAGCGCCTTGACCTCTGCGAGCTTGAGGCCCCAGTCCCCGGCTATATCGATCCTGGCAACGGGACCCCGGTATCCGTGCTGCTCGTCGAAATGCGTGAAGCCATCGACGAGGACCTTGCGCGCCAATACCTGCATCTTCGGGTCGAGAGTGGTGCGCACGGACAGGCCACCCTCGTAAAGCTGCTTCTCGCTGTAAGTGTCGGAAAGGTACCGTCGGACCTCCTCGGCGAAATATTCCGCCGCGAAAACATGCGCCCCGGCCTCCCGCTGCGTGATCTTGAGCGGCTCCTTCCTCGCCTGCTCCGCCTGTTGTGCCGTGATGTAATGGTCCTCCAGCATTCGCTCGATGACGTAATTGCGGCGCTCCAGCGCGCGCTCGCGCTGCCGGAAGGGGTGATAGTTGTTCGGCGCTTTCGGCAGCGCCGCGAGGTACGCAGCTTCGGCCACCGAAAGCTCGTGGACGGATTTGTCGAAATACAGGAGCGATGCAGCAGCCACCCCGTAGGCCCCCATCCCGAGATAAATCTCGTTAAGGTAAAGCTCCAGAATCTTCTCCTTCGAGAACGCGCGTTCGATCTTCATCGACAGCAGGGCTTCCTTGACCTTGCGCGACAATGAGACCTCATTGTTGAGGAGAAAGTTCTTGGCTACCTGCTGAGTGATGGTGGATGCCCCTTGCGGACGGCGCCCGCGACCGTACTGCTGCACGTAAAGCAGCGAGGCGCGCACGATGCCTGAGAAGTCGATCCCGTTATGCTCGTAGAAATTCTTGTCCTCGGCGGCGACAAAGGCATTGGTGACGAGCTTGGGGATTGCCTGGATGGGAATATAGAGCCGTCGCTCGTGTGCATATTCCGCCAGCAAGGACCCGTCTGAGGCATGCACCCGGGTCATCACCGCGGGCTCATAGTCCTGGAGCTGCGAGTAATCCGGAAGCGATTTCGAGTAGTGCCACAGCAATCCGGCGGCACCCGCGACGGCCACGACAAAAAGGATGGTTCCGGCCGCGAACAAAAGGCCAAAGAAGCGCAGCACCAATCTCATTGCCGGCATCCCCCTGCGCTAACCGCGATCGCCACCCGCGGAGACTACGCCGCTCGCGCCCAGATCACAGCGAGCATTTCCCCATGCTCGCGTTTGATGGTCGCAGCACTTTCCCATTGGTTACGTCGCGCTGTTTTATGTTGAAACTGAGGCTGATAAGCGTCAATTCTGGCTCTTTGTGGCCAAGCGAGTGCTGAAGAAAGCATCGATTGCGTTCAGCATCGATTGCGCGGTGCGCTCGCGCCATTCCGGTGAGACGAGCGAGTGCAAATCCGACCTGGTGGTGACATAGCCGAGCTCGACGAGGACGGATGGTACATCCGGGGCCTTGAGGACGACGAAACTCGCCGACTTGAGCGGGCCTTGGTGCAGCCGCACCGAGGTTTTCATCGCGCCGAGGAGATCCTGGGCGAATTGAACCGAAAACGTCTTGGTTTCGCGCCGGGCGAGATCAATGAGAATGCCGGCGACATCTTTCGGCTCGGTCGAAAGATCGAGTCCCGCAATCACATCGGCTTCATTCTCAGCCTCGGCGAGCCGCGCGGCGCGCGCATCGGAGGCTCGTTCGGAGAGCGTGTATACAGTGGCACCCTGCGCCTCGCCCTCTCCTTTCCGCAGCGCGTCGGCATGAATCGAGATGAAGAGCGCGGCTTGACGCGAGCGCGCGAGTGCGACCCGATCGCGCAAGGGAACGAATGTGTCGTCGGTCCGGGTCATGACGACCCGGTACTTTCCTGTTTTTTCAATCTTGTCGCGCAACAACAAGCAGAATTCGAGGACGATGCTCTTTTCCAGCTCGCCTGTTGCTGCCCGGGTCCCGTTATCGATTCCTCCGTGTCCCGGATCGAGTATCAGAAGCGGACGCGGATCGCCCGCGATCCGGTTCTCTGGCGGGGGCTCATATCGCGCGATGTCGGACGCTCGGGGCTCGGGCGCGATGAGGCGCGCGAAGGTATCGCGATCGACCGCCGAGAGATCGAGCACCAGCCGAGCAGGCTGGCCGTTGCCTGCCTCGAGTACAAAGGCCTTGTCGATCCGAGCGGGGCGAGCAAGGTCAATGACCATCCGCGAGCCACCCGGCATCACCAGCCCAAATCGAAAGGCCTTCACGAGGCCGTGTCGCGTCTCTCCCGTTCTCGGATGGAATTTGAAGACGACCTGCGGCATGTCGATCACCACCCGATAGGGCTCGGCAAGCGCAAACGCCCGGATCTCCACTTTTTGGCTTAAATCCACGACCATCCGGGTTTGGCTATCGTCGCCGCCCAGACGAACTTCAGTGGCGACGGGTAAATCGTTGCCCGCAGCCGTGATCGAGCCCGCCGACCCCGCGCGCTCGCCGGCTGAGGCGCACCCGGAAAACGCTGCGGAAAGAAAAACCGCCAGATAAAGGCAGAAGAGGGAGACCAGAGTCACCCAGCGCGAAGCCTGTGGGGCCGCCGTATCCATATGCGATTGCCCGCCCTTGGCCGAGTGTCGCCTCACAGTGGTTAACAGGCGGCTCCCGGAGGCTCCGAGGCGGCCCTTTCGGCACTATCGGGCTCTCTTGCCATCACACATTCCCAGCCTTAATAAGAGGATGATGTTGACGATTTAGTGTTCCGGCTGCCTTACCTTCCGCTCGGCAGTCCTCTGAGGGGACGCTTTCCAGAGCACGGGGAGATCGCGGGCACACTGGTGCTCGGCCCCGCCGCGCGGCGTCCCACGAGGAAGGCCGAGGTTCTTGTGGACGGTAGCCGGTGCGGGGTACCGCAGGTGCCCCCGCGGCGGAGAGCAGCCTATAATTCTGCCGTCCGCTTCGAGTCGACGGATCGTCAGCCAGCAACCAGGCGGTCGCGCGCAAAGCCGGCCGCATCCCTCACGGGTCAACGAGGTCATGGTACGACTGCAGCCCGCGAACAATTCGAATCGCTGCCAGGGCAGGATTGCATCGATAATGCATGCGCGCCTCGGAAAGCGGTCTGTTTCTTGTGCTGCGATGCCCCGCTCATTGACTGAAAATCAGCCGGATCTCTGGTCGCGCCGCTCATCATCGGTCACGCGCCGAAATAGGGCGGCCGCGCTCCAGCCGACCATCAAGAGATTGGTAAATGCCAAACAAAATGCTTATCGACGCGACCCATCCGGAAGAGACCCGGGTGGTCGTTCTACGTGGCCAAAGGGTGGAGGAATTCGACTTTGAGTCGGCCAGCCGCAGGCAACTGCGGGGCAACATCTATCTGGCCAAGGTCACACGGGTCGAGCCGTCGCTGCAAGCAGCGTTTGTCGATTATGGCGGCAATCGCCACGGCTTTCTCGCCTTCAGTGAAATTCATCCTGACTACTATCAGATTCCCATTGCCGATCGCCAAGCGCTGATCGCCGAGGAGGAGCGAGCCCAGCGCGCGGCGGAAGCGGAAGCGGATCGTCACGTCACTCACCGTCAGCGCGCGAGCGGCGCTCGGCGCGACCAAATCAAAAGCGACCCGAGTGAAGCCGCTGCGGATAGCAGCGCGGCCGAGACGGAGTACGAGGCTGCCGCAATGGCAGCCTGCTCGGAGCAGATGGCTCCGGAAGCGACTTCGATGCTTGCGGCGCCCGGCTCCGCGTCCGCGGAAACCGGGAGTGAGGCGAGCGAGGCTATCCCGGCAGCATCCGCCAGGAGCGAGCTTCCGATAGAGCTCTCGTCGCTCCAGTCAGCCAGCGCGGCGGAAACTATCCCCACCGACGCCGACGAGCACCCCAATACGGCTGCGAATGAGATTGCCGCTGCCCCGGAGCACGCAGAGGGCGATACGGGGGAAACCCGAGCCGGCCCGCCGACCGCCGACGTCATGGAAGTGAATGGATCGGACGGCGAGGAGGAGACCATCGAATCCGTCGGCGGCGCCGACGCCATGGAGGAGGTGCCGGAGCGCATGCCGCGCCTGCGGCGGCAATACAAGATTCAGGAGGTGATCAAGCGCCGTCAGGTCATGTTGGTGCAGGTGGTCAAGGAGGAGCGCGGTACCAAAGGGGCTGCGCTTACCACCTACCTGTCGCTTGCGGGGAGGTATTCGGTGCTGATGCCGAACACGGCCCGCGGCGGCGGCATCAGCCGCAAGATAACCAGCGCGGAGGATCGCAGAAGGCTCAAGGAGATCGCCCAGGAGCTCGACGTGCCGGAAGGGATGGGCGTGATCTTGCGCACTGCCGGGGCAAGCCGCACCAAGACCGAGGTCAAGCGGGATTTCGAATACCTGCTGCGGGTGTGGGAGACGGTGCGCGATCTCACGCTCAAATCGACCGCGCCGAAACTCGTCTATGAGGAAGGCTCGCTGGTCAAGCGCTCGATCCGCGATCTCTACACCAAGGAGATCGACGAGATCAATGTTGCGGGCGAGCAGGCGTATCAGGAAGCGAAAGAGTTCATGCGCATGCTCATGCCGAGTCATGCCAAGAACGTGCGGCTGTACGGCGAAGCTCTGCCGATTTTCACCCGGTACGGGATCGAGAGCCAGCTCGATGCCATGTTCACGCCGGTCATGCAGCTGCGATCCGGCGGTTACATCGTGATCAATCAGGCGGAGGCACTCGTTGCGATCGACGTCAATTCCGGCCGTGCGACGCGCGAGCACCATATCGAGGACACCGCGCTGAAGACCAATGTGGAAGCCGCGGAGGAGATCGCCCGGCAACTGCGGCTGCGCGACCTCGCCGGCCTGATCGTCATCGACTTCATCGACATGGACGAGAAGCGCAACAACCGGGCGGTCGAGCGCCGGCTCAAGGAATGCCTGCGGCACGATCGCGCGCGCATTCAGGTCGGGCATATCTCGCATTTCGGCCTGCTGGAAATGTCGCGTCAGCGCATCCGCTCGAGCGTGCTGGAGAGCTCCACCGAGAAGTGTCCGAACTGCGGCGGCACCGGGCATGTGCGCTCGGTCTCATCCGTTTCCTTGCAGCTCCTGCGAGCTCTCGAGGAGATGCTCCTCAAAGCGGCAACCCACAACCTCGTCGTACGTACCCGCTCCGAGATTGCGCTTTACCTCCTCAATCACAAGCGCGCTCACTTGCGCGCATTGGAGGAACGCTTTCGCATCTTCGTCATGGTCACTGCCGACCCCGCGATCGCTGGACAGGTCCCGTTCCTGATCGACCGGGGCGAGCAGGTGCACAGTCTGGAGCAGGCCAGGGCCCTGGCCGCACAAGCACCAGCACCCGTTATGCCCCCGGCCGGGCAGAGCGAAGAGCCTGCGAAGGGTCTGGAGGACGAGGAAGCGGCGGTCGAGCCCGCGTCGGAGGAGGCCCGGGACGGGGGCGAGACTTTCAGTGCCCATCCCGAGGAGGACGAGGACGAGGACGAGGACCAGGCTCGGCCCGAGGAGGAGGAGCTCGCGCATGCTGAAGGCCAGGAGCCCGGCGGAGCGCGCAAAAGGCGGCGGCGGCGGCGAGGTCGTCGAGGCGGAGAGTCCGATGCTCGTCACGTTTCCGCCGATACGCACGGAGCAGCTGCAACAGGCGAGCCTCATGAGGGCGCCGATTCAGTCGATGCCGCGGCAGCTGCGGCCGATGGCAGGACCGGCGAGGACAGCGAGACCAACGGCGACAGCGACCGGCGCCGGCGCCGGCGCGGGCGGCGTGGCGGCCGCCGCAATCGCCGCGAACGTGAGCATGTGAGCCCCGCAGCGGAGGCGGGCGAGATCGAGCCGGAGCTTGCCCAGGCGGTGACCGATCTCGATCGCCCGCAAATCGACTCGGAGGAAGCAAGCGCCCTCGCGCATGAGAGCCGGGGGGACGCGTTGGCGCCGGTCGAGCCCCATCCCGAGGCTGAGGACGCTGACCGGCGTCCCACACCGGCTCCCGAATCCGATGGATCGCCAACAACGTCCCCGGAAGAGGCGCGGCGGCGCTCGACAGTGCGCGAGCACGCAATTGCGTCATTGCGCGAGCCTCCAGGTGAACACCAGAGCGAACACCAGAGTGAACACCAGAGTGAACGCCAGAACGAAGGTTCGCCTGCCGTCGCCCCCGCCACCGTGTCGCCGGAACCAGTTGCATCGAGCCCGCAGGAGAGCAGGACGGAAGAACGCCCGCGGCGGTCGGGCTGGTGGAGCAAGCGCGTGCTCGGCAGGCAATGAGCTTGCGATGCAAAGTCGCTGGCTCGAGACGGAAGCTCGGGCGACAATCGATTCGTATGCTCGGAAAAGTATCGGCCGTGACCTGGCGTTGCGGGTGTACACGGCCCGACTGTTGGGGCGCGAGCCCCGGCTGGTGCTGCACGGCGGCGGCAATGCTTCCGTAAAGACCACCATGCTCGATCTCCTCAGCGAGGAGGTCGAGGCCCTCTGCGTCAAGGGCTCCGGCTGGGACATGGCGGAGATCGAGCCTGCCGGCTTCCCGGCACTGCGGCTCGCTCGCCTGCGGGAGTTGCGCGGGCGCGCAAATCTCGCCGACGCAGACATGGTCCGGGTGCAACGTGAGAGCTTGCTCGACCCGATGGCGCCTGCCGCGTCGGTCGAAACGCTGCTGCACGCCTTCCTTCCCCACAAATATGTCGATCACACCCATGCCGAGGCGGTGCTGAGCCTGGTCGACCAGCCGAGCGCCCAGGCGATCTGCAGCGACGTTTACGATGGACGCGTAGGCATTGTGGAATACGCGATGCCAGGCTTCTCCCTCGCGCAGGCGGCAGCTGCCGTTTACGAGGCCCAACCGGACGTCGAAGGGCTCATTCTGCTCAAGCACGGCATCTTCACGTTTGCGGACAGCGCCAGGGGCGCCTACGAGCGCATGATTGCGCTCGTCAGTCGCGCCGAGGACCATCTGAGGAAAAATCGGAAAGCGGTATTCGCGACTGCCCGGCTGCCGCAGGCCGTTGCCCGGCGGGAAACGGTGATGCCTATCCTCCGCGGAGCCTGCAGCCGCAAGGACGAGCGTGCCGAAGGTGCCTGGCACCGGCGCATTCTGGAGCTCCGGGCCGGCGACGGGATCCTCGACTTTGTCAACGGCGCGGAGCTTGCGCGGTATGGCCGGGCGGGTGTGGTCACGCCGGACCATGTCATCCTCACAAAACCGTGGCCGCTGATCCTGCCTGCCCCCCAGGACGGCAGCGAGGCCGAGCTCAAGAGCGCCGCAGGCGCCGCAGCGAGCGCATTCATCGAGCATTATCGTGCGTATTTCGCGCGCCACAATGCACGCATCGGCGGGGGCAAGATCATGAGCGATCCGCTGCCGCGCGTCGCTCTCGTGCCGGGCCTTGGCCTCCTCGGCCTGGGCAGGTCGAAGAAGGAGGCCCGCATCGCCGCCGATGTCGCCACCAGCGCCATAAGAACGATTGCAGACGCCGAGGCCATCGGCCGGTTCGAATCGATTTCCGAAGAGCAGATGTTCGAGATGGAATACTGGCCGCCGGAGCGAGCAAAGCTCGGAGCTCGCAACGAGTTGCCCCTGGAAGGACAAGTGGCAGTGATCACCGGAGCGGGCGGCACGATCGGATCGGCAATCGCGAGAACATTTGCCGCCGCAGGCGCCGAGCTGGCGCTGCTCGACGTCGACGAAGCGGCCGCTCAGAATGCTGCCGTGGCCATTGGCGGAGCAGCGCTCGGTCTCAAATGCGACGTCACCCACCCCGCTTCAGTCACAGCTGCATTCGACGCAGTCGTGGCAGAGTTCGGCGGAGTGGACATTCTGATCTCGAATGCCGGCGCTGCCTGGCAGGGAAAGATCGGCGAGGTCGATGAAACTATCCTGCGCAAAAGTTTTGAGCTGAATTTCTTCGGACACCAGCGCGTGGCCCAATCCGCCGTCCGGATCATGTTGGCGCAAGGCACCGGCGGCTGTCTGCTCTTCAACGTATCCAAGCAGGCGGTCAATCCGGGCCCGAATTTCGGTCCCTATGGCCTGCCCAAGGCCGCGACGCTGCTCCTGGTCCGGCAATATGCGCTGGACTACGGCGCCGACGGTATCCGCGCCAATGCGGTCAATGCCGACCGCATCCGCTCCGGGCTTCTCACCGGCGCGTTCGTTGCGGAGCGTTCCCGCGCGCGCGGAGTCAGCGAGGCCGAGTATATGCGAGGCAACCTCCTTGGCCGCGAGGTCACGGCCGCCGATGTCGCCCAGGCGTTCCTGCACCAGGCGCTGGAATTGAAGACCACGGGCAACGTGACGACCGTGGATGGGGGAAATATCGCGGCGGCGCTGCGGTGATCTCGAGCGGCAGCGCTGCGGTGATCTCGAGCAGCAGCACTATGCAACGTCTGAAAGTACGTGTACCAGATCTCAGCATATCTATCCGCGCTTGAGCCAGGCGCTCATGCGCGCGACGGCCTCCTGCATGTCCGGACGGGAGCCGGCATAGCACAGCCGGACGTAACGCTTGCCCTGCAGCGGATCGAAGTCGATCCCCGGCGTCACGGCGACGTGCGCCTCGTGCAGCATTCGTTTGGCAAACTCGTAGCTGTCGTTGCTGAACCGGGAGACGTCGGCATAGAGATAGAACGCCCCATCGACGGGGAGGATTTTCTCGAACCCCATGGCCGGCATTCCCGCCAGCAGCATGCGCCGGTTCTCCTCGTAGCCGTGCTTGACGGCTTCCATCTCCGTGCGGCCGTCAAAAGCGCCCACGGCCGCGATCTGGGAGAGCGCCGGAACCGAGATCGCGAGATTACCTTGCAGGCGGTCGACTGCGCGCACGAGCTCCTCCGGGAGCAGCATCCAGCCGATGCGCCAGCCGGTCATGCAGAAATATTTGGAGAAGGAGTTGATGACGACCGCCGTGCGAGAAAGCTTCGCCGCCGTCTCGGCTGGAAAAGCATAGTCGAGACCGTGATAGATCTCGTCCGAGATGACCCGAATCCCCGCACTTCCGGCGGCAGCGATGAGATCGCGCAGTACGTCGGCGGCCATCATTGTCCCCGTCGGATTGGCCGGGCTTGCGATCAGCACGCCTTCGAGCGGCTCCTTGCGATGCTCGGCAAGGAGCATGTCGGGCGTGATCGCCCAGCGCGTTGCTTGCGTCGTCTCGATCATCACCGGTCTGCAGCCGAGCGCGTTGAGAATATGTCGGTACGGCGGATAACCGGGCAGGGTCACCGCGACGCGATCGCCGGGCTCGAACAGCGCGAGAAATGCGAGGATGAAAGCAGCGGACGAGCCGGTGGTCACGGCGATGCGGCGTGGATCGACCTCGATGCCGTAGGCTTCGCGATAATGCCGGGCGATGCGCGCGCGCAGCGGTGCGATCCCGAGCGTCTCCGTATAGCCCAGCCGCCCCGATGTCAGCGCCTCGCGGGCGGCTGCGATCGCGGTGGAGGGCGGCGGCGCCGATGGCTGGCCGACCTCCATGTGGATCACCTTGCCTCCTTCCTCCTCGATGCGCGCCGCCGCCGCCATCACATCCATGACCATGAAGGGAGGCACATCGCTGCGAAGCGATGGGCTAATGAGGGCTCGCGCCGCGTCCTGCACCGTCCGCAGTCCTCTCAGCTCGCCGGGCTGCCGCCCCGCTCTCGCCGTATTTCTGCGGCCATTTCGCGCCTTGGAATTCCCGCAAAAACCCAGCGATCACGGCCGCGTTGACATGTCCGAGGCGACGACTAGGTTGCGCGACGAAATGCCATCGAGCTTCCCGGACATGAGCGCGCCGGCGCTTCCTATCAGCAGGCACCGGAGGAGGCCAGCTGCGCGGTTCATCGCGCTGCTGAGCGCGGCTGCGCTGGTGAGTGCGAGCGCGCCGGCGCGGGCCCAGGGCCACGGTGGTCCGCCCATCATCCGCGATGCGGAGATCGAGCAGCTGCTCAAGGAATATACCCAGCCCATTCTGCGGGCGGCCGGCCTGAGCCAGCAGAATATCCAGGTCGTCATCATCAATGACCGCGCGTTCAACGCCTTTGTGGCGGACGGGCGGCGCATCTTCGTCAACGGCGGAGCGCTTCTCGACTCGCGCACGCCCAACGAGATCATCGGCGTGCTCGCGCACGAGAGCGGCCATATCGCCGGCGGCCATCTCGCGCGCTTGCGCGAGCAGCTCGCGGCCGCGTCCACCCAGTCCATACTCGCCATGATCCTGGGCGCCGGCGCGCTGATCGCCGGCAGCCGGACCGGAAATTCCGGGTTGACCCAGGGCGGCATGGCCGCAATGAGCGGACCGAGCTCCGCGATCCAAAACTCGTTGTTCGCCTATCTGCGCGCGCAGGAGGATCAGGCCGACCGCGCCGGCGTCAAGTTTCTCACCGCGAGCGGCCAATCCGCAAAGGGCATGTACGACACGTTCAAGCGGCTCTCGGATCAGATGCTTTATCAGACTGCCTACCTCAACCCGTATCTGCAGTCGCATCCGCTGCCGAAGGAGCGCGTCGCGGCACTGGAAGGAATGGCAAAAGCCAGCCCGTATTGGAACACGAAAGACCCGCCGGCCCTGCAAGCGCGGCACGATCTCATGCGCGCCAAGCTCTTCGGCTTCCTCGAGCGGCCCGACGCGGTGGCACGGCGCTATCCGCCGAGCGACAGCAGCCTGCCTGCGCGATATGCCCGCGCGATTTCCGCCATGCGTTTCGCCGATGCCCGGGTTGCCTTGACGCAAGTCGATGCACTCATTCACGCGCAGCCGCAAAATCCTTATTTCCACGAGCTCAAGGGGCAGATGCTGCTGGAGGGCGGCAAGCCGGCCGAGGCGATCGGACCGCTACGCGAGGCAGTCCATCTCGCACCCAATCCGGTGCTCATTCAGATCATGCTCGGACAGGCGCTGATCGCCTCGAACGATCGGTCGCATCTGGACGAGGCGGTATCGATCCTGCAAGCCGCAGTGAACCGGGAGCCGGAATCGTCCGACGGTTTCAGCCAGCTCGCGATGGCCTATGGACAAAAGAACGACCTCGCACACGCGGATCTCGCTTCGGCGCAGGCCGCCTTCACGCGGGGAGATCTGAAAACGGCGCGCGAGATCGCCAATCGTGCCAAGATGCGGTTTCCCATCGGCTCGCCAGGTTGGGTGAAAGCCGACGATATCGCCAGCTATAAGCCGCCGCAGAAAGCTTTACTGAACCATTGATCCAGGGACAGATGCACATGAAATCTCGCCTTCGCGCATTCGCTGCCACATCGCTTGCCGTGCTTGTGGCGCTGCTCCTGTCCGCTCCCGTCCAGGCGCAATCCTTTACGGCGGATCAGCGCGGCGAGATCGAGCGCATCGTGAAGGAATACCTGCTGGCGCATCCCGAGCTCCTGCAGGACGTGATGTCGGAGCTCGAGAAGAAACAGGCCCTCGCCGATGCCGAGAAGCACAAGGCAGCTGTCGCGGACAACAGCGCCGCCCTGTTCAGCTCTCCGCGACAGGTCACGCTCGGCAACCCGCAGGGCGATGTCACGCTGGTGGAGTTCTTCGATTACAATTGCGGCTACTGCAAGCGCGCGATGAGCGACATGCTCGATCTGCTCAAGAGCGACAGCAAGCTCAAATTCGTGCTCAAGGAGTTTCCCGTGCTGGGAGACGGCTCGGTGCAGGCGGCGCACGTTGCCGCTGCCGCGCGCATGCAGGACAAGACCGGCGGCAAGAAATATCTCGAATTCCATCTCAAGCTGCTGGGCGGCCGCGGGCAGGCAGACCAGGCGCGCGCGCTCGCGGTCGCCAAGGAGGTGGGCTTCGACGTGCCGCGGATCGAGAAGGACATGGCCAGCCCGGAGGTCAAGACGCAGATCGAGGAAAGCTTCAAGCTCGCGGACGCCTTGGGTCTCAACGGAACGCCCAGCTATGTTGTCAACGGCGAGGTGGTGGTCGGCGCCGTCGGTCTCGAAGCGTTGCGCGAGAAGATCAACACGGCGCGCTGCGGCAAGTCAGCCTGCTGATATCGACCATCCACCGGGGCATACCGCCCCTCCAAAGCGGCAGGGGCGACCGGATCCGGAGTATCGTCCCACCATCCGAGCCGGCGGCCCTCGCGCCAGCAGACCGATCGATTCCATTCCGTTTCAGCCGCCTTCCCGGCCCGCATTGCTCATCGACCTCCCCCTTCCCGGGGCTCTCGGGAGACGTATAACTTTTCCTTTCTGCGCCAGATGCTTATAACTGCAAGTCCGTCCGCCGCGGCCCCCCGGACTTTTCCATGGCGCAGACCGCATACGTTCTCAACGGCCCCAATCTCAATCTCCTGGGAACGCGCGAGCCCGAGATCTATGGGCGGGCTACGCTCGAGGATGTGGAGATGCTTTGCCGCGAGGCGGCCAAGCGCCATGGCTTCGATATTGAATTTCGGCAGTCCAACCATGAAGGCGAGATGGTGGAGTGGGTGCACGAAGCGGCCGCAAAAGGCGCGGCCGGCATCCTCATCAACGCCGGCGCCTATACCCATACGTCCATTGCCCTGCGTGATGCCATCGCCGCCGTGAGCCTGCCCGTGATCGAGGTCCATATCAGCAACATCTTCGCGCGGGAGAGCTTCCGTCATGAGTCCCGGATTGCGCCGGTCGCCAAAGCCACGCTCTGCGGTTTCGGCGTAAGCGGGTATGCGCTTGCCCTCGCGGGACTGTCTGCGCTCGTGACCGCTCGCGCGCCAGAGCCGGGCCGATGAGCAGCGACCGCAAGAGGAAAGGGGGCGCCGACGCAGGCATGCCGATCGACCACGATCTCATTCGCGAGCTCGCGCGCCTGCTCGATGAGACCGGGCTCACGGAAATTGAATTCGAGCGCGATGGTCAGCGCGTTCGCGTCGCCCGCCATGCGCAGGCTGCGGGCGCTGTGGTGCACAACGCCCCGGCAATCCCGATCGAGGCGGTGGTGCGTCCGGTCGATGCCGGGTTGGTCGATCCCGCCAAGCACCCCGGCGTGGTGACCTCACCCATGGTCGGCACCGCCTATCTCGCCGCCGAGCCCGGCGCGCGGCCATTCGTGGAGGTCGGCACGCGCGTTCGCGCAGGCGACACTCTGCTCATCGTGGAGGCGATGAAGACGATGAATCAGATTCCCACCCCGCGCGAGGGAACCGTGATTCAGATTCTGATCGAGGACGGCCAGCCGGTCGAATTCGGCGAGCCGCTCATGATCATCGAATAGCGTCTGCCGGCCCGGCAATGTTCGACAAGATCCTGATCGCAAACCGCGGGGAGATAGCGTTGCGCGTGCTGCGCGCCTGCAAGGAGCTCGGCATCGCCTCCGTCGCCGTGCATTCCACCGCCGATGAGGACGCCATGCATGTGCGGCTTGCCGACGAAAGCGTGTGCATCGGCCCGCCGCCTGCCCGCGATAGCTATCTGAACATTCCTTCCCTGCTGGCCGCATGTGAGATCACCGGCGCCGACGCAGTGCATCCGGGTTACGGGTTCCTTTCTGAAAACGCGCGCTTCGCAGAAATCCTGGAAGAGCACAATATCCACTTCATCGGCCCCAAGCCGGCGCATATCAGGCTCATGGGCAACAAGATCGAGGCCAAACGCACCGCGAGCGGTTTTGGGATTCCGATCGTGCCGGGATCCGACGGCCCGGTGTCCTCGGAGCACGAGGCGCTGGCGGTAGCGCAATCCATCGGTTTTCCCGTGCTGCTGAAGGCGGCGGGGGGCGGGGGCGGCCGCGGCATGAAGGTCGCGCACACATCGGAAGAGCTGGCAAAAACCATCGCGATCGCCCGCGCCGAGTCGAAGGCGGCGTTCGGCGAGGACACAGTCTACGTCGAGAAATATCTTGCCCGGCCGCGTCACATCGAGATTCAGGTGCTCGGCGACGGGCGGGGCCACGCCATTCACCTCGGCGAGCGGGATTGCTCGCTGCAGCGCCGGTACCAGAAGGTCTGGGAAGAGGGCCCCTCACCCGCCCTCAACGAGGCCGCGCGCTATTCGATCGGCGACATGGTGGCCAAGGCGATGCGGGAGATCGGATATCTCGGCGTCGGAACGGTCGAGTTCCTTTACGAGGACGGGAGCTTCTACTTCATAGAGATGAACACCCGCATCCAGGTCGAGCATCCCGTGACCGAGATGATCACCGACATCGATCTGGTGCTCGAGCAGATCCGGGTGGCTGCCGGCGGCGATCTCGAGCTGGCACAAGATGACGTGAAATTTCACGGCCACGCCATCGAGTGCCGCATCAATGCGGAAAACCCGGTCTCCTTTCGCGCATCCCCCGGCAAGATCGTCCATTACCATCCCCCTGGCGGGCTCGGGGTGCGGGTGGATTCCGCGGTATATCACGGCTATTCGATCCCGCCGTTCTACGATTCGCTCGTCGGCAAGCTCATCGTGCACGGCAAAACGCGGGGCGAATGCCTGATGCGGCTCAAACGCGCGCTCGATGAGTTCGTCATCGACGGGATAGAAACCAACGTACCCCTGTTTCGCGCCCTCGTGCGCGAGAAGGACATCATCGACGGCGATTATCACATCCACTGGCTCGAGGACTTCCTCGCGACCGGCGCTCTGACGTGAGCAGGCACACTGCCGGCCGGGGGCTGGCAAAATCGTCTGACGTGTCGTCCGCGTGCGGGCACGGCGCGCGTGCGATTTTGCCCACGCGGAAGAGGGATGGAGCGACACGCGCCGTTGCACCCTCTCCTCACCTCACGGCACTCTCGGCAATCGCACCGTCTCCTCGAGCATCACCTTCTCGAAATCATTGACCAGCACTTCCATTCGCACGTTCCATTGCCCCGCAACCGGGATGGTCAGATTATCGATCCGCCAGGTACTTTCTCCCATTGCGGCGCCTCGCCGGCGTATCGACTCGATCCCGGATCCGGGACTGGCGAGCACCAACGTCACCTCCTTGGCCGAAAGCGGCTGGAAATCGCCATCGAGAACGAGCACGCTTGCACGAGCGCCGGCACCCGGGCCGCTCGCGCGCGCGATCTCTATGTCCGCCATGGCCCTTTCACCATGCAAATGGATGGAGATCGGCGCTGCAACCGCCAATGCGCGAGGCGGCGGGGTGAAGCGCCAGAGCGTGACCGCCGCGAGGATGGCGAATGCGAGGAGCAGCTCGACGGCAATGGACCTGCGCAACGGCGAAACGGCAGCCGCACCATAGCAGGCGAGCTTCGGCACCAGGCGGTAGCGATTGAGCCCCGCAAGCGCGAGCAGCACGCAAACCAGAGCGAGCTTGCACAGCAGCACCTGCCCATAGCGCGTCTCCCATAGCGCATCGATCCGATCGATCTGAACGAGAGCAAGTGCGCTCCCGCTCGCGAGCACAATTGCGACCGGCATCGGGATTGCCCGCGAAAACCGACCGAGGGACGAAGCGCCCTCCTTGCCTGGACGCAGCATTGCCAGCAGCGGCAGCAGCGAGCCGATCCAGAAGATGGCGCAGGCGACGTGCAGGACCAGTGCCGGCCGGCTCACCGCCTCCGGGCTGGCCGTGCCCGCGTGCCCGCTCAGCGTGAGAGCGAGTGCCGCGCCGAGGAGCGCCGCAACTGAAAGAACGCGCGCGCGGCGCCGAGAGCTCGGCAGCAGCGACAAACCGGCGGCGAGCAGCGCGCAAGCTGCTGCAACTGCCGTGAGGCCGTAGGATGTCCTCAAACCCGTTTGCCATGTGGCCGCTTCTCGCCATGCCGACAGCGGCAGGCCGAGTGCGTCCATGCCTTGCACCCCGATGCCCCCCAAAGCCGCGAAAGCCCCCGCGGCCAAGGTTGCGAGCGCGACCGCGCGCACAGCCGCGAGCGCTCCGGCGCGATCATCGGCGACCCAAGCGGCAAAGACCGCCCCGCCGATCCCGACGAACAGCCCCATGTAGACGGTGAATCGAAGAATCCACAGGGCGGCAATGACGCCGGTGCCACCACTTTGCTCGGTCTCGGATGCGGACGATCTGCCTGGAGCGCCGACCGAGAAGACGACCGATCCGCCGACCGGATGGCCGTCGGCGGAGATCACGCGCCAGCTCAAGACGTAGCTTCCTCGCTCGAGGGGCGGGGCCGGAATGCGGACGGTTGCGTTCTCCGCGACCACATCGCCGACCGGGATCGCCTTGCCGTCAGGCCCGACAAGACGGATGAACAGGGGCGTGATCGGCTCGTTGAAGGTCAGCGTGAGCGCGGAGGGGACCTCCTTGACCACGGCACCGTCCCAAGGCGCTGCCCTGACCAGAGCGGCATGCCCGTACGCGCCCGCTGTGAACGCCAGCAGCAGCAGGAGCGCGCAGATGCAGCGCGGGCATCCGCGCAGGAGGCCCGGCGGGGGGCGCGAGAGCACGGCGACGCTACATCTTGGGCAGCAGCTTCAACGCCGGGGCAGGCTCGGGATAGTCCTGCGACGACTTCCCGGCAGCCGGGATTTCGATCCACCGGTTGATGCCCTTCTCGCATTCCTGCACGACGGGCACGTAAAGGGTCTTGCCGGGCTCGAGGTCGCCGATGACGAAGCCGGTGAAGACGAACTCGTCGTAATAGGCGTCAGGAAGATTGCCTCCGATGAAGCTGATCTCGACCACTCCCTCGGATAGCTTTGCTCCGTGGAGGTAGTCGTAGGTCTTCTGATATTTCCCGACGACGGTCTCTATCTTCCACCCAGGCTTCGGCATGGGTTTCACCGCGATCAGTCCCTCTGGCACACGGATGCGCAACGCGGTCGTGGCGGAACCCTCGCAGCCGTGCGGAACTCGCAGCACTGCCTTGTACGGCGCGCCGACAGCAGCCTGCGGATTTTCCAAGGTGACGTGCGCGGATGCGGCAGCAAACAAACAGACGGCGCCGGCAGCGCCGAGAACGAGCTCGCGAATCATCTTCACTCTCCAGGGTCGAGGCGCAAGGTGCGAGCGCGGGGACGCTCGCGGCACGGGTCAGATCATGCCCGGCCCGGGGGTGCTTGCGATTGCCCTGCGCGACGGGCGCCGCGCGCGAGAATGAGGACGACCGATCGAGGCGTCGTCATGCGAACCGAGCATGCGGAGCCAAAGTCGACCGGTGCAGCCCGGGGCGGCAACGCGGGTGCGGTGCAGACGCACGCGGTACAACACCAGTGCCATGCCTGGGTCGAGTCGGAGCCCGGCGCATCGCCTGGCTTGGCCTGCAATGCCCCATGGCAGACCGCGCCCGTTGAATCCGGGAGGGGCATCGCCGCAGACGCCGCCGCCACACCCGCGAGGAATGCCTGGACCACGACCAGCCAGACGGCGATGATCGCGACGAAACGGAACGGCTGCGCAGCAGGTCGCGTTGGCACGGGGAGACTCTCGCATCCCACCTTATCACAGCCTATCTTCCACAGGCATCTGCGCCGAGAGGACGCAACCGCATGGCCAACCGTGAATCGGCTCTGATCGAGATCACGCCGGAAGTGCTGCTCAAGGCCTATTCCTGCGGCATATTTCCCATGGCGGAGAGCGCGGACGATCCGGCGCTGTTCTGGATCGAGCCGGAGAAGCGTGGCGTCATCCCGCTCGACCGGTTTCACGTCTCCACGCGGCTCGCACGGACCGTGCGCTCCGACCGTTTCACCGTGACGATCGACCGCGACTTCGACGCCGTGGTCGAGGCCTGCGCGGAGCCGTGGCCGGGCCGCCCCCGTACCTGGATCAACGGCCGCATCCGCGCGCTCTACCGCAAGCTCTACGAAAGGCGGCATTGCCATAGCCTCGAAGTCTACGACGGCGACAAGCTCGCCGGCGGGCTTTACGGCGTGACGCTGGGTCGCGCCTTCTTCGGCGAGAGCATGTTCCACCGCGAGCGCGACGCTTCCAAGGTCGCGCTGGTGCATCTCGTTGCCCGCCTGAAGGCCGGGGGGTTCAGGCTCCTCGATACCCAGTTCGTGACGGATCATCTGCGCACCTTCGGCGCCATCGAAGTGCCGCGCCGGCAGTATCATAAGCTGTTGGAAGGAGCGCTCGCCGGTGAAGGCGACTTTGCCGCGCTCGACGCGAAGCACCCGATCTCGGGAGAAAAGGCACTCGCCCAACTCGCGCCGGCAAAGGGGCGGGGCAACTGATTGCGTTGGCGGCAGGGGTGGGCCAGAGCCACGCTCCGCCTATCCGTCAGGGCATGCGTCTGCTCTACGCCAGGGTGTATGCGCTAAAACAATCCCCGAGCACGCGAAGGCGTCTCGGGGAAAGGTCAGTGCCTCATAATTATCGCGCCGCTCCACGGCAGTGTATGAGGCCGGGGTCGAGCGCGTTATTTGTCGAGCTATAGCCACTTCACCCCGTTCTGGCAATTGAAAGCAAGACCGCACGGCGTCGAGCCGGGTGCTGCGCGTCAACATGCCGCGATCAGTCGCCGAGCGTCGGCCGGCACGTGCCGGCGACGTGCAGGAGCAGCGCCGGCCTGCGCAGACCGAAGCGCCACCCGTCCTCGTTGCGCAGGCGCCCCTGTAAATCCCTGTAAATGGGGGCGGGGGCAATGCGAGAATCTGTGAAAAAGCCCGCCAAACCTGGACAACCTGCCGAAATGGACAGGGGCAGAACAGGGAATAACAGGCAGATAACAGGGCAATTAACAGGCAACGGCGGCAACACAGCGGGAGTGCCGCCGAAAGATGATGCACGCATCGTTCTTGTCGGCGTGTCGCTCCTCGACCATCCGGCGAAAGTGCCGCGCACTCCCGGATTGCCGCTTTGGCCTTGTCGGAGCTGCATGCCTTGTCCTCCTTTGGCCGAAAAAGATGCATTGACGCACGCGCATCTGCGACCGCGTCATGCTCGTCGAGAAGCATAAAGCCCGGCGCGGTTTCCCGCCCGGGCCCAGGATGCAGTCAATTGGTCACAGCTCTGAAGGATACGCTTTTATACACGAGCTACGTTTCAATGTCTACAAGCCGTTAGTTGCAAAAGCCGCTAATTGCACAAGCCCTTAGTTGCGGACTTTTTGAACAGCGGAATCTGTAGATTGGCTACGCCTCCCTGCAGCGATCTAAAAACACCAACGTGACAAACGCAAGTTTCGTAGGGGCGACCCACCGGGTCGCCCTCGATCCGCTTGCCGTGCTGCAACAGGGCGACGCATGCCTCGCCCCCTACGAAAACAAGAGACGCTTCAAAGAACCGCTTGATTAGCGGCTGAACTTGCTGGCTCAACCTGCAGAGGAAAAATCCCTGTAAATTTCCTGTTGTTTACAGAGAGCTCCGAATCTCGCGCGCGCTCCGGTTGAGCTCGCCTTGCCAGATCGCTGACCGGAGTTTCGTAGGGGCGACCCGGGGTCCAAAAAAACGCGCAGCGTTTTTTGGGGTGCCCCGCACCGGGTCGCCCTCGATCCGCTTGCCGTGCTGCAACAGGGCGAGGCATGCCTCGCCCCTACGAAAGCAAGAGCGTTGTTCCTAGCCCTGGCGAAACGGACACCCGGGACCGCACATGGCCAAACGAACCCGAGGGCGGATGTCCCAAATACGGGAATTCGCCTCCAGAGCAGGCTTACGCCACCCGATCAGTCCGTCCGGTCATGCCACCCGGACCCGCCAGCAGACCGGCCAATGAGATGTCCTCGCCGATGTCGCCCCAATGCAGGCCGTCGCGCGTGAGCTCGACCTGCTTGCGTTGCGCGGGGCTCGCCCGCAAAAGCCGCGGGAACCAGGCGAGCGGAATACCAAGCGTGCGGCCATCGCTCAGCTCGACCCACATCGTATCCGCGTCGCAACGCACCGACATGGGCGAGATGTTCACGCGCGAGCCCCGTCAGCTGCACCCCGTGGTGCTGCCGCAGGTGTCGCATTTCAGGCAGGTGCCGTTGCGCACCAGGGTGAAGTTGCCGCATTCGCCGCAGGCTTCCCCTTCGTAGCCCTTGGCCTTGGCCTCGGCACGCTTCTCCGCCGCGGCCGCGCGCGCCTGGGCGCGCCCTTCAGCGAAGGCAGAGGCCTGCTGGTGCTGCTGGAGCTGGGCGGCGGGCGAGAGCTTCTGCTCGGGCTCTGCCTTGAGCGCGACGCTGCCCGCGGTTTCGGTGCGAGCTTCCCGGCCGGCAAAAGCGGTGACGTTCGCGCCACCGCCCCGAGCGTCGCCGGCAAAGGGAGCGGAAGAGGAAACGGAGCTGCGCGCGCCGCCCTCGCCGGCCTCCGGCGGGGACGTCCGCGGCTCGCTCGCCGCGCCTCCGGTCAGAACCGCGAGCTTGTCGGTGCGCGAGCGCGTGAGCCCGCGCGAGACATATCTGGTCGCCGACGGGGCGGGCTTGCCCTCCGCCACGCCCTTGCCGAGCGCGTCGAAGCCGCCTTCGGTCGGGTCCAGATGGGCGAGATCGAAGCGTTCCAGATAGCTCACCGCGAGCTCGCGGAACACATAGTCGAGAATCGAGGTGGCATATTTGATGGAGTCGTTGCCCTGCACCGGACCTGACGGCTCGAAGCGGGTAAACGTGAAGGCATCGACATATTCCTCGAGCGGCACGCCGTATTGCAGCCCGAGCGAGACCGCGATGGCGAAATTGTTGAGGAGCGAGCGCAGCGCCGCGCCCTCCTTGTGCATGTCGATGAAGATTTCGCCCAGGCGCCCGTCGTCATACTCCCCGGTGCGCAGATACACCTTGTGGCCGCCCACGACCGCCTTCTGGGTATAGCCTTTGCGCCGGTCGGGCATGCGCTCGCGCTCGCGCATGACCACGATACGCTCGACCACCTTCTCCACCACCTTCTCCGCCAGCGCACTCGCTCGCGCTGCCGCCGGCTTCTCGACGAAGGCCTCGATCACGTGGTCGTCCTCCTCCTCGTCGGCGATCAGCTGCGATTGCAGCGGCTGGGAGAGCTTGGAGCCGTCGCGATAGAGCGCATTGGCCTTGAGCGCGAGCTTCCAGGAAAGAAGATAGGCCGCTTTGCAGTCCTCGACCGTGGCATCGTTCGGCATGTTGATGGTCTTGGAGATCGCACCCGAGATGAAGGGCTGCGCCGCCGCCATCATGCGGATGTGGCTCTCGACCGAGAGGTAGCGCTTGCCGTTGCGCCCGCAGGGATTGGCGCAGTCGAAGACAGGGTAGTGCTCCGGCCGCAGGTGCGGCGCGCCTTCGAGCGTCATCGCCCCACAGACGTGCACGTTGGCCGCCTCGATCTCGCGTCTGGTGAAGCCGAGCGCCGCGAGCAGATCGAAGCGCGGGTCTGCGAGCTTCTCCGCGCCTATTCCCAACCCGGCCATGCAGTCCTCGCCCAGTGTCCATTTGTTGAACACGAATTTGATGTCGAAAGCGGTGGGGAGCGCCCGTTCGAGCCTCGCGATAGCCTCGGACGAGAAGCCCTTCTGCTGCAGGATGGCGTGATTGATGCCCGGGGCATGGGCAAGACTGCCGCGGCCGACCGCATAGGTCTCGATCTCGGCAATCTGCCCCGGCGAATAGCCCAGCACCCGCAGCGCTTCCGGCACCGCGCGATTGATGATCTTGAAATAGCCGCCGCCCGCGAGCTTCTTGAATTTCACCAGCGCAAAGTCGGGCTCGATGCCGGTGGTATCGCAATCCATCACCAGGCCGATGGTGCCGGTCGGGGCGATCACCGAGACCTGGGCGTTGCGGTAGCCGTGCTGCTCGCCGAGCGAGAGCGCGCGGTCCCAGGCGCGCCTGGCATGCTCGCCCATGCGCGCATCCGGGCAAGCCTTGTGATCGAGCGGAACCGGCGGGGTCGCGACCCTCTCGTGGCCGGTGCGCTCGCCGTGGGCGGCGCGGCGGTGATTGCGGATGACGCGCAACATGTGCTCGCGATTCTTCCTGAAGCCGGGGAAGACGCCGAGCAGTGAAGCCATCTCCGCCGACGTGGCGTAGCTCACCCCGCTCAGGATCGCGGTGAGCGCGCCTGCAATCTGGCGCCCCGCATCCGAGTCGTAGGGAATTCCCGACGACATCAAGAGACCGCCCAGATTGGCGTAACCCAGGCCCAGCGTACGGTACTCGTAGGAGAGTTGCGCGATCTCGCGCGAGGGGAACTGCGCCATCAACACCGAGATTTCGAGCACGATCGTCCACAGCCGCACCGCGTGCTCGTAGCCTTCCAGGTCGAACTGCCGGTGCGCTTGCGCCTCTGCCGCATCCGCACGCCGGAACGCCAGCAGATTCATCGACGCCAGATTGCAGGCGGTGTCATCGAGAAACATGTATTCCGAGCACGGATTCGAGGCGCGAATCGGCCCCGCCGCCGGGCACGTGTGCCAGTCGTTGATCGTGGTGTGATATTGCAGGCCGGGATCGGCGCAGGCCCATGCCGCATAGCCGATCTTCTCCCACAGCGCGCGCGCCTTGACCGTCTTTGCGATTTTCGTGGGCTTGGTGCGCCAGAACAGGTCCCAGTCGCTGTCCGCTTCCACCGCCTTGAGGAACTCGTCGGTGACCCGAACGGAGTTGTTCGAGTTCTGTCCGGAGACGGTCAGATACGCGTCCGAGTCCCAATCGGTGTCGTAAACGGGAAATTCGATATCGGTGTATCCCTGCTTCGCAAATTGGATCACGCGCTTGATGTAATTGTCCGGCACGTGGTCCCTTCGCGCGGCTTTGATCTCGCGCCGCAGCACCGGATTCTTCTCGGGATCGAAACAATCGTCGCCCGAGCCTTCGCAGAGCACGCAGGCCTTCATGATGGCCTTGAGGTGCTTTTGGTTCATCTTCGAGCCGGTGACGAGCGAGGCGACCTTCTGCTCCTCGATCACCTTCCAGTCGATGAACTGCTCGATGTCGGGGTGATCGGTGTCGACGATCACCATCTTGGCAGCGCGCCGCGTGGTGCCGCCGGACTTGATCGCGCCCGCGGCGCGATCGCCGATCTTGAGAAAGCTCATCAACCCCGATGATTTGCCGCCGCCCGCCAGCCGCTCGCCCTCCCCGCGCAGCCTCGAGAAGTTCGAGCCCGTGCCGGAGCCATATTTGAACAGCCGCGCCTCGCGGACCCACAGGTCCATGATGCCGCCTTCGTTGACGAGATCATCGGCAATGGACTGAATGAAGCACGCGTGCGGCTGCGGGTGCTCGTAGGCGGTCCTCGACCTCGTGAGCTTGCCCGTCTTGTGGTCGACGTAGAAATGCCCCTGGCTCGGACCATCGATGCCATAGGCCCAGAACAGGCCGGTGTTGAACCACTGCGGCGAGTTCGGCGCCGCCATTTGCATCGCGAGCATGTAGACGAGCTCGTCGAAGAAGGCGCGCGCATCCAATTCGGTGTCGAAATAGCCCCCTTTCCAGCCCCAGTAGGTCCAGGTGCCGGCAAGCCGCTCGAACACCTGTTTTGCGGAATGCTCCCCTGCAGTGCGCTCCTTCTCGGGCAAGGCCTGGAGAGCCTCCGCGTCCGCTACCGACCGGCGAAGCCATGGCGGCACGCTGTCCTCGTCCACCGGCTTGAGGCGCACCGGCACCCCGGCCTTGCGGAAATATTTTTGCGCGAGCACGTCGGCGGCGACCTGCGACCAGGACGCAGGCACTTCGATGTTCTCGGCGTGAAAGACCACCGAGCCGTCCGGGTTGCGGATTTCGCTTCCCGTGAGCCGGAACTCGATACCGGAATACGGAGACTGCCCTTCTCGAGTGTAGCGCCGCTCTATCCGCATCCTCATGCCTCATTAGCGTTGGCGCGGCGGCCCGGGGACGATCCCCCCTTCATGTAAGCCGTCGCGATGGCACCCGCCGCGGCTCTGGCCTCCAGCCGCGATAGGGATGGCTCGTGGGAAATCTGCTCAACGCGCTGCCCCGGGGTCTGATTTCGTGGGCCGACCCCGGCTTCCGGCACGTCCGGTGCGTCTTTCCCGCAAGGCACAAAGCCGCTTTCCGGCGCCATTCGGCAACGGAGCGGTTTACGCAAACCCCTTCGGGAGAAGCGCCCGGCGGGACTTCGAACCACTCGCGCCGAACCGTTTGAAGTTAGGATGACAAGGCGCCGTTCGTCAAGAGCTAGTATGACAGCTATGAAGAAAAGCTAAATGTGGGGGAAAGCTGTGGAGCCACCGAGGGAGGGGGACTTGGGCCCGCAACCCATAATGGACTGATCTCGCTGATTCGGAAACCGTCCGTCCACAGGGATGTTTGGCGGGCCGTTTATTGCATCCTCGTAGAGCGGATTTAGCGCAGTGATACCGGCGCCAGCCGGTATCGCGCGCGTACCGCCGGGACGCAGCGGGTTACGGCCCAAATCGACAGAGCCGATTGGACCTGCCCCCCCTCCGGACGCTCATTTACTTCAGAACAAGATCGAGTTGCAGGATCTCGTTGTACGGCAGAGCGGAATGCTCGATGCCGTTGCCGGCGGACTGGCCGTCGCCACTCACGGCGTAAAAGCGGTTGCCGATCACGCCGGCAGCAAGCCCATGGCGCGGGTGCGGCATGGAAGGAAGCGCCTGCCACTGGTTGGTGGTGGTGTCGTACGCTTCCACTGCCTTGAAAGCAGCGAGCCACCGCTGGTCCTGCACCTCGCCCCCGGCGACCAGAATATGGTTGTTGTACAGTGCGCCGGCGATGGCGCTGCGCGCCGTAGGCATCCGCGCGCGCGCCGACCAGAGGCCGGAAGAGGGGTCGTACATCTCGACCAGATCCACATTGTTGCTGCCGCTCGATATGAAAGCCGACCCCACTCGCCCGCCGATGACATAGAGCTTGTCCCCCGCGCCGACCGCGACGTGGTGATTGCGGGGAAGCAGCAGCGAGCGCAGCGTTTTCCAGTTGTTCGTAGCGGGGTCGTACTCTTCGACCGTGGGGAGCACATTCTGCGGGCGGGCGGGATGAATTCCGTTCTCGCTCACTCCGGGCAGCGAATTGACCCCGCCCGTCACGTAGATCTTGCCGTTGACGACGCCAGCTGCGGCGGCTCCGCGCCTGGTGGGCATGGGCGCGAGCTCTTTCCATTCGTCAGCTGAAGGGTCGTATTCCCATACGCTGTTGGTCGGGTTCCAACCGGGACTGCCGCTCTCGGGATAAGTGAACCCGCCGAAGCCGTAGATCTTGTTGTTCAGCGTTGCAAAGGCGACGTGATGCGCGGCAACGCGCATCGGCCGTTTCCTTGTCCACTGATTGGATGCGGGGTCGTATTCGAGCACCAGGCCCTTTGGTTTCCAGCCGGGCGCCAGGCCCGCAAACACGTAAAGCTTGCCGTTTGCAGTGGCGCCCAGCACTTCCTCCGAGGGCTCGGGAAAGGGCGCGCCCTGCACCCAGGGATGCGCCGCCGAGGGAGTCGGCAGAGGGGCCTGCGCGGATGCGGCGGCAGCGCACAGAAGACTGCTCACGGCAACCAAGGCGATAGAGAACGGCTTCATTTGCATCTCCCTCGGGCCTGCGCAGCCGCAGGCGTCACAGCTTTTGGCATCCTGTAGCGCCATTGAACCGGGGAGTCACCGCGTGGTTGCGCCGGACTTGGTGCCGGACTTGGCTGCCGGACTTGGCTGCCGGACTTGGTGCCGGACTTGGCTGCTGGACTTGGCGCATGCAGGGTGGCATCACCGCGCATCTCGAGAGCAGGGCGCCAGCGCATGAAGACCTTTCTCCTGCGTTTTTTCACCTGGTGGCACAGCCAGACCTTCGGGACGCAGTTGTGGACCTGGCTCTACGGCGAGCTCGTCGGCGAGGATGAATTTGGCAACCGCTACTACCGGACCAAGCGAGGCAAGATCGACGCGGTGCTCGGCTTCGAGCGGCGGTGGGTGATCTACAACGGCATCGCCGAGCCCTCGACCGTGCCGCCGTCATGGCACGGCTGGCTGCATCACACCGTCGATGTCCCGCCAACGCAGGAGACCGTCACTCCGCGACCGTGGTGGAAGCCACACCAGCCCAACCTCACGGGTACCCCCGGCGCATACCGTCCCGCCGGCTCGATTCTCGCCCAGGGCCGCCGCCCCAAAGCCACGGGCGATTACAAGGCCTGGACGCCGGAGAGCTGAGGGCCTTGCGAGGGCCGGAGCTGGTTGAGGACCACGAGATATTTTGAGAAGCAGGTGCTGCGCAAGCGGCCTTATCTGAAACGAGACTGGTGCGTGCAAGTGCTCGCAAAAATCGATCATGCGTCACGGAAGCTCGACTTGTCGAAGATTGAGACAATTACCCTTCCCCCTGCAACCGCCGCGGAATGAGGGACATGGCAAGGACATGCCCCGAGCCCGCCCTGTGGGCGCCGCATTCCGGGTGTTAGTCGGGCACATCTAGACCGGCGGGGATGCCGGCGCAGTCGATTGGATAACCGAACTCGCCGATGGCCTGGTCGCTTCGTTCTTCTTGCGTCGGCGCTGCGCTCGTTACCGGCGCGGCCTTTGCCGCCAGCGCTCCGGCAACGGCGCAGTTCTTCAATCCTTTCGAGGCCTTGTTCGGTCAGCCGCCGCGTCCGCCTTCGACCGTGCCGGCCGCCCGCCCGCAGGCGCCGGCGTCGAGCTATCCGCAGTACCAGGATCTGCGTTCCGACCAGGGTTACCAACCGCAGCCATATCCCAACGAGACCAATGTCCCGAGACGGCCTCCCGCGGGGGTTTCGTCCGCGCCGCTGGCGCCGCCGCCCGGCGGCACTACCGCCTCGGTCGACACGCTTCCAGGCTTACCGGAGGGCCAGCAGCAGCTGCCGCGCGGCACGCAGCAACCGGCCGACACTTCGCCGCAGCCGGGCGATGAGGTCATTACGGAGCCTCCGGCGCAAAAGATCGAGAACAAGGGCGCGGTATTCTCCGGATTGGACAAGATCACGGGCCGCATCATCAATTTCGACGCGGCGATCGGGGAGACGGTGCAGTTCGGGGCGCTGCAGGTGACGCCGCGGGTCTGCTACACGCGACCGCCCACGGAGAAGTCCAATACCGATGCCTTCATCGAGGTGGCCGAGGTCACTCTGCAAGGGGAGGTCAAGCGCATCTTCAGCGGCTGGATGTTCGCCGCAAGCCCGGGACTGCACGGGGTCGAGCACCCCATCTACGATGTGTGGCTTACCGATTGCAAAAACCCGGTGATCGCCGCGGCGCCCCCTGCTGAAACATCGCCCGCCGCGGACGCGCCTTCACCGACACCGGCCAAGCCGGCCGCGCCCCAGCGGCGTAGCGGACAGCAACAGGCCAGACCCTCGCCGCAGGCCTTTCCGCCGCACTGAGCCTGGCCGCCGCGAAGCCTGTATTGTCGATCACGCCGCGCTGCGCAGTCCGCGCCGGTGACGCTTCCTGGGCAGGACGAATGCTGCGCCCAATCGGGTGCATCCCTCATTCCCCTCGCGCCCGAGCTTCCTCTTCAGGAATTCTTGCGCGCGCTGGTCGACGATCTTTTTCTGGTGAGCATCGATGACGCCCGCATTGCGCAGGCAGGCAGCTTTCACCCTCATGAGCTCGGCCGACGGAACATCGCGAATGGGAAAGATGAGGTCGAGATCGAGATCGGAGTGCATGGCGCTTTCCCCGCAGGTACCCGGAAACAACGCGGGCGACCGCGCGCAAGTTCGAGCCTGAATCGATTTTGTTCTGCAATGGCTTGTGCGCTATCCGACACAAAGCGGTCACATTGTCGGATATCCCGGCGGCGCCGCGGCGCGGTCGAGCAGCCATACCTGGCCGCCGTCCGAGCGGGCGCGGCCCGCGGGGAGATCCTCGCCCGCAAGCACGCGGGCAAGCACATCGCGTTTTTCCTCCCCGCTTATCAGAAACAGCATCTCCCCGGTCGATGCCAGAGCGGGAAACGTCAGGGTGACCCGCGGGACGAACGGCTCACAGCCGGCCTTGTCCACACCCACGACCCAACGTTCTTTCTCATGGAGTGCCGGGCTTCCCGGGAAGAGCGAGGCGGTATGCCCGTCCGGCCCAACGCCCATGAGCACCAGATCGAACAGCGGCCGCGCCGGGTCCAGCCGGTCACCGCCATAAAACCGCTCGAGCTCGGCTTGGTAATGACGCGCAGCGATCTCAGGGCTTGCCTCCATCGTCGGGATCGCATGCACGTTCTCGTGCGGAGCCTCGACGCGATCGAGAAACACGCGCCGCGCCATTCCCATGTTGCTCAGCGGATCCCCGGAGGGCACGAAGCGATCGTCGCCCATGAACCAATGGGTTCGCTGCCAGGGCACCCTGCTGCGGTAAGGCTCCCTCGCGAGCAGCTCGTAAAGCGGCTCCGGAGTGGAGCCGCCGGTCAGACAGATCGCGGCCCGGCTCGGCGCCCGGGCAATACGCTCGACGAGCCGCTGCGCGGCGGCTTGCGCCAATGCCTCCGCGTCGTCGGCGACGATGAGTAGCGGCTTACGCGCAGGCACCCTTTTCCCCCGCTTCGATCGGCCGCCAGCGCCGTCCATCGCGCGCCAGGAGCTCATCGGCTTCGGGCGGACCCTCACTGCCGGCCTTGTAGGTCGCGAGCCGCTCCCCGCCGCCATTGCGCCATGCATCGAGGAACGGCTGCACCACGCGCCAGCCCGCTTCGATCCCGTCGGCGCGCTGAAACAGGATCGCATCGCCGATCATGCAGTCGTACAGCAGCGTCTCGTAGCCGGTGCTCGGCGCGGCATCGAAATAGTCCGCGTATTTGAAGGTCATTCCGACTCCCGTGAGGGCGATGGAAGGACCGGGCACCTTGGCATTGAATTTCAAGCTGATGCATTCGCTCGGCGCAATGCCGAGCACAAGGAAGTTCTGTGCCAGGCGATCGATCGGAGTATCGCGAAACATCGCAAACGGCGCCTGCTTGAATTTGATGGCGATCTCGGTCAGGCGCGCGCGCAGCGCCTTGCCGGTGCGCAGATAAAACGGCACCCCCGCCCAGCGCCAATTGTCGATCATCAGCTTGAGGGCAACATAGGTCTCGGTCGCGCTGGTCGGGGCGACGTCCTTGGTCCTGCGATAATCCTCGATTGCCCGATTGGCGGCGAAGCCCGCCTGATACTGCGCGCGCACCGAATTGCGAACGGCGTCCGCCTCGCTCTGCACCTGGGTGGCGTCGAGCAACTCCGCCTTCTCGGCGCGCACCGCGCCTGCCTCGAAGCGCGCCGGCGGCTCCATCGCCACGAGCGAAAGCAGCTGAAACAGATGGTTCGGCACCATGTCGCGCAAGGCCCCGGTCGCATCGTAGAAACGGCCACGGTGCCCGACCCCGATGTCCTCGGCCACGGTAATCTGCACGTGGTCGATGTGATCGCGATTCCAGATCGGCTCGAACAGGCCGTTGGCGAACCGCAGCGCCAGAATGTTCTGAACTGTTTCCTTTCCGAGATAATGGTCGATGCGATAGATCTGATCCTCTTGCAGGACTTCCAGCAGCTTGCGATTGAGCTCCTGCGCGGAAGCGAGATCGGTGCCGAATGGTTTCTCGATGATCACGCGCCGCCAGGCGCCGTTGCCCTCGTGGGCAAGTCCGGTCTGACCGAGCCGGCGCGCGATCGGCTCGAAGGCGGAAGGTGGCGTGGCCAGGTAGAACAGGCGATTGCCCGGCAGCTGCTGCGTTGCCTCGATCCGCCCGAGCTCCTGCTGCAATCTCTCGTAGGTTTGCGGCTCCTCGGCTCCGCCATCGAGGTAGGAAACGCAGGCGAGCAGCCGCCGCACGACGCCCGCCTCGAGCTCGCGCGTCGCGAACCGGCGCAGCCCCTTTTCCAGACCGCCGCGGAAAGCTTCCGCCGAGAGCTTCGTTCGCCCGACGCCGATGATTGCGAGCTCCGAAGGCAGCAAGCCGCCGACCGCAAGATTGTACAGCGCGGGAACGAGCAATCTGTGGGTCAGATCGCCCGATGCGCCAAAGATGACAAACGTGCACGGATCCGGCCGCCGCACCGAGGAAGACTGCGGTGCGGGCGCCATCATCCCCGTCCCGCCCCGACGCGCCGCTCGCCCAGAAATGAGGCGCGCTTTCCCGCTACGGCAGCCAGCAGCTTGTCGCTCGCGTCGGCAAAGAGTTGCACGCCTTCCTCGACCAGCCGCCGGGTGACCGCATCGAGCGAGATGCCCGCGCGATCGAGATCGCGCAAGACGCGTTCTGCCTCCTCGATATTCCGCTCCAGAGTATCGCTCACCCTGCCATGGTCGCGAAAGGCATCGAGCGTAGCCGGCGGCATGGTGTTGACCGTGTCCGGTCCGATCAGCTCCTCCACATACAGCACATCGCTGTAAGCCTTGTTCTTGGTCCCGGTGCTTGCCCACAGCAGGCGCTGCGGCTTCGCCCCTTTGGCCCGCAGGGCGTTCCAGCGCTCGCCGGCAAACAACCGCTTGTAGCGCCGGTAAGCGAGCTTCGCGTTGGCGACCGCGACCTTGCCCTTCAAAGCGGTGAGGCGCGTCTTTTCGTCGGGATCGTTCGCCTGCGCGATCCTCTCGTCGAGCAGTTTGTCCGCGGCAGTATCGATGCGGCTCACGAAAAAGCTCGCCACGCTCGCGATATGGGAAAGATCGCGACCGTTGCCGGCGTAGCTCTCGAGGCCGCCGAGGTAGGCCTCCACGACCTGCTCGTAGACCTCCTGGGAAAACAAAAGCGTGATGTTGACGTTGATCCCTTCGGCGGTGAGCGCCCGGATGGCCGGCAAGCCTTCGGGGGTGGCCGGAATCTTCACCATCAGGTTCTTGCGATCGACCTCGCGCCAGAGCCGGCGCGCCTCGCCGATGCTGCGCTTCGTATCCACAGCCAGATACGGCGATACTTCGATGCTCACGAACCCATCGGCTCCATGTCTCGCATCGAATACCGAACGAAGGACATCGGCCGCGCGCTTGATGTCCTCCACGGCGAGACATTCGTAGAGCTCGGCGACCGGGCGGTCGCGCGCCTTCAAGGCGGCGCTGATCGCATCGTCGTAGTCGGCGGAATCACCGATCGCCTTCTCGAAGATGGACGGGTTGGAGGTTACCCCCTGCACGCCGTCTTCCTCCACGAGCCTCCGCAAGCCGCCGTCCGCGATGAAGCTTCGCGCGAGAAAGTCGAGCCAGACCGACTGGCCGTGATCCTGCAGCGCCTTTACCCGATTCATGCCCGCCGCGCTCCTGTGGTTCGCGCCTTGGCGCTTTTCGACTTGGCAATTTTCGACTTGGCAATTTTCGACTTGGCAATTTTCGCGTTGGCGATCTGCGACTTGGCGATCTGCGACTTGGCCGCCTCCACCACCGCTTCCGGCGTGAAGCCGAATTTCCTCAGGAGATCCTTGAGCGGAGCGGACGCTCCGAACTCGTGCATGGCGATAATCGTGCCGGACGGGCCGGCATAGCGATCCCATCCGAGCGGCGCCGCCTGCTCCACCGTGACGCGGGCGCCGATGTGCGGCGGCAATACGCTTGCGCGGTAGGACCCGTCCTGCTGCTCGTACAATTCCCAGGAAGGCATGCTGACCACGCGCGCGGCAATGCCTTCCCGTTGCAGCTGCTCATAGGCTTGCACGCAGAGCGCAACCTCGCTCCCGGTGCCGATGAGGATGACCTGCGGCTCGCCGTTGCCGGCATCGGCCAACACGTAGGCGCCGCGCGCGAGCCCGGAGGCGGGCGCATAGCGGCTGCGGTCGAGCACGGGCAATGCCTGCCGGCTCAAGACCAAGGACGCGGGCCGGCTCGTGAGCCCCATGATGACCCGATAGGCCTCGCGCACCTCGTTGGCATCGGCGGGCCGCAGCACGAGCATGTGCGGGATGGCACGCAGCGCAGCGAGCTGCTCGATCGGCTGATGCGTCGGCCCATCCTCGCCGAGCCCGATGGAGTCGTGGGTGAACACGTAGAGCACCGGGAGGCGCATCAGTGCGGCGAGCCGCATGGACGGACGCATGTAATCGCTGAAGATGAGGAAGGTGGCCCCGAATGCGCGCAGATGGCAAAGCACGAGCCCGCTCACCACGGCGCCCATGGCGTGCTCGCGCACGCCGAAATGCAGGTTCCTTCCACCCGCCTGACCCGGCTCGAAGCTCCCCGCGCCCTCGAACGACAAGAGCGTCTTCGTAGACGGCGCCAGGTCGGCCGCGCCGCCGAGAAGCCAGGGAACGCGTTGCGCGATCGCATTGAGCGCCTTGCCGGACGCATCCCGGGTGGCCATCCCCTTCTCGCTCGCGGCGAAGCTCGGGAGCTCGCGATCCCAACCATCGGGCAGGGTGCCCGACAAAAATTGATCGATCTCCATCGCCAGGTCTCGATCTCGCCGGCGGTATTGCTCGAGCTTCGTCTCCCAGTCCCGGCTCAGCGCGCGGCCGCGCTCGCCAATGCCGGTCCTGAAACGACCGTACACTTCATCCGGCACGAGGAATTGTGCGTCCTGCGGCCATCCGTACGACCGCTTCGCCAGCCGCACCTCCTCCTCGCCGAGTGCATCGCTGTGAGCGGCAGCCGTGTTCTGCTTGTGCGGCGCGCCGTAGCCGATGATGCTGTCCACGACGACGAGGGTCGGGCGATCCTCGGTACTGCGAAAAGCGGTCAACGCCTCGCGGATTTGCGCCTCGTCGTTCGCGTCGCGCACCCGCACCACGTTCCAACCGTATCCCTTGAAACGCGACTCGACGTCCTCGCTGAAGGCAAGCTCGGTGTGACCTTCGATGGTCACGGTGTTGTTGTCGTAGATCCAGCATAGATTGGCCAAACCGAGATGCCCGGCCAGCGAGGCTGCCTCGCTCCCTACCCCCTCCATCAGGTCGCCATCGCTGCAGACCGCGTAGACGTCGTAGTCGAACAGCGACAAGTCTGCGCGATTGTAACGTGCGGCGAGCCAGCGCGAGGCGATGGCCATGCCGACGCTGTTGCCGCAGCCCTGGCCCAGCGGGCCCGTGGTCGTCTCGACGCCGGTGGTGTGGCGGTATTCGGGATGCCCCGGCGTGACGCTGTCGAGCTGGCGAAACCGCTTGATGTCGTCGAGGGTGACCGCGGGCTCGTCGGTGAGCCGTGTCCCCGCCACGCGCCGCACTTGCGCGAGATGCACCAAGCCGTAAAGCAGCATCGATGCGTGTCCGGCTGAGAGCACGAACCGGTCGCGGTTGGGCCACAGCGGATCGGCGGGGTCGTAGCGCAGGAACTCCTGCCACAAGACATAGGCGACCGGTGCGAGCGCCATGGGCGTTCCCGGATGGCCGGAATTCGCCTTCTGCACCGCATCGATGGCGAGGGTCCGGATGGTATCGATGCAGAGCTCGTCGTCCGCGCGCTCGCTTCGGCCGGCGGCGCCCGGCACGCTGCGCGCGCGTGTTGAAGCGGCTTCACTGGTCATGAGATGCGAGCTCCGCGAAGCCCATGGACGTCTACGCCACCGGGAAAAAATGCCCGCGACCTTGTATAACCGTTTTGAACATAGCGTGTTCCCGACACGCGCCGTCCCCGGCCCCCGGCTCAGTCGCGCAGCTTACGTGTGAACCAGCGGCGTCATGCCCAAGGCGCGTCCCGAAGGCGACATGCGGGTCTGTCCCTGGATTTCCCGGCGCGGCCCGTACCAGGTGCCATTCCGAGCACGTCGGCGCGCCGCTCGCCCGGGTTACAGGCGTCTGCGCGGCCGCTCAGCGGGTAAATTCGCGCGCGACGAAGCCATTCCAGGTATAGGGACATTCTTCGGGGAATTCGCTCTTTTCCAATCCGGTCTCGTTGGCAGCTTCGATTCGGGCTCTCCTGTAAGCCCGTGCGGTCGCCGCTGATATCCGAGCTTTGAGGCCGGGATTGTCGGACAGAACATCCTCGAGCTCCACGCGCTGCGCCTCGATGGACAATACCCAACTGCGCGACCGCAGGCTCGGCTGATGGTCCCATTTGAGCATGTGTATCATCAGGACGCGCAGCGCGCTTTCGAGCTTGTTGAGCTGTTCGCGTCCCAACGATTCGATCTCCTCGGCCAGGTTCTCGCGATCCAAGGCCTCCCAACGTCCTGCACGCACATGTGCTGCCTGCTCCATCAGCCAGGAATAGAAGTCGCTCCAATATTCGGCGGCTGGCGGTCGATCGGCCGGCGCGAGTTTGACCTCGCCGTTGCTCGCATTGGCTGCCATCACTATCACCTCTAGCAGCAAGCTATGGCGGCATCCCGGGCAATTCAACTCGTAGCCGCCCTATGGCGCGACGATGCAAATGAGACGGCTCCCTTTGAAAGCGGGTCAGCACACCGCGTCATCTCACAGGAGGACGCAAGCCTCACAGATCGCGCGTCCTTGGTGGCCTCGTAGCCCGGATGAGCGCAGCGACATCCGGGGCTGGCCTCGTCATGGCCCCCGCACATCGCTGCGCTCATCCGGGATACGGTCGCTGGATGCGGCGGCTCGGCGCGCTTCAGCTGCGCGGCTATTGCAAGCTCTTGGCGAGGATCGCCCGATCGGTCAGGGCATCGACCGCCGGATCATTGCGCGGGGTCGATCCTTGCTCTTCCCAACGTCCTGATGCGGGAATGAGTCACCGGCGCCCCGAATGGCGAATCGGGGCGCCTCCTTCGAGCCGGGCACCATGCGGCCCCGGGATCGTCGGGATGATGCCTACGGGCTTACAAACGACTGCTTGCGACGGCTTCGCCGCGCCGGCGCCTACCACGGATCGCCGAGGTAGCAGGCATCGACCAGGAAAACCAAGGCGGGCGACAGCACGCGCTTTGGCACCACCTGCTTGGTGCAAGCCACGTATCTCTTGGGGTGGAAGGGCTTCCAAGGGTTCGGCGTCCACCAGCTGCGATAGTGCGCGGGCGGGCACCACCCATACGCGTCGCATACGGGGCTGACAACGACCCGAACGCGAGCATCCGCCGGTCCCGGGACGCCGACAACGGCAGCCCCGAGCATCAGAGCGGCTACGGTAGCGATCAGTTTTTTCATTTTACTGCCCTTGAGAGAGTGCTTCGCTTGAGGGCTCATGCACGCAAGCCAGCTGACACTTTTTCGCCGCATTCTCGGACCGCTGTCAAGCGCCCTTCTCCACAACGTGGAAGGTTTCCTTAACACCCAGAGTTGCAACTCCTAGCGCGGGCGGTGCGCCGGCTTTCACGCAGGCGAGCGAAATACAGGAAACCGGGCCCACGCCGGGCTACCTGGGAAGCTCCCGGCCTCAGCTTCAACGCGATCGGAAACGCTTTCGGGTGCCGACCTGTTTCGCGCCGTTCACAAATCTTAATCCGGCGCGTCACCGCCTCCCCAGTGGTGATAATCGTATTTGAGATCGTCATAGCTGGGATAGCCCCAGGCGCGATAGGACGGGCTCGCGTAGGGCCGGCTATAGCGAACGCTCCGATTCGGCGGCGATACGTAATAGCATTCCCGCCCATGCGCGCCGCGGCGACAAACATAATTCACTGTTTGCGTGAGGGTGGTTTGCTCCGCGGCTGTTGTGAGAGCGAGCGGCACTGCGGCCTGCGAGCGCGATGGCGCAAGCAGCGTGGCGCCCGACACGATGAGAACCGCAGCCGCCGTCCAGGAGCCCATGACTGCTCGTCGCATTTTACGTCCATCCAAACCCAGGCCCTGGCCCCGCACTATATATACGAATCCCTCAGCACCGCGAACAGTCCTGCACGAATCCTGCGGGAGACCTCTGGCATTCCCGCTCCGAAGGGCTGCGTCCGCGGCTATCGCCCTCCAGCTCAGGCGAATCGAGGGAGGAGCCGACCGAGGGTGGCGGCAACAAGCCAGCGCGGGCGACAAACCAGAGCGGGACGGACAGGACCCTGACAAACACGATCCACGCCCGTAACTGATTCTCGCTGCCGGACACATCGGAAGGCCATTTCTGCTGTCAGCATGGCGAAAACCTGTTGCCGCAGGGCCACGCTCCAGCAAAATCCGAGCGGTCCGAGCCATGCTGAAGCTCTTGTCACCATTCGGCTAAACTTTGGGGCTTGGCTGAGCGCCGTCTCCCGAAGAGGAGCAGTGACCGTCTCCCGAAGGGAGCAATGGAGGAGCAGGCGCAATGATCAGAATAGTCATAGACGCGGTGCTGTTTTCCTGCATGGGCGCTTTCATCGTCGGCCTGGCCATGGCTGCGGCGACATTGATCAGCTGAGGCGGGCTCTCCGCTCATCTCTGCCATCGAGCGGGCGAACGCGCTCGCTTAAGTCTCGCACTCGATTTCATGCGCGCTTGACCACGCGGACCCGAGCTCTCCCGCGGAGACAAGGCCTGTCGCGGGGTCCGGTTGGGGATCGCCTCGAGGCTCGAGCGCTGCTTGCCAGGCTCTCGGACGCGATTTTGTCCACTTTCCAGCTGACCAGCGTGGCGCGGGCAGCCGTTGTGGCGCGATCGGGCGCGCTCTATAAGGCGGCATGTCCGAGCACAAAGTGAGCTTGCAATGGCAGCGCGGCGGCGCTGAGTTTTCCTATCAAAAATATCCCCGCGACCATACCTGGAGCTTCGACGGCGGGCATACCATGACCGCCACGGCCGCCCCGGCCTATCTCGGTAATCCGGCCAATGTCGATCCGGAGGAGGCGTTCGTCGCTTCGCTCTCGAGCTGTCACATGCTGACGTTTCTGGCTATCGCGTGCCGGCAGAAATTCGTGCTCGATTCATACGCGGACGAGGCTGTCGGCCACATGGAGAAAAATCCCGAGGGGAGGCTGGCCATCACCCGTGTCGAGCTGCACCCGAAAATCGTCTGGAGCGGGGATCGGCGGCCCAGCGCCGAAGAGCTCGGCAAGATGCACCATGCCGCGCATGAAAATTGCTTCATAGCGAATTCGGTCAAGACCACCGTCACGGTCGTGAAAGAAACGAGCTGACCGCACCCGTCATCACCGTCGTCGGGGCGGCACAAAAGATTGCAGGTTGCAATGTCGGCCTCGCGAGCCGGCCGCACGTCGTAACCGGCAAATTCAACGTTGAGCGCCGGCCCCTGCATCAGCGACAGCGGCTCCCGGGTCTGAAAACCGAGCGTCGTGTACAGGCAGAGAGAGCGGTTGTGGTAGGCCGCCTGGACCAATCTGATTCCCGGGACGTTGCGCGCCGCGAAGTGATCGATCGCCGCCCGCATGAGCTTGCGGCCGATGCCTCGATCCTGCGCCTCCGGATCACCCGAAGCGCTTACACACTCGCACCGCAGCCGGCAGTCAACGGCCCGGCGCTGCGGTTTCGAAGGTCCGCCTGCTATAGCGGTGTCCGCCCGAAATGGAGGCCATGCTTCACGTTGACCTGAGACCGGCTCGGTCCCAAATTACGGGCGACGAGAGGAGCTCACATCGGGAGGGCAGCCCACCATGAGCGACACGAGCTCACGGCTCTATGTTCCGGCGCTTGCAAATGTATACAGCTCGGTCGAGCGCTATGCGGAGCCGATCCTGCGGGTCGTGCTCGGCGGCGTGCTGATCCCGCATGGCTGCCAGAAACTGTTCGGCATGTTTGGAGGAATGGGTTTGAGCGGCAATGCCGCGCTGTTCGACCGGATCGGCTTTAGCCCGGGCATATTCTGGGGGACGCTCGTCGGCTGCACCGAGCTCATCGGCGGGATCTTGCTGGTGCTCGGCCTTTTCACCCGCTTTGCGGCGGCGGCCGTGCTGATCTTCATGATCATGGCGGTCAGATTCACCTCAGCCAAGGGGTTCTTTTGGAGCGGCGGCGGCTTCGAGTATCCGCTCCTGATCGGCGCCTGCGCGCTTTACTTCGTGATGCGCGGCGGCGGCCGCTGCTCCTTGGATCACATGATCGGCCGGGAGCTCTAGGCGGCTGATCCGAGCACGAGCTCGGCCGCCGCTGCGGGATTGAGCCACAAGAGACAGTGGCCGAGTCGAAATCTTCCAGCGCAGCAGTCTTCTGACGTATCGAGATTTGCTATCCTTCGGACCGCAAGACTGGAGGTACTGCAAAGTGAAACGGCGCGAGCTCATCACTCTGCTCGGGGGTGCGGCGGCCTGGCCGCTCGGGGCGCGAGCGCAGTCATCGACAGGGCCAGTGATCGGCTTCCTGCACGGCGCGACGCCGGAATCTTATGCACATCTGGTCACCGCGTTCAGGCAGGGACTAAATGAAGCCGGCTTTGTCGAAGGGCGGAATGTTGCGATCGAGTACCGCTGGGCCGAAGGGAAGTACGATCGATTGCCGCGGCTTGCGGCCGAGCTCGTGGCTCGAAAGGTGAATGTCATTGCCGCGACCGGCGGGTCGGTTTCAGCGATCGCGGCGAAAGCTGCCACGACTACAGTTCCGATCGTCTTCAGCTTCGGCGCCGATCCCGTCAAGCTCAACCTGGTCGCCAGTTTCAACCATCCGGGAGGTAACCTCACGGGCGTCAGCTTCCTGATCGACCTGGTGCCGGCGAAACTTGCCCAATTGATGCACGAATTGGTGCCCGACGCGACCGTGATGGGTTTTCTCATCAACCCGGACAGTCCTGGCGCCGAGTCCGATGCGAGGGAATTGGAGGCAGCAGTCGAGTCCTTGGGACAGAAACTGCTCACTGTCAGGGCCAGTGCCGAGGGCGCCTTCGAGCCGGTTTTTGCGTCGCTCGCCCAACAGCGAGCTCACGCGGTGTTGGTGCGCGGCGATCCTTTGTTTTTCATTTGGCGGGAGCAACTAGCCGCGCTTGCGGTCCGCAATGGAATCGCAGCGGTTGCAAACCTGCGCGAGTATGTCGATGCGGGCGGATTGATGAGCTACGGAACGAGCCTTGCCGATGCGTATCGCCAGCAAGCGATTATTGTCGGTCGCATTCTCAAAGGGGCGAATCCCGCCGATCTGCCGGTGATACAGTCCACCAGATTCGAGCTCATCATCAACCGCAAGACAGCGAAGGCGCTCGGGATCAAAATCTCCGACAATCTGGTGTCGATTGCCGACGAGGTCATCGAATAAGGATGAGGTTGATTGCACTCGCATGAGTCCGTTCCTGCGCAGGGACGCAGGCAACACCGGTCCAGCCAAGCGCTCCGGCGCAGTCGCCCATCAAGGAATGCGCCCATCAAGGAATGGAGTCTACGGGTCACACATGCCGGCAACGATGCAGTGGACGTGACAAGCCCGACGAATCCGGCATTGGCCGGTCAGAAGCTGAGCGCCGAGCGAATTGCGATCACCCAGGCGTTTGGCCGAAAGCTTCCGTCGTTGTTCAGGACACCGCCGCCTGGGCGGATGATGTATTGCAGCTCAGGCTGGACCATCCACCACGCTGCCAAGCGGGTCTGGTAAATCAGCTCGATCATGGTTTCTCCGCTCCGCACCGGATAGAAAAAACTGTTGAACAATGCGGTATCGGCATCGAGCCCCCGGGCATTATCCCCGATCCGGGCGTAAGCTGCGGCAATCCCGACTTTGTCGTCGGGCCGACGCGGTATGAGACCTTTGTAAAGCAAGCCTCCATCGGCATAGAAATTGATCAGATTACGATCGTTCGGCGCGCCACCGGCACGGACGAACGCGGACAGGCCCTGGTCGGTCGTCCCGCGGACGCGGTAGAGCATCTGATCGACAACACCGTAAATCCCGGAGTCGCCGGTGTGATCGAGAGGGATGGCGGTCGACAGCGGGTTGGCGAGCGAGAGGCCCGTATTGTCAAAGCGTTGATCGCCGAAGCGTGGGCCGGTGTGGTACCAGTAGCCTATCCTGTAAGTGCCCTGAAGACCCCTGGCGTCGCTGCCCTGGTTCAGCAAATAGCTCGCCTCGGTGATGAAAAACGCGCCACCGCGAAAGCTGATGACGGTTCCGGCCGGAAGCGGCCCGCTTTGATTGGAGCCGTTTCCGCCGCTGGGATCGCCGCTGAACACAGCGGCTTGAAGCATCACTTCATCGAGGGGCTTGATCCGTACGCGAATGCCTGGATCAGGAAGCGGATACGCCGGGCCTCCTGCCGGCAGATTGGCAGCAAGAAATGTAGGCCAACTGATGCCGTTGTTTATGAAATTCGCCGCGGTCTTGCTCTGGAGAAACTGGCTATCCGCCGACATGAGGCCGGCGCGAACCGACAAGCGGTCATTGAAGGCGCTCTGCTCGTACCAAAATGAGTAGAGCCGCGCCACCGGTCCAGCTTCAAGGTTCGACACAGCCAGAATATTGCCGAGATACGCCGGACTAAAGGCCGGCCCATGGGTGATGAGGCCGTGGGTATGAAACTTGCCCCCTTGCCAGCCCAGTAGCTTTCCAAGGTCAATGTCGAGCTGCGGCTGAAAGACTCCCAAATCTACGGCACCAGGTCCAATTCCGCCACGGACATTGGCCAGAAAATCGTTGGTATAATTGAACGTGAAGGTGACGCCCTCACTCTCAAGATAGGACCGCAGTCCGCCCCAATCACCCGTCAAGTTAGGTTGGGGGGCTTCGCTAGGCTCTCCCGACCGCTGCACTTGAGCCAGGGCAACCGTCGAGCCCATCAGGAAAATCAGAAAAGCAAGTGTCCAAGCCGGCCGGGATCCGACACGTGCACCCATGCTTCGGGCTCCTCAGGGTGGCTGCGAAAAGAAGTTTCGGCTGTGATTCAGGCAAAATATTGTGGTTGCGTTCACGGCCTGCTGTCGCGGTCACACGGTGATAAGGTCTGTCGCACCTTAAGGAGCCCGAACGCATCTGCCCGTGAAGCGCCAAGCAGAAGAGGAGTTTGGAGCTTTCCCCAGCTGCATGGAGAAAAAGATGATACAGGTCTCACGACGAACGGTTCTTGCCGGGGGCGCCGCCGCTTCAATGATGAGAGAATTCTGCGCGAGCAAGGCCCGTGCAGAGGAGAGCGCACGGCCGTCCCTGCCGATCCCTGCTGAGCTCAGAGCGAATGCCGAAGGCAAAATTGCACTCGATGCACGACCCGGCTCACTGCGGCTTCAGGGCAATTACGATACGGCAACTTACGGCATCAACGGACCCTATCTCGGACCGGCCGTGCGTGTGCGGCGGGGCGAGAAGGTGGTCGTGCAAGTCAGCAACGGCGTCCCCGAAACCATTACCATGCATTGGCATGGGTTGATCATCCCAGGGGCAGCCGACGGCGGACCGCATCAGGTCATCCCGCCGGGAAAGCAGTGGCACACCGAGTTGGCGGTCGATCAACCGGCCGCGACGCTCTGGTTTCATCCTCATTCCTATCCGGCGACCGCCCAAGAGGTCATCAGGGGCCTGGCCGGCATGTTGATCATCGACGACGAGGAATCGGGACGTTTGCCGCTGCCGTCCCGGTGGGGCGTCGACGACATTGCGCTGATCATTCAGGACCGCCGTTTCACGCCGGACGGGCAGTTCTTTGACCGCATGAACTACATAGCCGTGACGAACGGCTACGTCGGCGACACCGTGCTCGTGAACGGCGCGCGTTATCCGCAGGCCCGCACGGCGCGCGGCTGGATCAGGCTGCGGATACTCAACGGCTCGAACGCGCGCAGCTACACACTCGCGGCATCGGACGGCCGCTCGCTGTACGTCATCGGCTCGGACGGCGGCCTGCTCGCGAGCCCCGTCGAGCTCAAACAGCTGCTTATCCACGTCGGCGAGCGTTTCGAGGTGCTCGTCGACGGCCGCGCAGGCCGTCCCTTTGACATTGTGACGCTGCCGGTCGCGCAGGACATCATGCGGCTGCCGCCGTTTGACGGCCCGCTGCCCCTGGTCACGATCAGGCCGGAGGGTGCGGATGGGACGGGGCAGCTCCCCTCATCGCTCGCCGTATTGCCGGCCTTGCCCCGGCAGCTTCCGCCGACGAGCCGGGAGCTGGTGATGAACATGTTCCGCGACCAGCAAGGGATGATGCCGCTCAAAATGGCGGGTCTGATGGCGATGGTCAAAAGCGGGAAGACCGATCCGGCGGTCGTCGCGCGCGTGGTCAACCTTATTCTGACCGATCCGGCGCTGGCGCAACCGGATCAGCTCTCCGCGAACGGCGTGAATGGCAAGCCGTTCTCGATCGAGAGAATGGATTTTGCCGCTGCCCGCAACCAGGATCTCCGCTGGCGGATCTCGGAAGGAAACGACCTGATGTTACACCCCGTGCACATCCACGGCTGTCAGTTCCGCATCGTCTCGCGCGATGGCAAGCCCCCGGAAGCCGAGCGCGCCGGCTGGAAGGACGTCGCCCCGATCTCGGCCGGCGGTGCAACCGAGATCCTGCTCCGGTTCCCGCATTCGGCGAGCCGAGACGCCCCATATATGGCGCACTGTCACATTCTGGAGCACGAGGATTCCGGCATGATGACCCAGTTCACCGTGTGATGAGAAGCTGATGCCTTCCATGCTCAGTCGATTTGCCGGTTGCATTCGTCCTTGCGTTGCGGATTTGCTTTGTCTGGAGAGAGAACAATGCGCACGAAGTCGAGATCGTCGACTACCACTGACCTGCTGCCCAATCCGCATCCGGGAGAAATCCTGTTGGAGGAGTTTCTCAGGCCGATAGCGCTGTCGCAGACCGCGCTCGCCAAAGCCATCGGAGCTCCCCCTCGCCGGATCAACGAGATCGTACTTGGCAAGCGCGCTGTAACCGCCGACACGGACCTCCGGCTCGCGCGTTATTTTGGCCTGTCGGAGGGCTTCTTCCTGGGCCTGCAGGCCGACTACGAGCTGATGCAGCGGCGCCGCCAGATCGGCGACAAGCTGAGGACAATCCGCCCTCGCGCTGCGTGAGGGGCAACCCTCGGCCGCATCGGAGCTGTTGCGGATTATGCATTCAGGCGGCCTTGTCTTGCCACATGCGCATCACGTCGTCCGTCCCGGTGAATGGAGTCGTGTCAGGGCGCGTTCGCCTCCGGCGCGACAAAGCCGCCCGGCGCCGGGCAAGAGACCTCCGGCTGCTCATCACCCCTGCTTCGGCACGCGTTTGGGCGGCGTGTCGGGCGGCAAGGCGACCCAGGGATGGCGTGATTCCTCCCATACCGCGATGCTCGGCGCTGGGAAATTCGGATCGGCAAAGCTGCCGATGGCAACGGCGACATATCCGGGAAAGCCTTCGCCCTCCCAGTAGACCGTGGAGCCGCATGTCGGACAGAAATGAAAGGTCAGCGCGTTGCCGCTTTCGGCCGTCCGCTTCCACGCCGTCGCCTTACCTGCGAAAGTGACCTGCTCTCGGCGGAAGCGCGCCTGGTTGCTTATCACGGCGCCGGTGCGGCGCTGGCACTCCAGGCAGTGGCACATGGAGATGCGCGACGGCTCGCCCTCGATCGTAAGGTGAAGCTGCCCGCAGTTGCAGGCGGCGCGTCGGGTGGTCATGGCTCGGCTCCGTGACTGTCGATATGGCGGAGTGCAGGCTGGACGTGAGAACGATGAAACTCGACGACCGATCTCCCCGCATCCGTACCCATGCCGGTCGGTCCGAACGATTGCAATCCGGCTCAGTGCCGGCTCGCCAGGCTGATTGCGAGCGATAGAGCGCCGACCAACACGAGACTGAAGGCCCAAGTCGCGTCCACGTTGAACCAGCTGCGCGAGATGAATTTAAGACCCAGATAGCGATAGACCAGAAACGCCAACAATCCGCCGGCCGCGATCATCGCGACAGAGTGGACCACGGATACCAGGACGGCCATGCTCAGATCGGCGTTCATGAGCGCGCCTGCCGCCGCGTGCTCCTTGTCGAGGCCGGCGGTCCTGCAAAGACCGAGATAGATCGGCACCAGCATCAGTCCGGCCCCATGGGCGATCGCCACGGCGAAGGACCAGAGCCCCAGTTGCGCCGGTCGTATGCGCGCCAGCACCCGTGGATGGCGCCGGTCGAGGAACCGGAAGGTGCCGAAGCCGATCACCAGGAGACTGGCGCCGATCTGGACCTGCTGCTGCCATTCGACGAGGGCGACCAGCAACGCGAAGGGAAGCATCACCACCAATATTGCCAGCAGATGGCCGGCCGTCAGCGGCCAGAGCGCCAGCACGAGGCCGCGCGAGCTTCGTTCCATGAGGCCGGCTGAAACGGCGAGCGGCCATCCCATTCCCGGGTTCATCCCGTGATAGACGCCGCTCGCGACGACAGCCAACCATAGCCCGGCAGGCGTCCAGTCCGATCCGGTCAAACTTGAACCGATGGATAACAGAACGAATCGGTCGAGCAGTCGCCCCCCTCGAGCCGGATCTGATGCGCCCGGTATCCGTCAGGAAAGCTCACCCAATAGTCCTTTGCCAGCTCGAGGCCGCCGGCCGCATTTGCGTTGGCCATGACCTCGGCGCCCGGCACGCCGTCAGGATAGAACTGGTTGTCCCAGGTCGAATAGAGCGAGTTGGTCCAGTAGACCCGCTTGCCGTCCCGGCTGATCTCCACCATCTGCGGACCGCCGGCGTAGACCTTGCCGTTGGGGTGCGGGGTGCGGCGAGCAATGCCGCCGATGTGGACCGAGCCCGCGAGCTTCGGCTTCCTGGGATCGGTGACGTCGTACTGACGCATCTCTCCGGTTCCCCAGCAGGCGACGTACAGAAACCGGTCATCCATGGAGAGATCGATGTCGGTCACCAGCGGCGGCACTGCGCCGAACCCCTGCAGGAGGGGCGGCAACTGATCTTTGGGTGCCGGCTCGGGCGGGATCGTCGCGGTCTTCTCGATGCAGAACTTGCCGCCTTCACGCCACCAGGTCCAGATCGAGCCTTCGAGATTCGTGGTATCGACCACCACGCCCAGGAACCCATACTCGCGAACAGGATCGTGCGCGGGGCGTACCTCGAGCGCCATCTGATGGTTGGCGCCGAGATCGATCGTCTGCACATTGCGCCGAGCCCGAAGATCCCAGAAATGGATCCGGTGGCCATACTTGTTAGAGAGCAGGTCCTCGGGGACGATCCCGTTCTCGAACTGAGGCGGCAGCGCCCATTCGCTTGTGATCATGTAGTCGCGGGGCAGGTTCCACCAGAAATCATAATGCAGGCTCTGCGGTCCGCGATCGATCTCCCAGCGGCCGAGGACATCGAACGTCTCGCAGTCCATTATGAACACGCCCGGAGGCCCATTGGTGCCGTCCTTGCCGCCGCCGCCGAGGGTGCTGATGTAGATGCCCTCGGGACCGCAATGAACGGTGTGCGGCCGCGAGTAACCGGTCCTCTTGAATACCTCCTCGGGCTCGATGATCTTGTGGATCTTTGCTTTCGTGGGATCGGGCTTCGTATCCACGATATAGATACGCGAGGAGCGGAGCCCGGGGATGATCAGGTACTGTCGCTCGAGAAATGCGTGCCCGGTGAGCGGCGACAATGCGGAGGAGCAGGCGTTCCAACCGAAATGGTGAAACTCGTCGCCTCTGTAAGGCATCGTCACCGTGTGGACGATCTGGCTGAAGGTCGGCGAGCCCGGCTTCACGTCGATCACCGCGAGCGCGTCCGGTTTCGAGAAGTCCGGGCTGAGCAGCAGCGTATAGGCAAAGTTTTCCGGGGGAGCTTCCATCGCAAGCTTCGGGGATGCGTGGAAGGTCGGGTCAGGCCTCATCGTCATCGGAGTTCCTCGCTGTTTTTCCAAACAACCTGACAGTTCCTCGTATGGCTTGCGTGCGCGTTCTCGAGCAGATCGAGCTTACCACAGGAGAGAAGCAGGAGAGTGCGACCTATGCGACAAATGCGCTAAGTACCATGCTGTATCGTTGATCATAAGCAAAATGTCTCATGATCGCCAGCGTGGCGATGACCTAGTGGTGGAGCGGAATGCCCGTGAGCGCGAGCATGAACGACGCAGCGCGACCTGGAATAGAAATAGAGCGGCCGGTCATCGCGACCGAGGATGGGCGAACTTTTGACGGGTATCTGGCCCGCCCGGCGAACGGACGTGGCCCCGGGCTCGTCATCTTCAGCGAGATGTGGGGCGTCGCGCCGTCCAAGACCGAGATGGCGCACGACTACGCCGGGCGCGGCTGGTGTGCCTATGCCCCGAACATGTTCTGGCGTTCGGAATTCACCGGTGTCGTGCCGTTCGAGGAGGCAGACCGGGCCTGGCCGCGGCTCGAGGCCTTCGACTGGGAGCGCGCGGCGGATGATGCCCGGCTTGCGGTGCAATGGCTGCGCACGCAAGCCTTCAGCAGCGGCAGGGTTGCCGCGATCGGCTTCTGCATGGGCGGGCGCACCGCATTCATCGCAGCGGCACGCGGCGGCGCCGATGCCGGCATCTCGCTCTATGCGCTCGGCATCGCCAAGCATCTCGGCGAGCTAAAGACGATCATGCGGCCATTGCAGCTCCATTACGGCCTCGACGACGAGCACATCCCGAAATCGGAGATCGACGCAGTCGTCGCCGCGGCGAAGGGCAATCGCAACGTGGAGGTGTATCTCTACCCCGGCGCCGAGCACGGCTTCTTCACCAAGGGCCGGCCGGCGTTCAACCCCGGGGCGGTGGCAGCTGCCACGAAACGTATCGAGCGGCTGCTCTCGACGTTGAGGTGACGGCCAGAGAGTTGACGCGCGCCTTCGTAGGGCGGGTCAGTTTAGTCACAGCAAGTCGGCTGTGCACAGCCGACTTGCGCAGCGTAACAACCCTACCTGCCCTACCTGCTCCCGGCATAGGCCGTGCGATTGATGAATTCCAGAGCCGTGCCGTCCGGATCGCGAAAATATACGCGCGGACCGTCGATCACGCCGCCTCGGCGGTCCTCCTCGAGGAACACCTCGACGCCGTTCGCGCGCAGATTGTCCACGGCCGCCTGATATGCGTCCGGAGCGAGCATGAAGGCATGGTGCACGCCATAGGAGCCTTCGAGCTCCCTGACGACGGGAGCAGGACGCTTGATGAGCAGCAGGCAAATGCCGCCGGCGTCAAGGAAGGTCATGCTCTTGTCCGGCAAGGCGTGGAGAAATCTGCAGCCGACGATCTCGGTATAGAAACGGGTGCTGCTCTCCGGATCGCTGACCGGTATGGCGAAATGCGCTACTCCCGTGACCTCTACCATGAGCATCTCCCCGCTTCGTGAGCCAAGGAGAGCTTCGCATGCCGATTGTGCATGTCAACAATTGCGACCTCTATTGCGAGGAAACGGGGGAAGGCCCCGATGTGGTGTTCATCCATGGCGAGGACCACGGGATCGAGATGTTCGAGCAACAGATCGCTCACCTCTCGCCGCACTATCGCTGCGTCAGCTACTACCGGCGCGGCCACGGGCGCAGTCAGTTGACGCCTTACGGATATTCCCTGCGCAATCAGATGCTCGACCTCTCCATGCTGCTCGACCATCTCGGGGTCGAACGGGCGGTCATCCTCGGGGTGGCCATGGCAACCACGATCGCGGTCAGCTACGCGCTCGCTCATCCGGACCGCGTGCGAGGGCTGGTGCTTGCATCCTGGTACGAGCTCGACGGCTACCCTCTGATGGAGGCTCGGCGCCGGCAAAAGCACGCGATGACGTTTGCCGAGCTGCACATGAGGATGTTCGAGGCAGCACGGGAGGGCGGGCCGCAGGGTCTGAGCGATCGGATGCGGCGGGAAGGGGATGCCTGGCTGCCGATCCTCCCCGTCGCGCATGAGCCGCGAGAGCGAGCGATACGCATGATGTCGAGCCACCCGCCCGAGCACTACATCAAGGCCGCCGAGTTCTACACATCGATGCCGAACCTGGTGCCGCTTCTCGACAAGATCGCATGTCCCGTGCTCGGGATCTGCGGGGAGCAGGACCCTTCTCCGGACCGGCCGGATCTCCTCGCAGGGCTTGCAGACTTCGAGCAAATCTGGATCCCCGGCGCGCGGCGGTTCACGCCGATCGAAGCGCCCTCAGCCTTCAACGCCGCGCTCGTGAGCTTTCTCGCCCGCCTGGCGTAAGAGATCTGCTGCGACCAGATATCCTGATGCGGCGTTCACGCCGCCACCGGGCCACGTCGAGGCGCCCACCATGAACAGCCGCTCCAGCGGCGTCCGGTAGCGGGTCCAGCCCGGGAAAGGCCGCGCCAGGTAATTCTGATCCAGATGGTGGCTGCCGGACACGCAATCGCCGCCGATGAGATTGGGGTTTTCGCGCTCGATCTCGTCAGGGGACACCAGGTGCCGGGCGAGGACGAACTCTCGCGCGCCGGGGGCATGCTCCTCGAGCTGATCGAGGATCCGCTCGGCAAAAGGCTCCTTCACGTTTGCCCAGTCGCGCGCGCGGATGCGGCCGGCAGCATCGCCGGTAATCCGGGCCGGCACCGCGCGCACCTGCAGGCGCATCGCCGCGCTCCCCGCGGGCGCTCGCGAGGGATCGGCATGGATCGGCTGGGACACCACGATTACCGGCCGGGCCGGAAGCAAGCCGCTGGTGCACTGTGCGTAGGTGGCGGCGATCTCGCCGGCCTTGCTGTTCAAATGCACATACATGAACCGGTGCAAATCCTCGCCGGCTTTCCAGGCGAGAGGGCGGGAGAGCGCCAGGTGCACCATGAATACGCCGGGTCCATAGCGAAACCTGTCTGCCCGTTTGCGCACGTTATCAGGGACCGAATGGGCCGACAGGAGCTTCGCGAACAACAGCCGCGGAGTAACGTTGGCGATCACGGCGCGTGAAGCCGACAGCAGATCGCCCGCCGCTGTCCTCACCCCACAGGCGCGCCCGTTCTCGACCAGCACCTCGGTGACCTCCGTCGACGTCCGGATGGTTCCGCCGCATTCCTCGATCAGGCGCCGCAGAGCGGTCGCGATCGCGTCGGCGCCGCCTTGCGCGACCACGAGACCTTTCGTGTGCCCGGAGAGCGCAGCGAGGAAAGCGAAAGCGGCACCACCCCTGACGTCCGGTCCGAAATCGAGATGGAAAGCCCAGGGAAGCAAGACGCCCTTCGCTTCCTCGGTGCGGAAGAACCTGTCCACAAGCTGCCGAGACGAGCCGAAGATCACGTGCCGCAGATCGAGCGCGCCCGCGCGCAGACCCGCCAGCATGCGAAGCGCCTGTCCCGCCGCTTGCGGGGAAGGAAGCGGCATGTCGGTGAACGGAAACACGTGCGGCGCGACACGCTGGTAGATCGCCACGAGGCTGCGCCATCCCTCGCGGTCGATGGTCGAGCATCTCGCGAATTCGGCTTCCGTGCGCTCGGGATCGGTCGTGACGCGCACTGCTCGGGCGCCAGCATAGGCGCTGCCAAAGGCCTCATGGCACGGGATGAGGCGCAGGCCCGCGCGCTCGAGCTCTGCGCGGTGGGTGCGATAGAAGAGCGAGCCGGTAAAGAGCGAAAGATTGGTGGCATAAAGGTCATGCCGGAAACCCGGCAGCGTGACGGTCTCGGTGCGGAGCGCCCCTCCGATCCTGGCCGCGCGCTCCATCACCACGACGCGCCAGCCGGCTTTCGCCAGGCAAAAAGCTGCAACCAAGCCGTTGTGACCGGACCCGATTACGATCGCGTCGGCGTCGGCCACCGATTCATCCCGGCCTGCTGCGCAAAGCCCGCGGCACCCTCATCAAAGGTCGGGGTAGCCTGATCCGAAGATCTTGCGCCCCTCGAGCTTCTCGATGTGCCGCATGAAGCGGTACTTGTTCTCGGTGTCGTCCATCGTGGTCGACGGGATTCCGGGGACAATGCCGTGCTCGACCTTGACGCCGATGAAGGTGAGCTCGTGGCCGGCGAGGGCATCGGCTACTGCCGTCGCAAAATCATCGACGTCCTTGACCCAGGATGCACGCGGAAAGCCGGCTGCCTTCGCAACTGCGACGAGGTCGGTCGGCCCCGCGGTCGCCGTCGGGCTCGACCCGGAGGACTCGTAGACTGCGTTATCGAAGACGATGTGGATCAGGTTGGGCGGCGCTGCCCAGGCGGCGGTAGGCAAGCCGCAGAGATTCATCAGCAGCGAGCCGTCGCCGTCGAGCACGATCACTTTGCGGTGCGGCAGGCCCAAGGCAATGCCGAGGCCGATGCTCGAGGCCAGCCCGAGCGTGCGGCTCCTGAAATTGCCCTCGCTCGGATGCAGATGGTACCATTCCACGGTTGCGCCGCCGGCGCTGCCCACGACCAGCGCATCCCCGACCTTGCCGGCAATCGCCTCGAGACAATCCAGGCGCTTCATCGCTAGGCTCCTTCGCTGCGCAGGAGATCGCGGTTGAGCAGCACCGCGACCGGGCGCCGCGAGTCCATCGTGAGCACGGTCGCGCCGGCGATCGTCTGCATGACCGCACCGCGATCGCGCAAAACGTAATGCCGAATGCCGAGCGCGTTGAGCACCGGCTCGGTCACATCCCCTACCGTCGAGAAGAACCGGCTGTTGATGTCGCCGGCGTAATAGACGACCAGCAGCGTGGGAATGCCGAACTGCAGCGATGTGGTGGTGAGGCCGTTGACGCTGTTGAGAAGCCCGCCGTTCTGCATGACCAGCGCTGGTGTCTTGCCGGTCAAGTACGCCCCGGCACAGATGCCGACCCCTTCCTCCTCCCGCCCGAGCCGCACGTGGATCCAGCTGTTCTCCCGGCCGATGCGCTCGATGAGCCGCGCCATGTTCCAATCCGGCAGGGTACAGATGAAGTTGATCCCGGCAGCGGCGAGCGCATCAGCTACCAGGTCGGCGCCGGTCTTCATGTGGTGAATGCCTCCCTTGATGCTGACCGAGTCGGGGCCTGCAGGGCGTTCCGCTCGAATAGAATGCGATCCGATTGCATCGGTAGATGCTCTACACTCTCACATCATAGCGCTTGAGCAGCGTTGCGGCCAGGATGCGCAGCGCACGGTCGGTGATGAACCCCATGACGCCCAGCGTGATGATGCCGACGAAGATCCATTCCGTGAGCAGGAACAGCCGCGAGTTGAAGATGAGAAAGCCGACGCCCGACTTCGCGGCAACCATCTCGGCGGAAACCACGGTCATGAAGCTGTTGCCCATTGCGATCTTCATGCCGGTGACGATGTTGGGAACTACGGCGGGAATGACGACGTGAACGAACACCTGTCGCTCGTTGGCGCCCAGGCACAAGGCGGCAAAGCGCTTGTCCGGCTCGACCCCGAGCACGCCGATCATCGTGTTGATCGCCACCATGAACAACGTGGTGTAGATGATCAGCACGATCTTCGAGGTCTCCCCCAGCCCGAACCAGATCACGGCAAGAGAGACGAACGCGATCGGCGGGATGAAGCGAAAAAACTCCACATAAGGGTCCATGAACGTGCGCACCAGCGGGCTCATTCCCATCAGCAAGCCGAGAGGGATTCCGATCAGGGTCCCCAGGGCGAAGCCGATGATGATGCGCGCGAAGCTCGCGGCGACGTCGACCTGGAGGTCCCCGTTCCTCACCAGCTCCACCGCACCCTCGAAGGTCCTCACCGGCGACGGCAGGAACGCCGGCTTGGCTACCCACCAGGCGAGCAGCGTCCACACCGCCAGTGCGCACACGAGCGACGCCGCAAAGATCGCGCTCCGGCGCATGGCCTCGTTGCTCCGGTTGCGCCGCCAGCGCGCGCCGGCTTCAAGTGCCAGAGCTGTTTGCATGGCTCACCTGCTTCATGGATTTCATGACCTCCTCCTCGATCGCCGCCTTGATCTCCCGGCGCAGCCGCAGGAGCTCGCCGCCGAATTCCCGCGGTCGCGCGAGCGGCACCGGAAGCACCTTCTTGATCGTCGCGCCGGGTCCCGCCGTCATGATGGCGATGCGGTCGCCCAGCAGCAGCGATTCCTCGATGTCATGGGTGATGAACAGCACTGTCTTGCGGCGCGAGCTCCAGATGCCCGAGAGCTCCTGCTGCATGATGCCGCGCGTCTGCGCATCCAGCGCGCCGAACGGCTCGTCCATCAGGAGAATGGCGGGGTCGTTGGCGAGCACGCGCGCGATTTGCACCCGCTGGCGCATGCCGCCGGAGAGCTGATTGGGATGATAGTGCTCGAATCCCTCGAGGCCGACCAGCCGGATATTGTCGAGCACGGTGCGGCGGCGCTCGGCCAAGGGAAGTCCGCGCATGCGCAGGCCGAATTCGACGTTCTCCTCGGTGGTGAGCCAGTTGAACAGCGCCGCATCGCCCTGAAACACCACCGCCCGGTCCCTTCCCGGTCCCTTCACCCTGTCGCCTCGGACGAGGATCTCCCCGGTAGACGGCGGCAGAAAACCGGCGATCATGCGCAACAGCGTGGACTTGCCGCAGCCGCTCGGGCCGAGCAGACAAAGAAATTCTCCTGGAGGGATGGAGAAGCTTACATCGGCGAGCGCAACATACTCGCGGCCACGTTCAGATCCGGCTCCTTTGGTGAATGTGCGACCCGCGCTGCGTACCTCGACATCCGGCAACGGCAATGCACTTGCCTCGGGTACAGGCGGGCCGGCTATCTCGTGGCCATGGCACGATTGAGATACTGCAGATCGATGGTCTTGCTCCAGTCGATCGGCTCGCCCTTGAGCCGTTCCTTGCCGCGCAGCCACGCCTCCTCGGTCTTGGCCGCGGTCTCCATTCCGGGCGACTGCCCGAGGGAGAACTTGTAAAGTCCGAGAACGAAGGCCGACATTTCGGGCTTGAGCTTGTTGCTCTCGGCGCCGACCCGCACGGCCTCGGCGGCATTGCTGTTCTGAAACTCGATTGCATCCTTCAACGCCGCGAGGACGCGCACGGTGGCATCCGGCTTCGCCTCGACGAATTTCTTGTTGGCGGCCACGATGAAATTGAGGAGATAGCCGACGTCGCCGCTGGTGGCCTGGATGTGCACCTTCTCCTTGCCGGATATCTCGACTGCGCGTGCAGGCCAGGGCTCCCAGCAGAAAAACGCATCCACGTCGCCGCGATCGAGCGAGGGAATGAGCTCGGGCGGCTGAATTGACACCAGCTCGAATGCCGTGTCCGGAGCATCGAGCTTCCTGGCCACGAGATGCCAGAGATAATCGGTCGAGCTTCCGCCGACGGTGCCGACCTTCTTGCCCTTGAGGTCCTCCAGCGACTTGATGCGGGAAAGCGCGGCCATCCCGTAGGCCTTGGTGGAAGTGGCCATGGTCCCGAGCACGACCATCGAGCCCCGCACGATCCTCGGCATCCACGTCGCGGTTCCGGATGAGCTGATGTCCGTCTCGCCCGCCATCGTGGCGTCGGCCAGCGCCGGACCGCCGGAGAACTGGGTGATCTCGGCCTTGATGCCGTGCTTCTGGTAGAAGCCTTTTTCCTGTGCGATCCACCACGGCGTGTAGACCGGGTCGACCCCGACCGCGACCCGGACAATGTCGTCAGCGCGGGCCTGCGGCGTCCCGGTCGCGCACAGCAAGACGAGCGCCAACACCCCGATCCAATGCGTGACCGCTGCACGGTATCCCATTTGCATGGCTGTTTCCTTTGCACGTCCGGCGGGGTCGCGAACGCATGCAGACCGCGCCTGAGCAAACACATTGTGGAGCGCTGCGAAAATGCCTGTCAAGGCGAGTAACGGGCTGCTCCGCGTCGATCGCACAGATCCCGCGATTGCGATCGGTTAAGCATGCGGATCGCTCGAAAGGGCGGCCGGAAGCACAATGCTCCGGCCCCTCCCTCGCGCGTTCGATGAGATGATAGAAGTAAGGAATATCCAGCTTGCTGCCGGCTGGTACCTGCGAGGCTTCAGGTTCCGCATCGGCAAGCGTTTATGCCGAGGTGCCGCGGACGCCGTGTCGAGCGGTCACGCGCCGCTGTCTTTGAGCGGGAGCGGAGCCGGCTGACTAATTCCTGCGGATTGGATATGCTGACGTCAGGTCCCTGGCTCGTGAGGATCGGACGTCATTCGATCGATCATGCGGCGCGATCGCACCACTCCTGCCGGCGGCGCTGCAGGGCGCGAGCGAAGGGTAAGCGGCCCGCTTTCTGATGGAGAAGCTCATGCGACACCTCACAGTGCTGCTCGCCGGTTGCCTGAGCGCAGTTGTCATCCCGTTGACAGGATCGCAGGCTTGGGCAGCTGACCGCGTGACGGTCGCGACCGACTGGTCGCCGCACGGGATGGTGTCGGGCCTGCTGCTTGCGAAACAGAACGGTGCTTTTGCGGCGGCGGGTCTCGACGTCGATGTGCTCGACGGCAAAGGCTCGACCACGACGGTCCAGCAGGTGGCAGCGGGTCAGCTTGACATCGGCTTCGGCCAGCTCAGCAGCATGGCGGCCGCCGTCGCCAACGGCATTCCGGTTACGTCGATCATGGGGCTTGTGCAGGCAGGCGACAACGGGCTCATGGTGCCGGCGGACAGCGGCTGGAAAACGCTCGGCGATCTCAAGGGCAAGCGGATTGCGGCAGCACCCGGCGCCGCTTCCACGACCTTCTTCGACGCTTTTCTCAAGGCGGGCGGCACATCGCGCGGCGATTTCAACATCATCAACGTCGATACCACGGCGCTCACGAGCACCTACGTCACCGGCGCGGCTGATGCCGTGCTCACGACGGTGGCCTGGTCGAAGCCGCAGGTCGACGTTGCCCGGCCCTCGCGCCCGATCTTCTTTTCCGATGTGGGTCTCCTCATTCCCGGTTATGGGCTCATCGTCCGCAAGGATACGGTCGATGCCAAATCCAGCATCTTGAAGCGATTTGTCGAGGCTCAGCAGAAGACCTGGGTCTATATCTTTGCCGGCCACGAGCAGGAGGCGATCGACGCGATCCTCGCGCAACGGCCGGGCATGCGGCTCGACGGAGCAATCATGCTCGCACAATTGAAGGGCTTCATGCCGCTTTTCGAAACGCCTGCGACCAAAGGCAAGCCGATGGGCTGGCAGGCGGAAAGCGACTGGCAAAATACCCTGCGGGTCATGCGCGAGGTCGGCATGGCCAAGGCAGACATGAAACCCGCGGACATGTACACCAACAAGCTCATCTCCGATCAGATCAGTCGCGCCAAATGAACGTCGCGCACGGCGCATCGCGCGCGGCGCCGGCTGCAAGCAAAGGACAGCCGTTTCTCGAAATCAAGAACGTCGCTAAGACCTATGCTTCGGTGCGCGGCGACGTGTCTGCGCTCGACGATATCGATCTTGCGATCGGCGCCTGCGAGTTCATCAGCATTCTTGGGCCGAGCGGATGCGGCAAGACGACCCTTTTGCGCTGCCTTGCGGGACTGGACCAGCCGAGCGCGGGCGTCATCTCGATCGGCTCGAAAGTCGTTTCAGGGCCACCGGACAATCTGGGGGTGGTGTTCCAGCGCGACGTTCTGCTGGAGTGGCGCACCGTATTGCAGAACGTGCTGCTGCCGGTCGAGGTCTATCGGCTCGATCTGCGGGAATGGCGGCAGCGCGCGCTGCAATCGTTGACGATGCTGGGGCTTGCCGGGTTCGAGCATCGCTACCCCTGGGAGCTGTCAGGCGGCATGCGGCAGCGTGTCGCCATCTGCCGCGCACTGCTGCTCAACCCGACTCTCCTGCTGATGGACGAGCCCTTCGGCGCGCTTGACGCAATGACGCGGGACGAGCTCAATCTCGAGCTGCAGCGGATCTGGATGGCAGACAGCAAGACGGTCGTCTTCGTCACCCATTCGATCACGGAAGCGGTGTTCCTCGCCGACCGGGTGGTGGTGATGTCGCGCTCGCCGGGCCGGATCGTCGATGTCATGGACGTCGATCTTGCTCGCCCGCGCGATCTCGCCGTCCGCGAGACCAATGAGTTTACCCGGCTCTGCCGCAGAGCGCGCCTGCTGTTCGAGCAGATGGGGCTCATGCGCGGCAGCGTACGCATGTGAGCGACCGCAGGCTCGAGGCACAGCATGTCGAATCAAACGCTGCGAACGGTTGCGGTCATCGCCGGATTTCTGCTGTTCTGGGAGGCGGCATGCCGGCTGTTCGATCTTCCCACCTATTTCCTGCCTGCGCCCTCGCTGGTGCTTGCGGAGATCTGGGGCGAGCCGCGCTGGTATCTGGGGCACTGCGGCTATACGCTGTTCACGACGATGCTCGGATTCGGGCTTGCGGTGCTGGTCGGCGTGATTGCCGCAGTCGGCATCACCTACTCGAAGGTGCTGGAGAACACGCTCTTCACCCTGCTCGTTTCGCTGAACAGCGTCCCCAAGATTGCGCTCGCGCCGCTCTTCATCATCTGGCTCGGCACCGGAGCCAAGTCGAAGGTCGCCATCTCGTTTCTTATCGCGATATTCGCCATAGTTGTCGATACCGTGCTCGGGCTGCGCTCGGCCGATCCCGGCGCGCTCGATTTGATGAAGACGATGCGCAGCTCCGCACTGCAGACTCTGTTCAAGATCCGGGTGCCGGGCGCCCTGCCGCACATGTTCGCAGGAATGAAAGTAGCCATCTCGCTGGCGCTCGTCGGCGCGATCGCCGGCGAATTCGTAGCGTCGCAGGAGGGCTTGGGCTTTGTGATCATGCAGTCGCAAGGCATGTTCCAGACGGTGCGTGTGTTTGCGGCGATATTGCTGCTCGGCATTGTCGGAACGGCGCTGTTTGTCCTGGTCGACGTCGCAGAGCGCCTGGTTTGCCCCTGGCACGTTTCGCACCGGCTCGAGCAGGCCGAGCCGGCAGCTCGGGCTCGCTGCTAAGAGGACCCGGCTAGTGAGAAAGACGAGAGAGCCTCCATGAAATTGATTCCGCTGTTGTTGCTTGCTGGACCGCTTTGCTTGACGCTGCCGCACAGCTCGGCTGCGCAGTCCGGGCCGAAGCCGCAGACTTCCGGCACCAAGCTGATCACGCTCGGCACGCGCGGGGGACCTCTGCCGACCAAGGATCGCGCGCAATCCTCCAATCTGCTCGTGGTCAACGGCGAGCTCTATCTGATCGATGCGGGCGATGGCGTCACCCGCCGGATCGTGCAATCGGGTAACGATTTCCGCAAGGTCGGCAAGATTTTCATCACGCACCCGCACAGCGACCACACCGCCGGCCTTGCGACATTGCTCGTGAGCCAGTGGGAGTACCAACGTGCCGAGCCGACCGACATCTACGGCGGCGGCGTCGAGGCGCTGGTCAAAGGAGCTCTGGCATATCTCACGCCCAACGCCGAAATCCGCTGGGCGGAAGGCAAGAAGCGGCCGATGGAAGCGACCTTCCATGGTCATGATGTCTCCCCGGGCGTGATCTACAAGGACGCGAATATCCTGGTGACGGCGGCCGAGAATACGCATTTCAATTTCCAGCCTGGCACGCCGCCGTACGGCAAGTACAAGTCGCTTTCCTATCGGATCGAGACGCCCGGGCGCACGTTCCTTTTCGCCGGCGACACGGGTCCGTCGGACACGGTAGGCGCCCTGGCCAAGGGCGCCGATGTGCTCGTGACCGAGGTGACCTCGGTCGAGGATGTCATAGAGGTGTTCAAGCGCACGGGGGCCTGGCAGGCGAAGACCGAGGCCGAGCAGAAGGGCTGGATTCGCCACATGAACGAGGAGCACGTGTCGCCGAAGGACGTCGGTGAGATGGCGGCCAAGGCCGGCATCAAGACCGTCGTGATGACGCACTTCGGGCCGTCGGTTCGCCCCGACGACGACTATCAGCGCTTCGCCGACGAGGCGAAGAAATATTTCTCCGGCCAAGTCGTTGTCGCGAAA
>DATBHG010000016.1:0-20097 GCA_036557665.1 Xanthobacteraceae bacterium | reverse complement strand
GCGTTGCTTAGCAGGTTGAGCAGGATCTGTCGCAGCCGCATCGGGTCCACGGTCAGCGTGCCAAGATCGTCCGGCGCGTCGACCACAAGGCGGTTCTTGTTCTGCTGAGCGAGCTGGCGCGCGGTGCCGACGACCTCGTCGATCAGCGGAGCAAGCTCGACCGTCTGTGGATTGAGTTCGAGCTTGCCGGCCTCGATCTTGGAGAGGTCGAGCACCTGGTTGATCAAGCCGAGCAGGTGGGTGCCAGCACGGTGCACGCGCTGCAGTGGTTCGGCGGCTTTCTCAGTACCGAAGCGCGCCGCGTTGGTGACCATCATCTCGGTCAGCCCGATGATGGCGTTGAGCGGCGTGCGGAGCTCGTGGCTCATGCTGGAGACGAACTGGGACTTGTGTTCGCTGGCCAATTGGAGCTGACGATTCTTGTCCTGGATTTCATCGAACAGCCGCACGTTCTCGATCGCGATCACCGCCTGGTCGGCGAATGTCTTCACCAGCTCGATGTGCTTATTGTCGAATGGATGCACAACGGTCCTGCTCAACAGGATCACACCAATAGGGTTGCCCTCGCGCAAGAGTGGTACGCCGAGATGGGTGCGAAAACCACCGAGCTTCTGTATTTCGCTCAGCCGGTATTCCGTGTCGGCTAACACATCGGCGATTTGAACCGGCTTGCCCTCGAGCAGCACTCGACCGGTGACCGAGCCGCGACCGGCTGTAAATGCGAAATGTCTCACGTATTTGTCGAACTCAGCCGAATAGCCGTAGCTCGCCTCGGTATAGTACCCGTTCTCTTTCGGCCGGAGGATTTGAGCCGCCTCTGCGCCGCATAATCGCGCCGCCGACTCGACCAGCGTATCCAGCACGGTCCTCAGATCGAAAGTCGAACGGCTGATGACCTTGAGCACGTCTGCGGTGGCAGTTTGCTGCTGCAAAGATTCTGTGAGCTCGCGCGTGCGCTCCTGCTCTGCCTCGAACAATCGCGTGTTCTCGATGGCGATCACCGCCTGGTCGGCAAAGGTCGTGACCAGCTCAATTTGCTGTTGGGTGAATGGATCCACCTTGGCGCGACTCAAGAAGAGTACGCCGATGGGAGCTCCCTCGCGCAGGAGCGGAACGCCGAGTACGGTCCGATAGCTCCCGCGTCTCTGAGCTTCGAGCCAGCTGAATTCGGGATCGGCCAGAACGTCTGGAATATGAATAAATCGACGCTCCAGTACGGTTCTTCCGGTAATCGACCCACGATCGACCTTATTCGTCTGAAGAGCCTTCAGGTGGTCCCTGTAGTCGGATTGAAAGCCCGAGAAAGCGACAAACTGGAACGTGTCATTCTCTAGACGCGCTATGTTTGCCTTATCCGCGCGGCAAAGTCGTGCCGCAGATTCTACCAGCGTATCAAGTACGGTCTGCAGATCGAACGTCGAGCGGCTGATGACCTTGAGCACGTCGGCGGTGGCCGTCTGCTGCTGCAGCGATTCGCGCAGCTCGTTGAGCAGCCGCGCGTTCTCGATGGCGATCACCGCCTGGTTGGCGAAGCTCTTGACCAGCTCGATCTGCTTATTGGTGAATGGGCGCACTTCGGTACGGTAGATGAAAAAGGCGCCGACCAACTCGTTCTCTTTGATCATCGGCACAGCGATTGCGGAACGTGCGCCACCGTACCTCGCCGAGGGGCTCAGGCGAGGCTCAGTCTCCCCATCGAAAGTGTGAATTACGGTTTTCGTCTCACAGAGGCGGCCAAACAGCTGACCAGGTTTGGGCGCAGACGAGCCTTCCCGACTGAGAAAATCGACAAACGCCGGAGGCACATCGAGCAATGCTGCCGGATGAAACAGGCCGTGCTCGTACCGGAAGAGAACGCCAAACTTCGCCCCGCAAACGCGGGTAGCGTTCTCCAGCATGGTCCGGAATACCGGATCGAGCTCACCAGCCGAGCTTGAAATGACCCGCAGCACCTCAGAGGTCGCCGCCTGCTGCTCCAGCGCCTCAGCAAGACGCCGCTGCGACCCGGCGAGCTCGCGGGTCCTCTGGTCGAGTTGCTTTTGTAGGTCGGCTGCGCTGGGACTTCGGCGACGTGGAGCCGTTGGCGCGTTCCTGCGCGTCGGCCTGCGGTTTTTCGTTTTCGCGGGTTTCCGACTTACTGTGCCACGTCGTGTCACGTAGCCCTCCCGGCGACAGACAGCTGAACCTACCACATCTCAAGGGTCGTTGTGCAGCACAGCAAAACTTCGGCGGCCCTCGCGGTGGTGTCGAGCAAACGCGCATTCGTTGCCTCCCCATTATTCTGCTCGCGAAACTTGTGCCAGCATCCGCACCAGCTTGAAGACCAGTATGAAACCTGGTGAAGTGCGGTCATGGGTGAGCTGCGCAAAGTGACGGTGCAGGTGGCTGAGCGCGACTTGGCCTTGGCGCAGGCCTATACCGGCGCAGGTGTTACGGAGACCATCAGAGTGGCGCTGAAAAGCTGGCGTCTATGAAGGCGCAGCAGGAGCTTCTGAAGCTCCGTGGAAGACTGAAATTCTCGATGGCCAGCGATGAGCTGAAATACGACCGCGAATGATTGCGGCGGACACGAGCTCGTTGGTAGCTTATTTTAATGGTAGACCCGGCGTTGTCCACCTGGAACCACAGCAAGACACCGTGTCCAGGCGGTGCAGCAGGGTAACCCCCCGTGCTCAGGTGCCTCCGGATCATCTTTCTCTATGCCCTTCTCCGTCGGCTCGATCTGAACAAGCGGCGCTGATGATCCACGAGCGAAACGCCGCGATCTTGGCGTTGTTGGCTGTTTGCCGGGCATGCAGGACGCAATAGGACCGGCCGCTTGGTGCAAAGCCAAATGGAGCGATCAACCGACCGGATTTGAGCTCGTGCTCCACCAACGGATAGGAGGCAATGCCGATGCCGAGACCGCTCGCGGCCGCTTCCAGCATGAAATAGGTATGCTCGAAGCCTTGGCTGTCGGCGAGGTCGATGGCGACGCCCCGCGTACGCGCCCAGTCGGACCACGCCTGCGTGCGCGTCTCAGCATGCAGCAGCCGGTGCCGGCACAGATCAGAGATGCGCAGCCTTTTGCGGCCCTCCAGCAGCGCTGACGCGCACACCGGTCCGAGCCGGTCTGCAAGAAACGGCGAGCCGATTACATTGCGCGGCCAAGGCGGGCGACCGAGCCGGATCGCGATGTCGATCCCGTCACGCGCGAAATCAACAGGCGCATGTGAGGCCGTCAGTCGAACCTCGATTTTGCGGTGAATTTCGTTGAACGCATAGAGGCGCGGGATGAGCCAGCGCATCATGAAAGTTGCGACGCAGGACACCACGAGTGCACCGTGGCGGGGTGAGCTGGCGATCTCTGCCATGCTCGCTTCCAGAGTCTGCAGAGCCTGACGAACGCCGGGAAGCAAGGCAGCGCCTGCTTCGGTAAGCTCGATGCGACGATTGCGGCGCCGGAACAATGGCACGCCGAGATGCGACTCCAGCGCCTTGATCTGTCGGCTGACGGCGCCATGCGTGAGATGCAGCTCGCCGGCAGCCTGCGTGAAACTCAGACGGTCGGCAGCGATCTCGAAGGCAGGTAACGTTTTCAGCGGCGGCAAACGGCGGCGCATGCTCGGTGTCCATCGCGTGAAGAACGGTCATACTACCGTGAGGAAAGATCGATTGTCTTTCCCCCTGATTTTACTTTTCATGCCGCGGCCATCGTGCGTTTTTCTCAACCGATCCCAGCCGAGCATGAGTCCAGCAAGCCCATCCCGTGCCGTTGCGACCTCGATTAGGCTTGGACCGCGCGAATGCTGGATCGGCGCGGCGGTCGCGGCATATTTGCTGATGCGGCTTTCGCCTCAGATCGAGGGCCTCAGTCCGCAGGGACAAGCCACCCTCGGCGCCATGGCCTCCGGTGCGATCCTGTGGATGACCGAGGCAACGCCGATCGGGCTCACCGCGATCGCGGTTCTCGTCTTGCTGGCCCTGAGCCCGGGCGCGCGGATATCCGAGGTTGCGGGCGGTTTCTCCTCTGAGGTGGTCTTCTTCCTGATCGGCGCCGTCGCAATCGGAACGGCGGTGGAGGTGAGCGGGCTCGCTGAGCGTGCCGCACGGTTTCTCAGCCGCATCGCACGTGGCAGCCCCGCGCGCCTCTACGTGCAGATGATCGCGAGCCTTCCCGCCTTCGCGGTGCTCGTACCGTCGGCGATCACGCGAAACGCCATCCTCATACCGGCCTACAGGGATGCACTCGAGCGGATGGGTATTCGGCAGACCGACCGCGGCGGGCGGATGCTCATGCTCGCGCTCGGCGTGCTCAATCCGCTGGCGTCATCGGCGCTGCTCACCGGCGGTCTTGCCTCGATCACGGCCGCATCGCTGCTTGGCGGCTTTTCCTGGCTGCGCTGGTTCACCCTTATGTCGGTGCCGTACTACGCGCTGCTTTTCGGCGGCGCGCTTTTGCTGCGCTGTCTGGTGGGACCGTTCGAGCCGGCGCAACCCACCCACGCGGGGGCACAGGCGAGGAAACCGTTCACCGCAATCGAGGTGAAAACACTCGCCGTCCTGATGGCAACGTTGACGCTGTGGCTCACGGACGGGCTCCATCATCTGTCACCGGCCATTCCTGCGCTCATCGGTGCCTCGGTGCTGCTCGCACCCGGGATCGGCGTGCTGTCGTGGAAGAGCTTTGAAAGCAAGCTCTCATGGGGCATCATACTGAGCATCGGAGCGGCGCTGTCGCTCGCAGCCGCCATGACCAGGTCCGGCGCTGCTGCCTTTATCAGCGAACGGGCTGTGTCCCATCTTGCCGGCTTGGCCGGGCAGCCCACGCTCCTGATCATCGCTCTTATCGCGGCAGTTGCCCTCGTCCATCTGGCAATCACCAACCTCGCGGCCTGTATTGCCCTCCTGATCCCGGTCGCGGCCACCATCGCCGAGCGCGCCACGCTCAATCCGGTCGTGTGCGGCCTCGTTGTGACTATCGTGGTTGACGCGGTAATCCTCTATCCGATCCAGACCGCCACCAATCTGCTCGCCTACGAGACAGGTTATTACACCGCCAGGGACGTCCGCCGCCTCGGGATCGGCATGCTGATGTTGACCGTGATGGTAGTCCTGCTGGTCATCCCGTATTGGAGCATGCTCGGCCTGCCCCTGCCTCTGACCCTGACCCTGACTCCTCAATGATGCTTGCCGGCGCTCAGGAGGACAAGGCAGCTCACAAGCATGGGTCCCGACCTCGTCCGGTCCTTGTTCGGGACCGTACGTCGAGGATTCTATATCCAGCGCCCAGGCAGTGCTGGCTCTGCGGGAGCCACACGGGAGACAACGAACATCGCCACGAGCGTGAGCTTCCGTAAGGTTACTCGATCGTTTGGAATATCTGTTTGTAACGATTGATTCAGCAGCGCGGCGCGGTTTGGCGGCCACGCCCGCGCTGCGGGTACCGGGTATGTAGATAAGCTGCGGCCGCTGCATTACGCCGCTTGCACCCGCACTGCGCATTTGCGTTTTTAGCGATTGCGTACACGAAGCATCAAACATAGGCCTTCAGTCAATCTTCAGCATAGGCGAAGAAGCCGGTACCGCTTCACCAATTCGCTACGAGCCGCGAGCTTATATTCGCTGCGATAAGAACGGCGAAAAGCCGAAGGGAAGGCGTCTTGCGTACAAGCACCATTGTCATGATCGGCATTGCCGTGGTCTTCGGACTGCTCGCGGTGCTCGTGGCACAATCCTGGCTGAACAGCCAGGCCGACATGCGCGCGCGCAATCTCGAGGCACAGAAGAAACCGGTTGCGACAAGGACCATCGTGGTGGCCGCCAAACCGCTGCGCTTCGGCAATGAGCTCGGCTCCATGTCGCTGCGGGAAGTATCGTGGCCGACCGAAGCGCTGCCGGCGGGGGCATTCAGCAAGATCGCCGATCTGACCTCCGGCCGGCACGTGGTGCTCACCGCCATCGAAGCGAACGAGCCGGTGCTCGCCTCCAAGATCACCGGCTCCGGCCAGCGTGCCACGCTGTCCGCCGTGCTCGGTGACGGCATGAAGGCCGTCACCATCCGCGTCAATGACGTGGAAGGCGTGGCCGGCTTCGTGCTGCCCGGCGACCGCGTCGACGTCGTGCTCACGCGTCAACAGGACAAGAATGTCGCGGCGGCCGACGTGGTGCTGCAGAACGTGCGCGTCCTCGCGGTCGATCAGATCGCGGACGACCGTACCGAGAAGCCGTCCATCGCCAAGGCCGTGACCCTCGAGGTCGAGGTGATGGCTGCGCAGAAGCTCGCGCTTGCTGCGACCGTCGGTAGCCTCTCACTGGCACTGCGCAAAGCGGGCGAGTCCACGGCTTCCAACACCCGCCGCATCACGGTCGCCGACCTGCCCAAGAGCACGGTGATGACCGACAACCGTTTCACGACGGTGTCGGTCGTTCGCGGCGGACAGAGATTCGAATACTCGGTGCCGAACGAAAACGACCGCGGATTTGCCGCGGCAGCCGGGCAGTGACGGGACGCCGTGGGGATCAAGGGCGTCGAACGGGGAGATTAAAGAGTGGACGGGATCAACGATAACACATGCACGCGCACAACTCGGGGGCGTCAACAAACAAACGGAGTGTGCGGGCAGCGGGGGGCCGGCGAAAGTCGGGGGAAGGTAGGGCGTCGGCCCCTCGCATCTCTTCTGGGCATGGCACTCGCCGGCGCGATCAGCTTGCTTGCACCTGACGCGCCCGGCAACGCGCAGGAGCGGCTGGTCTCGCTGGCCATGGGCGCGCGTGCCGCTGCGATCTCGATCACCGCCGGCAAGACCCAGGACGTGCGCCTCGACGCGCCTTTCACCGATGTGACAGTGGGCGACCCCGAGATTGCCGATGTCACGCCGCTCACCGACCATTCGCTCTCGATTCTGGGCAAGAAGATTGGAACCACGCGCGTTTCGGTCTACGGCGAAGGCAAAAGGACCGTCGGCATCTTCGATGTGGAGATCGCCTATGACGTTCCGCGCCTTGCGCTCGAGCTCAACCGCGTCACCGGCGGGGGCTTGCGCGTCTCCTCGGTCAACGGGCGCATCATGCTCTCGGGCAGCGCCCCCGATGCCGTGACCCTCGACAAGGCGGTGGCAATCGCACGTCAGTTCGCTCCCGACGTGATCAATGCGGTGCAGGTGCTCTCGCCGCAGCAGGTGGTCCTGGAGGTGCGCTTTGTCGAAGCGGCGCGCGAGGCGGGCCGCGAGCTAGGCGTGCAATGGAGCAGCTTCGGCAAGAACACGCTGACCAATATCGGAACGCAGGTGCCCGCTTCCCAGCTCCCGGTCACCACTCCGGGCGGCCCGTTTCAGCAACAGCCGCTGATCGCCCAAGGCTCGCAGGTGGGCGGCCCGAACATTCTTCCCAACCAGCTGCCGATCTCGCCGATCGTGGCGGCGGGCCTCCTGTCGGGCACTGCGCCCTTCGGCTTCCTGCTCGGAGCGCTCAACCGCGGCGCCTTCTCGGTCGACGTGGCCATAAACGCGCTCGAGCAGAAGGGCCTCATCCGCAGCCTCGCCGAGCCCAACCTGGTTGCGCTGTCCGGCGACACGGCAAGCTTCCTGGCGGGCGGCGAGTACCCGATCCCGGTGCCCGGCACACTCGGAACGGTCACCATCGATTACAAGACCTATGGCGTCGGGCTCTCCTTCACCCCGACGGTGCTGCGCGACGGCGCGATCAACCTGGTGATCAAGCCGGAGGTGAGCCAGCTCGACTTCGGCCACACCGTGCAGATTGCCGGCATTTCCATTCCGCCGCTGATCGTGCGGCGCGCCAGCACGACTATCGAGCTGCGCGACGGCCAGAGCTTCGTCATCGGCGGGCTGCTGCAGAACACCAGCAGCACGGCGCAGGACCAGCTGCCCTGGCTCGGCGACATCCCGGTGTTGGGCGCGTTGTTTCGCAGCGCTCAGTACAAGAAGAATGAGACCGATCTCGCCATCATCGTGACGCCGCGCCTGGTACGGCCGACCCGGCCCGGCGATCCGGTCAAGACCCCGCTCGACAACACGCTGCCCGCGAACGACATCGACCTCTTTCTGATGGGCAAGGCGGAGATTTCCCCGGCCGATGCACGCCTGGCCGTGGGGCATCAGCGGCCGTTCGTCGGCCACATTCTCGACCTGCGCAAGGAGGGGGCCTATGTCGTGCAAGTCAAGGACTGACCACAAACTCAGTGTGCTCCCTCCCCGCTTTGGGGAGGGGGGTCCGGCCGCTGATGAGGCGGCAGGCGGCCTACCCCCACCCCCAGCCCCTCCCCGCCGCAAGTCGGGCTTGCCCGACTTGCGCGCGATAATGCGCAACCGGGGCAGGCTCCGGTTGCGTGGGGAGGGGAGCAGATCGAGCTCGGCGCGCCCGAGAGTCCTCTCGACCACCCGCACGGCGATGCCTTTCGTGCTGGCCGTGGCCGGCATGCTCAGCGCCTGCTCGGATATCTACTACGATCGCCGCGAGACGGTCGCACTCGGCGCCGACGATCACATTGCCTCCAACATGGTGGCGCAGATGATCGATCCCTGGCCGCGCTACGTCGGCAACAAGAATCTGACGTTCGACGGCATGAGGATGCAGGCGGCGGCCGACCGCTACCGGCGTGATTGCGTGATCCCGCCATATCCGATCGGGACCACGGTGCTCGCGGTGCAGCAGCAGGCCGTGCAGGCCTCGGCAGCCGGATGCATTGCGCCCAACAGTACCGGTCTGGGGGCGGCGACGGGATGGACGTCCTCGAGCAACAGCACACAAACGCCCGCGTACGCGCCCAGCACGCCTAGCACGCCCAGCGCAACCGCCTCCTCCAGATAGCTGACGGTTCCCGCATAGCGATGATGTGAGGCCAATGCGATGAGAATGGGCCGTCCAAACAGCTCCGCCGGCAAGACCGAGGTGGTGGTGCTCACCGCGGACAAGAGCTTCGAGACACAGGTGCGCGAGACCTTCGGTGCCAGCGATCAGATCCTCCTGCGGGTGGTGTCCGGGGCGCTGTCCGGGCTGGAAACCGATCTGGACGTGACGGGAGCCACCGTTGCCGTCATCGACCTCGATGCCGGCCGGCAGGCCGAGATGCAGGCGCTGGACCGATTGATGGGACTCATCGGCGCGACGCCCCCCGTCGTCGTGATCACGCAAGCTTTCGACGAGAACGTCGCGCGCACGCTCCTGCAGATGCGGGCCGCCGATTTCCTCATCAAGCCCGTCTCCCCGGTGGAGCTGGTGCGAACCTGCGCGCGCGTGGCCAAGGGCTCGAGCCGCGCGGAAACGACCGAGGCGCAGATCTTGACATTCCTGCCGGCCGTGGGGGGAGCAGGAGTGACAACGCTCGCGGTGCAGAGCGCGATGATGCTGCTCAACAGCGGCCAGCGGGGCAAGTCGTCGACCTGTCTCGTCGACCTCGACTTTCAACACGGCGCCTGCGCCGATTATCTCGACCTCGAGCCCCGGCTCGAGCTGGGCGAGATCGAGGATCGGCCGGAGCGGCTCGATCGTCAGCTGCTCGAGGTGATGTTGTCGCACCATCCTTCGGGCCTGGCGGTGGTCGCCGCGCCCAACCGGCCGGCAGAGATGCGCTCGTTCGATCCGGATGTGGTGACGCGCCTTCTCGACATGGTTTCATCCCACTTCGATCATGTCGTATTCGACATGCCGCGTACGTGGTTCTCCTGGACCGACAGCGTGCTCCTCGGGTCGAACAAGCTTTTCATCGTGAGCGAGCTCACGGTGCCAGGCTTGCGTCACGCCAAGCAGCTGGTCGAGGCGGTGCGCGAGCGGCTCGCCGGTGGGCCGAAACCGGAGGTCATCATCAACCGCTTCCGTCAGAGGATGTTCTCGTCCGGACTGCGCAAATCCGACGTCGAGCAGGTTCTCGGCGAGGCCTTCGCAGCCTGTATTCCGAACGACTACAGCCTGGTGCGCGAGGCCATCGACCGCGGCGTCCCGCTCGAGGAGGTCAAGCGCAGCAACAAGATCTCGCCGGAGCTGAGGAGGCTCGTTCTTCCACAGCCGCATGCGAAGGCGAGGGGGCCGCAAACCGCCGTCTCGCCGAACAAGCTCGATCTCGCATTCGCGAAGGGTTGACCGAGGCATGCGCTCGGCAGGGGCGGGGTCACAACCCTCCCCTGCAGGGCTGGAACGGGATTGGTGGAGGCGGAATCGCACGATGGTCGGGCGGTTTAGTGCGAAGCGGAGCGTTGCTGCCGAATTCATTCCGGTGGAGGAGCCGTCGCCCGCGCTCGAAGGCGTGTCGTGGACGGTCTTCCCGGAGCCTGCCTCGGAGCCCGCCCTGCAGGCTTCCGAGGTCAATACCCTGCAGAGCGACAAGCTGCTCGACGCCAAAGTGCGCCTGCACCGCAGGCTGATCGAGGAGATCAACCTGCAGGCGCTGGAGCGGCTGCCCGAGGAGCAAATCCGCGCGCACATCCAGCAGCTCGTCAGCCAGTACATCCTGGTAGAGCGGCTCGCGCTCAATGCACAGGAGCTCGCCGATTTCGTGTCCGAGATCCTGGACGAGATGACGGGGCTGGGGCCGCTCGAGCCGCTGCTCAAGGATCACAGCATCAGCGACATTCTCATCAATGGTCATGAGAGCGTGTATGTGGAGCGCCGCGGCGTCCTCGAGCCATGTGGGGTTCGCTTCAAGGACGAGGCGCATCTCCTGCGCATCGTCAACAAGATCGTGTCGGCGGTCGGGCGCCGCGTCGATGAATCGCATCCCATGTGCGACGCCCGCCTCATGGACGGCTCCCGCGTCAACGTCGCCGTGCGCCCCATCGGGGTCGACGGTCCGCTGGTGTCGATCCGCAAGTTCTCCAAGAAGCCGTTCAACCTGAGCAAGCTGGTAGAGGTGGGCGCGCTGCGCCCGCAGATGGCCGAGCTGCTCGCTGCCGCGGTGAAGGCGCGGGTGACTACGATCATCTCCGGCGGCACCGGCTCCGGCAAGACCACCATGCTCAATGCATTGTCGGCCTTCATCTCGGAGAAGGAGCGCCTGCTCACGATCGAGGACGCGGCCGAGCTGCAGTTGCAGCAGCCCCACGTCGGACGCATGGAGACGCGGCCGCCCAACCTCGAGGGGAAGGGCGAGATCCGGCAGCGCGAGCTCGTCAAGAACGCGCTGCGCATGCGGCCCGACCGCATCATTCTCGGTGAATGTCGCGGCGAGGAGGCATTCGACATGCTCCAGGCCATGAACACGGGCCACGAAGGCTCGATGGCCACCATACATGCCAATACGCCGCGCGATGCGCTCTCCCGCCTCGAGCAGATGATCGGCATGGCGGGGTTGCCCATGACGGTGGCCTCCATCCGCGGCCAGATCGCAGCCGCCATCCGGCTGGTCGTGCAGCTTCAGCGGCTCTCCGACGGCAAGCGCAAGGTAACCAGCATTGCCGAGATCACGGGGCTCGAAGGCGACATCATTCAGATGCAGGAGATCTTCAAGTTCGCACGCACCGGCACGGCGCCGGACAACTCGGTCATCGGCCATTTCCAGGCAACGGGCGTTCGGCCGCGGTTTCTCGCGGAGCTCGCGGCGATGGGCATCAGGATTCCCGGCAGCTTCTTCGACCCCTCCCAGCCTCTGTAGCTCCGGTGATGTCGATGCACATACGTCACCACACGGCACGCGTGATACCTCTCCCTGAAAGTGGGAGGTCGCCGGCAATTGCTTCGCTCGCGAAGCAATTGCCGGCGGGTGGGGCCCCCGGCCCGTGCGCGGCCTGCCGGGTCGCTCGAGCGCGACTCCACCCCCGCCCGGCTCGCTTCGCTCGCCGACCCCACCCTTTCAGGGGGAGGTATTACGGCGTCAGCACGCTCGCCCCACGAGCTTGACCGCGATGTCGTTCGAGATCGATCAGATCTACATCGTCTATCTGCTGGTGGCCGTCTCGGCCGGCTTCCTGGTGGAGGGCGTCTATCTTCTGGCTTTTTCCGGTGCGTCCTACCGCCAGAATGTCAATCGGCGGCTGCGGCTCCTGCGCAATGAGCCCAACCGCGAGAACATCCTCGTGCAGCTGCGCAAGCAGCGCGGCCTCACCGGCGCGGGCAATTATCGTCTGGGGATCGAGGCGATCAACCGGCTGGTGCTCCAGTCCGGGCTCACGGTGGGTCTCGGCAAGCTCGTGCTGGTGGTTGCGCTCGGCAGCCTCGTCGCCTTTGTCGTCGGCTTCGCGATCCGCCGCGACTTTTTCCAGGCGCTGGCGATCGGGGCATTCTCTGCCACGGCCGTGCCCTATCTGGTGCTGCGCTTTCTGCGCGGGCGCCGGCAGCGCGCCTTCGGCGCGCAGTTTCCCGACGCTCTCGACATGATCGTGCGCAGCCTGCGCGCCGGCCATCCCGTCCCCATCGCGATCTCCATGGTCGCGCGGGAGATGCGCGATCCCATCGGCACCGAGTTCGGCATGGTGGTGGATGAGATCACCTACGGCTCCGACCTCGAGACCGCGCTGCGCAGCCTCAACCTGCGCATCGGTCAGGACGATCTGCCGCTGTTCGTCACCGCCGTCGCGATCCAAAACTCGACCGGCGGCAATCTCGGCGAGATCCTGGAAAACCTCTCCGGGGTCATCCGGCAACGCTTCAAGATGCGCCGCAAGATCCGCGCGCTCGCCGCGGAGGGGCGCGCCTCGGCCATGATCCTTTCATCCCTGCCCATCGCCATGTTCTTCATCATCCAGCTCGTGGCGCCCGACTTCTACGCGAGCGTCTGGGATGAGCCGCTCACCAAGACGTCGCTGGCGATCGCCGGCTGCTGGATGGGAGTGGGTAACTTCATCATGTTCCGGATGGTCAATTTCAGGATCTGACCTGACGACTGTGTCATGGCCGGGCTGCCCCGGCCATCCACGCCTTGATCGAAACCTGGATGCCCGCGAGAGGCATGACGCCGGCGGAAAGAAAAGAAAGGAGGGGGTCTGATTGATGGAGAGATCCGGCATCCTGGCAGAGCTCTTCGCTGACGGCTCGGCGCTGCTGCTGACGGCTCTGGTGTTTCTGGCGACCGCGGCGCTGAGTTTCGGCGTCATGCTCACCTTGCGCGCGCGCGCTGCGATCAAGCGGCGGGCTGCGGGCATCTGCGAATATTCGGGCGACATGGAGGAGGCGCGCTCGCTTGGCGCCTCGAGCTTCAAGGCCGTACGGCGCGTGCTCGACTATGCGGCGAAGCATTATGCGGTAAGCGAGAAGGACAAGGGCGAGATGAAGGCGCTGCGGCGGCGCCTGATCCAGGCCGGCATCCTCGATCCGCGGGCGGTCGCCTACTTCTTTCTTGCGCGCGCCGCGCTTGCCGCCGCGATGGCGCTCGCCACTTTCATTTTTCTGCCGGCGATCGTGCAGCTTGGGCCGTCGATGCACTGGTTGGCGGTGATCGTCGGGGGTATCGGGGGCTATGTCGCGCCCAGCATGTATCTGGACCGCCAGCTCGCGCGCCGGCGCAACGAGCACCGCGCGGGTTTCCCCGATTTCATGGATCTGCTGGTGGTGTGCGCGGATTCCGGCCTGAGCATGGAGGCGGCGCTCGAGCGGGTGGGGCCCGAGCTGGGCGCCTCCCATCCTTCGCTCTGCACCAACCTGCACATGACCAATCTCGAGATTCGCGCTGGGCGCACCATGACGGAGGCCCTCGACCACCTCGGCGACCGGCTCGGGCTGGAGGAGGCACGGTCTTTCGCCACCCTCATCCAGCAGTCGGCCGAGCTCGGCTCGAGCATCACCGATGCGCTGCGGGTGTACAGCGATGACATGCGCCATAAGCGACTTTCACGTGCAGAGGAGAAGGCCTACAGCCTGCCGGCGAAGCTGGCGGTACCCATGATGATATGCATCTTTCCCGTGTTGTTTGTGGTGATACTTCTACCTGTAATTGTGCGCCTCTACACCGGCCATTATTGATGTGAGCCGAGCATTGCCCTGGTATTTTTCGTGCAAGCGGGTGATTTCGCATCGCATTTTTTTCGGACCCTGAATTCCCCCGCATGCAGCAGCAGAAAATCTTAACCACCCTCTCGTAGCTTCGATTTCGCCGGTTGTTGCTCGCGACAGCTTGGTCGCCGAGAGATTTGCGTCATGCCAACAGCTGCGGGTCGGCTCCTGGTTGCGACGGCCTGCCTGCTGCTGACCGGCTGCGAGACATCGGTCAAGCTCGGCGATGTCTTCCAGCACAAGACGGAGAGCGCGCAGCCGCTTCCCCCCTCCGCCGAGGCGGATACGACCACGACCGGCACGGTGCGGCCGCCGGACGATTTTGCGCCGGATGCCGTGCCCAAGGGGCTGCTCGGCAACGACCCCAATGACGACCTCAGCCTCGGCAAAAAATATTTCCGCGCCGCCGATTTTGGCCTGGCCGAGCGGCATTTCCGCAAGGCCGTGGAACTGCATCCGCGCGACCTCGAGTCCTGGATCGGGCTTGCCGCCGCCTACGACCGGCTGCGCCGTTTCGATCTCGCCGACCGTGCCTATGCCCAGGCCATGAAAATCGCCGGCGCCACACCCGAGATCCTCAACAATGTGGGGTACTCCTACATGCTGCGCGGCGATTATCGCCGGGCGCGGGACACCCTGCTTCAGGCGCAGGCGCAGGATCCCGGCAATCCCTACATCAGGAACAACCTCGAGCTGCTCGAGGCCAGCTTCCGCAAGGGCAAAGCGATTCAATAAACCGGCGACCGGCGTGCTAACCTGAGCGGGCTCGCCTCCCAGGTGCGGCGCCAGCAGGGATTGGCCGATGTTCGAAGGTTTTCGCAAGCTCCTCGCCGAGGTCTCGCAGGGTGACAAGCATCCTGCGCATTTCGAGCCGAACGACTACCGCCTGGCGGGGGCGGCGCTGCTCGTGCACGCTGCGGAGATCGACGGCAACATCTCCGATGCCGAGCGAACGGCATTGCACGACGTCATCAAATCGAGGTTCGATCTCGACGAAACGCAAACAACGACCTTGCTTGCCGAGGCCACCCAGGCCGAGCACGAGGCGGTCGACCTCTATCACTTTACCAGGCTGCTCAACCGCGCCCTGGACGAGGATGGGCGCCGGCGCATGGTCGAGATGATGTGGGAAATCGTCTATGCCGACGGCCGCGTAACCGAGTTCGAGAGCAACCTGATCTGGAGGGCAGCCGATCTTCTGGGCATCTCGTCGCGCGAGCGCATCGAGCTCGGCCGGCGGGTGGCAGGCGAGCACGGCGGGAGCGGGTCGTGACCGCAGAACGCCGTCCCGTCGTGCTGATCACCGGCGCTTCCTCGGGGATCGGCGCTGCGCTTGCGCACGAGTTTGCGGCGCACGGCCACGAGCTCGTGCTGATTGCACGGCGGGAGCAGGCCCTGACCGCTGTCGCTGACGCCATCGCGGGGAAAAGCGCAGCCCGGCACACGGCGTTGCGCCACGACGTCGGGCGCATCGATGCCGCGCGCGACATCGGCGAGGCGCTCGCGCAGCGGGGACTCGAGCCCGAGATCGTCGTCAATAATGCGGGATTCGGCCTGATGGGCCCGGCCGACAAGCTCGACCGGCAGCGTCAGCTTGCCATGATCGACGTGAATGTCCGCGCCCTCACCGAGCTCTCGCTGGCCTTCCTCGAGAGCCTCGAGCGCCGCAAGGGCGGCATTCTCAACGTAGCATCGCTTGCCGGTTTCATGCCGGGGCCCGGCATGGCGGTGTACTATGCGACCAAGGCCTACGTGCTCTCGTTCAGCGAGGCGCTCCACCAGGAGCTCAAGCCGCGGGGCGTGCGCGTCACCACGCTCTGCCCCGGGCCGGTGCCGACGGAATTCCAGGGCCGTGCAGGCATAGACACGAGCCACATTCCCGCGTTCCTCTCGCTGTCCGCGGAGCGCGTCGCCAAGGAGGCCTATGAGGGGCTCAAGCGAGGCCGGCGGATAGTCGTGCCGGGCTGGACCAACAAGGTGGCTCCAGTGCTTGCGCGCATGCTGCCGCGCGCTGCCATGCTGAGAATGATTCACGCCGCGCAGAATGTCCGCAACACATGAGCCGCACGCGGCGGTATGGCGGGTCTGCAGCGCTGAGGCTTGAACCCTCCGGTCGGCCGGGCCAATGCACCTGGTGAAGCCTCTGGCCGCATAGCAATGCCCGATCGCATTCTCATCGTGATGCATCAGGAAACCTCGACCCCGGGTCGCGTGGGGTATGCGCTGCGCAAACGCGGCTACACGCTCGACCTGCGCCGCCCGCGCCTCGGCGACCCCCTGCCGGAGACGATGCGCGAGCATGCCGCCGTGGTCATTTTCGGTGGCCCGATGAGCGCAAACGACCGGGATGATTTCGTTCGCCGGGAGATCGACTGGCTCGCAGTGCCGTTGCGGGAGAGCAAGCCTTTTCTGGGCATCTGTCTGGGGGCGCAGATGCTGGCGCATCACCTCGGCAGCCGGGTGTACAAGCACCCCGACGGCCATGCCGAGGTCGGGTACTATCCGATCCGGCCCACCGATATCGGACGCAGCGTGTGCGACCCTTGGCCGGAGCAGGTCTATCAATGGCACCGCGAGGGCTTCGAGCTCCCGGTCGGCGCGGACTTGCTGGCGGAGGGCGACTCGTTCCCGGTGCAGGCGTTCCGCTTTGGCGGCTCGGCTTTCGCGCTGCAATTTCATCCCGACGTGACCCACGCGATGATGTGCCGATGGACCACGCGCGGGCACGACCGCATGCTGCTGCCGAATGCGAAGCCCAGGGCCGCGCATTTCGCCGATCGCCCGGTTTATGATCCGGCAGGGCATGCGTGGCTGACCGCCTTTCTCAATCATTGGCTGGATTTGTAGAAGCGAGGCATTGCCTCGCCCCCGGTGCACTGCGAGGGGTCGAGGGCGACCCGGTGGGTCGCCTCTGCGCAGCTGTAATTTTTGCCAAGGCTTTATGGTCGCACCTGCGCTGCTGCTCAGGCGCGATTTGCGGCCCTATTGAATTTGCTCGATCTAGCCCTCAAATGCGCCATGCACGGCCAGGTGAGACGGATGGACGAGAGGTTTCCCCGCGATTGGATGTGGTCGCAGGCTTGCGAGATGCTTGCGCGCCTCGAGCGCATGAACCGCGAGCACTTCCGGCCTTTGACTCCGCGCACCAGGTTGCCGGCATGGGAGCCGCCGCTCGATATGCTGGAAACCGAGCGTGCGGTTCTGGTCCTCATCGCGTTGCCCGGCGTGAACCCCGATCATGTCGAAGCGGTGCTCGAGGATAGCGACCTTGTCGTTGTCGGGACGCGTACGCTTCCCCCGGAGCTGCGTACCGCGATCATCCATCGCCTCGAGCTGCCCCAGGGCCGGTTCGAGCGCCGCGTGCGCCTTCCGGCCGGGCGTTACAGCACGGTGCGGCGCTCCGCCGGCAACGGATGCCTGCTGATCACGCTGGAAAAGTCCGGAGCATTCCTTGGCTGACGCTCAGCTCCTCAACTCCGCGCCGGAGAGCTCCGGCCGGGAGACGGCGGCCCTGCCGCCGCTGCCTGCGGACGCCCTGATCATCGTCCCGGTTCGCGGCTTCGTGCTGTTTCCCGGGCTCGTGCTGCCGATCGCCGTCGGCCGGCCGCGCTCGATTGCGGCGGCACAACAAGCCGTGCGCGAGCAACGGCAGGTCGGGATCCTGATGCAGCGCGCAGCCGATGTGGCGGATCCAACGCCGATCGACATGCATCGCATGGGAACGGTTGCCAACATCGTCCGCTATCTGACCGCACCCGACGGCTCGCATCATCTTGTTTGTCAGGGCGACCAGCGCTTCCAGGTGACCGAGTTTCTCAACGGCTGGCCGTTTTTCGTGGCGCAAGTGCTGCGGGTTCCGGAGCCGGAGCAGCGCTCGCCGGAGATCGAAGCGCGTTTTATTCACCTCAAGCAGCAGACGCTCGAGGCGGTTGCGCTCCTGCCGCAGGCGCCGCCCGAGCTGGTGGCGGCAGTCCAGGGCATCACGTCGCCTGCGGCGCTTGCGGATCTGGCGATCACCTACATGGACGCTTCTCCGGAGGAGAGGCAGGAGATCCTCGAGACCATCGACCTCTCCGCGCGCATGGAGAAGGTCTCGCGCATGCTGGCGCACCGCATCGAGGTTCTGCGGCTCTCGAACGAGATCGGTCAGCAGACCAAGGCGGCGCTGGACAAGCGCCAGCGTGAAGTGCTGTTGCGCGAGCAGATGGCGGCAATCCAGCGCCAGCTCGGGGAGGGCGACGAGGGCAAGGCCGCGGAGATGGCCGAGCTCAGCGAGGCCGTTACCAAGGCGGGGATGCCGGAGGAGGTGGGGCAGCAGGCACGCAAGGAGCTCCGCCGCCTGGAGCGCATGCCGGAGGCCGCTGCCGAGTACGGCATGGTGCGCACCTATCTGGACTGGCTCATCGAGCTGCCGTGGAAGCTTCCCGAGGCGACCCCTATCGACATCGCGGCGGCGCGCCGGATCCTCGATGAGGACCATTACGGTCTGGAGAAGATCAAGCGGCGCATCGTCGAATATCTGGCGGTGCGCAAGCTGGCGCCGCAAGGCAAGGCGCCGATCCTGTGCTTCGTCGGTCCTCCGGGCGTCGGCAAGACGTCGCTGGGGCAGTCGATCGCGCGGGCGATGAATCGCAAGTTCGTGCGCGTGAGTCTCGGCGGCGTGCACGACGAGGCGGAGATACGCGGGCATCGGCGCACATATATCGGCGCGCTGCCCGGCAACATCATCCAGGCGATCCGCAAGGCCGGCACGCGCGATTGCGTCATGATGCTCGACGAGATCGACAAGCTCGGCGCGGGCATCCAGGGGGATCCCGCGTCGGCCTTGCTGGAAGTGCTCGACCCCGAGCAGAACAACACGTTTCGCGACAACTACCTCGGCGTTCCCTTCGATCTCAGCCGGGTCGTGTTCATCACGACCGCGAATGTGCTCGACACCGTTCCCGGGCCGTTGCGCGACCGGATGGAGATCATAACGCTTTCGGGCTATACGGCGCACGAAAAGCTCGAGATCGCGCGGCGATATCTGGTGCGCCGGCAGCTCGAGGCCAACGGGATCAAGCCCGGCCAGGTCGAAATCTCCGACGATGCGATCCGCGATATCATCGCGCTCTACACGCGGGAATCCGGGGTGCGCAATCTCGAGCGCGAGATCGGAAAAGCCCTGCGTCATGCCGCGGTGCGCCTGGCCGACGGCGAGCGCGGACCGATCAATATCGGCAGCGCCGATCTTGCCGCGATCCTGGGCGCGGCGCAGTTCGAGAGCGAGATTGCCATGCGCACCAGCGTGCCCGGGGTGGCGACCGGTCTCGCGTGGACGCCTGTGGGCGGCGACATCCTGTTCATCGAGGCAACCCGCATTCCCGGAAGCGGCAGGCTGATACTCACCGGCCACCTCGGCGAGGTGATGCGCGAAAGCGCGCAGGCCGCGCTCAGCATCGTGAAGAACCGCGCCGCGGCGTTCGGCATCGACCCCGGCCGGTTCGAGAAAAGCGACATTCACGTGCACGTGCCGGCCGGCGCGATACCGAAAGACGGGCCGAGTGCAGGAGTGGCCATGTTCATGGCGCTCGTCTCGCTCATGAGCGAGCGCACGGTGCGCGGGGATACCGCCATGACCGGCGAGATCAGCCTGCGCGGCCTTGTGCTTCCGGTCGGAGGCATCAAGGAGAAGGTCGTCGCCGCGCATCGCGCCGGCATCAAGCGGGTGATGTTGCCGGCGCGCAATCGCAAGGACCTCGACGACATTCCGGAGGAGGCCCGCCGAGAGCTCGAGCTCATCTGGCTCGAGCGGGTGGATGATGCGGTGGCGGCGGGGCTGGAGGCGCAGCCGCAGCCGGCCGAGGCCGCGGCGGAGTAAGCTCCGCCTGGTGAGCGCCCCGCGTGTTCCTGCTCTGTTGAGCGAACGGGATTGCAACGCGTGGCGCGCTTCGCATCATGACGCGTCATGGAAGGGCACTCCGCGTCTGCTTGACTGGTCAACGCGAGAGTTGACCCAGCGCCTTGTCCGGTCTCAGGGCTGAACCGGACCATACTGCTGCGCTGCGGTAATGCGTGCTTTTGACCCACACCGGACATCAGCCCGCATCTGATTTTGCAGTAGCGAAGCCGGCTGCAGGCTCTATCAAAGGAATCGATTGAACCGTTACAATGCCGTCGCCAGAGCCGGGGGAGAGC
>DATBHG010000015.1:0-6985 GCA_036557665.1 Xanthobacteraceae bacterium | reverse complement strand
GGCTGGGCAGCGCCCTTCTGTGCGCTCTCCTCCCCGCCCTTTGCCTCCGCAATGGGTGGGGCTGTCTGCTGCGTCGAAGCTTGGGAAATATGCTCTTCGATCAGCTGGCGCATGCGCGCGTCGCGCATCGCATTTGAAGTGCCGCCCAGCACGACCGCAACGATATGCCTCTCGTCGCGGCGAACGGACGACACCAGGTTGTATCCTGAAGCCTCGGTGTAGCCGGTCTTGATCCCGTCGACACCCTTTACCTGCCCGAGCAGGCTGTTGTGATTGTGGATCTCGTGCCCCTTATACAGGAAGCTGGGCGTGGCAAAGTATCGGTAGTACCCGGGAAACCGTTGTTGGATCGCACGACCCAGGAGGGCTTGGTCACGCGCGGTGGTTATCTGCTCGTCCGCCGGCAAGCCTGAGGCATTGACGTAGACCGTGCCGGTCATGCCGAGGGTTTTTGCTTTCAAGGTCATCAGCTTCGCGAACTCCTCCTCGCTGCCGCCGATCGCTTCCGCGACAACGACCGCGGCATCGTTCGCCGACCTTGTGACGAGCCCCTTTATCGCGTTGTCGACCGTGATGGTCTCGCCGGCCTTGAGCCCCAGCTTGGTGGGGTGCTCGAGCGCCGCCCGGGTCGAGATCTGCAGAGGTGTGTCAAGCTTGAGTTGGCCGCCCTCGAGCTGCTCGAAAAGCAAATAAAGCGTCATGATTTTGGTCAGGGACGCGGGATGACGCGGCTCGTCTGCGTCCAGCTGGTGCAATACAAGACCTGATTTGTCATCGACTACGATGTCCGCATACGGCGGGTGATAATTGGGCCCGTGAATGACCCGCTTGTGGCTCTCCTTGCGCGGAGAACGCGCCTCTGCCTGATCCCAGCTCGTGCCGGCAATCGCCAAAGCTACCAGCAGGCCACCAACTCGGAGCCAAGGGGAGATTTGAGCCACAGCGATGGAAGGGAAGGAATCGGCCACGAAAGCCCCCACACAGAACACGGTTATCACTAAAGCTCCGGCTCGATCGCCGGGGACGGTTCTACTTTGTCGCTTTGAGCGACCGATTGGTTCGCACTGTTGAGACGCTATGCTTAAATTCGCGACCGGAAAGCATCCGCCTACCTCGTCTCGGCCGGGTCGCGGTACTCTCGGCCGATCGTTCATCCTGCCCGGCGCCGCCTCGACAGCGTCGAGCTCGATCAGGTCGAAGGCGTGGAGAAACACGTCCGCGTCATTGCGCCGGCAGCGAATGGCATCGATACCCGCGTTGCGCGCGCCGGCGCTCTGCGATCGCCGCCACCTCGAAGGCCTTAAGGGGTGATGGCCGCGCCGCTCCGCCCTGCATCACTCAGCTCCTCGACTGGCAGGGGTCGAAACGTACCGTCACCGGCATGCCGATCGGCAGCGCGTCTGCGTTATTCTCCAAGCTCAGAACGACAGTTTGGACTTCCTCGCCATGATCGGGCCCTGTCGCGGCAATGCTTCTTGGGCGCAGTGCGGGGCTTATCGCCGTAACCTTGGCATGCATGGCAGCGTCGGGAGTTGCCTCGGCCGTGACTGTGGCGGACTGGTCCAGGCATATCCGGGCCATGTCCCGGAGGTCGATTTCGGCGCGCACCACCAGCGCTCCATCGGCGATCACGTGCATGAGCGTGGTGGGGACCGAGAGACTGAGAAACTGACCTGGAGTTGCCAGAACGTCGGCAACGACCCCGTCCACGGGCGAGCGAACCGAGCACTGAGCGAGCCGCGCGCGCGCATTCGCCAGCTCCGCGACCGCATTGTTCCACCTGGCGTAGGCCTCGCGAACCTCCTCCTCACGTGAGCCTTCCCGCAATAGCGCAAGCTTGGCGCGCGCCTCGGCGAGCTGCGCTGCCGAGATCCTCGCGTCCCGCTGCACCTCCAGTATACGCGCTGTGGTCACGCTCACGCCCTCATGCAGCGTAAGCGTTCGGTCCAACGTTTTCTGTGCTTCATCGGCTTTGGCCTTCGAGTATCCGACGGCCGCTTCGCCCACTGTGATCTCGGCCGGCCGATGCCCATTCCAAACTCGATCAAACACGGCTTCCGCTACGCTCAACTGCGCCGTACGTGCCTCGACTTCGGCCTCGATCGGTTGACAGTTCACGGTCACGAGCAAATCCCCGGCACGAACGTGAGCCCATCCGTGTACGAGCACCTGCTTGATCGTGCCGGTGGCCGCGGTGCCGATGCGAAGCGTTCCACCTGCGCTTTCGATACGGCCCTGAGTGGTCAATGGAGTTTGTGCTGGCGCCGCCGCGGCACCCGATAGAGCAGCGGTAAGAGCGGCAATCCGCGACCATTTCATGTGACCTCCCTGCGCTTCTGCGACCGAGTCTCCGCGATCGAAGCCGGCTGGAGGATATCAGATTTTCGATCGACCGCTCGTCCGGCGATCGATACCGGCCCGAGCGCCTGCAACCGCAATCGCATCATGACCGGGTTGCGGCTCTTGTTCTGAGTGACACTGCGGCGTTTGGATTTGGCCGAAGAGGTCTATCACCTCCGTGAGCGGCAGAAGCTCCCGTTTGGTGACGCGCATCAGATCAAGAGGAACCGGGTGCGCGAGCGGTTGGCCGGTCAGGGCACCGGCACAAACCAAATGCGCCTTCCAGTTGGAGCGCCGCGGCACGTGTCACGGGCGATCGAACCCTTACTCCCGTCAGCTTCTCGAACCGCGCGGACCTCGGCAATTTCGGTAGGGGTCCACCCTGAAACGGCAACTTTGCCGGAGCGGACGGGCCGGGTCCGCTGGAGACTGGCTCGAGCCTGTGTCATACTGAACCATGGCAAAGGGCTGGAAGATCAGCGCCGTGAGGCCCGGCAGAGGGGCGTCAGGCGCAATGCGTCAGGAGCTGTTCCTTGTCGCCATTCCCGACCAAGTCGAGGCCCTCCGGGCGGTCCAGGCGTGCCTTCCCGACGCGGAAGTCAAGGTAGAATCGGAAGCCGGTCCGGATATTCTTGCGCAATATCAGGTCAGCGACGGCCAAATGTTCGTGCTCCCGGAGTGGTCGTGAACCCCAAGGCCTGTGGCCTATGCGGCGGCCGCCGCTTTAATGGACCCGACCTATCATGCGGTGGAACGCGACGCAGGTTGCGAGCACGATCAACAGAATTCTCTTAATTTCAGCACTTCTGCTTTAAGCTTCCATATTTGGCTGCGCCTGCTGTGTCACGCACAGCCTCAGTCCTGGCGTAGTCCTGGCGACGCTGGCGGCAAGCACCGATGCGTGACCTCCCAGGGGACACAGCGGAACACCCCATCAAGCCGCCTTGATGGCCTTTTTCCGCCGGGCTCCGCCATTTTCTTGCTGGCGCACGCGGCGAGGCAAGCGCGCGGGTGCGGCAGCGCTTGCGGAGGCAATTTCTCCAGCTCCTAAGCTCAACACCTCGCGCTCAGCGGTCAGCCAGTGCTGATCCGCTTGACCGTCCAGGCGTCCGCCCGCAATCCAGAGCTCATAGGCCCGATTGCGAATACGATCGTAAAAAGAAGCTGGTTGCATGTCAGATGATCCCCGATGGATGATGGACGCTGTTAAAGGGAAATGGTGAAGGGTCTGTTAAAGCAGCGCTGCTCGTGATCGCCTGACCTACAGTAAGCCCCAAGGTTGGGTGTGGCAGGGCTACGCACCCAAGAGAAGGCCCCCGTCGGCCACGTATTGGGCAGCCGCCATCTCCAATTGTCCTTCTGGCGATGCGATGCGCGGTGCTCGCGATATATTCGGGGGCGCGAGCTTGCCGAGGTCCTCGGTGTGTGAGCTATCTGCTCGCCGCAAGCTCCTCAGTGACCGGGTGTTATCCTCTACGCAGTCGGATGTAGTCCTGTATCATACGATCGAGCACGGGCAGAGGCATCGACCCGGAACGCAAAGCCGTGTCGTGGAAATCACGAATGTCGAAGCGCTTGCCCAGCTCATTTCGTGCGCGCTCGCGCAGTCGCAGCCAGGCCAGTTTCCCTACCATGTAGCTGCAGGCCTGGGCGGGCTCGACACAATACCGATTGACTTCGGCAACGTTGGAGATTTCCGGTGAGCCGAGAGCTTCAAATAAATAGCTGAGTGCCTGAGCGCGGCTCCAGCGCATGGCGTGCAGTCCGGTGTCGACGACTAGCCGCACTGCGCGCAGAAGAGCTTGCTGCAAGTAGCCGATCCGCCTCCACACGTCGTCATCGAACAATCCCCATTCATCGGCCAGCTGTTCCGCATAGGTTGCCCATCCTTCGGAGTAACCCGCGAAGTCCCAAAGTTTCAATGCCAGGGGCAAGCTTGCCGTGTCATAGGCCAGCGAAAACTGCAGGTGATGACCCGGAAGGCCTTCATGATGCAGGATTGTCGGAAGCAGAAACGAGGAGGTATCCGAGGGATCCTCCACATTCAACCAGAAGATACCTGGTCGCAAGCCGTCCACGGATGGCGGATCGTACTGACCCCCAGCCGTCCCAGCCTCGAGATAGGCGGGCACGCGTTGAATGGTGAAACCGGCATGGGGCAAGGCCGTGAATGATTCCGTCAGGTGCGCACGGGCGCGGTCCGCAATCCTGTATGCATCCCGTAGTATTCGCTCGCGGCCTGATTCGTCGCGCGAATAGCGAAAGCGCGGATCTTCAAACATCGACCTCAGGCGCTGAGCTACGCTGCCTTCTTCCATTCCCATACGGCGCATCGATTCGTCTATGTGTCCATTGATCTCTGCAACCGTTTGCAGCCCAAGCGCGTGGAGATCGGCCGGACTCATCGCTGTGGTCGTCTCGTACTGCAGCAATGCGGAATAAAGAGCTTCGCCGTCGGGGAGATGCCATATGCCGGCATGAGATGCTGCCGATGGCCTCAGAGCTCGCAGAGCTTCAATCTGGCGGCGCAACGCCGGCACGACATCATTCTGCCAGATGTTTGCAGCCAGGCGGGCATGATCGCCGGCAATTCCATGCTCGGCTGTGCGCGTTGCAAGCGATTTCACCAGGAATGAGTCCAGGGCCGGCGTTTGCGCCAGCTCTTGGAGCTGCGCGACCGTCACGTCTATCACGAAACTCGGAGGTATGATTCCCTGAGCCGCGTCAAAGCGCACGCATTCCACCTCCTGGTCGAGCACTTTCGAAAATGCCTGTAGACGGGCCAGCCAGGCATTCACGTCCTCCTCGCTTTCCACCCTATGCTGCGACGCTAACAGACGAGGAACATTCGAATAGGAGCCGGAGTCGAGCTGATCGATGACGTAGGGCCTGCCCAAGCCACGCCAATCGAGAACGGCGCGCTGGCGCATCAGCTCAAATTGATAGGTCTCGTAGTAGATGGCGGATCGAGCTGATAGGTGAGCACGATCGACCGTGTTGAGCTGTTGCTGCCGGGTGGCGAGAACCTGACGGTCCCGGCGAAGCTGATCAATCGAGCGATCGTCGAGGCGGGCTCGCGTTTGTGCAAACGCGCCGCGGTCAAGCCCGAGCATCGTGATCCATTCGGGATGCCGCTCGACCGCGTATTGAACGTAATCGTCGAGCAGAGCCGCTACTGCGAGGTCCATATCCGATCGGGCGGCTATCTGGCATAGCGGAGCCAGGGCCGGCACGATCGCCCCGAGCAGGAGCTCGCGGCGCGCAATCGCATTTATACCGGCGCCTTCACGCGTGGCCGTAATCACACTGGCAAGCTCTCGAGGAACTATCGCGATGTGTTGGCGTTATATTGGACAGACACACGGGAGCAACGCCCATGGGGACCGTGGATCAATATCGCGCCCGAGCGGACTTTTGCCAACGTATGGCAGAGAAGGCGATAGGTGAGAAAGCCCGGGCCACTTGGCTGAATCTGGCGGCTAATGCTTTAGCGTCGGCTGAGAGCCGAACAGACCCTTTCCAAATCGCTCCATCCAAGGAAGCGGCAGCGCTTGGCGGGGACAAGACAGGTCATTTCTCGGGGCATTAGCTAAAGAGTTGCGGGTCTCTGGGTCTCCAGCGCATCTGGCGACGGATGGCAATGTGGGATGCGAGCAAAACATCAACGTCCTGGAATTAACATTGCTGCTAAGCTCTCCAGCCAATTTAGAGCGGGAAAGGGCGTGAATACTTGCAGCAGAGTAGCGATGACCAATATCAATACCACGTAGGAAAGTACGCCACGCAGCGCGCGATATAGAAGCGAAGGGTAAGGAGGCTTGTCGTCCGGGGGCCATGCGAACATCTGCTCCCATTTCTCCTGCGGAATATGCCCTGGTCTGATTCTTTCCAGCGGTAGCCAGGCGCGGTAGGCGGCTATTCCCCGCTCGCGCGCGATGGCATTCCTGAGACCGAAGGCATTCACTCGCGCGCCAAGCTCGACCGCGGCCCCGATGACAAGGTTCGTAATGAGTAAAATTACCAGACCGGCAAGGTACACATAGCCAATCATGAAGCCCACGGTCAGCCATGATCTTGTGAAAGATTTTACTTCGAAAATGGCGGCACACTGCCGGACGGAAAAATCTACCAGCCAATCGAGACCATTGAATATTTCGCCGGAGATCGATTTGCTGTCGGCCGCCTGCAACCACAGGATCACCGCGACGGTAATGGCAAATTGGAAAAGCGGAAAATGCGCCACTCGTCGTATTGGGGTGACTAGCGCCTTGATCAGTCCCATTGGAATGCTTCCAGACGCGGCTTCAGCATCGGATCTCGTCTAGAGTCTGCTCGCCCTGCAGCGACAAGCGGTGCGCCGATTAGCTGAGCGTTCGGCGGCAGGCTCAGCGCATGGGCGGACTGGCGAAAGTACAACCCGCCCTTTGGGGCCCTACGCGTGGCCGCCGCCGCCGGCACGGAAAAGACCGGGGTCCCCTTCGCCGCCAAGAAGTTCGGCGGGTGCGGGCTCGAGGAGACTTTCAATGAGCCGTAGCAAAGATTGCTGCTCCGGCCCGTACCCGTGCGCGAGGAAGTCCGCGAGCTCAATGCGGGAGATACGCCCGCCTGACGGCAGGTTGGCCTGGTGCGTAACGAAAAGCCGTCC
>DATBHG010000014.1:0-34429 GCA_036557665.1 Xanthobacteraceae bacterium | reverse complement strand
CAGGGCACGGCAGCAGCAACCTGTTCATCGCCAAGCTGATGGAGCGCGTGAAGCTTACTGTGAGCAGTCCCTGGGGCATTCAACTCAGCGCGGGATTCTCGCGAGAGCGTGCGCTCGAGGCCTACGCCCGCCTTGCAAGTCAGTATGCCGAGATATTGGCCGGTAAGGACGCAAGCATTGTGAGCTCGGTTCTCCGCAGCCGCGGCACGCAGACCTTCTACCAGGTCCGGGTCGGCACCGACAGCTTTGAAAGCGCCAGCAATATGTGCGCGGAAATTCGAAACGCGGGAGGCGCCTGCATGGTGCTGCGCAACGGCTCGTAGCGGTTGGGCACCCCGCTCACGACCGGGCGCGCCTGCGTGCCAGACCGCCGGCGTGTGGTTTGGGCAGTCTCGTCGTGCACAGCCCCGGAGAGCGTCAGGAATATCCTTTACGCGGAAACGCTGAGGAAACAGTGCCCCGGCTGGCCGAGGGAGGGATCAACTTCACGCTATCCGACGCTACAAGTCCAGCACTCGGTCCTATCGCGTGGCCGGGGCAAAAGGCCAACAGCGAGCCTCGCAGTCGCGTTCCCTGCCTTGGGCTGTCCCGCAATCAAAAATAGCCCCGCCGGGGCGGGGCCAGTCCTCAAGGGAGAAAGTCACAACGAGGAGCAAGTCTTACCTGATTCCCGGCAAAATCGAGGCAATCACCAAAAAAATGTAGCGCAGCCGCGGAACAGTACGGGACCGCTATCGTCTAAGCCGAATTCGATCGTGTGGCGCAGACAGCCTCACGCCTCCCGCAGCCGCGGGATGATGTCTCGCGCGATCGTCTCGATCTGCTCGCTCTGATAGCGGTACGGGACAAAGATGAGCTTCTGCGTTCCCACCGCGATGTGCGCCTTGAGCTGCTCGACGCATTCGTCCGCCGTTCCCATGATGGCGCTGTCCTTGGTCGATTCGCTCCAGGCGGCGAAATCCCACTCCTTGGTGAGCCATTCCATCATCTGCGCCTCGACCGCTGCCCGCGACTTGCCGACGCAGATCGGCAGCTGCGAGGCATTGAGGAGTGTCTGCGGATCCTTTCCCGCCTCCTTGGCGAAATTGCAGATCTTGCCCCAGGACTTTGCGAAGCTCTCCGGCCGATAGAAATAAGTAAGCCAGCCGTCGCCGGCGGTCGCTGCGCGTTTGAGCACACGATCGACATAGCCGCCGATCAGGATCGGAATCGGCTTTTGCACCGGCTTGGGATACATCACCCCCGCGGGAATATCGTGATGCGGAAACTTGCCGCTCACGGTGTGCTCGGTCCAGAAGCGTTTTAGGATCTCCAGGTTCTCGTCCATGATCTTGCCGCGCTGCTCGAACGGCACGCCGATGGCATTGAACTCGCGCCGGTACCAGCCCGACGCCATGCCCATGAGCAGGCGGCCGTCGGAGAGAAGGTCCATGCAGGCGAGCTGCTTGGCGAGGATCACGGGGTTGCGCATCGGCAGCACCAGGATGCCGGTACCGAGCTTGATCCTGCTCGTGCGCGCGGCGATCGCGGTGAGCAGCGTCAACGACTCGATGATGGGAAAATTCGGATCGACGCCGAGCAGGATGTGATCCCACGCCCACAGCGAATCGAAGCCCAGCTGCTCCATGCGCACGCCGTACTCGACCAGCGACTTGACATCAGGCATCTGCGGATAGGCGGTAAAATTTGGCACCGCGATGCCGAACGTCCCGGCTAAACCGGCCATCACAAATACTCCTCTTTAATGCATCTCACGGCTTGTTTCGTAGCGGCGAGGCACTGTCTCGCCCTGTCTTCGCTAGGTCGCCTCTGCGAAGCCTGAACACGCGCGCGATATCCACGACGCTCATGCGGTGTAAAGCTGCTCCGGATCGAGCTCGCGCAGCACCTTGAGCTCCTGATCGGTCGGAGGCTCGCTCACGCCGACATGCTCGGAGAACTGCAGGGGAAATCCGGTATTCTCCTGCAGCTGCTCCCGGCTCACGCCGGGATTGAGCGAGATCACCTGCATGCGCTTCTTGTCGTGATCGAACCCGAACACGGCGAGATCGGTGACGACACGGAACATGCCGCCGGCAAGCAGCCCGCTGGCGCGCCGGCTGTCGCCCCCGTGCAGGAAGCCGGGGCTGGTGATGAAATCCACGCGCTCCACGAAGCGGCGCTTCTCGTGCTTCATGGCGACGATCATCTGTGCCAGGCTCGCGATGTCATTGCCGCCGCCGGTGCCGGGCAGCCGCGTCTTCGGGTGTGCGGGATCGCCGATGAAGGAGCTGTTGAGGTTGCCGTACTGATCGATCTGCGCGCCGCCCATGAAGCCCACGTCCACGTAGCCGCGCTGGAGGAGCAGCAGCACTTCGGCGCTGCCGAGCACCATGTTGGCGCGCTTGGTGCAGCGCTGATCGTTGGTGGAAGGCGGAAGCCTGCCCGGCTCGATGAAGGCGCCGATGACGCCGCCCTCGAACAGGATGGTGAGGCCGGGGCAGCGCAGGCGCTGGGCGAGGGTTGCGGCAAGGAGCGGGATTCCGACTCCCGCGAAAACGGTCTGCCCGTCGCTGAGCTGACGTCCGCTCAGGATGGTGAGCAGCTCCGCCGCCGTGTGCTCGTGCGCCCGCGCCCGCATTCCGATTGATGGTACGCTCGTCATGGCTGCCTTTATCCGCGTGGTGGGAGCACGGCTGCCACGGACTCGGTCTGCTCCCTCCCCCCTTGTGGGGGAGGGTTGGGGAGGGGGGGAACGACGATCGCGATGGCGATTGCCGGGATGCCGCTACCCCCACCCCCAACCCCTCCCCACAAGGGGGAGGGGAGCCCGCGCGTAGGGCGCGTGTGTACACCAACAACTGTGGGAGGCACCTCAGGCATCATAAATGCTCTGGCCGGCGCGGGCCGCTTCGAGCAGCCCGTCCATCCCGATGAGGGTGAGGAAGTCGCTCCACGAGCTCGGGCCGTAAACGAACTTGTCGAGGTAGTGCTGCATGCCCTTGACCGGCTCCTTGTTCACCAGTCCCACATAGTACTCCATGTGTCTTATCATGGGCTCGTTGATGCCATAGCACTCGTGTGGCGCGCATCCGAACGGCAGCTCCACCACGGCGTCGGCCGCGAAGAACGGGATCTTGGTCTGGTCGGGCGCGCGCCGGATCTGGTCATTGGAGACGATGCGTTCCGTCGTCAAAATCACCTTGTTCGCGGCAAGGGCAAGATCGATGTCCATGAACTGCAAGCCATCGATCTGCGCATTGCCGTAGGCGTCGCAGCGCTGGACGTGAATGAGGGCGACGTCGGGATTGAGCGCGGGAACGAGCAGGATCCTCTCGCCGGTAAACGGACAGTCGATCTCGACCGGCTCGGGGCGCAGCTTGCGCACGTCGGAGCCCAGCATGGAGCGGATCGGCATGAACGGAACGCCCATGGCGCCGGCGCGAAAGCGCATGCCCATGGCCATGTGGCTCCATTCGTCGAACTTCGCCTTTCCCGTCTCCACATGGTGGCGCATCACCTTCGACACGCCCCACAGGATTCCCTGGCTGAACCAGCTCGTCACGATGCGCTCGCACGCGCCCGAGGCAAGGAGGAGATCGCCGTCGCTCGATACGATGCTGCGCGCGCAGGTGAGTCCCTTGCGGCCGGCGCGAATGAGCGCCCAGATCATGCCCATCGGCGTGCGCGACATGGTGCTCCCGCCGATTCCGACGCAGTCGCCGTCGCGTACGAACGAGGTGGCCTCCTCCAGCGAGACGACCTTGTCGCGCAGGCTGCGATCCCGGCGCTGCAACTCTTCGCGCAGCGCGAGATACGGCGGCACCGCTTTTTCCGCGGCTTTGAGCTCAGACATCCTCGATCCGATCGAATCGGTGTCGGCCGCTTGCCGGGCGAAGCCCGGCTTCCTCGGCCGCAATGACGGGCGTGGATGTTGCATCCATGTTGGTCATGACGCTGCGTGCGCGCGCTCGGCTCCCACCTCGGCGTTGAACGCATCGATCATGCGGTCCCATGCGGGGATGCTGTCGATGAGGCCGCGCCAGAACCGTTGCTCCCGGCGCTGGTCGAACGCGGCGAGCGGCACGCCTTGCTGCTCGACCCAGGTGAAATAGCCGAGATTGAAGATGCGTTTGCGATCGAAATGGGTGAGCTCGAGCACGTGGTCGTCCACGACGCCCTCCAGATGGCGGCTGAAGATCTCCCCGGCGTTGACCTCGTCGAAGCCGTCGCCGTAGCGGCGGGCGAGAAAATTCTGCCGCTCGCTCGCGTAAAGCATGGCACTGTCGGTCGCCAAGGTCATGATCACGTCATCGGCGCCGAGATCGAGATGCTTGGCGAGCTTGATCGCGGCAACGATGTTCGCCAGTCCCGAGATGCCGATGTCGTCGAAGCTCCTTATGACTTCCGGGTCGATCTTGCGCCGGCCCGCCAGATAGCTGCGTCCGACATTGCCCCCGAGCAGCACGTTGAGCGAGTCGCTGGCGAGGTCGGAGACGCCGATCACCACGTCGGTGTTCATCACGTTGTGGATGAGCGGAATGTGCTTGTCGCCGATGCCCTGGATGTTGTGCTCGCCGTAGCCGTTGTACAGCATGGTCGGGCACTCGATCGCCTCCACCGCCGCGATGCTGCTGCCGTGCCGCGACTTGAGATAGTCGCCCGCCGCGATGGTTCCGGCCGACCCGGTGGCGCAGACAAAGGCCGCGAGCCGGCGCTCCGGATTCCTGCCTTTGACGTGTTCGAACACGCGATCGAGCGCTGCGCCGGTGCAGAGATAATGGATCAGATAATTGGCGAACTCGGAAAACTGATTGACGATCACGTTCGACTTGTCGCGGGCGAGCGCAGCGCATTTGTCGTAGATTTCCTTGACGTTGCTCTCGGTGCCCGGGGTGCGGATGATGTCGGCAGGATCGGAGACCCACTCCTGCAGCCATTCGAAGCGCTCCCGGCTCATCCCGGCCGGAAGCACCGCGGCGCCGCGGCACCCCAGGATGCGGGAGATGGCAACGCCGCCACGGCAATAATTGCCGGTGGACGGCCACACGGCACGGTCATGCCTGGGGTCGAACTGCCCGGTGACCAGCCGCGGCACCAGGCAGGCATAGGCTGCGAGCACCTTGTGCGCGCCGATCATCGGAAAGCGCCGGCCGAGGAGCACGACGATCGGTGCCTTCACCCCGGTCAGCGCCTGCGGCAGCATCACGTGCCCCGGCACGAACACCCGTTCCCTGCGCGCGGCATCGTTGAACCAGTGCACGCGCCACAGGTTGCGCGCGTCCGCCGCGTCGGGAGCCACGGACTTGAGGCTGCTGATCACCGCGGCGGAGATGCGCGCGGGATCGGCGAGCTCGCTCCAGCGCGGCAACCTCACGCGCGCCGCGCGCAGCGATTCCACGGCCGCGCGCCGGCGCCCGGCATCCAGCACTTCCGGCCGCATGAGGGAGACGCAGGTCATCTTCAAAAGGAAGAAGTTGCGTAGGGGCGACCCATCGGGTCGCCCTCGCGCCACACGTAGCTGTGACATGTGTGCTCAGCGGCGCAACAAACTCCGTAATGCCTCCCCCTGTAAGGGGGAGGTTGGCGACCCCCGACTTGCTCGGGGGGAGACGGGTGGGGGTCCGCTGCATGCGGCGATGATGGATGAAAGGGCGCGCCGTGGCCTGACCCCCACCCGACAGCATCGGCTTCGCGAGCGAAGCCGATGCTGTCGACCTCCCCCTTGCAGGGGGAGGTATGGGGCGGCGTCACCATTCTACGCCCCATCGACGCCGCACCAGTCGCAGATGCTCAACGCCATCACCTTGATCGCGGTCATGTAGTCGTCGATCGAGACGTACTCGTCGTCCGCATGCATCACCGCCGTCGACCCCGGCCCGAAGATGACCGTCGGAGTATCGGCGTAGCGGTTGAGAAAGCGCGTATCCGCGGCGCCCTGCCGGCCGCTGATCTCCGGATCGCGGCCGGTGATCTCCTTGTAGTTCTTGCACACGGTCGTCACGATGGGATGGTCGCGCGGGATCTCGGAGGCTTCCGCGTCATAGCCGACGAAGCGCACCTTCGGGGGATGCAGCTTCATCCACGGATCCTCGGCCGCGGCGCGCGCCACCTGCTCGACCAGGCTGCGTTTGACGCCTTCATGGTCCTCGCCCGGCACGGTGCCCATGCTGCCTTTGAGCAGACAGCTCGCGGGGAATGCGCTGGGATAGTTGCCGGCGGAGAAGCTGCCGATCATGCACGGCAAGGTGTCGAGCGCATTGGGATAAAGAGGATGGCGCACCGTCGCCACCCGCTTTGCTTCGAGATCGTTGACCGCCTTGACGATCTTGTTGCCGAGATCGATGCCGCTGATGCCCTCGTAGCGCTTCTGAATCCCGGCGGGCTTGCCCTGGATCTCGATCTCGAACCAGATGCGTCCGATGCAGGCAGGCTGCACCGCGAGCCCGCTCGTCTCGCCGGAGATGCCGGCGTCGGCCTTGTAGCCGCGGATCACCGTATCCAGGGTCCCGTGCCCGCTCACTTCCTCGTCGATGACGATGTCGATCAACACGTCACCCTTGGGCTTCATCCCTGCGGCGAGGAGAGATTCCACCGCCATGATGTGGCTTGCGACGCCGCTCTTCATGTCGGCGGAGCCGCGCCCATAGATGCGGCCGTCCTTGATCCTCGCCGACCAGGGATCGTCGCTCCAGCCTTTTCCGTCGCCGACCGGGATGACGTCGGTGTGGCCGTTGAGCAGCAATGAGCGCCCCCCGCCCGTGCCTTTCAGCTTGGCGACGATGTTGGGACGGCCCTCGTAGCCTCTCGCCACGGGGCGGTAGCCGGGATGCTTCTTCAGCTCCTCCCAGTCCGTCTCCCACATGTCCACGTCGAGCCCCATGGCCGCCAGGTAATCTGCAAGGAAATTCTGGATTTTGGCCTCGTCGCCGGTGACGCTGGGAATGGCGATCATCTTCTGCAGGAAGAGGATGGACGGCTCTCGGCGCTCGTCGACCTTGTCCAAAACCTTGCGGCGGGCATTCGCGCTCATGCAGCAACCTCGATCCATACACCCCCGTCATTCCGGCCCGAGCCCGAATCCAGCAACCCACGCTGTTCGATCATTCACGTCCGGCGTCGATTACTGGATCCCGGCTCGCTTGGCTGGATGACGATCCGTTCTTGGTAGAAGGCACCTGCATCGGCGTCAATCGTGCCTCGCCACACCCTCACCCCCCGCCGGCGAGCTCTATTCCGCCGCCGCGCACGGACCAGCCGGCGAAACGATGCTCCAGCAAAGCGAAAATGTAATACATGCCCACCCCCATCGCGCCGACGACCAGGAGCGCGGCGAATACCAGCGGCACGTTGAAGTTGGAGCCGGCGATGAGCATGACGTTGCCGATCCCGCTGTTGCCGGCGATGAGCTCGGCAATCACCGTTCCGACGAAGGAGAGCGTGATGGCGATCTTGAGCGAGGCGAAGAAATAGGGCAGCGAGCGCGGCATTCCCACCTTCGTAACCATGTCGAGGCGCGTGGCTCCGAGCGCGCGCAGGACGTCGAGCAGCTCGGGCTCGATGGTGGCAAAGCCGGTTGCGACATTCACCACGACCGGAAAGAACGAAAGCATGAAGGCGGTGATCACCGCCGGCACGGCCCCCACCCCGAACCAGATTACCAGGATCGGCACCAGCGCCGCCTTCGGTACGCTGTTGAAAGCGACCAGCACCGGATAGAGCGCGGCATAGGCGAGGCGGGACGAGCCGACGAAGATGCCGAGCGCGAGCCCGAATACGACCGCCAGGCCAAACCCGAGAAGGGTCGTGGCCAGCGTGGAGAAACCGTTGAGCGCCAACGGAGAGCGATACTGATAAAGCGCGACCAGCGACTCGGCGGGCGAGGGGAGCACGAAATTCTCGATGTGGAACACCACGACCACGAGCCACCACAGGAGAATGAGCAGTGCGGCGGTGACCCACGGCGCCGCGCGCTCCGTCGCCCGGTTCATGCTACCGGGTGGAGGTGAGAGCTACGCGCCCAGCTCTGCCTAGCATCGGGGGGATAGATGGACCCCCACCCGGCTCGCCCCAACAGAGTCGGGGCTCGCCGACCTCCCCCTTGCAGGGGGAGGTATTTCCCACCGTTCATGCCGCCGCTATTGCAGCATGCGGTCTTTTTCCGGCGGCAGGAATTCCGGGTCGAATACCTCGCGCACACCGGGCTCGCGCGGCAGCGAGTAGCCTTGCGTGATCAGGCCGATGCCGCGCTTGAGCCGCGCCTCGTCGATACCGCCAAATCCATGCTGGCGCACGTTCGGAGTGAGAATGCAGCAGGCCGAGGCGAGCTTGAGCCGGTCGCGCTCGATGTCGGCATTGAGCAGCGGCTCGTATTTCAGCGTCATCTCCACGGCGAGATTGGGATCCTGCGCGAGATCGCGCGCCCCCTTGATGGTGGCGCGGATGAAGCCCTTCACTGCCTCGGGATGGTCCTTGAGGAAGCCGCGCGAGGCGGCAACCCCGTTGCCGTAGAGATCGAGCCCGTAATCCCGGTAGAGGAACGAGCCGACCTGCGACTCCTGCACGCCCTTGGCCTTGAGCTCGAGTATGGCATTGAAGATCTGCCCCGGAATGGCGTCGACGTCCTTCTTTGCCAGCAGAACCTCCCGCAGCTTCGGCTCGATGTACTGCACGTTGACCTTGCCTGCGTCGAAGCCCGCATGCTGCGCAAACAGCGGGAACAGCTTGAAGGTGGCATCGTTCGCGGCTGCGCCGAGCTTCTTGCCTTCGAGCTGCTTGGGCGCGGTAATGCCGCTCGACTTGAGGAAGATGATCGCCGCAGGCGCCTGCTCGTAGCCCATCATCAGCACCGGGAAGCCTTTCTCCGGGTTTTTCGAATCGAAATCGGTGACGACGCTGATGTCGGGATAGCCCATGTCGTAGACGCCGGTCGCGAGCTGACGCACGAGCTCGGCCGATCCCTTGCCGCGATCGATCGAGACATCGAGCCCTTCGGCCTTGTAGTAGCCCTTGTACAAGGCGATGAAGAAAGGCGCGTGCACCGAGCCCGGGATCCAGTCGAGGGAGAAGCGGATTTTCGTCTCCGCTTGCGCCGCGCTCGATCCGCCGGCGATCATGCTGGCCGCGAGTGCCAACGCCGCGATGCTCTTGCGTGTTGTCCTGTTTTTCATTCTGTCCTCCTGAGCTCACATGTCGCGCGGTTTTCTCTCGGCATCATTCCACGGCCGCCGGCAATTGCAGGGACGGGTTTCAAACCCGCCCCTGCGCGAGACGCGCGCTAAATCTTCACTCCGGCAGCCTCCAGCAGCTCCCGCGCCCTCGCCCGCTGCTCCTCGGAGATGGTGAGGCGCTCCGCGAAATCGCGCCCGGTCGGGCGCGTGGCGTCGATCCCCATCTTGGTCAACGTGAAAGTCTCGGGGTCGGAGGTGGGATCGAGGACCGCGCCCTTGGCGCCGGGGATGAATACAATGTCCTTGTCGGCACGCACGCGGGTCGCAATCGCCCACATCACGTCGTTCATGTTGAAGATGTCGACATCGTCGTCCACCACCACCACATATTTGGTGTAAAGCTCGGTGCCGAGCGTCGCCATGATGGCCATCTGCGGCTCGCCCTCGGCGATCTTCCTCATGGCAATGAAGGCCATGAAGGCGCCGCAGGTGGTGTGCGGCACGTGCACCGCCTGCACGTTGGGCAGGTTGCGGCGCAGCGCATTGAGGATCTCGCCTTCCCGCGTGATGCACGACACCAGGATGTGATCGCGCGACATTCCCGCGGTGACGCTGTGGAACATCGCATCGCGCCGCATGCGGATGCGGTGGGCGACAAACACGTTCTGGGTGCTGCGATAGGACGCATAGCCGGTGAACTCGCCGAACGGGCCTTCCGGCTCGTGCACGCCGGCAAGGATCTCGCCCTCGATGATGATCTCGGCCCCCGCGGGGACTTCAAGATTGGCCGTACCGCAGCGGGCAAGGCGATAGGGCTCGCCGAACAGCCCGCCGATGATCTCGAACTTCCGCACGTGCGGCGGATAGGCGTAGAGCATCGAGCCCATATAGTGCAGCGGATGGGTGCCGAGCGTGACCACGGCGGGAAGCGACTCGCCGCGCTGCTCGGCGCGCCGATGGTACTCGTAGAGCCGCCGGCGCGAATGCAGCGAGACGCCGAGCCGGTTCCTGCCCTTGAGCATCAGACGGTGGAAGCCGGTGGTATCGATGCCGCTGACCGGATCGCGTGCGACGATTTGCCCGGCGGTGATGTAGGGGGCGGCATCTACGGCAAATTGCAGCGGGATAGGCAGCTTGGTGAGGTCGAGGTCGTCGCCCTCGATCACCACGTCCTCCCATGCGCCGCGCGGCACACTCTGGCACGGGACGTATTTCTGGCAGCGCTCGCGAAACGCGGTGGGCAGATCGGTAGGCGAAACGCCGAGGCAGGCGGCGAGCAGCTTGCGATTGCCGGCGACGTTGGTGACGAGCGGCATGCCCTGGCCGCCCGCGTTTGCGAGCACGACGACCGGGCTCTTGCCGGCACGGTCGAGCTCGAACACCAGCGCGGTGGGCTCGTAGGCGAGCCCGACCGGCGCGCGCACGCGCAGCAGCTCGTCGGGATATTCCGTCTCGACGAGATGCAGGAAGCCGCGCAGGCTCTGCCGGTCGATATCGACGTTGCCTTGCGCCGCGCCCTGCACTGCCTTCACCTCGCCAAGCTCTCGTAAGCGTGGTTAGAGCAGTTTCGCTCCTTGTTCCAGTGCTCGCGCAGGGGAGGCGCGGTGGCAGCGATGAGCCGTTCGCGCGAGACGCTCGGGCTCCTGCTCGGCTTTGCCGGCATGTGCCTGTTTGCCGGCACGCTGCCGGCGACGCGGCTTGCGGTGAGCGGGCTCGACCCGCTGTTTCTCACGGTTGCGCGGGTGACGCTGGCGGGCTCGGCGGCGCTTGCCGTGCTCGCGCTCGCCCGCCGCGCGCTCCCTCCGCGCGCGCTGCGGGGGGAAATGTGCGCGGCCGCAAGCTGCACCGTGCTCGGCTTTCCGCTGCTTGCCGCGTTCGCCATGATGACGGTGCCCGCCGCGCATGGGGGCGTCGTGTTCGGCATTCTGCCGCTTGCCACCACGGTTTGCGCGGCGATCCTGACCCATGAGCGGCCGAGCGCGGGGTTCTGGCTGGCGAGCGCCGCCGGCGCGCTGATCGTGCTTGCCTTCGTGCTTCGCCGCGGCGGCGGCGAAAGCCTCTCCGCCGGCGATCTGTTTTTGCTCGGAACGGTGGCCGCGGGTGCGCTCGGCTACACCCTTTCGGGCCGCCTTACCGCGCTGATGCCGGGCTGGGAGGTCATTTCCTGGCAGGTCGTGATCTTCCTCGCCCCTGCTGCGCTCGCCACGCTCGTGCTGTGGCCGTCCGATATCGCGCGGGTGCCGCTCTCCTGCTGGGCCGGGCTCGCCTATGTCGGCCTGGTGAGCCAGTACACGGCGTTTTTCGTGTTCAACGCCGCGATGGCGATGGCCGGGATCGCGCGCACCGGCCAGATCATGCTGCTGCAGCCGTTCATGATCGTGGCGCTCGCGGCTGCCGTCAACGGCGAGGCGATCAGCCTCGAAACCGTCCTGTTCGCCGCCGCAGTGGTCGCCACCGTCCTGGTGGCGCAGCGCATGAGAGTAAGAGGGGTCCGATGAAAAATCAGGACGCGATCAGCGCGTTGCACGAAAAATACCGGGTTTTTCGGTTTGCGGCGACGACCACCACTACAACTAGAGGTAGTATTTTCAGTTCCGCGGGGCCCAGGGCACGACGAGCCGCTCGATCAGCGCGATGGCATAATACAGCACGATGCTCATGACCGTCAGGATCGCCAGCGAGCCGAAGGCGAGCGGGGTGCGCGACTGCGAGGTCGAGACCAGGATCAGGTAGCCCAGCCCGTTCTCGGAGCCGACGAACTCCCCGATCACCGCCCCGATCACCGCAAAGGTGATGGCAATCTTCAGGCCGACGAAAATGTGCGGCATCGCGGTCGGGAAACGGATCTTGACGAAAGTCTGCACCGAGGTCGCGGACAGCGAGCGGATGAGGTCCATGAGCGAGCTCGGCACCGCAGTGAGCCCGCTCGTGGTGGCGACCACGATCGGAAAGAAGCACACCAGGAACACCACCACGATCTTGGGCAGGGTGCCGAACCCGATCCACAGCGCCAGCAGCGGTGCGATGGCGACCTTCGGCATTGATTGCAGGGCCAGCAGGATGGGGTAGATGGTGTTCTGCAGCAGCGGGGAATAGACCACCGCCACCGCGAGCGGAATGCTGATGGCGATGGCGAGCGCGAAGCCCACGAGCGTCTCGTACAGCGTGACCAGGGAGTGGCCGACGAGCTCGGAACGCCATTCCAGCATCGACTGCGCGATCAGGCTCGGCGCCGGCAGGAGCCATGACGGGATCGCAAACTTCCGCGCCAGGATTTCCCAGACGAGAACCAGGCCGATCAGCGTCGCGGTCGCTCCCGCCGCCGCCTTGACCGTGGAGGCGGCTCCCTCCAGCGGCTCGTCCGTCTCGAGCGTCGCCGTCTCTGCACTCATGGTCTGGCCGCTCCCTTCCCCCCTCCCTTGCCCCGGTAGATCACGCCGCGGATCTCCTCCGAGCACGATTTGAACGTTTCGGTGAACTCCATCGCGATGGTGCGCGGCCGCGGCAGCGCGATCTCCAGGACGCGCGCGATGCAGCCGGGACGCGGGCTCATCGCCACCACCCGGTCGGCGAGCAGGATCGCCTCCGTGATGTTGTGGGTGACGAAGATCACGGTCTTCTTGTCCGCGTCCCAGATGCGCATCAGCTCGAAGCCGAGCTCCTCGCGTGTCATCGCGTCGAGCGCGGCGAACGGCTCGTCCATCAGCAGCACCGACGGATCGTGGATGAGCGCCCGGCATAGCGACACCCGCTGCTGCATGCCGCCGGAGAGCTCGCGCGGATAGCGCCGCTCGAATCCGCCGAGCCCGACGAGCGCGATGAGATCCATGGCGCGGGCGCGCGCTTTCGCCCGCTCGAGCCCGAGGATTTCCGCGGGCAGGAGCACGTTGTCCAGGACCGTGCGCCATTCCAGCAGCACGGCCTGCTGAAAGACGATGCCGACATCGCGGGTGGGGGAGAGGAGCGGCGCGCCGTCGAACAGAAGCTTGCCGCGGCTCGGGCGAATGAGCGCGCCGATGAGCTTGAGCAGGGTCGATTTCCCGCAGCCCGACGGCCCGACAAGGGTGACGAACTCGTTTTGCCTTATCGAGAGCGTGACGTCTGCGAGCGCGGTGACCCGGCCGTTACGCGAAGCGTAGGTCTTGTGCAGCCCTTCGATCTCGATCTTGCTCAAGCTACTTGACGAAGCCGGGGGCGTAGATGTCCTCGGGCGCGACCGGATGCTTCAATTTGTAGGCGGCGCTCACGATGTCGAGCGACTTCTTGACCCGCGCGCCATCGAGCACGCCGAGCGGTTGTCCCGTGAGCGTGCCGACGATCCTGGTTTCTGCCGTCGCGATGTCGGCATCGACCTCGCGATGATGCTTGTTCATGATCACGCCCGCTTCCTGCGGGTTGGCGATCGCGTCCTTGAGACCCTCCATGGTGGCGGCGACAAAGCGCCGCACCAGGTCGGGATTCGATCTGATCAGATCATCGCTGGCGATGATGCCGTTGCCGTAGAGATCGAGCCCGACATCGGCGTAGGCGAGCGCGACGACCTGCTTCGGTGCGGCGGTCTTCGCCAGAAGCGGCTCGCCGACGACGAACTGCCCGATCCCGTCGGCGCGCCCCGTGGTCAGCATGCCCGGCAGCGTATCGGACGAGGCAACGAGCCAGGTGACCTTGCTCCCGTCGATCTTGGCCGCCTTGGCATAGGCGTCGAACAGCTTGGGCACGGCGCTGAACGCGGTGTCGGCGATCTTCCTGCCTTCGAGGTCCTTCGGCTTGGCAATACCGGACTCCTTGAGCACGTAGATCGCGTGCGGCGGCTTTGCATAGACCACGGCGACGAGCCTGGTGGGAATCTGATCGTTGCCGCGGCCGAGAATGACTGCGGCAGTGTCGGCAAAACCGATCTGCGCCGTGCCTGCGGCGACTTGCTTCACCGCGTCGGCCGAGCCCTGCCCGCGCACGATCGTCACATCGAGGTCGTGCTTGGCGTAATAGCCTTTGTCCAAGGCGACGAAATAGTAGGCGTGGCGTCCGTTGAAGCCGAAATCGGTGACGAAGGTCACCTTGTCGGCGGCATCCGCAGCGCGCAGCCCCAACGCACCGATCCAGAGCGTCGCCGGCAAAAGGAGGACTAGAGCGGTGATTCTGCGCATTGCTGCTTTGTCGCCGGCGATGAAACGTTGAATGGGGATATTTTTGGTATACACAATTGCGCAGCATGACAAGCGCGGGTCGTTAGATGTCGCAGAGGGCGGGTTTGCAACCCGCCCCTAGTTTGCGGCGCGAGCCACGCGAGCCAATGACGTTTTGAAACTCGCTGGAGGCGGTGTTGGTCCCGGACAAGATGAAGGCGGTCGTATTCGAGCAATACGGCGATCCGGATGTTCTCGCATACGTCGACTTTCCCGTGCCGCAGCCGCGGCGAGGCGAGGCGCTGGTGAAGGTGCATGCCGTCAGCCTCAACGGTTACGACCTCATGGCGCGGGCCGGGCGCTACCGCCCCAACAAGGGCAGGTTTCCGCATATCCTCGGCGGCGATTTCGGGGGCGAGCTCGTCGCGCTCGGGCCGGACACGGAATGCGACCTGCCGGTGGGCACGCGTGTGACCAGCTGGTGGATCCTCCCCTGCGGGCGCTGCGAGCAATGCGTGGCGGGTCATCAGAACCGCTGCGCCCGCGATTACCGCTATCTCGGCGCGCACGAGCACGGCGCCTACGCGCAATATGTCAGGCACCGCGCCGATCACCTGATCCCGCTGCCCGACAGCGTGAGCTTCGAGGCAGCGGCGGCATTCCCCAACGCCTTCGGCACCGCCTGGCACATGCTGATCGACCGCGGAAATCTCCGGGCCGGCGAGACCGTGCTGGTGAACTCGGCGAGCTCCGGTGTGAGCATGGCTGCGATCCAGATCTGCAAGCTCGCCGGAGCATACGTCTATGCCACCTCGAGCGCCGACTGGAAGCTCGAGCGGGCGCGCGCGCTCGGCGCCGACGAGACGATCAACTACACGCAGGTCGATTTTGCCGACGACATTCTCAAACGCACGGGCAAACGCGGGGTCGATCTCGTCGTCGAGCATGTCGGCGGCGATTTTCTCGACAAATCGATCCGCTGTCTCACCCGCGGCGGCCGCGTCGTGACGGTGGGCGGCACCAAGTCGTACGACTGCAAGGTTGCCGTGAACTACATCTTTCACAAAGAGCTTTCGGTGATCGGGTCGAACAGCGCCACCAAGCACGATCTTGAAGCGATGATGCCGCTCCTCGGCAGCGGCAAGCTCAAGACCGTGATCGACCGGGTCTTTCCGCTGCGCGAGGCGGCGGAGGCGCATCGCTATCTCGAGGCGGGCAAGCAGTTCGGCAAGGTCGTCCTGCGCGTCGAGCAGTGACGGATGCGGGCTCGAGCCCCCGTACCGCGGCTCATGCCGCAACAATCCGTGCGTGTCATTCCAGCCGATCCCCGGCTTGACCCGGGGGAGAGCCGCAATCCGGTAAACGACACCGCGCAGGAAAACGACATGGATAGGGCATGCGGGATATAACGCCGCTGGTGGCGCCGCGCTCGATCGCGGTGATCGGGGCCTCGGCCAACCCGAGCAAGTCGGGGGGCGTGCTGTTCGCCAACCTGGTGAAGGGCAAATTCCACGGCCCGCTCTTTCCCATCAACCGCAGCTCGGCTGAGGTCATGGGGTGCAAGGCCTATCCCGCTCTGGCGGAGGTGCCGCAGAAGGTCGACCTCGTTTACATCGTGCTGCCGCAGCAGCACGTGGAAGCAGCGGTGCGCCAATGCGTCGAGGCGGGGGCGCGCGCTGCCTGCATCATCACCGCCGGTTTTGCGGAAGCAAGCGACAAGGGCCGCGCCGACGAGGAGCGGCTGCGCGCGATCGCGCGCGAGAGCGGGCTCCTGCTCGCAGGGCCCAATACCATCGGCATGGTCAATGCCGAGATCGGCATGATGGGGAGCTTCGTGAGCTTCCCGCGCTGGGAGCCGGGCGGGGTATCGTTCTTCACCCAGACCGGGATCTTCACCGGGGCAGTGATGCTGCACGTGATGAGCTCGGACGTGCAGCGACTGCCCGTGGGCAAGAGCATCGATGTCGGCAACAAGATCGACGTCGACGAGCTCGATTTCCTGCATTACGTCGCGGACGATCCGGGCACGCACGCGATCGGCTTATATATAGAGAGCGTCCGCAGTCCCGGCGCGTTCTTCGACAAGGCGCGCCAGGTGCGCAGAGCAAAGCCGATCGTCGCGCTCAAGCCGGGCCGCAGCCGCGAGGGCGCGCAAGCGTCCCTCTGCCACACCGGCTCGCTCGCCACCGATCATGTGCATCTCGATGACGCGCTGCGCCGGCACGGCATTCCCCGTGCCGAGGACGAGGACGAGCTCCTCAACGCGCTGCGCGCCCTGGCGATGCTGCCGCGGCCGCGCGGCCGGCGCGTGGGCGTCGCCACCACGAGCGGTGCGCTGGGCGTGATCGCCACCGATCTCCTCATCGAGAACGGACTGGAGCTTGCGAGCTTCGAGCCGGCCTCTTTGACGCGGATGCGCGGCATTCTCCCGGACTGGCTCGATCCTGCCAATCCGTTTGATTTCTGGATCGGTATCGACGTGAAAGGCCCGCGCGAGGCGCACGAGACCGGGCTTGCCGCCGTCTTCGCCGATCCCAATGTCGATATCGTGCTGTGCACCTTGCTCGCCCCGGGCAATGCCGACTTTGACGGGTTCGGCGAGCTGATGCGGGATCTGCGCATGCGCTACGACAAACCGGTTGCGCTCGTCATCTATGGCGGCGACGCGAGGGGGCGCTGGACCGCGAGCCTCGAAGGCGCGCGCATCCCGATCTTTGCAACCACCCGCGCGGCGGTGCGCGCGCTTGCGCTCATGGCGGAGGCCACACTGGAGGTGGCCGCCACGAGGTGACCGGGGTCGAAGAGGCCGCTCACCACGTCCGGCGGCCTCTGCGCAAGCCTACTTGCAGACTGTGGTGACTTGCTTCTGCGCCTCGTCGTGGGTCTTGTAGACCTTGTTGCCGACGACGATGGTCTTGGTATCCGTTGGCCGCGTCTCGACCACCCGGCAGGGGCCGGTGCCTTCCCGGACAACATAAAAGTCGGCAAGCGCCGGGGTTGTGTACGCAGCCGCGGCGAGTGCGCCCGCGATCAGCAGTTTGCTTTTCATATCGGTTTCCTCCAATCAAACGTCCATGGCCGGACTAACCGTTCTGCATCAGGATCGTTCCACGCCCCAGCGGTGCGGATCGCCTTTCGACCAGGCAAGCGGCGCCGAGCACCTTGATCCTCAGGAAACCCGCAAATAGAGGCTCACTACCCTACGTGCATTGGGGAAGCTCATGATCGAGCGGCACGGAGCCCTTACGGCGTGACACCGCTGCCGGATCGCCGCATCCTCGTCCCTGCGCTCGGCGTGACACAAATCCTCGCGTGGGGCTCGACCTTCTACCTGCTCGGCGTGCTTGCACCCCTGATCGTGACCGACATGGGGTGGAGCTATGACCTCGTCGTCGCCGGCGTATCGATAGGATTGCTGATTGCCGGTCTCGCCTCTCCGGGCGTAGGTCGACTGATTGCGCGTGTCGGCGGCCGCCGCGTGCTTGCAACCGGAGCCGTGCTGGTCGCCGTTGGCCTTGCCATCCTGGGCACTGCCACAACGTTCGCGGTGTATCTGCTGGGCTGGGCGGTCATCGGCCTCGGCATGTCCGCCAGCCTCTACGATGCTGCGTTCGCCACGCTGGGAAGCATCTATGGCGCGCAGGCGCGCGGCGCCATTTCCGCGCTGACCTTGCTCGGCGGGTTCGCGAGCACGGTCTGCTGGCCGTTGAGCGCCGTCCTTGCCGCACGTTTCGGATGGCGGGGCGCCTGCATCGGCTACGCGCTCCTGCACATCGCAATTTCCTTGCCCGCGCATCTCCTCGTCCTGCCTGCCGCGCGCCGCGGGCGGCTCGAGACGGCTGCAAATGCGCGCAAAGCCGTCGGCTTGTCGCCGTCGGAGCGTTGGCTGTTCCTGCTCGTTTCCGCGGTGCTGACCATCGCCGCGGCGATCCTGTCCATGATGGGTACCCATCTCCTGCCGATCTTGCTGGCGCGTGGGCTCGATCAGGCGTTGGCCGTGGCGCTGGGAGCGATTCTCGGTCCTTCGCAAGTCGGCGCCCGATTGGTAGAGACGCTCGCAGGGACTCGCTACCACCCGGTATGGACCATGTTTGCATCGGCGGTGTTGGTCGCGATCGGAGCCTTCATGCTCATGACGGATTTTTCAGTCGTAGCTCTGAGCATCGCGCTCTATGGCGCCGGCAACGGGATCGGCTCGATTGCACGGGGCACCGTGCCGCTCGCGCTGTTCGGCCCGGAGCGTTACCCCGTGCTGATGGGCCGCATTGCCCTGCCGTTGCTCGTTGCTATGGCCGTATCCCCCTTCGCAGGCGGTTTGGCGTTCGGGATGGGCGGCGCGGAGTGGACGCTGGCGCTTCTGCTGATGCTGGCTTTCCTGAATGTCGTGCTGGTCGCTGCGCTCGTGGCGATGGCACTGCGCTGGCCATCGGGAGCGCGCCCGTAGCGCTCTTCGCGGCACGAGTGGGACGCTCATGGCGGGCGACGGTGACCCGACGCCGGCCTTAAGCGCGTCCATGCTCCGCGCTCCTACTGCCTCGTCCGAGCAGCAAGCAGCGTCCTAACCGATCATCTCGTCGCAATAATGCGCGATTGAAGTGGTTCAACTGCGCCCAGTCGTCCGCGGCGGATAATAGCGCTCCGCTCACAGTGGCCCATTTGCAGGCTGTTCCGCAGCAAAAATCTTTTCGAACAAATCTTTTCCATAACTGGTCTGCAACGGCTCTGCTTCGAGCATACGAAATGTTCGCGATCCGTCCGGTCGCCGCTCGGCGCGCAGGAACATGACGTTCCGCAATTTCCCACTGCCGAGGCGATGGGCAAAGTGGTGAAGATGCGTCACGAACAAAACTCGCACGCCGCTTTCGACCAGGGCATGCGTGATCTGCTGCGCAATCTCCGAGCCCTCCCTTTCGTTGGTGGCCGCAAAGGATTCGTTGAACAGCACCATCGAGCTCGGCGTTATCCTTTGCACGATGTCGCTCATTCGGCTGAGCTCTTCATCGAGCTTTCCGCTCTCCATAGTGGCGTCCTCTTCCCGCTTGTAATGGGTAAAGAGTCTCTCGCGCAGCTCGGCGCAAAAGCGTTCGGCAGGCACGAACATGCCGGCTTGCATCATCAGCTGCGCCAGGCCAACGCTGCGCATGAAGGTTGATTTGCCACCGGTATTGGCGCCTGTGATGACGATGAGGTCCTTGCCGTCAGCATCCACATCATTGCCGACCACTCGCCGGCCGGCGCTCAAGGCAAGGCAAGCGTCGTAAAGCCCCCGGAACGAGAGGCATCGCTCGCGCGGAACGGTGGGCACTGGAAAACAGGTCGGCTCGTTCAGGGCCACGAGGTGGTGTTGCAGGTTCAAGCAGCCGAGATAGAACGCCAGTTCGGTCCGTAGCATCTCAAAGAAGCTGACAACGTGGTCGGTTGATTGTGCCAGGGCGTTGGCGACGCGATTGACCCCTTGATCGCGCAACTCTGAGAGAGCCCGTGCGCCGGCTTCGTCCCTGGGATGAAGATAGAACGCATATCCCGATGAACGTTGCGGCAGCAGGCGTGCGATCCAGCCGCGCTGATCGTCGTGCGTTTTGCGTAGCACGTAGTCGGCACCCTTGTTGTGATGGTCCAATTCGGCGCTTATCAGGACTCCATTGCGGAATTTCAATCGACGTAGGTGCTGTTCGATCGTCGCGAAATATTCATTGCTGAGCTCTTGCCTCAGCATTGCGAACAGCCGCGAAAACCCACTCGATTCGAACACATCGGCATGCAGGTCCGCGATGCGTCGCAGCGCCCTCAGCTTGCCGACAAGCATTCCAAGCACGTCGACGGCCCGGTGCAGAATGCCTCCCGGATAGCGGCCAAAGAAGCTCCAGTAGTTCTGCCGCTCCGCAGTGATCGCTTCGACTGCGATCTGATAGATGCTCTTTACGATCCCCTCGTGCTTGAGGCAGTCGCGAAGAACGGCCTGACGATACAGCACTGTATCCAGGTCATTTACGCTCGACAGCACGCCAACCTTCGCGACCTCCCACAAGAAGACGTCGTCCGCTGCCATGGCGTTGAACAGGATATTGAGCCCTAGATCGTCGAGGAGTGCCGCTTCGTTCCAGGGCAGCAGCTGCTCAAGCTTCGGTCCTTGATTCCTGCTGCTGGGGCGTGACTCTCTTTCGCGCTGCGGCAGCACCTGCTGCGGGTCGAAATCACGGTCCCTGTACATCAGGAACGCTTTCATGACTTCCACTCGATCCGTTTCTTCACGTGTTCGTAGGTGAGCCGATATTTTTCGACGATGGCCATGGCATAGGCCAGCCCATCGGCTGGGCGCCGCTCGATCTTGAATGTGCGCAGGGCGGGGTTTTCGGGGACGATCGTGCTCACCATGGAGACGGTCTGTTCGCTAAACGTGGAGAGTTCATCGACAAAGGTCACCCACACACCAAGCAGGTCGAGCTTGAGCATTTTCTCCATCACGCTTCGGCCTAGAAAAATCTCGTCCTGCAGGGTGGTCGAGCTGAAAATTTCGTTCATGACGATGATGGAACGTGGCGTTGCCCATTGGAAAAGCGTGCGAATTCGCAAGAGATCGTCCTCAAGCTTGCCGCGCAAATTTTCGACTTTCTCCCGGCGCTCGAAATGCGTGAACAGCTGGTCGCAGAGAAACAGCAGCGCCTCCCGGCCAGGGACCGGACACCCGATGCTGGCCAGATAGTGCAGCTGCCCGAAGGTGCGGGCGAAGGTCGTCTTGCCGCCCTGATTTGGACCGCTAACGACGATGATGCGTTCTCGGCCTTTAAGGTAGAAATCGTTGCAGACGATAGGGCTCTGCTGTTGGGCGAGCTTGTGAGCGAGCGCCAGGTCGAACCCGTCATAGTCGTAGACCTCCTTCGAGCTCGCGGTCAGATGCGGATAGCAGAAGCGCAATCCGGTGGCGCGCTTCAGCTTGGCGATATGTGTGAGATACGCGATGTAGAAGTGAATTTCATGATTGAAAGCAGCAATCGTTTGGTCGATGAAATCAGCGTACTTGATTCGATAGTGATCGAGCCTGGTGAACAGCTCGGGATTTGATTGCGCGACGAATTCGAGGACCTTGGCCTCGATGTGATTCATGTCCGGCGTCAAGCGATATGAGACCCGGTAGTCCTTCACCGCTCCTTGCTTGAATTTCTCGAATGTCTCCTCGATCTCCGTGCTGTAGTCCGTTTCCGAATGATAGTGATCAACCGTGAAGCCGTTGTCCTTGACGAGGATCGAATACCGCACTTTGGACAAACCAGCTCTTAGGGCTCCGGTCTCCTGCACCAGGGACGTGAAGTGTGGGCTCGCGACGTAATTGCTCAAATATTTTCGGAATGCCTGAAATCCACGCGATTTGAGCTCTAGCTGCGATAGATCGTTTAGAAATCGCTTGATCGCCTCGCAATAAATCTCCACGCCGCAGAGGAACCAAGCTTGCTTGTGGTGTGTGTAGTAAAGCTTGTCTGACCGAGCGAGATGCTCACGAACTCCGTTCATGGCTTGTGCAAACCACCGCACTCGCTCAAATAAGATCGCATCCTCAAGGTCCTTGAAGATTGCGTGACGATAGCCGATGGCATCCACGCGATTCAGCGGCGTGTAAAAGAACGGCTTAATGTCATAAGCCGCCCACTCGGCGGCAACAGCATCGACAATCTGATCGAGGTTCAGATCGACGAAGCACTCCGGCAGATCGCGCTGGAGCTGGTCCCGAGGAAAGCTTGGCGTATCGAACAGGATGCTGAACGGGGACGCCGACTGGCTGCTTCCACGCCGGCTATCATGGCCGGCCTCGACACCAGTCGTTTGTGACTTCTTCTGAACCTCGACGGAAGTCATCAAAACGCTCCTACCAAGGCCACGCCTTGATAGGAGTCATCAGCCCCAAAAGGGCGGTTTGGGCGAACTCCATCGCCAATCCGAGAACAATTGTAGGATCGGCATTGTTCCCGTCAATAGGGCTGCCAAGAGTCGTCAAACAGTGGGTTCGGCAGTGCGCTCTTGCCGGTTCCGGCGTGCCGGCCTATGTAGTTGCATCTTGCGACGGGGATGGAGTGCCCCCGAAACCGCCCATGCCGGGCTGATGACTCCTACCGCGTGGTGATCGGCGGTGGGAGCGGGGCGTCTGCCTGACGTTCTCTGCTGATCCGGGCTTCACGCACGCTGTGGCACCAGGCCATGAAGGAGTGCGCGATGACTGCTGCGGCTAATTCGTCGATTGGTCAGGCGACAAGTATTTCCTCCATCGCTAGGGGAGCGTCATGAAGAGCCTCGCGCGACCCTCCTTCTTCCGAATGTTCGACCTGCTGCTCGCCACCACCAATCCGGGCCAGAAGCTTACGCGCTGGACCCACGATGGCGTGGAGTTCGAGCGCGAGCGGCACAGCTTCACCAGTGCCCGGCATGGTCTCACAATCGAAATAATCACCGTGAGCCGCACTGGACGGCGCGGCTGGAGTCTGATGGTGACCAAGGAATACTGGTGGGCCGGCGCCGAGGGCAAACCGTTCAAGAATACGCGATGGGCTCGGCCGCTGAGCGGTCAGCGTGCCGACCTGATGGCATGGCTGCACGCGCAGGAGAAGCTGCTGGAGCGCTCATCCCTCTTATCTCGCAATGCGCGTGGCGCGATTGAAGGGCAAATGGTGGAGCATTCCGTGGATGACTCTGAAGAAATCACGATCCTGGACGACAGTATGACAACTGGTTGAGCATTGTCTGCGCGCGACTGAGGTGTGCTGTCATGGCAACCAACATGTACGTTAAAGCTGTCGATGCTGCCCCTCAGGCGCGACGGACGGCTCTGCGATTCATTGTTCTGATCGGTATTCTGAGTTTTTTCGCCGATTTCACCTATGAGGGATCGCGCAGCATCATTGGTCCTTATCTGGCGACCTTGCAAGCAACCGGCACAGTGGTCGGCGTCGTTACAGGGTTCGGCGAGTTTCTCGGCTACGGGCTGCGGCTTTTCTCCGGTCGTTGGGCAGACGCCAGTGGCCGCTATTGGCCGATTACCATATTCGGTTACGTCGTTCAGATGGCGTCGGTGCCCGCACTTGCATTGGCAGGGAGCTGGGCCGTTGCCGCGGTTCTGATCATTCTCGAACGGGTCGGCAAGGCTATCCGCAATCCACCCCGCGACGTGATGCTCTCGCATGCGGGAAAGCAGGCTGGCGGTTATGGTTGGGCATTCGGCCTGCACGAAGCGCTCGATCAATTCGGCGCCATGTCCGGTCCGCTCGCGGTATCCGCGGTCCTGGCGCATCGGGGGAGTTATCGCGAGGCGTTCGCCGTCCTGCTCGTGCCGGCGCTCATCAACCTGAGCCTCGTCCTGCTTGCGCGCATCCTTTATCCAAGGCCGCAGGACATGGAGACCTCCCCGACGACCATCAGTGGATCGCAGCTACCGCACGTCTTCTGGGTCTACCTGCTCGGCGCCATCCTTGTCGCTGCGGGCTTCGCTGACTATCCCCTTATCGCTTTTCACTTCAGCCGCAACGGAACAGCCCCAGGCGATTGGATTGCGATCTTCTATGCGGTCGCCATGGCTGTGAGCGGCACCGGCTCGCTGCTCCTGGGCAAGCTATTCGACCGGTTCGGATTCATGGTCTTGGTCGCGCTAACGCTGGTGTCGGTTCTTTTTGCGCCGCTGGTGTTCCTTGGCGAGTTTTGGTTGGCGCTGGCGGGGGCAGCGATTTGGGGGCTGGGGATGGGCGTCCACGAATCCATCATCCCTGCGGCAGTTGCGCCGATGGTGGGCTCGTCACGACGGGCTTCGGCGTTCGGGTTGTTTACTGCCGGCTATGGCACATTCTGGTTCATTGGAAGCGCCGCGATCGGGATCATCTACGACGTTTCGGTGCCGGCAGTTATCGCCTTTTGCATGCTCACCCAGATTGCCGCTGTGCCGATTTTTCTGTGGGTCGGTCAACGCCAAGCAAGGATGTAGCCGGATAAAGCATCCACTCCCGTTACTTCACTACCAGCACCGGACAAGGTGCTAGATGCACGATTCGATCGGCGCGGCTGCCGATCATTCGATCATAGAGAGCCGAATGACCGCTGGCGCCGACCACCAGCAGATCAGCCTTGAGATCACGTGCCATATCAACAATGTCCCTCACGGGATGACCCGCGACCACGTGAGTCTTGAGTCTTACCTGAGACTCTTCGGCCATTGCTCGTGATTTATTGAGAACAGTGTGGAACCGGCGCGCAGCAACTCCCGTCTCCTCTCTCACGTCTTCAATAGTCTCGGGCAGATAGTCGATCTCCTCGACCGAAACCATGTGGAGCTCAGCTCCGCTATGCTTCGCTATCTTCAGGGCTAATGAAAGCGCATTGAAAGCGTACTCGGAACCGTCGTTGGCGTGGAGGATTTTGCTGAACATTAGCCCCCCTCCTCCCTCGTTTCCTCTTTCCGGATTCCTGGCCAACATTGTCGCGCCCGTTGTTCTTTGTATCAGGTCTCCTTGGGAAGGGTCGGCGATGGCACTGCGCTCGGAAGCTCCATCGGGTCCGGCTCCCCCGACGGTAGCAGATGGTGCGGCAAAAAGAACGCATTGGCAATGAGCGTAGGAACTACGGCACTGGCAACGACGCCGGCCACGACAGCCGTGTACTGCGCCTGGTCGATGATGCCGTACGAGAAACCAAAAAGGGCCGAGATGGTGCCAAATGTCAGGCCGGACGGTACCTGCAAGCACAATCCCGATGATGTATGCTGGCAGCACGGCGTCGCTATCAGCCCAGGCCGCCAGCGCGCCGAGCGCAAACAAAAGCAGGAGCAGATATTCGCCTCAAGCTCAGAAGGACGATTGCCATAAAGTTTGAAAAAGTGCGGTGTGATCCACGAAAGAATGATGAAAATGACGACGGCCACTCCGGCGAAGATGAATGTCTTGAACGTGAATGGCGCGAAGATGAAGCCGAGCGCGAGCACCGTTCCAAGATCGTTGAAGCATGCGGCCAGGACGATCTTACCATAGTCGGAGTTGGCTAGAAAATTCCCGCACCAATGATAAGAACAAGGAGCAATGCGAGGAGAACGTAGGCTGCGTAGGCATTGACATGCCCGACATGCATGCGCCGAACGACGCTGGCGAGCCAGCGCAATCCGGTTACAGGCGGCTCGATCACCAGTCTATCCACGACGTGAATCTCGGCATGCTCCCGCCTGATTGCGGTGCGGAAGTGGCGCGCCACGGCCTCGACACTGTCCTCGCCGCTAGCAGGACGCAGCACGGCATCGAAGATGACGCGGACCGGATTGGAGAATCCGGTCGCGGTGTAAGTGATTCCTGGCCAAAGATGGCGTAGGCCACCGTCCCATGCCGGGCCTCGGCTCGCGACCCTCTGGACTGAAAGAAAGCGAAAGACGACGAAGGTCAGCGCGAGGATCAAGGCAAAAGCGACAAGAGTATAGGATGTGGACATTGCAAAAACGACCGGATTACGCTCCTCGCCCCGATGCAGAGCGACGAGGCCGCGTCCAGGCAATACGTCGCTACCCACTTGCGCTCCGAGGTCGTGGAATTCGGCGACGAAGGCGTGCGGAATGTTCTCCTGTCGCTGTAGATCTGGTTTGAAGAACGGCGGCACGAGAGCTGCGGTTGCGCTTTCGTGTGCAAGCGGCGCCACAGCGCGATCGACCACCGGGATCACATAGGTCGGCAGTATCCCCAGCACGATGCAGAACCCGGCGAGCAACGCGAGGGGCGCCCAACTGACTGGCTTCGCTTCGTTCGCCTGAGCCGCACCTTGCGAACGCGGCATGCCGAGAAATCCCATGGCGAACACCTTGGCAAAACAGGTCACCGCAAGCCCTGCGGTCAACGCCAGAAGCGCGCCCGAAATCGCGAATACGATCTTGATCGGCGTTGAGGTGAGGATTGCCGAGCGAAGCACCGTCTGCAACGTCAACCATTCGCTGACGAACCCGTTGAGCGGCGGCAGCGCCGAGATCGCCAAAACACCAATCAGGAAGAATGCGCTCGTCCATGGCATCCTGCGCAGGATGCCACCGAGTTTGTCCAGATCGCGGGTGCCGGCGGCCTCTTCCACAACACCGGTGCCGACAAAGAGCAGTGCCTTGTACACGGAATGGTTCACGAGATGATAAAGCGCAGCGATGAGTGCGATGGCGGCGACAACTGGATGATTAGTGGCCAAGAAAGTCATGGCCGCTCCGATACCCGCGGCGACAATGCCCATGTTCTCGATGGTGCTGTGTGCCAGCAGTCGCTTCATCTCCGGCTGGACCGTGGCGTACAGTATTCCGATCAGCGCGGAGAGGCTGCCGACCACGAGAACGATCAGACCGGGGCTACTCCCGGTCGCGGGCGCGAGGTCCAGGTTGAAACGGACGATCCCATAGATGCCTAGGTTGACAATCACCGCCGACAGCAGTGCCGACACATTGGTTGGAGCGACCGGATGTGCGAGCGGCAGCCAGCTGTTTACGGGGACCAGTCCTGCCTTCACCGCGAATCCGAAGAAAGAAAGCAGGAACACTGCCCAGCGGATTTCATCCCCGAGCCCGGGTGCCGCTGAACGCAATTTATCGAAGCTGAGAGCGCCGGCAGCGCCAGCAACTAGAAAGAAGGCTATGGCAACGGCGATATTGCCCGCTTCACTCATCGCCAGCATCACGAAACCGGCATGCGAGCTCTCATCGCGCTCGGATTCATAATTGACCAGCAGATAGCTGATAATCGACATGAATTCCCAGGCTACCAGGAAGGAGATCATGCCGTCGGAGATCAGCACCAGCACGATGGAGGCGAACAGGCCGTAATAGAGCAAACTGAAATACCGCAAGCTGTTGTGTTTCAAATATTTGGCGAGGTAGGTTCCCGAGAAGATCGATACCGGAAGAAAAACCAAACCACTGATAAAGAGAAATAATGCAGAGAGCCGATCCGCTCCGAAGGATAGCGTCCCCAACGAAAGCAGAGGCCACAGCTCGGCATGAAAGGAGGAATCCGCCGCAAGCATCAAAGAGCTTGCTGACAGAAGGATCAGGGAAGCCAAGGATGCGTTCCAACCAAGCACGACCGAAATCCAACGTGTCGGGACCACAAACGCTATGACTGCTCCACCCGCACACAGGATGAACAATGCAGCAAGAAGCTGACCTGCGATGCTCATGCTGGCACCACTGAAGCTTCAGGTTTGGATACGAGCGGCGACGGCGGCTTTCTTTCCACCACCACCAGCAGCCCATGCAGGATCGCGAGCGGCGGCGGAGGACATCCGGGAACAACGACATCGACCGGAATGCTCTCGGCGACCCCGCCGGAAGCGGCAAAGCTCGGTCCGAAGACTCCGCCGGAAATGGCGCAGGCGCCGATTGCGACCACTCGCTTGGGCATCGGCATCGCCTCGTAGGTTTTCTGCAGAGGCAGGCGCATCGCATCCGATACGGGCCCGCCGACCAAAAGGATATCCGCGTTGCGCGGCGTCGGCGTGATGAAGAAGCCAAGCCGGTGCATGTTGTAATAGGGATTGTTGAGCTGCCGTGCCTCGCTCACACAGGCGCCACACGCACCGGCATCCAAAAACCGGATGTGCAGGGAGCGACCGAAGATGCTGGCAAGCCTTTCCTGACCGCTCTTGATTTCTTCGGCATGGGCGCCCCACTCGTATCCGGGCTCCCACGCTGCCGGCTCACTCACGTCCCGTTGACAGCGGAAACAATGGACGCATCGGCCATGGTCAATTGAAATCCAATTTCTGCCCTTGCCGTCCTCAATTGCTCCGGTAGGGCAGCGCGCAACCAGGTCGTCTGCGTTCGCGCTCGATGCCAATCGAGTGGCAACCGGCCGGCCCGGTGAAACGCCGAGTGCGCGCTCGGGTTGGTCTGGATAAGCGGTGGTCCTTATCCCCGTTCGCAATCCTCTGAGCACCCAGTTTGCCATGGCCGGCACCTAACGATCGCACTCGGCGTTCGACAGCCCAAAGCTGGCGAGGATGATCGGAAAATCCTGGAAGGCAAAATTCTCCGCTGCGAGATGAAACCCATGCCAGTTGGTGAACGACGGGGGGGTGATGTGGTAGCGCCGCACGGTGCCATCCTCGGCCAGCCGTAACCAATGGAACGCGGCACCGTCGGGCGCTTCGACACCAACGAGTGAACCTCCCGCCTGCCATTGAACCCGATCCGCGCAGATCGAACCCGGCGGCGGCGACAGCAGGAGATCGCGAATGATCGCGGCCGATTGCTCGGCCTCACGAAAGAATATGCGAAGACGCGCATATCCGTCCCCTTCCTCTTCGACGGGGATCTCGAATTTCACCGTCCCATATGCGGCGTATGGAAAAAGCTTGCGGATGTCGCGAGCGAGCCCGGAGGCACGCGCGATCGGACCCACGAGCCCATACGCAACCGCCCTTTCGGTCGAGATGATCCCTACTTCTTCGAGCCGATCGAGAAAGCTGCCGGAGTAGCGCAGCATTTGGTGCAGCTTGCGCAATCTCTCAGCAATGCCGACCAGCACCGTAGCCAGGTGCTCGCAGGCGTCCTCGGGCAAGTCACGCGTGAGTCCACCCGGCTTGATCAGCCCGAACAGATAGCGATGTCCCGAGATCTCGCAGCTCAAGCGCAGGAGGTTCTCCTCGATGAGCGCAGCCTGGCTGGTTGCCACCGCGAGCGCGGTGGAATGGCAGATTCCGGTGATGGCCGCCATGTGATGGCGCAAGCGCTCCAATTCCGCAAACACGGTTCGCAATGCCTGCGCCCGCGGCGGCACATCGACGCCGCAGATCGCTTCGATCGCCTGGCAGAGTGCCAAGCCATGAGCAAAGGCCGAGGTGCCGGAGAATCGCTCGGCAAGCAGCAAGACTCGGTCGGCTTTCTGCCCCTCGGCGATCTTCTCGACACCGCGATACTTGTAGAAGAACCGGGGGATGGTGCGGATAACGTCCTCGCCTACGGTTTCCAGCAGGAAGTGGGCGGATTCGGCGAAATCCGAGAACACGGGACCGACGGGCATGGCGAACGCGCCAGGAGCGGTGACGATGGTTGGCGGCTCCCAGCGCGGGTCCGGTGCGCGTAACTCCAGTTGTTGGTGCGCATCGAAATCTCGTCGCATGGGGTTCACGCCTTCCGGCCAGTCCTCATGCAAGATGAATTCGCCGAGTCGCGGATGGCCTTCGAACGTCAATCCGAACAAATCCTCCGCTTCGCGCTCGTGCCAGTCGGCCGAGGGGCCATGAACGAGCCCGCTGATAGACGGAACTGTTGTTACACCAGCCTCAAGCTCGACCTCGACAAAGGTCCACGACGGCCCGGAGTCGTCATAGAAGACGTAAACGAGCGACCAGCCCGCGACCGTTGACTCCTCGACAATGAGGGTGGCGAATGCAAAATCGAGATCGCGGCTCAACCACTGGGCGACCGGGACTAGATGATCGGGCCCACAGTGTAATCGGGTGGTCTGCCTGCCATCGAAAGTTGCCGTGACCTTTCCATCCCACAGCCCGCTGCACAGCTCAGATAGGGTTTGTGTGCGATGAGCATCTCCGCCGATGTGTTCGAGCGCAGCCATGAGCGTCCTAGCCTCCCATGGCGCGCGCCGCTGCGCCGAGCAGCGTTTGCAGGGGCGCAGGGACGTAGATACCGATGATGACCAATGGAACGGCGGCGAGCGCGAGGGTGAGCTTGCACGACGCCGGCGTAGCGAGGATCGGCATTGCCTGGCTTGCCGTGCCGAAGGCCATGCGATTGACGTGGTACATCACCGCACAGAAGGCGATCACGATGAACAACCCCAGTAGCCCGATAGCGACATACTGGCTGCTGGCGAGTCCCGCTTTCAAAATCACCAGCTCGCTGACGAAGACTGCAAAAGGCGGCGCTCCGGCAATAGCAAAGCCTCCGGCGAGAAGAGCGATCGCGGCCACAGGCGATGAGCGAATGAGGCCGCGGACACCGGCGATCTCCTGTGTTCCGAGAGTCATGACGACCATGCCGGCGGCGAAGAAACAAAACGACTTGGCTATCGCGTGCGCTGTCATCTGGTACGCCGCACCGAGATGCGCTTCAGCTCCGCCGAGCCCGGCTGCGACCAGAATGATCCCCATGTGCTCGACGGTCGAGAAGGCGAACATTCGCTTGAAATCTCGCACATAGATCAGCAGCAGCGTGGCGATGCCGACCGATACCAGGCCGAAGGTGATGAACCATGGTCTTGCGTCGAGTCCCTGCGCGACTCCGATCACGGGAAAGAGACGCAGGATCACGTAGAGAGCGGTCGTGGTCTCGACGCCGGACAGGAGCGCGCAGATCGATGCCGGCGCCTGGCTGTGCGCATCCGGCAACCACGTGTGCATGGGCACAAGCCCGACCTTGGTGCCGAAGCCGACGAGAATCAAGAGAAAGGCTGGCCACAACAATGCTGGCGGCATTTTCGGCGCCGCTTCGACCAGGCCCAGCCACGTGAAGGGTTCGTAGCCGGCGACACGAGAGCCCCAATAGAGAACGAGAAATCCTAGCAAGGCGAGGACGGCGCCCAGCGTGGTGAGGACAACATATTTCCACGCTGCCTCGAGCGCCTCCGGCGTGTCCTCAAAGCCAACCAGGAAAGCGGACAGCAGCGTCGTGAGCTCGACAGCAATCCACATCAACGCGACATTTGCCAGAATCGGCACCGCGAGCATGGACAGGACGAAGAGATTGTAGAGCCCGTAATAGCGCTGGACATTGCCTTCGCCGCGTTGGCGCACGCGGTTTTCGATGTAGCCCCAGGAAAAGAGCGCCGCGGTGAAGCCGACGAACGCGACCAGAGCGAGAACGAGCGCGCCTAGACCATCGCAGGTGAGCCACTCGTCCCAAGCACCAACACGGCCGGTTCGAGAAGCTTCCATCGCAACGGCGATGGCGAGCACGAGCACTACGCCATTCGCGACAAGCGTCACTGGAGCGGCAATGTGGCGGCCGACCGGCAGCAGTGACAATGCACTGGCGACCACCGGAACAACGAGGATGATGGCAAGCTCCATGGCCGCTCAATGCTCCCGCAACGAGGCGAGGCTGCCGACGGAGGTCGTGCCCATGCGCTTGTGGATTTGCCGCGTCAGCAATCCGACGACCAGCGTGATCACCGGAACGTCCACGGCAGCCGCGAGCTCGGCGATGACCGGCAAGTTGGGAACGATTGCGACTCCGGCAAAGAAGACGCCGTTCTCCACTGCAAGAAGTCCGAGCAGTTGCGGTACGGCTTCGCGGCGCACGGCGATGGTGAAGGCGCCGAGAAACATCGCTGCCATTCCGAGCGGCAGATTGATCCCTGCAAATGGTACCTCCACCGCGGCGAGAAGGGGGTTACTGACAGCATAGGCAAGGACGACGAGAACTGCCGCTACCAGCAGAGAGCTCGGGATGTTGAGAACCCGCTCGATCTCGCGCGTGCGATAGACTTCCTCGCTCACCGTGTGTCGCAGGAGCCAAGGAATCATGACTGTCTTGGTCGCGATCGTGATCGCCGCAACCGCGTACAAGTGATACGAATCGAGCGCAATTCCAAGCAGTACCGCGGACAACGTCAGCAGCAGCGATTGCGCAATGAAGAGTTGGAGCGATGCGAGGACCTGACGCGTCGCTACTACCCCCAGTGCCGTGAGCAGAAATAGAGCACCGGTCAGCGCGTCGAGAGCGGTAATGAATGGATAGGGCGAACCGCTCATCACTCTCTTCCCTAGATTTCCGAGAGCCGCATGATCATCGCTACAACGGAGGTCACGAAAGCAGCGCCAATGAACTCGGTGATCCGGAATAGCCGCAGTTTGGCGAGCGACGATTCGATGTAGACGAGTGCGAGGATGAACCCGAAAACCTTGAGGAGAACAAGCGGGATCGCGAGCAGAACCTCCCACGACGCCATTCCCTCTGCCAAACCCCACGGCGTCACCAACACGTTGAGGAAGATGCAGATGAGCACGAAGAATTTCATCGCGCCGGCCCATTTCATGAGCGCGGCTCCGCGTCCGGAATATTCCAGCGACTTCGAGCGATCGATCATCGCCAGCTCGAACTGACCAGAGGGGCTGTCGACGGGAATGCGTCCGTCCTCGGCCAGGATCAGCATCAGGAATGCGATCATCAGCAGCACGTGCGACGGCTCGAAGAAATTCGAGATCGGCGTCACCCACCGCGCCTGCACGATGTAGGGAATGGTCGAGCCGGCCACGAACGAGATCGTCAGGAACACGACGATGAAAACCGGCTCCGCGAGGAACCCGACCATTCGGGTACGGCTGGCGCCCATCGGCCCGTAGGGATTTGCCGTGTCGACCGCTGCGAGCGTGCCGAAGAAGCCACCGAGCGCGAGAATGAAACCGGCGCCCAGCATGTCGCCCATGAAGGCAAAGAAGAGCGGATAGCGTGTCAGGACAGGGATCAGAAGCGCGACAAAAAGCGGAGCGGTGAATGCCACGTACGGGGCGGCACGAAATATCCAGGAGCTCTGATCGGATACGACCTCGTCCTTCTGCAAGAGCTTCCAAATATCCCGGTATGGCTGAAAGATGCTGGGGCCACGCTTAGACTGCAGGTTCTCTTTCAGTCGGGTGGTAACCCCTTCGACCAGGGGTGCACATGCCAGCACAACAAGCGCCTGAAGCAGATTGTAAAGGATGCGCTCCAGCATGGTCAGCCTCGCAGCATTGGCCAAAGGCTGCTCCTCGGAGCTCGCAGGCAGGCAGAAGAGGCTGCTGAGACGACGCAAAGGCGCTCAACCGCCCGACTCGACCTACGTCTCCATCGCACCGCGCGGCCCGTGGAGCAACCGTAGGAGTCATCAGCCTTTGAGGCGGTTTCGGCGGACCCCATCGCCGGAGGTAACGCGGCTTCGTTGGTTCGCCGCGTCAGGTAACCTTAACGGATCACTCTCCACCGATCAATTGCCCATCTCCAACTTCGTCGCCGAGCCGTCGGACGGTCGTTTCCATATCAGGCAACGAGAGCTTCGCGCCTTACTCCACTCGATTCTGTTACGGTGGCGGAGGACGAGGCCGGCAGCTGCAGCACGGTAGCGTGTTGACCAGAACACAACCGTGTGAGCAACACGACCTGCCGTTTGGAAACTCAAGTGCGTCGCGCCGAGCATACGGGCCGCGGGGATGATTTGGCGGAACCGCGCAGTTTTTTCGTTCAGCTTCACATTCGGGAGAAGGGGGAAGGCGCGCTCGTATTCGACATTCTCGTCGAAAGCGAGCTCCGTCCCTGGCAGGAGGCAGACCGCGACATCGGGCTTGCCACCTTCGGAAAAGCCGCGCGTCACAGAATACGGCTTTGAGATAGCGAAAGCGTGACTGCGAGGGGTCAATTCAATCTCCTGGCATGCGCCCGTCAGTTTGATCGCAACCGACTATCAGAGAAAGTGAAACTTTGTTGCCACGATATTGCCCATTGTTGCGGTATTGGTGCGGAATTGGTGCGGGCGTGCTCTTGACTTTTCTGAACCGATCACTGTATCAATCCGCCGTTAAAGGACGCGCTCAGTCGCGCTGAGGAACAGATGCTTTCGTTAAGGCCATATACCGCGCTCTCAACCGCCGCCGCACGACCGTTTAATCGGCCGAGCGTTTGGCGGCGCTCGTGCGTGGGTATGACGTTCGGGCATCAGATATCCAAACAAGGCCTAGGCTTACATCTAACGTAACCGGCGGAGACCCAAGTCCTCCGCCAACTGGCAGGAGGACCAAGTGGTCCGCGATCCGAAAACCCAAGACGAGCTGATCGAGAGCACCCGCGACACCACTGTGTCGCCGGAGCAGCGGCGCGTGCGCCGGCGCTCGTTCGTCTTCGCCCATACTGCCATCGCCAATCCCGACATCGCGCGCGAGATCGTTGTGCGGGTGGATGACGACTTCGAGCGCATCTTCGGCTCGGAATGAATTGAAACGCACAGGCCGGCGCTCCCTACGCATAAGAGCGCCTCTCGACCCGTAGGGCCGACCAACGGCTCTGGTTTCGGCGAGAACACGTCAAAAGCTGGCATAGCTCAGTCGGTAGAGCGCCGCTCTCGTAAAGCGGAGGCCGGGGGTTTGATTCCTCCTGCTAGCACCAATCATCTTTGAAGCATTGCGCCCTCAAAGCATTGCGGTGATGCTCCGCTCTTGTAAGGCGGGGAGCCTGGTTCA
>DATBHG010000013.1:0-6028 GCA_036557665.1 Xanthobacteraceae bacterium | reverse complement strand
CTCGGCCCCATGATCGCTCCGCTTTTCGGCGGTGTGCTGATCGATACCTTGGGTTGGCGCAGCGTGTTCGGCTTTGCCTTGATCGCCGGTGCGCTCATAGCCGTGGCCGCCTACGCCTGGATCTTCGAAACGCGCCCGCAGATCTCCGTCGAGGAGGGCGAGATCGGTATTGTGCGCGGCTATTTCGAGCTGTTCCGTAATCCCCAGTTTGTCGGCTACGTGCTGCAGAGCGGCTTTAACACGGCCTCTTTCATGACCACGGCGAGCGCGGCGGCAGTCCTGATGAAGGAATTGCTGGCGCGATCATCGACCGAGTTCGGGGTCTATTTCCTCGTGTTTCCGGTCGGCTTCTTCCTCGGCAACTGGCTGTCCAGCCGGATCGGCAGCCGCCGCTCGAACGAGGTTATGGTGCTTGCCGGCGCCATGCTCTCGATCGCCACCATATCGGTGCAAGCAGCGCTGCTGCTCTCTGGCGTGGTTGCGCCGTGGAGCCTGTTCCTTCCCGGGCTTTTTCTCACTTTCTCCCAGGGCATCGCCCTGCCCTACGCGCAGGTCGGCGCCATGGCCACGATTCCGCGGCTTGCGGGCACCGCCGCAGGCGTGGGCGTGTTCATGCAGAACATGGGCGCCGCCGTGTTCACGCAACTCTACGGCCTGTTTGCCAACGGCACGCCGTCGCCGATGGTGGCCATGGTTGGACTGAGCGGGATCCTCGGTCTTGCCGCCGGTGCACTGCCCTTCATTTACAGGAGAAAAGCAGCGCAGCCAATCAAAGTACCGTGACGCAATGGATGTCCGCGGCAGAAGCGGGTTTGCAATCCGCGCGTACGTGGCCGACATTTCTGTACGCCGACGGGAAGATTGTGCGAGCCGGTCGGCCAGCCGTTGGCCACCACGTCGGTCGGCTGATGCAGCGGCGGGAAGGCACAGTCGAAAAACTCGCCCTCCTGGCCGCAATTCCGTTCCAGCATCGAGGAGCGAACGCCACTCGGCGCTAGCTTACCTGACGAGGCTCCGCCTCAGACCGACGAGGCATGTGGATAAAGGGGTCTGGGGCCGCCCCTCATTGGCCAATCGCCGGTTCATGACGAGCTCTGCTGAGTGGGCTCCGACTGTCCTTATCGATTCTCAATCGCGCGCCCCTGGCGCGGGGCGCGGAAAAGAAGCCTTGTCCATCGCAGGGGGGCGGTTATTCGCCAGCTAGTCGATTCCTCATAGGCACGCTTTTGCGCCCGCAGTCTGTCTGCGATATCGCCTCGACAGTTCGGATCGGCGAGCAGCCGGAACACTCGGTCAAGATCGAGGCGCCCACCGAGGCGATCAGCGAAGCGCTCGGCTGTGTCGAGCGCAACGTCGTTCAATCCGTGCAATTCACAGATGATCATCAATTTCAGCAGCTGGCTGATGCTGACAGCGGGAGGGAGGCTCTGGTAATGATTCGCATGATCGACCTCCTCGATGAGGTCGCGTGCGAATAAAACGTCCACCGTCGCGGGACGGCCTACGGCGTCCTGCTCGGCAACGGGCTCAAGTCCCTTGCGAACGAGAGCGCGCTGGAAGCTGGCACGTGGGATGCGGTTGAACGCAAGATCGAAAACGAGGAGGTGATTTGCCAGGGCAATTTCTGCGACTTCTGCAAAATGGCTTTTCGGATAAGAAGGGCTCACCCCGAAGCTAGTCTCCGTCTGAATCGCAAGTACGCCGCCTCGCAGGAGCTCGCGCGCCCCAAGCAGCGCCTCTTTTTCGAAGCCTTCGACGTCGATCTTGACGTAGTCAGCAGGCGGGATTGAGCCCTGAGCCAGCAAAGTGTCCAAGCGCCGGATAGGAACCATCCGGCGCTCCTGCCTCACGTCCACATCGAAGCGCCCCTTCGACTGGTGATACATCGAGCTCGCGGTGGGATTGGCAGGATTGAAGTAGAAGGCCTGCTCGCCGTCAGCATCGCCGATAGCCATGCAGTGGTAATATCGGTTCCGTACCCGCGCTTGGGCCAGGTGCTTTACCACTTCGTCTATCGGGTCAAAGCCATGGATGATGAGGCAATCACCCAGAGGCTGCCACCGAGCGCTCTCGCCCCCCTGAACGCCGACATCGATGACGACGAAAGGCTCTGTCAGCAGCCGCGTCCTCACAACCCATTTGGTGAACTCGGGATTTCGATTCCACGCAAGATCCATCGAGTACCGCTGCAGTGATTTGAGTAGTGGAGCTGCGGTCAAAGCTACTCTGGCAGCTGGAGCGGATCAACGAGCGCTTCGATGCCGGGGGCTGACCGCCGGATCTCCTTGTCTTTCCTGGAATTAAATTCGAACTACGGTCCCACTGCACATCCGTGAGGCCGCCTACGCCGCAAAATGCATGGGCGAGCTTCCCTGCTATCCCTATTCCATTCCGCCTCGGATAAAGTTTAGCCGATGTTCTGCCTGCCGAAACGCAAAAACCTCGAGGCAAACGCCTCGAGGCTCTTGCGTAGCTGATGCAGTGTGAGCGGATTTTTACTTCGTGACTCGGACGGGAGCAGCCTTACCCCAGCCCCAATCGAACTTGTAGTTCAACCCCCACTTGAAGGTGTGATCATACAAGGCCACCTTGGTCGGGCTCACGAAAGTCGGGGTCACGCAGCAGGAGAGCGACTGCCCAGGGCTGAAGAAGTCCTTCGATTTGAAGTTGATGTAGATGTATTCCGACTTGATCGACCAGCCGTAACCGAGCGCGTATTCCACACCAGCGCCTACGGCGTAGCCGACCATGGTCTCTTTGTCGTGGATGCTCGGAACCCCGGCCGCAAGAGCTGCAGTCCCGCCCGGCCCGAAAATCGAGGCGCCGCAGCCGGGGCTGACTACCGCGCCGCCGATGCCGGATGCGTTGACGCTGCACCCATCCCAAGCCGTCGCCTCTACCGTCGCCCAGGCAGCGCCGCCGGTTGCGTAGAACAGCCACTTGTCGACCGCGTAGCCAATGCGCCCGCGCAACGTCGTAAACGACCGCTCGTGGACCTGGTTGACGAATTGCGGGTTGAACGGGAACTGATCGGTGGCTTGTCCGTTCACGTTGGCCGGCCCGCCGTCGGCCTCGATGCCGAACACCCAAGCGCCGGCCTGGTATTGGCAGCCGCCGGTGCCTCCCGCCAGAATGCCGCTGATGTGGTAATGAGGTGTAATGTCCGCACCCTGCCCGAAAGCAAACGGCGCCTGGCTGAGCGGCGATCCGGCCGGCGGAGGTGGCGGCGGGCCAAAGGGGGCTACCGTGCCCGGACCAATGAGAACCGAGCCCGGCTCCGCGGCCTGTTGGCTGGTGCCAGTGGCGTAGCCGATATTCACGCCGACATAGCAACCGGTCCAGGAGAAGTATGGAGCGGGCCGATATGCCGGTCTCACGCCCATATCCGCGGCCATGGCAGGAACGCCAAGCGCGACCAGCGCTGCGGTTCCAAGTAAGAACTTTTTCATTTGAACCCCCCGTTCAGGAATTGAGTGGCACATTCTTAACAGGTTGCAACCGGTTTGGCTGTGATATTTGCGCCACTAATGGAAGCAATCAATCTTTGATCTGAGCGTTAGAAACTCAGTGCCGTCCCCGCAGCTCCTATGAAGTCATTGTCTGTGGGGCAGAAATCGGGAAAAGACAGCGGTGCGAGGCGGTGACCCCGGTACGAAAGTTACGTCAGTGTCCTTTCAATCACAGGCCGCCCCATTTGCAGATTACCAAGCTTCCAAGGATGAGCTAGCGGCCATGCGAGCCATCTTGCACTCCGGCAAGAAAGCCCGGACTGCGAATCGGGTCAGATTGCGGGTCACTTGGCAGATCAATTTCCCGAGTAGCGGTGCAACTCGGCGCGGCGAGCGGAGGGCGAGCGAGCGCCCACAGCGCCGCAGTGCGCGAGCGGTTTGGTGGTCGATAATCGACAATTTGCCGGTAAAGTCGGGTTGTGACGCCAGCGTGATTCCAAGAAGACGCCGCTGACAGAACGCCCGCAGGGGCAATCCTATCGTCTCCTCTAGCGAATCGGCGTCGGAGCCCGAGGCAGTTGTGGGTTAGTTCTGCGGGGCCGACGGGAAGAGCGGCCCCGGCAGCGGCCAATTGTGCCAGCCGGTCCGGCCACCTGTGTTGGTCACCACGTCGGTCGGCTGATGCAGCGGCGGAAAGGCATAGTCGAGAAATTTGCGGTCGCCTGGCCGCACTTCCGTTCCGGCATCGAGGAAAGAACGCCGCTCGACGATGATCCGAGACCGCGCGCGGCTTCTGCGGGTTACGCGGCCCGTAGTCTCGATCGACTCCTTTTCCGGAGACGCGTTCTGGCGGTTTGCGGGCCGCGCTTTGGCAGGCGGGGCTTGCTCTTGCGGCGCAGCTGTCTGCGCTTTGCGGGAAACAGTCTCGGGCTTATTCGGCGAGCCGGTCTGCTCTTGCGTGCCCGCGGCGCTCGCCGGCGGGTTGGCCGGCACACTCGCCGGCTGCGTTGCGGGCGCGTTCCCGGGAGCGGTAGCCGCCGGAGGCTGCTCCGCAGGGTAGCGCTCGTTGAAAGTAGCGGGGGGGCCGCTCGACTGCTGCCCGAAAGCAACTCCCGGTGCGGCAAGAACCAGCGCCAGAGCCGCGCCGGCCAGGATGCGCGAATGCCGCGCCAGACGGCTGCCGACGAAAAGACCGCACGCAATGTCCATGATAGCCCCCTATGTGCCGACCGATATGTGACGACCGATATGTGACGACCGATCAGATCCCCGTGGATCGCTCCCAAGTCATTTGTCGCGGCAGAAGGAGAATTGGTTCAAACAGCGAGCCGGCCCGCACCGCTGCGGCGGTCTCTATATACCCGCGCTGCGGAAGAGGTGGTTAACGCTGCTGCTCGAATGAAACAGGCATTGTCATTGCGCGTCGGCGTGGTCGCGGGGGCAGGCTTCGAGCCCGCCCCTGTTGGGAAACGTGCTGCGCCGCTGACTCAGTTGCCCTGGAAGGCGGGCTTTTCCTTTCTGACAAAGGCCTCATACGCCCGTTCATAGTCCTTGGTCTGCATGCAGATCGCCTGCGCCTGCGCCTCCGCTTCGATCGCCTCGTCGACGCCCATGCTCCATTCCTGATGGATGCAGCGCTTGGTCATGGCATGGGCGAAGGTAGGGCCGTCCGCAAGGGATTTCGCCAGAGCCTGCGCCTCGCTTAGGACGGCATCGGGCTCACAGAGCCGGTTGTAGAAACCCCAGCGCTCGGCTTCGCTGCCCTCCATCGCGCGGCCGGTATAGAGAAGCTCGGCCGCGCGTCCCGCGCCGATGATTCTCGGCAGCATGTTGCAAGCACCCATGTCGGCTCCGGCCAACCCCACGCGCACGAACAGAAACGCCACCTTGCTGCGGGCTGTTCCGAGGCGGAGGTCTGAAGCCATCGCCAGGATGGCGCCGGCGCCGGCACAAATACCATCGACCGCTGCGACGATCGGCTGCGGGCATCCCCGCATCGCTTTGACGAGATCGCCGGTCATGCGCGTGAATGCCAGGAGACCGGCGGTGTCGCCCTGCCGTTGCATCTCGACGAGCGGGCCGATGATCTCGTGCACGTCGCCGCCGGAGCAGAAATTACCGCCGGCACCGGTGATTACTACGGTCTTGACGGCGTCGGTATGCACAAGGTCGCGGAATGTATCGCGCAGCTCGCCATAGGATTCCAGCGTCAACGGGTTCTTCCGTTCCGGCCGGTCGAGGGTAATGGTCGCCACCTTGCCCTCGCATTGCCAGCCGAAGTGGCGCGGCTGGAATTTGCCGAAATCCGTCCGGGCGGGACGAAACCGCTTGGCGGTCTCAGGTGGAGTCGTTCCGCCTTGGTCAGGATGCGCTGGGACAGCGCCAAGGGATGTAGACATCGCTGATCCTCCTTCACCCGGCTCCGCGAGCCATGCAAGGATTATTTCGACAGTCCAGAGCGCGTCGACGATTATTTCTTGCGTTGATCCTTCACCCGTACCGCCTTGCCCTGCGAACGGGGCACTTCGCCGGGCGAGAGCACCACCACGTTGCAGGTCACCCCGATCATTGCCTTGATG
>DATBHG010000012.1:0-33136 GCA_036557665.1 Xanthobacteraceae bacterium | reverse complement strand
GTCTACCGCGCGCTCGGGGAGCACATCGCCCGGCGTTTCCTCGACGGCAGCGATGCGGTCACTGCCGCCGACGAGCACCGGGAGGAACTGCTGCAAATGGTGCGCGCGGCGATCCCGGGCGCGACGCCGGTTTAGCGCGTTCCGGTAACGGTTGATCCAGCCGGCAGGTCCCCGCCGCATGCGCCCTGCGGCAGGAGCAGCGCGTGTTGCCGCCCCGCAGCGGCGCCGCTAAGGTCCGGCCGCCGCGCACACCGCCAAGTCGCCGCAAGGATGGGGCGTAGCCAAGTGGTAAGGCAGCGGATTTTGATTCCGCCATGCGGAGGTTCGAATCCTCCCGCCCCAGCCAGCGAGTGCGGGTCCAAAGCGGACATCACGCGGCGTCAATTGCTGTGACACCCGGTTGACTTGTCCGTTATTCTAGAGGAGGAATGAGCTTCCTTGCCGATTTCCAGAAGGCCTTCGGCACAGCATCCGCGGCAATTTCGCGCTTGCCCGCGCTCCAGCTGACACTAGTGGCTATCGTGAACCAGCTATGAACAAGTCATTGCCAAAATCTGATGGTTCCTCCTTCTTCCTTTGCGAGGATGTGAGGGAGGAGGTCAACAACAAGCTCAGCATTATCGGTGTCTTTCCGAACGACGATATTGTCCTTCAAAAAGAGGTTGTGATTCCATCTCTCATGGCTGTACTGTTCGCTCGGGGGGGTGAGGGACCTTGTGAAACGCGAGTTTCATTTACCGATCCCAAAGGTCAGACGGTGATTGAAAGTCCGAAACAACAGGTCGTCCTCGAGAAAAGCAAATCTCATCTTGCCGCGATCAGAGTCCTCGCTCCAGAGCTGACGGTTGGGCAATACACAATACAATTTTTCTTTGACGATGTACCAATTCAACGTACCTTCGAAGTGAAGAACGCATAGCGCGGCCCGCTCAACGCCGCGGATCCCCGCCGTTCATTCAGGGTCATCGAGGGTGCAAAGCGCCGAGATCATCTCCATTGATTTGACGCTCGAGAGGAGCCGTCGTTTGCTCGTCGCGATGGCGCCATGGGAGCTCTTCAGGATCGGCGATTCGCATCGTCGCGGGACCTAGCCTGGCGATAACCTTGCAACTGCCATGTATGCAACGAACCCATTCGCGCACTTGGACAGTCCATCCTGTACGCGTTGAATGGCCCGACGCACGTCGGATGGCAGTGGATCCTCGTCGCCGTAATATATCTCGAGCATCTCATCGCATTCCCTGGACGCTTCCGCCATTTCCTGAAAAATGTCCTTTATGTTCGGAATTTCCATCCGATCCTTCGCCGCTGCCAATACCACCCTGTACATGGAGTCCAGCTCCGCCGCATGACTGTTCAATGCCTGAATGGTTTCTCTCACGAAATCTGCATCGCCCATTGTCTCCTCCTATTGGAGCCTGACGCTCAGCGGATCGAAATCGTCGATGCTCCGATCGTCGGCGGCACCTGGCGAGATCATGATGAGAAAAATGCGAAGCACTTTCCTCATTTGGCCCCGCCGCAATCTCCACGCACTGAGTTGCGTTGGTTTGTTTATATCACGAAACCAGAATAGCCACGTTTCCAGGCCGGGGCTCGCCAAACGCATCACGCCTTTCAATATCGGACAATAGGTAGGCATCATGCAGCTAATTCATTGAAAAAGCGCCTGATCCTCTGTACGGTATACGCCATGCGCCGGCGTCATCTCGCCGCAATATCCGCTATGACCAAAGCGGGGCACCAACGGCGCGCAGCGGCACCAGCTCCAACGACGTTGATGTGATGCCGCCCAGCAGCCTGCCGACCGCCGCTGAGCTTGACCTTGCAAGCACCCAGGCTCGGGACTCCTTCGATGGCCGGAGCGCGCGTCAGGCGACCGCTGATGCCATTCCCGCGCCTGATGTCGCCGGCTACAGCCGCTCGTCGGCAATGGCGAGGAGGGAGCGGTCGCATGGCTCTACGACACGCCCCGCGGCAGCTCAGAGCCAGCCTCACCAGCAACGTTGCTTACGCCGGCTTAGAGCATATACCGATGAAATCGGATCGCATTCGTAGGGTGGGCAAAGGCGCGCTTTTGCGCGCCGTGCCCTCGCGTGGGCACGGCGCCGGCGCAAGCGCCGGCTCTTTTGCCCACCCTTCGATTCTATTCGAGCGGAACGCGCTGTAGCTGCACTGATGACCGTGCTCCGGGATTTCATCGATGAGGTTGCCAGCGAGCTCGACGCGCGTGCCGACAAGCCCCTTGCCCCGCATCACTGGATCGGCTTCGTGAAACTGCTTGGTGGGATCGATCTAGATGATGAGATGGGCGAGCTGCGCCAACAGATGGAGCAAATCGTCTCTCAACGCGATTTACGTTTCCAGGATCGTTGCCTGGCACTGATCCCGTTGCTCAGCGCGGATCCCGCGATTGCGGCCGAATTTACCGCGCGGCGGCGCGCTGCAATAAGAGCAGTTGCGGCGCTGTAGCAATCTCCGGCGAATGCGTAACGCTCGGGCTGCTGTCGCTCCCTGGCGAGAAATTCCTCGAGCGAGATGAGCTTTTCGGCAGTATTTGCCATGTGGTCACAAAGCCTGCTCCGTCGAGCGGAGAATGTGGAAATCTATGCTTCCGGCAACGGGCCCATCGGCCCGAGCACGGCGGCAAGGCGCTGGATCACGGCGGGGCGAGGTACCGAGACCTCTCCCTGCTCGAAGGCAACGACCGTAAGGGTTGCAAAGGCCTCGAGCAGCTCGCCGGGGCGAAGCAGGAAATCGGGATTGCTCGGCCGGCCGAAGCGCTCGTTGCCGCGCGCGAAGGTCTCGTAGATCAGCACTCCACCGGGCGCGAGAGCGCGGGCAATCGCCGGGAGCAGCGGACGGTGCAGGTAATTGGAAACGATGATTCCATCATACTCGCCGCCGAGCGGCGCATGGTCGTCGGTCTCGAGGTCGATCCGGCGCACCTCGCAACCCGGCCCCGCGAACCCCAACAGTGCCGTGGTATCACGGTCGACCGCGCACACGGCAAATCCGCGGTCGCGCAGCAGCCGAACATGACGGCCACTGCCGGCGGCGAGATCGAGGACAAGACCACCCGGCTTGATCAGCGGTAAAAAGCGGTCGACCCAGACGGAGGGAGCCGTCGAGGACCGAGGCGATCGCATGCTCGCTTGCATTGGCGGCGGCCGATTGCGCATAACGAAAAGAGCAGAGTACAAGCCATGGCTCGGAGGCAGTATAGATGTTTCATTCACGCTGCGTGCGCTGTGGTCGCCAATTTGAAGGCTGGTTTCGTGACGGCGGGCTGGAGGCGCAGCGGAACGCCGGCGAGATCCTGGCTTGAATCTCTGGCTCGAATCTCTTGGCCTGAAGCTCATGGCCTGAATCTCTTGGCTTGAACGCGGCGAAACCAAGGTGGAAAAGGCAGCAATGATGCCGCCGCTCAGCAAACCGCTCGGCCGATTCGCCGGCTGGCACTTGCCGTAGGGAGAGAACGCCGTGCAATACCGTACAAATCATGGGGTGCTGATCGAGGCCGAAACATCGCTCGATGTAGTCCGCCGCCTGCGCGAGGCCAGCTGGCGTGAGCAAAACCTCAGCGATCGGGCATTCATGGAGGCGGTTGCGGATCGCGTGTACGAGCAAGGCATTCACGTTTCAACGGTCAGCCCCGACATTTTCGTTGCTGGGCTGTTGAGCGCCGGGCTGCTCACGCGCGAAGTTGAAGGGACGCAGTCGAACGAGCCGGTAAGCAAATCGACACCTGAGGAGCTGTAACCGGCAGGTTGTACGTCAGGTGAAGCAGCTCTCGAAACCTTCGGTGATCAGCTTGAGGGGCAGGTTGCGGCCGATAAAAACGATACGGCTTTCGCGCCTCTCGTCCTTGCTCCATGGCCTCTGATGATCGCCATCGAGGATCATGTGCACGCCCTGAAAGACGAAGCGCTGATCGTCATCCTTGAAGGCGAGAATGCCCTTGCAACGCAGAATGCTCGGGCCCTCCTTCTGCACGAGATCCTGCACCCAGGGAAAAAACTTATCCGGGTCGAGCGGCTTGTCGGTACGAAGCGACATCGATTGCATCTCTTCGTCGTGGTAATGCTTCAAACCGCCGTTCGCATGCGCGTCATCATGATCGTGGTGGTGGTGATCGCCGTGCCCATGGTCATGATGATCTTCCTCGAGAAAGGCCGGCTCGAGGTCGAGAATGCGATCGAGGTCGAAGGCGTTGCGGCCCAAAACGGCATCGAGAGGAATTTTGGCGCGCTCGGTCCTGTGCAACTTGGCATACGGGTTGATACCGCGAATGCGCGCCTCGACGTCGCTTAATTGGTCGGGCGAGACGAGATCGGTCTTGTTGATCAAAATCACGTCGGCAAATGCAATTTGGTTCTTCGCCTCCGGCGCATCCTTCAGCCGCTCGTTGAGCCACTTGGCATCGGCCACGGTGACGACGGCATCGAGCTTGGTTTTGCGGCCGATATTCTCATCCATGAAGAACGTCTGAGCGACGGGAGCCGGGTCGGCAAGCCCCGTCGTCTCGACGATGATGGCGTCGAATTTTCCTTTGCGCCGCATCAACTGGTCGATGATGCGCATGAGATCGCCGCGCACCGTGCAGCAGATGCAGCCGTTGTTCATCTCGAATACTTCCTCGTCGGCTCCCACCACGAGATCGCTGTCGATGCCGATCTCGCCGAATTCGTTCACGATCACCGCGTATCTCATCCCGTGCGGCTCGGAAAGAATGCGGTTGAGCAAGGTCGTCTTGCCGGCGCCGAGATAGCCGGTCAGCACCGTTACGGGCACTTTTTCAGACGAAGACTGTTCGGACATACGGGCCCTCCTGGCGTTCCGTTCTGGAGCTCGTGCGAGGTTGCGACTAACGCCGTCTCCGGCAATCTAAAGGCACGCTGCTGATTTTCGGACCGTGGCACGGCGTCGGCATTGAAATAGCTGGCGGTGCAGCTCGGATCGGGGGCATTTCAAACTCTCCAGCGGCTATATAGGCGATCCCGCGCGCGCTCAAAACCCCGTCACGCCCGGCAGTCGCCGGGATCCAGAGGATTCCGGTCCATCATCGGGGCACGACACCCGCCCGGTCACGAGCTGCTCGACGGCAAGCATGTGGTGCTTGCGGAGCGACGGCTGCGCGCGGTCAAACCCGAGGTTCGTCGGAGGGGCGTGAAAAGATTATAAGCAAAAGCCCCACTACGGCTATGCCGGCGCCGTAATAGACCAATTGGCTCTGGTTGATGATGCCGCCCTCGGCGGGAAGGGCGAAAAACCGGAAGCCCTGTCCGATAAAGCCCAGTCCCGCGATCAAAGCGAGAACTCCGACAGCTCTCAGCAGCGCGTGCATTTTTAAGGCGACGTCTCGGATTTTGTTAAATCAGGCGCAAGGCATTACCGTGGAGCATACTATGCGGCAGCGGCGTTCGCTTCAACTTCATTTGCGATGAGGTGCCTGGTAGCGTGAGCAGCGAGCCCGCTCTGATACCACCTCCATAATGGCTTGAAGATCCTTCGGGTAGCTCCTGCGTGGCCCTCGACCCGGTCGGGATCGCGCGCGTTGGCCGCGCTCGCGGCAATCACCGCCAACCCGCCGGCTGCTGTCGCTCATTCCTGAGCCCCTCCGTCAAGCTGTCACTAACCGATGCGCCCGGGGCGATCATGCCGCCGACAGGCGCTCCGTCACGCTCCGCTGCCCGCCATCCTCATATCCGACGATTTGTGCCGTGCCCGCCCGCAGATTCGCGGCGTGAACGGCAGCGACCATCAGCGCCACCACAGCGGTCGATTGGTGCGCAAGGGCGAGCAATATCGGTACCTGCGAGATGAGCGTTGCGATGCCGAGGGTCGCCTGCAGCAGGAGCAGGCAGGCGAGCGTGATGGCGCCTGCTCGGCCGCCGCGGTGGTACGTGCAGTCGGCGGCATGCGCTGCCGCAAGCGCCACAAGCAGATAGGCGACCATGCGGTGGACGAACTGCACCGTGAGGCGATTGTCGATGAAATTCAGCCAGGACGGATGGAGAAAGAGCAGATGCTCGCGTGGAGGAATGAACGCGCCATCGATGAACGGCCAAGTGTTGTAGATGAGACCGGCCTTGAGCCCGGCCACCAGGCCGCCGAGCGCGATCTGCACGACCAGCAAGCCCAGGATCGCCAGCGACGTCCGTGCAAGCCGGCGCGGGATCGGGCTTGGGGCCGCCGCCGGTGCAAGAGACCGCGCGGTCCAGATGACCGCCGTCAGGATCAGGCAGGCCATGGCGAGATGAATGGAGAGACGCTCCTGCGCCACGTCCACGCGGCCGACCAGTCCGGATGCCACCATCCACCAGCCGATCGCGCCCTGCAACGCACCAAGTCCGAAGATCAGCCACAGCCGCCATCGCAGCTCCCGTTCAATCCAGCCACGAAACTGGAAGAACAGCAGCGGCAACAGAAAGGCAGCGCCGATCAGGCGGCCGAGCAGCCGGTGTGCCCATTCCCACCAGTAGATGCGTTTGAATTCATCAAGGGTCATCCCCTTGTTGACGAGCTCGTATTCCGAGGAGGTCTTGTACTTTTCGAACTCCGCCGCCCACGCGTTCTCGCTCAGCGGCGGCACAGCGCCGGTGACCGGCCGCCACTCCACAATCGAAAGCCCCGAATGCGTGAGCCGAGTGATCCCGCCGACAATCACCATCAGGGCGATGAGAGCTGCGATGCCGTACAGCCAGTTGCGCATGACGCGCCGATGCGCAGCGATGGTCGCAGGATCGTCCTGCAACCGCGTGCGCTCTCGCTCGGGAGCCTCGCGAGCTTGGCGTTTTTTTTCCATCCAATGGGGCACAAGCTGATTCATGACTGGATCCGTACCGGGGTCTCGAGGATCGACGCCGTGGAAGCAAGCGGCGTTATCAGGCCACAGACGCCTCAGCAATACCGGGTCGCGCTCGTGGCCGCGCCGCGGCTATCCACCAATCCTGGTGATGCCGGATTCGATATCGATCGAGCGACGGCCCGGCGCGGAACAGATGTTGACGCCCGCGAGGTCGCTGGCACAGCTTGTGAGGCCATGAAGGACGCCATCGCTCGCGCTGAGGCAATTGCGCGGACAACCGGTGATCCGGCAGCCATTCAAGAATCCCGCGAGCCCCCGAAATTCACGCGCACCACGGCCGAGGAGACTGGAAGGATAGGGCGGGAAGCCGACATATCTCTCGCCGGCGTGGGGTATCGACGCCGGGCGCAGCTGGTGCGCCAGACGCTATCCCCGGCGAATTTCTGCCGGGACGGCACCGCTGTCGCTCGATCGCGCCGTTCGACGGGCTCTAAGGAGCTCGAAGCTGCAAACCGAACGGGCGACTAGGCAACGGCGTTGAGTTCCGCCTTCTTCCCCGGCTTCTGCGCCGCGGCCTTGCTCGGCATCTTCGCCGTGAGCATGCCCTGCTTGAGGCCTGCAGGCAACGGCGCCGCGCTCAGAATCGGCTCCTGCTTGTGAGCTTTCAAACGGCGGAATGACTGCACCGACGCCGTCGAGAGGCTGATGACCGTGCTACGGACGGTTTTCCACAGCGTCACCATGCCCTGGTTAGGCATCAGGATCGACGCCATCCCCGGCCCGATCGACACACGGTCCAAGGCGACGCGCGAGTCGGGCGAGCGGGCAAAGTGTACGGTTTCGGCGACTTCGGGGTGCTGTGCCGCGACCGGCAATTGCAGCACCGTAGCGGTTTGGCCACGAGCCAACCGCGTGACCTTCACAACCTGCCCATTTGGGAATTCCAGCGCATCGTGCTGAACGTGCGGATCGTCCATATCGATCTGGCGAAAGCGTGCGACCTTATGATTGACACGGGCCTTGCCAAAAAGATTGAAGGCCCGGTCGTACCGGACGTCGTCGTTGAAGGCCAGCTCGGTTCCGGGCAGCAGGCAGACCGCCACCTTGGGTGGACCGTCATGAATTACGAGCTTGGCACCGTGCTCCCCCACGGCAGCAAAGCCTCGAGTGCTTGATCTCGCAAGTTCCGTCGTAACCAGCTTGTCGCTGACCTTGGCGGGACGCGAGGCGACGTGATGCAGACTATAGTCGCACATAAGGGTCTCCTCTAGTTCGGACTAGCACCCACTTTCATTGAAAGCTGATTCGAATTTCCCAGGCATTTCGGTATCACCCAACCATGGTTCAGGGTACTAGCATGCCTTAAAAACAAAGAGACATCCGGGAGGTTCCGTAACGAGCTTGTCACCGACCTTGACGGGTCACGAGGCGCCGTGATGCAGACTGCGCTCGCACATGAAGGCCCTCCTCCAAGCTCGGACTGGGCATTCCCCTTAAACTGAAGATCCATCTCGATCATTGATGTGCATCAGTGCATGCGACCGCCTACCACGGAGGAAATTGCCGACTATGGTCTGGGCCCAGATGCCCGGCAATATCCAGAGCAATGCCCCATGTCTTGGTCGGATTAGGGTCTTGGTCGGATTAGGCGAAACACGTTTGGTCAAACGCTACCATGGCATCGGCGTTCGCGTCAACTCCATTGCGAGGCGCCGAAGGTGCGGTGGATGACTTTGCGCAAGGCCTTGCTCAAGGCCTTGGGAGGTGGACGAAGGACTGCCCCGTGGGGGGGCCTGCAGAAGTACCAAGTCCAGTCAAAGCAATTAAGGCCATCAAAACTCCTCCTCCGCGCTCCTCTCATGCTCTTGCAGACCCTCCATGTCTTTCACTTTGAGGCCCCGCTCCATGAAAAACCGATATTGCGCAAAATTCTGCTCATAGAAAGCTCTGTCCTCCACGGGTCCCACCACCTCAAAAGCGTAGTTGTAAAACTCGCCGGATGGCGATTTGTCTTTAAGCGAGGTCATTTCAACGATCACGCCAAAAGACGGGGCACGCAGGTTCTTCAATTTACCGATCAACTTGGTTGCCACCTTGGCGGCCCTCCGCTGCAGTATCAGCACGGCAGGAAAATCTCGCCGATCCAAAAATGAGCAAACGATCGAATACATGGGCGCAGCAGCAGGCGGCGAATTACGGTCGCTCGGATTATAGCTGCCCCGTTTGGCAAGACCCGATGCCGCGACCGTGCGGGCCGTCCGCCACTTCACTTCGTGGCCGCTCTTGAGCGTAACCGTAAACTCGGTATCGGCGGGCGTCCAATGCTTGCCGTCGTCGGCTCGAGCAAGAATGCCGCCGCCCGCCTCACGCGGACGCCACAGAATATAGCGCCAGTCGATGTAAATCGGGCAGAAGCGGACAGTCGATCCGAGCGACTCATCGGTCAGGCTGTGCCAAAACTCGCCCTGCTTGGCGTTGTCGAATCGAGCAAGCTCGGGCGACGACGCCTGAAGCAGCTTTAGTCGCGGCATTTCAAGGTCGCCAGGATCGAGTCCGCCCGCGTACTTCTGCACGAACGCGGGCACCTGCGTCTTAGCCATTATTGTTCTCCTGGGATATTCTCCTGGGATATTCTCCTGGGATGTTGTCCCGGGCCGTGCGGATGAATTGAGTGATGACGTGTGATTGAGTCAGGTGCATGATTGAAAGTTCCACGCTGGAATTCAAAGAGCTCCACGCTGGGATTCAATGAGATGCACGGACCGCCGAGCGATTTCGAGGGTCGGCATGCCCACGACGAGCCAGACCGGCGGCGGCGGTCGATTTCCACGTCCTTGCCCCGACACGGCGCCAAGGGTAAAGTCAGCGCCGCCATGATTGCGGCCGGGTGTCGGCCGCGCTTTTCGGCCTCCTGATGGTTGCTGCGGAGGATGCAGGGCCGCCGCATTCGCCTTCCACTTGGCGGCAGGAACGGCACCGGATCGTCGAGCAATAGGCTCGTGCGCCAAATTGTAGACGATCATGCCAGGGTCATCGCACCTCCTGTCGGAACCTTGTGAGGGGCTGTCGGTAACGCTTGCAGTTTTCCAATCAGTGGCGTAGGGTTATTGATCGCCATAGTGTGCATCTTTAGAGGACGACAGATGACGAGCAAGAAGTCCGTGGCGTCCCGGCGATCGCTGTTCATGGTTGCGCTTGCGACGAGTGCGGGCATGTGGGCCGCGGTGGCGGCCGCGACGAGCGCTGCCGGAGCCGATGCGGGGGCGGGCCAACAAATATTCCAGGAAAAGTGCACCCCCTGTCATACCGTGGGCAAGGGCCCTCTCGTTGGCCCCGACCTGAAGGGCGTCACCAAGGAGCGTCCGCGCGAATGGCTGGAGCAATGGATCGCAGCACCAGATGCAATGCTCGCCAAGAAGGACCCGGTTGCCACCAGCTTGCTGCATCAGTTCCACGAGATACCGATGCCCAACCCGGGGCTCAGCGCCGCCCAGATCGGCGACGTCCTCGCTTATCTGGAAACTGCAGGGGCAGGCGCAGCCGCGGGCGCAGCGGCCACCGCCACGCCCGCCGTCCAGGGTAACCCTGAGATCGGTAAAGACCTGTTCACCGGTGTGGTGCGCTTTCAGAATGGCGGGCCGCCGTGCATGGCCTGTCATAGCGTCGGCGGCATCGGGGCCCTGGGGGGCGGGCAGCTTGGACCCGACTTGACCGGAGCAGTCGGGCGCTTCGGCGGAGCGGCGGGGTTCGATGCCTTCGTCGCCGGCACGCCCACGCCCACCATGAAAGCCATATGGTCGTCGCGCCCGCTGACAACCGAAGAGCGCGCGAGCGTGGTCTCCTTCCTCGGCCAAGCGGAGGTGAGCCAGCGCCCGGCGCAAGCGATATGGCAACTGGCTGGTCTGGCCGGGCTAGGCCTTGTGATCCTGCTGGTGATCGCGGGGTTGAGATGGCAGAACCGGCTACGCTTCGGGGTACGGCGTCCTATGGTGGCCAAACCCACGACCGGGCATTCGGATCCCCGGAACGGCGGCTGGTTTACGGGTCCGTACCACCCCGGTTGGAAGGCTCGGTATTCTAAATCCCAATAACGAACGAGCGTCGCGGCCCCCGCGAACGCACCGAGGAGATGCTGATGAGTTGGATACTCGACCTGGTCAATCCGCAGGAGCGCAAATGGGAGGAGTTCTACCGCAACCGCTGGCAGCACGACAACGTCATACGCAGCACGCATGGCGTCAACTGCACCGGCGGCTGCTCCTGGGCGATCTACGTGAAGGACGGGATTGTCACCTGGGAGATGCAGCAGACCGATTACCCACTGCTCGAAAAAAGTCTACCACCCTATGAGCCGCGCGGCTGCCAGCGGGGCATTTCCGCCTCCTGGTATGTCTACAGCCCGATCAGGGTGAAATATCCCTATGTACGCGGCCCGCTGCTCGATTTTTGGCGCGAGGCAAAAAGCAATCATGCCAATCCCCTGGAGGCCTGGGCCTCACTGGTCGAGGACCCAAAAAAGCGTACGCGCATCCAGCAGGCGCGCGGCAAAGGCGGTTACCGGCGCGCCAAGTGGGACGATGTGGCGGAGTTGATCAGCGCTGCCGCCCTGTACACGGCGCGCAAGTGGGGGCCCGACCGGGTGATGGGCTTCTCGCCGATCCCGGCGATGTCGTTTTTCTCCTATGCGGCGGGCTCGCGCTTTCTCCAACTCTTCGGCGGCGTGAACATGAGCTTCTACGACTGGTACGCCGACCTGCCGACGGCGTTCCCGGAGGTTTGGGGCGACCAGACCGACGTGTGCGAAAGCGCGGATTGGTACAACAGCAAGTTCATCGTCTCGATGGCGGCGAACCTGAACATGACCCGCACGCCGGACGTGCACTTCATCGCGGAGGCGCGAACCGGAGGGGCCAAGTTCGTAGTCCTCGCGCCGGACTTCAGCCAAATCGCCAAGTACTGCGACGAGTGGATCCCGATCCAGGCGGGACAGGACTGCGCGCTATGGATGGCGGCCAATCACGTCATCCTGAAGGAGTTCTACGTCGACCGCCAAGTCCCTTATTTCGTCGATTACCTCAAGCGTTACACCGATTGTCCGTTCCTCGTGGAACTGACCCGCGATGGGAAGGGTTATCGCGCGGGGCAGAAGCTGCGCGCCAAGCGCTTGGCGCGCTACAAAGACGTTGAAAACGGCGACTGGAAGATGCTGGTGCTCGACGCCAAAAGCAGCGAGCCGCGCATGCCCAAGGGCCAGGTCGGCTTTCGCTGGGGTACCGAGAAAGGCAAGTGGAACATCTCCCAGGAGGACGGCCTGGACAACAGCCCGTTCGATGCAGTGCTGAGCTTCATCGATCATTCGGATTCCGTGGTCCAGGTGAACTTCGACGATTTCGCCAATGGAGTGCCTGGCGCTACAACGCCCACCGTCGCGCGCGGCGTGCCGGTGCGGCGTATCGCCACAGTGGACGGCGAGGTGCTGGTAACCACCGGCTTCGACCTGCTGATAGCCCAGTGCGGCGTCGGCCGCGGCCTCGAGGGCGCCTACCCGTCGAGCTACGACGACGAGAACGGACTCTTCACGCCGGCGTGGCAGGAGCGCTTCACCGGCATCGGCCGCGCTACGGCGATCAGGTTTGCGCGCGAGTTTGCCCGCAACGCGGAGCTCACCCAAGGCCGTTCCATGGTCATCGTGGGGGCCAGCGCCAACCACTGGTACTACAACAATCTCATCTACCGCTCAGCCATCACCGCGCTGATCCTGTGCGGCTGCTGCGGACGCAACGGCGGCGGGATGAACCACTACGTCGGTCAGGAGAAGCTTGCCCCCGTTTCAGCCTGGAACACGATCGCCTTAGCCCTCGACTGGGGCAGGCCGCCGCGGCTGCAGCAATCGCCGGTCTGGCATTACGCCAATAGCTGTCAGTGGCGCTACGAGGCGGAGTTCACCGAGTACGGCCTGACGAGCCCAAAGCCGCGCTGGGCCAAGGGCCATGCTATCGACCTCCTGGCAAAGGCGGTGCGGTTGGGCTGGATGCCTATGTCCCCGCATTTCAACCGCAATCCGCTCGAGATCGTGGCCGAGGCCGAGCGCGCCGGCGCGAAGACCGAAAGCGAGATCGTCGGGCGCGTCGTCGAGCAGCTCAAGAGCAAGAAGCTGCGCTTTGCGGTCGAGGATCTCGATGCTCCGGAGAACTGGCCGCGGGTGTGGTTCATCTGGCGCGGCAACGCTCTCCAGTCGAGCGCCAAGGGGGCCGAGTTCTTCTTGCGCCATTACCTCGGGACGCACGACAATGCCCTCGCCGACGAGCGCGCCAGTGGCAAGACGGACACGGTGCAGTACCGCGATCCGGCGCCGCGCGGAAAGTTCGACCTGGTGGTCGACATCAATTTCCGCATGGATACCTCGGCGCTCTACTCCGACATCGTGCTGCCGTCGGCCTTCTGGTACGAGAAGAACGACCTCAACTCGACCGACCTGCACTCGTTCATACATAACCTCGGGGCGGCGGTGCCGCCGGTGTGGGAATCCAAAACGGACTGGGAGATTTTCAAGCTGCTCGCGCGCAAGGTGAGCGAAATGGCGCCGCTCGCCTTTCCCAAGCCGGTGCGCGACCTGGTCTCCTCGCCGCTCGCGCACGACACGCCTGACGAGCTGGCGCAGCCGCAGGTCCGCGACTGGGCCTTGGGTGAGTGCGAGCCGGTGCCGAGCAAGACCATGCCGCATCTGCGGGTGGTCGAGCGCGACTTCGCGAACATCTACAACAAATTCATCTCGTTCGGTCGGCAGGCGCGCGAAAACGGCCACGCCGCTGTGGGCGTGCACGTCCCGATCAAGGCGCAGTACGACCATATGCTCGAGAATCCCGTCATGCCGATGCCCGACCCGAGGCACATGCGTTGCGTCGAATGGGGTGGCAAGCGTTATCCGAGCCTCGAGGACGTGCTGGACGCGTGCAACACCCTGCTGGCGACCGCGCCCGAGACCAACGGCGAGGTTTGCTGGCAGACCTTTCATCATGAGGAGGAGCGCGTCGGCCTCCCCCTCGCCGACATCGCCGAAAACACGCGCGGCGTCTCCATGAACTTCGGCGACATCACGCGCCAGCCGAGGCGGCTACTCACCAGCCCGTGCTGGACCGGCATGACAAACGACGGCCGCGCCTACTCGGCATGGTGCATGAACGTCGAGCGGCTGGTGCCCTGGCGCACGCTTACCGGGCGACAAGAGCTGTACGTCGACCACCCCTGGTACCTCGACTTCGGCGAGCACATATCGACATACAAGCCCAAGCTCGAGCCGCGCAAGACCGGCGACATCAGGAAAAGCCGGGTCGACGACCGCGCCCTGGTGTTGAACTACATCACGCCGCACGGCAAATGGAACATCCACTCCACCTACAAGGACAACCACCGCATGTTGATGCTGTCGCGCGGCATGGATCCGGTGTGGATCAACGACCGAGACGCCGCGCGGGTAGGCATCGAGGATAACGACTGGGTCGAGGTCTATAATGACAACGGCGTGATAGTAACCCGCGCCAATGTGAGCCGCCGCATCCAGCCGGGCACTTGCATGTACTATCACGCGGTCGAGCGCACGGTGTACATCCCGAAATCGCAGGAGCGCGGCGGGCGGCGCGCCGGCGGACACAACAGCGTGACGCGCACCCGCATCAACCCGGTGTATCTGGCGGGCGGCTACGCCCAGTTCACTTACGGCTTCAACTACTGGGGGCCCACCGGGATCATGACGCGCGATACCCATGTCTGCGTGCGCAAAATGGAGAAGCTGGAATGGTAGGTGCCGCGGTGGCTCATTCGCATGAGTCCCATTCGCATGAGCCTCGTTCGCATGAAATCGTGCCGGCGCATGCGCCGGCACGAGTCGGCGCCGGAAAGCATGTGACCATCAACTACACGCTGCGCACCAACGGCGCGATCCGACACATCCGTTCGGCGGTCTGGGGCGACCAGCCGCTGGAGTATCAGCACGGCGGCGGGCGGCTGCTGCCCGCCCTCGAACGAGCCCTCGAGGGCAAGGTGGAGGGCGAGCGTTTTGTGGTGACCCTGCCGCCCGAGGATGCTTACGGCGAGCGGGACAAGGCGTTGCAGCAGCGGGTGCCCGCCGAGGAGTTTGGCGGCGTGGACCAAGTCGAAGCGGGGATGTGCTTTCTCGCGCAAAACGAGGACGGCCAGCGCGTAGAGAACGTGATGATCACCGAGGTCAACGAGGAGAACGGCTTCGTGATTGTCGATACCAATCACCCCCTCGCCGGCATGACGCTCGAGTTCGAGGTCACCGTGGTGGCCGTACGCGATGCCCCGGTGACAGGGGGATGCGGCAAGGCATAGGAACAAGGCATAGGAACTAAGCGATACTGGCCCCGATTAGGCCGGCACGGAACCAAAGCATAGGACGAAGGAGGACTCACATGGAAATCCGCTCTCAAGTTGCGATGGTCTTTCACCTGGATAAGTGCATCGGCTGCCACACTTGCACCATCGCGTGCAAGAACATCTGGACCGACCGGAAGGGCACCGAGTACATGTACTGGAACAACGTGGAGACCAAGCCGGGTACGGGATACCCGACACGTTGGGAGGACCAGACCAAATACCGCGGCGGCTGGGTGGTCGAGGGGAAGAGGCAGAAGCGGCTGCGGCTGCGGCTGCAGGGCAAATGGGGAACGCTGACCAACATCTTCTATAATCCCTATCTGCCCCAGCTCGACGATTATTTCGAACCCTGGACCTACGACTACCAGAACCTGTTCAACGCGCCTGAAGGCGACGACCAGCCCACCGCGCGCGCCATCTCGATGGTTACTGGCAAATACATGGACACCATCGAGGCGGGGCCGAACTGGGACGACGACCTGGGCGGCTCACAGGTCTACGCAAACAACGATCCGAACCTCGACGGCGCCTCCCCGGAGGAAATGCGCCAGCTGCAGGAGATCGACCGTACCGTCTTCTTCTACCTGCCGCGCATCTGCAACCATTGTCTCAATCCGGGCTGCGTGGCGGCCTGCCCGCAAGGCGCGATCTACAAGCGCGGCGAGGACGGCGTGGTGCTGGTCAGCCAGGAACGCTGCCGCGCTTGGCGCATGTGCGTCTCGGGCTGCCCGTATAAGAAAACCTACTTCAACTGGTCGACCGGCAAGGCCGAGAAGTGCATCCTGTGCTATCCGCGCCTCGAAAGCGGGCAGCCTCCGGCGTGCTTCCACTCATGCGTGGGGCGTATCCGCTATATCGGCCTGCTGCTCTACGACGCAGATGCCATCGAGGAGGCGGCCAGGTCGCCGCAAGAATCGCTGGTGCAGGCGCAGCGCGACGTGATCAAGGATCCCTTCGACCCGGAGGTGATCGCGGCCGCCAAGGCGAGCGGAATTCCCGATTCGAAGATCGCCGCGGCGCAACAGTCGCCAGTCTACCAGTTCGTCAAGAAGTGGAAACTCGCGCTGCCGCTGCATCCGGAGTTCCGCACCTTGCCCATGCTCTTCTACGTGCCGCCGCTCGGCCCGGTGCTCGCCAAAACGGACGCGGGCGTCTACGACAACGTCGCCTCGGAGGCAAGGTTGGGGCCGCTGATGAGTTCGCTCGAAAGGTCGCGCGTGCCGCTGCGCTATATGGCGAGCCTGTTGGCGGGGGGCAATGAAAGCATCATCCGCGACGTCTATCGCAAACTGGTGGCGGTGCGCGTCTACATGCGCGCGAAGCAGGTCAAGGATATACCAGCGGAAGAGGTGGAAAGGGCGCTCACCGAAGGCAAGACCACGGGGGCCGAGGTGGAGGCGATCTACCACCTCACCTCGCTGCCCACCTTCGAAGAGCGGTTCGTGGTTCCTCCCATGGAGCGCGACACGTCGGTCGAGTCCATGTTCCCGGTACTCGATCCGGTCTCGCGCAACTACCCGACTTACAAAGGCGCAGTCGGTACGGGCTTTCACATCAATCCCCAAAGAGGACCATGAGTCTCTTTTCAAAACGCGCAGAGGTTCTGTTCTCGCGTCGCGCGCAAGTCCTGGGGTTGTTCGCGGACATCCTGGATTATCCCGCCCCGGGACTCGCAAAAAAGGCGGTCGAATGCGCTGCGCTGATCGGCGCAGCGCAACCGGAGGCGGCCGCCTTGCTGGAGAGCTTCCGCCGGTTCGCCGAGGAGACCTCGCTCGGCAAGCTTCAGGAGGTTTACAGCGGCTTTTTTGACCTGAACTCGATCTGCCATCCGTATGTGGGTTATCAGCTCTTCGGCGAGAACTACAAACGCAGCGCCTTCCTGATCGGGCTCAAGAAAGCCTATCGTGCCGAGGATTTCGAAGCGGACGCCAGTGAGATTCCTGACCGGCTGTCGATCGTGCTGCGCTTCGTTGCCCACAGCAAGGGCGGGGAGGAAATCGACGAGCTACTGAACCGGGGGCTGCTGCCGGCGCTCGCGCGCATGACGACCAAGCCCGAATCCGACGCCCACCAGCACGACGGACCGATCGATATCGAGGGCCACACCGGCATAGAACGCGCGAAGATCGACGATCGCGAAGAACGCAGGCAGCTCAAAGGCCAGAGCCAGGGCGATATACTTGCCGGAGGCTACCTGCTGGCGCTGAGTGAAGATTACGACGGTCGCGATGCCGGCGAAAAACGCGCGCACCCCTACCATCAGGCGCTCGAGGCGCTGCGTCTTTTGTTGGACGTTGGCTTGACGAAGAAAAGCCCCGGCATCTCTGCCGAGCAGGAACGCGTTCGTATCTGGGCGCGCGAGCATTTCAGGCTCCCCGAGGACGAAACCATCATGGTGTCGGAGCTGCCGTGCTCCGATCCCGGCTGCCCGCCGGTCGAAACGCACCTGGTGTTCTGGACGCAAGCCGGGCGTCACCAATTCAAGGTTTTCAAGCCGCTCGCGGAGGTCATCCCAGACGACCTGCTAGGTTTGCGAGTGTGAGGAGGGCACTATGAACGAAGTCTTGTTCGCGGCTTTTCCGTATGTGGCGGTCGTGCTGGCGATCTGGGGCGGCGTCTACCGCTACCGCCACGATCGCTTCTCCTACTCCACCCTGTCCTCGCAGCTTCTGGAAAACCGCACTCTGTTCTGGGGCTCGGTGCCGTGGCATTACGGCATCGTCATCGTTTTGCTGGCGCACTTGTTGGGTTTTCTAATGCCAGCCATGTGGCAGAGTATCACAGCTGCGCCGGCGGCCCTGTATACGATCGAAATAATAGGCTTCGCGTTCGGGTTTGCCGCGCTCTTTGGCCTGTGCGTACTGTTCGTGCGCCGCCTCACCCACGAGCGCATCTACGCCGTGACCAGCCCCATTGACTGGCTGCTGCTCGCTGTGCTGCTGCTGCAGGTGGCGCTCGGCGTCTGGGTTTCGCTGGTCTATCGCTGGGGCGCCGACTGGTATGTAGACACGGCCGTACCGTGGCTTGTCTCGCTGGTGAGCTTAAAACCTCAGACTCAATACGTCTCGTCTTTGCCCTGGGTGGTCAAGCTGCACATGCTCAACGGGTTCCTCGTGATCGCCCTGTTCCCGTTCTCGCGGCTGGTGCATCTGATAATGTTCCCGTTCTGGTATTTGTGGCGGCCCTATCAGCTCGTGATCAGAAACCGCCCTGTTGTCAGGTCAACAGCCGGACCAGGAGGACCACCATTTTAAAAAATGGCTGAATAATCTTTAACATTAATAAATTACTATGTGTGCAGGCTCGCAATATCAGCACGCGATCAGGACGTGATCAGAACCCGGTAGACGTGAAGATCAAGTGCAGCCTACGAGGCAATGCTCCGGCGATGGAGCATTATCACAGGAGCTGGTTGTTTATTGGCTCGCTAGATCGTGGATTCATTGACGCGCTGTCACAGGCTAATCGATGCAAGTTGGACAAACGCAAGGTAGCTTGTCGCGAGCTTGTCGTAGCGCGTTGCCACCCGCCGACAGTGCTTGACCTTATTAAAGAAACGTTCGACCAGATTTCGCGCCCGGATCGGCTCGTTGCGATTTCGGCGGCTTGGCTACAGCTTGCTAATCGAATAGGGCAGCGACCACAGAGAGCATTTCAAACTTTCGGGCAAGCTTCAATGTTTGGTGGGGAGGACGGCCATTTCGCGCGTTGATAAGCACTGAGATTGGGATAGAACCACACTAACAGAGAGGAATGCACACATGGCGACCGACCAAGTCTCTTTCTACGACGAATCCCTAAAGAAACAGATAGAGGGCTACTTCATATCGGATGGCAAGGCAATCCATGTATCTTCCGTATATGGCGTTAAGAGTGCCCCCTATAACGATCTTGGCGCGTGCATCGATTATAATGCACAGATTTTGTTAGTGCAAAAGCTATTGAGCGAGTTGGCGCGTGATGCAGCAAAGGACATGAAAGGCCATTAGGCTCAGGAAAGAAATATGGTGTGAGCCACCAAATCTGTTCAGAAACCGTCATCGCTTGTTGCCGAGGCTGCCGTTACATTGGTCCCGCTAGCTGGGGCGACGCAGTGCCGCACTGGCGACGCAACAATTCGGTCGCTTTCGGACCTAAGCAGACATCAAGCCGGATTTATGAGTATACGCCCTAAGATTATTTCGTCGTTCATCTATCAACTTCTGAGCATCGCCGGCAAGCTTTCGACAAGTTGGTAGGCTGCAGCGCAATAGGTGTGTCCATGATCTCTCGCCCGCCTATCTTGGCGAGAGTGGCCTTGAGGCCGGGAGCGGGACCATCAGCCTTGTGGGCGTCCTGGACGGACGTCGGCGGCTTCTGCTTTCCGATCGTCTTCGGCCTCCCTTCCCGGAGGCTGAGCTTGGATGCACTTGGTGATCCAACAGGTGATGCGTAAGCACGCCAGCGAATTTATGCGCAGGCTGCAAGCTTCCCATTTCATGAAATGGCTGGCGGAAGGGGCCCGGGGCCTCTCACCGTCCTATTTCGCCTTGGTCATGGCCACAGGGATAGTCTCGATCGCCTCGGACCGCGCGGGGTTCCGTACGATTGCCGCTGTCCTCCTGTGGCTGAATGCGGGGCAGTATCTGCTGCTCTGGTTTCTCACGTCGTGGCGGCTCTTGCGCTACCGCCGAGCACTGGTCGACGACTTGACGGACCATCGGGCGGCGCCGGGATTCTTCTCTGCGGTGGCTGCCACGAGCGTAATGGGAAATCAACTGCTACTCACTGGCGCGTACGACCTCGCCTTGGCGCTCTGGATTTTTGGTCTTTTCATCTGGGTCACCCTGACCTACACGATTTTCACTGCCCTGACGATCAAGGGGACCAAGCCGACGATTGATCAGGGTATTACCGGGGCGTGGTTGCTTGCAGTTGTCGCGACGCAGTCAATCGCGCTCTTGAGCGCGCTCCTCTCGCGACATTTCCAGCAACCCATCCGCCTCCACATCAATTTCGTCGCCTTGTCCATGTGGTTGTGGGGCGGGATGATGTACATCTGGATCATCTCGCTGATCTTCTATCGCTACACATTTTTCAAGTTCTCGCCGGCCGATTTCTCGTCCCCGTACTGGATCAACATGGGAGCGATGGCTATCTCCACGCTCGCCGGCTCGCTCCTGATTGAGAACGCCGCGGATGCGGCCTTCCTTGAGACGCTGACCCCGTTTCTCAAGGGTTTCACGATTCTCTTTTGGGCGACCGGAACCTGGTGGATCCCGATGCTCCTTATCCTGGTCGTTTGGCGTTACCTCTATATCCCGCTCAAGTACGATCCTTTATATTGGGGCACGGTTTTTCCGCTCGGTATGTACGCGGTCTGCACCTTCGAGATGGTGCGTGCGATGAGTCTGGACTTTCTGCTCCCCATCGCTCACGTGTTCGTTTACGTGGCCCTGCTGGCTTGGGTGGCGACCTTCGTCGGGCTCATTAAGAGTCTTGTCAGTAGTCTGATCCCTGCGCTCCAATTCGCTAATGGCCGCCGAGATTTCCCGTGAGGAGTCGGCCGCGCGTACTCTTTGCTGGCGGAATAGCTCCCTTCGATGCGACTTGGCGCAAAGCACCGGATTTGTAAGTCTCGCCAGTCTGGCCGATGTAAAGCCACCAGCCGCGCGTTGCGCATCGCCTCAATCGCCACGCGTCCTCGGGCATCCTTAACTGTGGAGCGATGTTCTTATGGCAGACCCGCTCGTATCGCTCATTCTCTTGTGGCTGACCCGTGCCTTCACGTCCGCGTGAACCACTGATCAAGAAATTGCGCGACCGTGGTCTGTTCGGCTCAATATAGGTTCCCCCGCTGCATTTCCGAGATCAGGCGAGCACACTCGATCTGCGCCTTTCGTGGGTGCCTGCAAAAGGGGCGATTTTCGGTCCTTGTGAAGGTGGCTTCGACAAGAAATTCCAAAAGTCCAGAGCGAGATTGATGGCACGATCCCCGAACACGGACCTTTGGCTCTTGGGAAATCGTTCAATCGTCGGAGCGAGCCATAGCAGGAATTGATAGTGGGCTTCGGTGGCCGGACCGTGCCTTGAGATGGGCGTTCATGGCGTGCTCTCCAAAAAAATCGGAGCTTCGCCGCCAAACTCCCAGAGAGACAATAGAAATCAGCCACAGAGGCAAAGAAACAAAGATTTAAGGTGCAAGCGTCCGAGCGACCCGGAAACCAAGGTAGTTGAGCCGGTAGTCGGGGGTGAACCAGTACCGGTACGCTGAGCGGAGGAAGGCAGGGGCGAGGAGCCAGGACCCGCTGCGCACGACACGGCGGGAACAGTCAGCGCCCTCGATCCAAGCCGAGCCGTCCGCCGGCGCGCCGATGTAGCGGTCGTGGTAGCAATCCTCCGTCCACTCCCGGACATTGCCCACCATATCGTAGAGACCGAATCCGTTAGCGGCAAAGGAGCCGACCGGCGCCGTTTGCCTGGCATCCCATTGGCTGCCGCAGGCGTGACAGTTGGCATTGTTCGTGCCGATGGCATCGCCCCAGGGATAGGCCGTCTGTGTCCCGGCTCGCGTCGCATACTCGTATTCGGCCCCCGAGGGCAGCCGATACGACTTGCCGGTCTTTTTCGACAGCCAAGCGACGTAAGCTTTGGCATCGTCCCAGGAAACGTTGATCACCGGTCGGCGGCCACGGCCCCAGCCTTCATCGGAGGGCTTGTAGCCGTTGCAGCCGCCATCGGCCGCGCACGCATCCCATTCGTCGAAGGTCACCTCAAACGGGCCGACTGCAAATTGCCGAGCAATCGTGACCGTATGTTGTGGGTTTTCGTCGGCGGAATGCCCCGGCTCGCTTGTCGGCGATCCCATCGTGAAGCTCCCGGCCGGCACCACCATCATCTCCGGGCAATCCGAACATTCCTTGAACGTCTCCTTCGGCTTCAGCGCCTTCTCCTGCATCGGCGATAGCGGCGCAGCCTGAGTCGACACGGTGGGTGCCGGCGTCGGCGTCACCTGGGCAAGCCGCGTCTGAACCACGGGACCCGGCGCTGCCGGCATTGTAAGCCATGCGATGATTGCGGCGCCAAGCACGGACGGCCCAACTGACGACGTGGACTGCTGTCCCTGCGCTTCGCGACGGCGACGCTCCTGTTCGGCGAGCTTGCGCGCTCGAGGCTCTGCCATCTGCCGCCGCGCTTCTTCGCCTGAAGTCATCATGCTCTAAGCGTCGATCTCGCTGAGTTTGTGGTGGCAATGTTCGAATAGACCGGTATCGCCTCGATGGCATCACTCGAAGGGATGGCTGCAATGTACGGTTTTGCATGTCTGAAGCCGACGCGCGAAAACGCGATGTAGAACGCGGCCACGTTCATCAGCGCCCAGATGGCAAAGCCGAAGGTGTAGCCGCCCAGAAGATCCTTGCTGGCGGCCAGGGTGGCTGTCATGGCGAAGCCGCAGGCCGCGCCGGCGGCCTTGGCCAGCCCGCTGACCGCGCCGACTTGCCGGAAGTAGACCGGGATCAGTTTGATGACCGCCGCCGCTGCGGCGCCGGACAGGAGCGCGAGCCCATACATTGCGAACAGTTCGACATGCAGCGAAATCTGCATGGTCATGACAAGAGCGAGAACGGCCATAATGCCGAAGAGCCGGCCGAGGATTCTCAGGGGATCGAAACGGTCAGCCAGCCAGCCGCCCAGCGGCCGCGTGATGGCGACGCAGACCACCAGCAGCGGCGTGTACACCATGGACGCGCGGACAGCATCCGCATGCCACTGGTCGAGCAGATAGGTCGGCATCGCCGACGCGAAAAAGGTGAGGGTGCCGAAGGACGCCCAGTAAAGGTAGGTCACCAGCCATACCAGCACACCTGAACGGTACACGCCGACGATTTCACGCAGCGAGCCCCCTTTGTGCTGATTGTGCGGCGAATCCGACGTGAAAAACCAGTAGATGATCGCCATTAACAGCGTAGAAATCCCGAAGATCGGGAATATCAGGCGCCAGCCGTCCCAGCCGTCCGAGCGGCCCAGGACATGGGTAATCAGGAAAGTGACGGCCATCGTGCCGACCGCGATTCCGATATTTCCCATGGCAAAGATGCCAAGGGCTGTGCCTTGCTTCGATTTGGGGTACCAGGACGATACGTGAGCGTTGCCGACAACGAAGCTCGCGCCGCCAAGTCCGAGCAGTGTCCCCAGAACCAGAAAGGAGTAGTAGCCCTGGGCGAATAATCCGCAAAACAGAGGAATCGTGAGGCTTAGGAGCAAAAGCGTGAAAATCGTCCGACCACCGAACTTGTCGGTCATGACGCCGAGCGGGATGCTCACGGCAGCCGCGAAAAAGGGCTCCATCGCAGCCAGGACGAGGACCTGCGTGGGGCTGAAATTATACCACTTGATGAGAAAGGGGGCGAGCGCGGAAAACATCCCCCAAACCGCAAAACCGAGCGTAAACGCCAGGAACGATATCCACAACACCCTGGGGTTGCCCGGCGGTTCGGCGGTCACATCAACCTCGACAACTGGATTTTCCACGGCTTCCATCCTACATTGCCGGCTCACCGCGCGCGTCTCCTCAACAAATTTAGCTGTGTAGAAGAGCCAACCGAGTGCGGCGCCGGTGAACAAGAACCGCCGAGGAAATTGCCGATCGTCACCGGGATCTGGTTTCCGACCCAGAAGTCATACATCGAGATCGGAGCACCGAGCAGCCTCGCAGTCGGGATAATGAACTGGTTGACCACCATGTACTCGAACCCCATGGCAAAGAACATGTAGATCGGTACGAACGTCGAGATCGCTTTGCTGCCGACCACCGAGTGGGCGGTGTACGGCAGCACGACCCCCGAGGTCACCATCCAATTGCATAGCATCCCATTGACAAGCGCCGCGAACGCTCCGGCCGCGCCTCTGCGGCGCCCTGACGTACCCCACAACCGGGTCGCCGATGTAGGTGGCGGCATTCCGTCATTTCGTCCTACCTTATGCTTGCAGTGATGATGATGGCCGCGACCGGCATCGGTGGTGAGCCCCACGCTCAATCGCGTTCCGGCACCAGGCCGTAATTGCCTCGACGTCGGGCCTTAGGCGTGTAGCCGAACCCCCGACGAAAGTCAGAAAGTCGCAAAGATTTCGTGTGGAGACACCAATCACCAAAGGGATTTCGGAGATCAGAGTCTCGGCAATGACCGATCGCAGGCCCCGGCCATGTGCTTCCTCCCTGCCAAATTTATTGATGATCAGTAGATCGACACGTTCAACGACGGCACGCTCGATCCATGCGTCGATGCGCGCGAAAGCGTCCGGATCAAGCCGACAACCCCTCGCTTCGTTTCCACGGTCAAACGAGATTTTTATCTCGTCACCTCCCAGCAGGTCCTTCACGTACATATCGCATCGACGCCGACCAGGGCGATGCGCGTTTGACTGGACGACGCCGCCCAGCCGGTAACCAGAGGCGACAAGACCAGCCGCACATTGAGCTATGAGAGCATCCCCAAAAAGACCGTCATCATAAACCACTACTCCGATCTGGCTCAGGCCAGGGTTTGCATGTTCGGCAGGAATTAGCGTGGCATGCTCATGGCTCCCCTCCATCGTTCCCTCTCCTCCATCAATCGTTTCTTGCTGGCTGCTCGGCGGCATCATTCGCTCGCCGGTGCAGAGAAAACCGCCGCATATTTTGCTCGGAGCTCCGGAGCCACGGTCTGTCCCGCAGCGCGTACAGCGGAAATGTCCATACAACAGTGCAGCGTAAGTGAAGCTGGCCTAAAGGTATATGTCAAGTGCACCCTTGAGGACGGAACTCGGAGAAAAACTCTGAACTGCTGTCGACGTGGATTGCGGTCACGGCGAACGGCATGTCAGCGGTGAGCCGTCGAGGAAGCTTGCGGCAGTGGGGCGCTTGCGCGGTCGCGGGCCTTAGCGATGACGATCCAGGAGCTGGTTGGCGAGGGGCAACATCTTTCGCAATTAGTCACGGGTCCAGCAGCACCAGATCGCGTACCCCGGCAGGTGAAGGAACGGCTTGGGCGTGCGCGAGGCGCTGCGCTTGCTATCTGCCGCAATACTCGCCCGACGATGAGCCCCATCGAGATGCCTTCCGCAAGCTTAAGGTGCTCCTGCGCAAGACGGCGGAACGCGCAATTCCTCGCCTGCGCCGACAAATCGGCAGGTTGCCCTGACCATAACCGCACGCGAAACCCGCAAGGATTTCAGGCACGCAGGGTATGAGTGAATGCTGGCGGAATACGCTCTAGATATTTCCTGGCGCAAAGCTAGAGAGTAGGCACCCACTGTCAGATCGAGCAGCTGCGGCAGCCGATTGACCTCGCCGCCTGACCCGGTACTCTCGAAATAACGGAGAATGCATCCCTCATTCCACACAAATCGCGACAGCACCCCCATACACTGTCGGAAGACTATGGACATGCTCGGTAAGCTGACGATTGACGCCCTGCCGTTTTACAGTGACCTCGCCATGGGCGGCGCGCTCATCGTCGTATTCGGCGCACTTGGCGTGGTTGCGCTCATCACCTGGCTCGGCCAATGGCGCTATCTGTGGACCGAATGGCTGACGAGCCTCGACCATAAGAAGATCGGCATCATGTACGTGACGTTGGCGCTGATCATGTTGGTGCGCGGCTTCATCGATGCCATGATGATGCGGACCCAGCAGGCGGTCGCACTCGACTCGCATGGCTATCTGCCGCCGGACCATTTCGATCAGATTTTCACCTCCCACGCCACCATCATGGTGTTCTTCGTGGCGATGCCGTTCCTGGCCGGCCTGTTCAACGTCGTCGTTCCACAGCAGATCGGTGCGCGCGATGTGGCGTTCCCGTTCATGAACTCGGTGAGCCTGTGGCTGACCGCGTCCGGCGCCGCTTTGGTTATGATCTCGCTCGTCATCGGCAGGTTTTCCGCCGTTGGGTGGAGCGCTTATCCGCCCTACTCGGAAGCGCAGTTCAGTCCGGGAGTCGGCGTCGATTATTGGATCTGGGCGATCCTGGTCAGTGCCGTCAGCTCGATGCTGACCGGGATCAATTTTCTCGTCACTATCATCAAGCGGCGCGCGCCCGGCATGCGGCTGATGATGATGCCGCTTTTCACCTGGACGGCGCTATGTACCAGCATCTTGATGGTGTTCGCCTTCCCGGCTTTGACCGTTGCCGCTGCGCTGCTTGGTCTCGACCGCTATCTCGGCATGCACTTTTTCACCGATTCTGACGGCGGCAACAGAATGAACTATATCAACCTGTTCTGGATCTGGGGCCATCCCGAAGTCTACATCCTGCTTTTGCCGGCGTTTGGCGTCTATTCCGAAGTCGTGGCGACGTTCTCGGGCAAGCGATTGTTCGGCTACGAGTCGCTGGTCTACGCGACCGCGGTCATCCCCGTACTCTCGTTCAGCGTCTGGCTGCACCACTTTTTCAGCATCGGCGCCAGCCCCGATGTGAATGCCTTCTTTGGCAGGGTGGCCCCGCTCATCGCCGTGCCGCCAAGCGTGATGATTTTCGACTGGTTATTCACAATGTATCGCGGCCGGGTGCAATTTTCCGTGCCGATGCTGTTTACGCTCGGCTTTATCGTAACGTTTGTCATTGGCGGCATGACCGGCGTTTTGCTCGCGGCAGCACCGGTCGGCTATCTGATGCAGGATACGACCTTCCTGGTGGCGCATTTCCACAACATGATGATCCCCGGGGCGCTGTTCGGCTATTTCGCCGGTTACCAGTATTGGTTCCCCAAGGCATTCGGTTTTCGGCTCGAGGAAAAATGGGGCCGCCGGGCCTTCTGGGCCTGGGTTGTCGGCTTCTATCTCGCCTTCATGCCGCTTTATATTCTCGGCTTCATGGGCATGCCGGTGCGCCTCGACCGCTACTATGTCGCCGGCTGGCAGCCGTATCTCATAGTAGCCGAATTCGGCGCCCTCTTCATCCTGTGTGGCATCACCTTCCTCGCCATTCAGCTCGCCGTCAGCATCCGCGACCGCGCCGCGCTTGCGGTCTCGACCGGCGATCCGTGGAACGGCAGGACGCTGGAATGGGCGACCGCCTCGCCGCCCGCGGCCTACAATTTCGCCGTCGTGCCCCACGTGCACGGCATCGATGCATGGTGGGCCATGAAGCAGGCGGGGACCGCGGGCCACAGACCCGCCCGCTTCCAAGACATCGTCGTGCCCGACGACAGCAGCGCCGGAGTCTTGCTTGGAGCGACGTCGTTCGTATTCGCCTTTGCGATGATCTGGCAAATCTGGTGGCTGGCCGCCGTCGGCGGGCTCGGCATATTCGCTGCGGTGCTGTCGCAGACTTTCCGTGATCATGCCGAGCGCCGCATACCGGCGAGCGAAGTCCAAGCGATCGAGAGCCGCCGCACGATGGCCCCCGCACTCGCACCCGGGGCGCCGACGTGACTGACGAGGTCATCACCGCCGATCCCGGCGAACAGACCAAAGCCGAAGGGGCCGAACGCGCAATCGACGAAAAGGTGTGCGGTTTCTGGATCTACCTGATGAGCGATGCCCTCATCTTCGCGTTGCTGTTCGCGACCTTTGTAGTGATGTCGCATAGCACCGCTGACGGGCCTGGCGGGCACAAGTTGTTCCGGCTCCCGCAGACCTTTGCGGAAACCATGCTGCTGCTGGCAAGCAGCACGACCTTCGGTTTCGCCAGCGTTGCGATCGCAGCCGGGCAAAGCTGGCGCACACTTGCCTGGTTGAGCGTGACGTTCCTGCTCGGACTAGGCTTCGTCGTCCTGATGATTTCGGAATTCTACGGCTTGGCCGTCGCCGGCGCCGGCCCGTGGCGCAGCGGTTTTCTCTCGGCCTTCTTCACGCTGGTCGGCACCCACGGCACTCACGTCAGCGTCGGCCTGGTCTGGATCGTCCTCTTGGGATGCGAGGTCCACCTGCGCGGGCTGAACCCATTCGTCGCCTCCCGCCTTTGCCGGCTGGGTCTGTTCTGGCATTTCCTCGATATTGTCTGGATCAGCATCTTCTCCGTCGTCTACCTCCCGGCGATCCTCTAGCATGCCGGCGGCGCCGCACTTGTCTAAAATGTCGACCTCCCCGCACGGCGGGGAAGTCACGATCAAACCCTACCTGGTCGGCGTCGTCCTGGCGTTGGTCCTGACCGCGATTCCTTTCGGCCTCGTCGCCGCTCGCACGCTGCGGCCGATCCAGATCTTTGTCGTCATCGGCGTTACGGCGATCACTCAGGTCATCGTCCACCTGCGGTATTTTCTGCACCTCGACTTGAAACATTTGTCGCAGAACAAACTGATCGCGCTGTGTTTCGCCGCCATCGTGCTCCTCATTCTGGTCGGCGGCAGCCTATGGATCATGTTCGACCTCAGTTATCGCAGGATGTAGACGGCCGGGAGGCGACGCGACCGGAACGCACCCAGGGTCGCTCACAGACCTCGCATCACGGGGGTTGAACGCCCGGTGCCTTCAATGCGAGCTACGGCATTTTCTCGGAAATTGTTTCTTTCTGCGCAATTGTTTTCCGCTACCGCGTCGCTAGCTCTCTCTCGCGCGCTGAAACTCAGAGTGTGAGCACGCACTCGAGCCCAGCCGACACTTCCGCCCTTTGTAGAGCAACAGGACTGGCGCTTCGCGACGCCTTTTTCAGATTGTTGCGCCTACGAGCTAGCTGACGCTCTCTGGGCCACTTGTCGAAACAATAGGCGGGCTGCACCAAGGCATTTAGATGGAGCCCTTGCTCCCCCCATTCGCTCACCGCAGTACACGGCTCTTATCCTGTCTTCGCTCCGTAAAACTGGCACCAACCGTCGGGGTTGATCGGGTCGACCACGATTTTACAAGAGGCCGGCGCCACAAACTGAATGCAGGTCGAGCATTTCTGGCCGTTTTTCGGGGTATCCTGATATTTGGCTACTTCGTGAGCTAGTTTGGTTTGAGCCAAGGCAGTGCGAGCGGCCGGCGCGCTTATGACGAATGCTCCCGCGGCAATCGAGGCGCCATTCAGTAGGATTGCGCGGCGAGAGGCGCTCCCGTTGGTTCCGGTTTTTGACTGTGACATGGCTACCTCCTTTGGAGTCTACTGGCGCGCCCCGTGCCGGTTTGAGCAAGCGTTTTCTATTTTCGCTGCAAACCATCGGCGGCACGGGCGAGGATGTCCACTAGGCTTTCCGCGCTATCGTCCGCTTCCACCCGCTGACCGATGGCTCCGCGGGCCCGCCGCCAGCGGCTGACGCGTTCGCCGAGCGCAGTCAGGCGGTTAAGGATGCCATCGGCGAGATCGCGGTGTTGCTTGAGGTAGGCCCGGCCTTCGTCGGTGATCGTGTAAAGCCTCGGCGGGTCGGTCGACGCGGTCGCATAGCCCCCTTCCTTGAGATTGGTCAGCATCGGATAGATGATGTTGGGGCTTGGCGAGTACCAGTCGGCCGTCGTCTCCTCGATGAACTTGATGATCTCGTAACCGCGACGGGGCGCCTCGCCGATGAGCGCGAGCGCAACTAGACGTAGATCGCCTTGGGCCAACTTGCCTTGGGGGGCCAAACTGCCTTGGGCCAGCATTTTGTCCTCGGTCGAGACATGTATAATTTCCGTAGCTCAAATTATGATGTAACGCAAGGAATGCAATGCCCGGGCAAATAGCACGGCTGAATTCTCGCCGTCCTAGCGATGCACCCAGTCGCGCAAGCTCTGCCGGTCCATCCCGCAGCGCGCGCCACTTCCTGCGCGAGCGCGCATCCATAGCTACACCCAACTCCAGCATCCGTCTGGCGCGCCCTTTGACCCTGACGTTCTTTGGGCGAATTCGTCACCACATGTCTAGCACTGTGCGGGCCTCGTCCGACATGCGGCTAGGGTCCCACGGCGGATTCCAGACGATATTGACCTTGGCCTCGCGCACGCCGGACACGCTCACGACCGCGTTCTGCACCTCGCCCGGCAACTCGGCCGCCGACGGGCAGTTTGGCGTCGTCAGCGTCATGTCGATCGTGACCATGCGGTCGTCATCGATGACGACTTTGTAAATCAGACCAAGCTCGTAGAGATCGGCGGGTATTTCCGGGTCGTAGACGGTCTTGAGCGCGGCGACGATTTCATCGGTCAAGCGCGCCATCTCGTCGGCTGGAATGATCGGTGGCCGTTCCGCCGCAGCGGCGGGGACCGGGGCGCCGCCAGCGTCGGCAGCTCCAGCCGGTGGAGCGCTTTCCGTCCAAGCTGTTTTCGTCTCGTCCATCATGTGAAAAATTCCTGCGCTTTCACGAGCGTCTGCACCAGAATATCCGTCTCGGCGCGCGTGTTGTTCGGACGCATGATCGCATGCACATCGCCCGCGTTCACCGCGAGGTCGACGCCTCTCACTATTTTCTCGCCGTCGATCTCGACGCGCGGATTTTCGATTTCAAGCAATAGCATTCCATGTCCCGCAAGCTTGGGCGGATCCAAAATCGTCCGCGCTCATCCAACCGAACCTTCCAACGAGACTGAGATCAACTTCTGCGCCTCGACGGCAAATTCCATCGGTAACTGCTGCAGCACGTCCTTGACGAAGCCGTTGACCACGAGCGCGGTCGCATCCTCCGTCGACAGCCCGCGCTGGCGACAGTAGAACAGCATTTCCTCGGAAATCTTCGAGGTGGTGGCCTCGTGCTCGAAGATGGCCTTGGAATTCTTTGCCTCGATATAAGGTACCGTGTGTGCGCCGCATTGATCGCCGATCAAAAGCGAATCGCAGTTGGTAAAGTTGCGCGCGCCAGTGGCGCGGCGGTGCGCGGTCACTAGGCCGCGATAGGTGTTGTTGGAATGACCCGCGGCGATGCCCTTGGAGATGATGCGGCTCGTCGTGTCCTTGCCCAGATGCAGCATTTTCGTGCCGGAATCGACCTGCTGGTAGCCGTTGGAGATGGCGATCGAGTAGAACTCGCCGTGCGCATTGTCGCCGCGCAGAATGCAGCTCGGATATTTCCAGGTGATCGCCGAGCCGGTCTCCAGCTGAGTCCAAGAGATCTTGGAATTGCTGCCGCGGCAATCGCCGCGCTTGGTGACGAAATTGTAGACGCCGCCGCGGCCCTGCGCGTCACCCGGATACCAGTTCTGGATGGTCGAATATTTGATCTCGGCATCGTCGAGCGCGATCAGCTCGACTACCGCCGCGTGCAGCTGATTCTCATCGCGCACCGGCGCGGTGCAACCTTCGAGGTAGCTCACATAGGAGCCCTCGTCGGCGATGATCAGGGTGCGTTCGAACTGGCCGGTATTACGCTCATTGATGCGGAAATAGGTCGACAGTTCCATCGGGCAACGCACGCCCGGCGGCACGTAGACGAATGAGCCGTCTGAAAACACCGCTGAATTCAGCGTGGCGAAGAAATTGTCGCTGATCGGCACCACGCTGCCGAGATATTTCTTCACCAGGTTAGGATGCTTCTGCAACGCCTCCGAGATCGGCATGAACAGCACCCCGGCCCTGGCCAGCTCGGCCTTGAACGTGGTCGCCACTGAAACGGAATCAAAGACCGCGTCCACGGCCACGCGCCCGTAGCCACCGCCGGCGCCTTCCGCGTCGTGCTCGCCTTGCGGCTTCTCGATCCCGAGCAACGCTTCGCGCTCGCGCAGCGGGATACCGAGCTTCTCGTAGGTGCGCAGGATTTCGGGGTCGATGTCTTCCAGCGACTTCGGCCCATCCTTCTTCTTCGGCGCCGCATAGTAGTAGATGTTCTGGTAGTCGATCCGGCCGTACTGGACCTTGGCCCATCTCGGCTCGCTCATTGTCAACCAGCGCTGGTAGGCGTCGAGCCGCCAAGCCAGCATCCATTCTGGCTCATCCTTCTTGGCCGAGATGAATCGGATGGTGTCCTTGGAAAGGCCCTTGGGAGCCTTCTCCGATTCGATCAGCGTCTCGAACCCATATCTATACTGGTCAACGTCGATACGACGGACCTGATCGACGGTCTCTTGGACAGCCGGCATTCGTCCTCCGCTCACGGTTTCAAGGACCGCGGGTTGGATCAGTCGGTTATGGCGATGCTCTGGCTCGGGTTTGTCCTCTGCCTGTCACCCCACGTTGGCCGTCTGAACCATTTCGAACGGCCGTAAAAGTTCCCCGATGCAGCCATTTAGGCGTCAATACTGTGCTCTCTACATAGTGCATTTGCAAGCCTTCTCCAATCGGCAAGACAAAGTGTTCGTAAGCCCGGGTTCCAATCGGTTGCGCAACCCCAGCAGGCCCTCAGCGCAACGCCGAGCCGATCAAGCGGTGGTTGCCGTCGAGCCTGAACAGGAGAAGCTGATCAAGATCGGCGCCAAGCTCATCAGCCATGGCAGAAGCATCGCCTTCCAATGGCCGAGATCGCCGTTGCCCGGCAATTGTTCCAGGGAGATTTTGCGGCTGGTTGCTAAGCTGCTCCCGAAATCGCCACTTGCGCCAGCAGGAGGCCGACAATGTTCCTTCGTCCGAGAGCACTGACGGAGCATGGCAAGTCGCTCAGATCGGGTCCCGTGAGTCACTTGGGGCTTAACCCGGCGACGGCCGGGAATAAAGGCAGACCTTCCGGATCGCTGGCCCCCAACCCAAGGAGGCCTGTCAGAGACCACATTCGCGAATGCAAAATACCCCGCCCGCATCAGCCGGCATCAGGCCGTACCGTTGCACTATAAACATATATTTGATATGCATGTGAAGGCTGCGCGGTGTCGGTACCGCCAAACGGGCCGTAATCGGGGCAGAATCGGAGCCGAGAGCGATGCCGGTATCGTCACGGTTGAGAGCGACTGGGCTAATCTTTGGGATTTTGCTTGCGAGCGTCGGCGCAGCCTACGCCGGCCTCGGGCAGCCCACGCCATGGCAGCTCGGGCTGCAGCAGTCGGTGACCCCGGTCATGGACAACATCATCCAGCTCCATGACTTCGTGCTCTACATCATCGCGGCCATTACCGCGTTCGTGCTGCTGCTCCTCCTCATCATCGTGGTGCGC
>DATBHG010000011.1:0-4728 GCA_036557665.1 Xanthobacteraceae bacterium | reverse complement strand
GGAATCTGCTGGGAACGATCGAGCGGATCTACAGCGCGCTCACGGTCACGGTAGAGGAGTTCCGCATCGTCATTTTCGACGACGGCAGCACGGACGACACCGCCGCTGCCGCGAAGCGGGCATCCGAGAAATATCCGTTCGTGATGGTGCATCGAAACGAGCGCCGCCTGGGGCTCGGCTATTGCATGGTTGCGGGGAGCCGCGAGGCGGACACGCCATTCGTGGTCTACGCCCCCGCCGACAACACCTGGCCGCTGCGATCGTTCATCGAGCTGTTCGGACACCTCGGGAAGGCAGACGTTGTCACGTCCTATTCCAACAATCTTTTAACGGCAATGCCGCCGTTCAAGCGCGTCGTATCGCGAGCCTACACCATCGTTCTCAACCTTTTGTTTGGCCGGGTGCTGCATTACTACAACGGCTTGACGATCTATCCGACCGAGTTTCTGGCGCGCGGGGCCATTCGGACACACGGCTTTGGCTTCCCGGCGGAGGCGCTGCTCAAGGCCGTCGCGTCGGGCTACTCCTTCCTCGAAATCGCGCTGCCGGTGGACGCCGGCAACCTGCCGGCATCGCGCTCGATCACGCCGGCGAACATCGCCAATGCGGTCGCCACGATCATTCGGCTCGTGTGGGAATTCCATTTTTCCGGCAAGCCCGGTCCGCGGCGTCTCAAGCTCAGCGCGCGTCCAAGCGGCGGCCAAGGCGCGGACGAGATCGGCGTCAACGAGCCGCTGCGCGCTCCATCGCCAGGCGCGCAGCCCTGCGTCTCGACGCGCGCGCCGCTGCGGATCCTCATCTCCGGCGCAAGCTCCGGCATCGGTGCTGCGCTCGCGCAATCGCTCAGCCGGCAAGGCCACCAGCTCTTTGTCTTTGCCCGCCGAGGGGACCGTCTTGCCGAAGTGGCGCGCGGTTTCGAGCGCATCGAGACCCACGTCTGCGATGTCTCGGACGAAGCGCAGATCGAGCGGCTGATCGTCGCCGTGCAAAAGCGCACGCAGGCGCTCGACGTGCTGATCAATTGCGCCGGCGGCTTCGGCGAGATCGGGCCGATCACGCTCGCCGACAGCTCGCGCTGGTGGACGACCGTCGAGACCAATCTGAAGGGGACCTATCTCCTCACGCGCCACGCGCTTCCGCTGCTGCAAAAAGGCACGCAGGCGCGTATCATCAATTTCGCCGGAGGCGGCGCGTTCAGCCCGTTTCCGAACTACAGCGCCTATGCCTGCTCCAAGACGGCAATCGTGCGCCTGACCGAATGCCTCGCTGACGAGCTTGCGCCCTACGACATTCGCGTCAACGCGATTGCTCCAGGCTTCGTGCCGACGCCCATGCACGATGCGACCTTGGCGGCAGGCGAAAAGCGCGCCGGTCGCATGCAGTATCAACGCACCACCGCCATCCTGGCGCAGGGTGGGCCCTCGATGGAGCATGTGGTGCGGTGCGTCGCCGTGCTGTTGCTGCCCGCCTTCGACGATCTCACCGGCAAGACCATCAGCTCGAATTTCGATCCCTGGGAGGCACTGAGCTTTCGGGAATGCCTGCCCGAGATCGTGCGTTCCGACCTCTACACCTTGCGGCGGATCAACGTCGTCAACCTGCCCGATGGGCGCCTGCGCGAGACGTTGTCGCGTCCCTGGGCCGACGCGAGAAGCGCGCAAGACTCATGAAGGCAGCATGAAAGCCGTTATCGTCGCGGCAGCCATGACGCTCGTGCTGCTCATGCTCGTGACGCTTGCCTTTCGCCTGCGGCCAACCGAGGAGCGGGCGAAACAGATGACGCTCATCTATCTCGGGTGCGCTGTCGCGGCGGCGCTCGCCTGGCTGCTCACGCCCGTCGATCTCGGCTTTATTGCTCCCGCGCTCCTGATCGAGCCGCGATGGCTCGATCTCCTGCTCATGCTGTTCTTCTTCTCGTCGGCGTTCCTCGGCGGTGTCCTGCAACTTTACAATCTTGCCGACCGCGGCTTTTCGCTGCGCATTCTGATCGACCTCGGCGCCGCCGAGCCTTGCAGTGCAGGCCTCGAGCCTCTCGTCGAGACGTATGGCGGCGGACAGGGTCTCGCCTGGATGTACCAGAAGCGGCTACACGGCTTGCTGGCGGGCCGCTTCGTTCAGCGTACCGCGGACCGGATCGAGCTGACCGCAAAGGGGTGGCGCACGGCGAAGGTCTTCGATGCCGCGCATCACTTCCTGCGCCTGGATGCGCAGTCGTGACCGGAAATCCCGTGGCCTTCACGTTGCTGATGGTCGCCGCCTGGTTCTTCGTGTTTGTGTGCGCGCACGTCCTCGGTTTTCGTTATGGCCGCCGCAGCGCGCAATGGCTCGTCGGAAGCTACCTCAGCTGTTGCGCGGCTATGCTCGTGAGCGTGATTGCGGTCTCATTGGCGCGCGGTGGGAGCGATGTCCTGGTCCTATCCTTGATCATTGCGGCGCTCAGCAGCGCCTGCCTGTTCGTCCTTTACGCGCCTGCGGTCTATACCGTGCTGACATCGCTTTCGGTGGCAACTCTTGTGCTCTTGCTCCGCCATGGGGGCCGTGTGCCCGAGAGGAGCCTGTACGCACGGTTCGCGACGCAGGCGATCCTGCGGCAGCGGCTTTCCGTGCTCGTCAATAGCGGGTACCTCGTAGAGGATCCGCGAGGGTTTCGTCTCACTTCGCGCGGTCGCGCGCTGGCACTGAGTTTTTCAGGGATAAAGGAGCTGTGGGGCCTGGGGCCCGGGGGATAGCTCTGGGGAGCCCGTGCTTGCGCCCCCCGTTCGCCAGGATGTACATGTGCGTCCGCATGATCACGGGCCGGGGAACCTTGCTGTCATGAGCAATGCTGCGCAAACGCGCCTTGAGCTCTACCGGATGATGTACCTCATCCGTCGCGCGGAGGAGGCGCTCATGGCGGAATATCACCCGGCGGACGAGATGCGCTGTCCCATGCATTTCTGTGTCGGACAGGAAGCGATGCCCGCGGCGCTCGCGCGCGTCATCCGCTCCAATGACATCCTGATGTCGCATTATCGCTCGCACGGCTATTATCTCGCCAAGGGCGCGCCGCTCGATGCCATGGTGGCCGAGTTTTACGGCAAGAGGACCGGCGCCAATCTGGGCATCGCAGGCTCGATGGAGCTCGCCTCGCACGCGCACAATTTCTACAGCGGCGCGATCGTCGGCGGCTCGCTTTACATGCCGTTCGGCGGCGCATTTGCCCAGAAATACCGCGGCGGCGAGGACATCAGTGTGTCGGTCATCGGCGACGGCGTGTTCGACGAGGGCATCACCTACGAGATATTCAACCTGGCGGCGCTCTATCGCCTCCCGCTGCTGATCATTTGCGAGAACAACAAATACGCCGCGCACACCCCGGTCGAGAAGCGCCAGGCGGTGGTCCAGCTCTCGGACCGCGCCCAGTCCTTCGGAATACCGTTTGAGAAGCACGACGGATATGATGCCGCGCTCCTGCTGCAAACATTGGAGCGTATCGTGCCTGAAATCCGCGCCGGCGGCGGGCCGCGCTGCATCGAGATCGCCACTTATCGGTTCTGCGGACACGTAGGTCCCGGCGAGGACGAGGGCATGGGCTACCGCAGCGCCGAGGAGATAAAGCACTGGAAGCTGCGAGATCCCGTGGCGTCGTTGCGGCGCGAGCTTGCCCCGGCGCACCTCGAGGCGCTGCAGCAGCTTGAAACAGACATCGAGACGGACATTCGTTCGGCGATTTCAGCGGCCAAGCGCGCGGACTGGCCGAAGCTCGAGGAGATCATCGCGTTCAACACATCCGGCGAATATTCCGGCACCGTTGAATTTACCGGGACCCGACCCGCGGCGTTTCGGGCCGGGCAATCCGAAGCGATGCCGGGACCGTTCTGACATGCTGGCTCCCGGCCTCAAGCCGCAACCGGAGACACGCGGCAGCACTCAGCTCAGCTTCGCGCAGGCGATCAACGGCGCGCTTCGCCAGGCCATGGAGCTCGATGCAAACGTCTTTGTCTGCGGGATAGGCGCGGACACCCCCACCGGCATATTCGGCACGACCACCGGGCTCGTGGACCGCTTCGGTGCCAGGCGCGTGTTCGATACGCCGATCGCCGAAGGCGGGATCACCGCGCTGGCGGCAGGCGCCGGCAATGCCGGGTTGCGCCCCGTCATCGTGCACCAGCGACTCGATTTCATGCTCTATTCGATCGACCAGGTGGTCAACTGGATGGCGCCGTGGCGGCTGATGTCCGGCGGACGCGCGAAAATGCCGGTGACCATCCGCGCCATCATCGGCAAGGGCTGGGGCCAGGGGCCCCAGCACACCAAGAGCCTGCACACCTGGTTCGCGCATGTGCCCGGGCTGCAAGTGGTCATGCCCGGGTCGCCCTCCGATGCCAAGGGCTTGCTCCTCGCGAGCATCATGAGCGACGACCCCACGATTTTCATCGAGGGGCGCTCGCTGTTTTCCATGCAGGAGGACGTCCTCGACGCGCCCTATTTCATCCGTCTCGGCGAAGCGCTGGTGCGCCGGCAGGGCAAGGACGTGACGCTCGTCACCATGGGCTCCATGGTACCTCTTGCGCTGCAAGCGGCCGATGCGCTGGCAAAATCCGATGTTTCCGTCGAGGTCATCGATCTGCGCAGCCTGATGCCGCTCGATTTGCCACGGGTCATTGCCTCGGTCAGGAGGACGGGCCGGCTGGTGGTGGCGGAGCCCGGCTGGCGCACCTTCGGTGCCGGCGCCGAGATCGTGGCTGG
>DATBHG010000010.1:0-31965 GCA_036557665.1 Xanthobacteraceae bacterium | reverse complement strand
TCGATCGCAGGCGGAGTCCCTGGCGGCAAGATCTCCTGGCAAATCACCGGCATCCGCAACGACCCATACATTCGCCTGCATCCCATCGTCGTCGAAGTCCAGAAAGGCCCCGGCCAACCCGTCAACAAAGGCGAATGCCTCTACCCCCCGCTCTGTAACCAATAGCCGCCCACATCGCGTCCAGCTCCCCAACTCCAGTTCGGGGCACTCTCGAACGTCTAAAACCCACACCGCTCCCACGGCCCAACTCCCCCCTTCCAAATTTTTGCAAATTCGTCGCCTGAACTCCCTGTCTCACCGCGCACCTCTTACGTGACAACAACACGGCTGCCACTCCCGTCAGCTTCAGCCACCACCGGACTTCGACACAAAAGCGCTCGGCAGGAATGTGCCATGAGCCGACGTGAGCAGATGCAGCAAATAGTCGTGGCTATTCGATCACCTCGCCGGGCGCGACCGGACAGTCCGGGCGGCACATCGAGGCCGAGCGTCTTGGCGGTCTTGAGGCATGAGCGGCAGCGGCATCCCGAGCCGCCGCCGCTTCGACGCAGGTACCACCGGTCCTTGTGAACGGGTTTCTCCTTTGATTTAAGGTAACTCTTGGAGCATCTGCTCAAATCCCTTTATCGCATCGGCTTGTTTTTTGCCTTCCATTTGTGCCTGTGTTGGCGTGCCGCCAGACACCGCCTCGAGCTCCTCGGCGGACAACTCGTCCGGCTCCAGAGCTTCGCTCTTTGCATTGATTGCATTTCCAGTCATCACATTTCTCCTTTGAATCAGCCCCGGCGCTATCATCCGACGCTGAAATGGGCCACATCTAGCATCACCGCTCTCGTCGCTATGTGACGGCCATCACAAAGTGTCTGATTTAATCGGGGGGTAGGCTTCGCGCTCGAAGGGCGTCGGGCCGTTCCCGCGCGGACGTGCTGCGCTGCGGGATTTCAAACCGGCCCATGTCGGCTCGGGGTCAAAACGAGACCCCCTCCTTGTCCCCCTCATGTCGGCTTTACCTAGCTCCGGACATTGAGCTCAATCATCCCGCTATCACCTCTTTCGGCACCAACCGTCAACCCGCCGCTCAACTCCGCGACCAAACAAATCCACTCCGCTCCCGCGGCCTAACCCCTCCATTCCCCCCATTCGAAATTTTGCAAATCCGACGCCTGAATGTGGCCATTCCACAACCGAAAGTTGCTACATTAGAATATCTTCTGGATTACGACCGTAATCACAAATACGAGGATTCCGGCGATATACCCAATTGCATCGAGCGGATGTTCTCGCCCGCGTTTTAACAACCACTGCATGCCACCAACGGCTCGTCGAAAATAATTAAGCGCTCTCAATAACAGAGCACACAACGCAAACAGTGGTAACCACAAATGTACTACTAATGCCGCCGGCATTAACGCCGACCAGAGAGAGTCCCCCAAACGATTTAGGCGCCAGTACCCTTCCGATTTTTCAACTACATCAATTCCCGTCATCGCGACTTGTTCTGGCCCAAACTGAAGCAGTAGAGTTGGCACAACAAAAAAAGCTAGATAAACCACTGAAATTCCCACGAGAGGCCCGAAGAATAATGCCATGATCGGCCTGTGCTTCCCAAACCCTAGCAGTTGCCTTATGATGAAGAGCGCACCATAGTCGCAAACGGTGTTGATCAACAGGGTTGAACTCAAAATGATCCATGACCAGATTTCGCCCCCTGTTAGCAATGTCATCGTCTCCGTCTGGGTCGATAGCAGGCCGAACTCATATAAAAAAATCGCGCTCATACATATTGTAAAGAGCGCCGACCGACGAAAAGCTCGCCAACCTAGCAATGGTTTTGTGTAAATGCGATCGAACAGTTCGAGCATCGCATCCGCGATGGCAGCTCTATCGTAGATTTTAGGCTGCAACCAGCCGGAGATCGCTTTTTTCGCTGACCCCGATGCGCGCTTGTCCAAGTAATGGAAAAATCCGTACACTGCCGCCGCGTATGCAAACGGGGTGGTCATGCCCAGCACTTGTAAAGCGTCACCGAACGGCATTGCCTTTTTCCGTAAGCCTTGGGGCGATGCCAAGGAGCTTAGGCCAACACCTGACAGACACAAAAGCCCAATTCGGGGGCACAAAGGAACTAAAACTGTTGCAATCCTATCGAGTAGCGCCGCCCGCCCTAGACGTGCATTCTTACCCGGCAAATCCGGAGACCACCGTATGGAAATGACAAATCCGCAGGTCTATCGCAAATAGAAGGCTCACTTCTTTCCCTCGCAGGCCAACGGTCAATCCGCGTCTCAACCGAGCCATTTCCCATATTTCAAATTTTGCAAATTCGACGCCTGAATTACGGTCTGGTTGCGCACCCGCAGCGCGCGAGAGGACCCTGCGACTTCGGTCGCCATCTTTCGCCGCCTCGCGCTATCGTCAACTCCGAACTCTTCCCCCGATGCCAGCCTTGACGCCGCTGGTCGTTGGCGGTGCTGGATACGACGGACGCGGGGCGAGCCCGGAAGAGGCCAACCGAGAATTAGGAGCTTTTGATCCCATAGCTGTTGTACGCTTGGAAGCTCGTCACACGCGGTTGTGGCAGCCCACCCACCGCATCAAACGCCGGCTTGAGGCGGCTATTCATAAAAGCATCGAAATCCTGCTGCGACTCCCAAACATCAACCACGCACATTCCTTCGCCTGTTCCTCCCGCAACATGGCTCAAGATACCGTGCGGCCAGTTCGGATTCGCACTGCGCAGTCCGAGTTCCTCCATCACCGTTTCGTATTTACTCGTGTCCACTCCAGCGGCTGCATGACCAAGCACACCGCCATCATTCTCTCCTCTGATTTGTTCGATGCCAGGCGCACCGCCGACCGCATACGCACTGACCCCGATTTACTCAATGACCTCATCGGCGCGCACAAGAAAGGATTCCGGGATTTTCACTCCTATCGCTCGAGCCGTCGTGAGATTCGTGAAAAGCTCAAACTTGGTCGGCTGCATGACTGGCAGGTCAGCCGGTTTTTCACCCTTGAGAATACGACCTACATAGGCCCCCGCTTGCCGAAAACTGTCCGCCTGATTGGGACCGTAGCTCATCAACAAACCGGCGGCGACGCCGTCGCGTGATTCTGACATTGTGGGTAGTGCATGCCGAAGCGCGAAAAAAGCAATCTGTCGGCTACGCGAGCTAAGGTACGCGTCATTCCCAATGCTCAACGCATTGGCCTGCTGCTCTACGGCAAGAATGACAGCCCTTTCGATGTCGCTTTCGCTCCCCGCTTTAATAACGACTAGCTCCAGCCCAAGGCGGCGCAGCGCCCCCTCCGACTGCCGGATATTATCCTGCATAAGGGTCGGATTGTTGGGATTTACAAGAAGTGCAATCCGAGTGGCCTCAGGAAGGACCTCATGCAGCAGCTCCAGCCGCTTGGCGACAAGCTCAACCCCGAAAAACGTAATCCCCGTGACGTTTCCTCCCGGACGACTGAAGCTAGCTACGAAACCCGCGCTGACCGGATCGGAAGCGGTGGCGAACACGATCGGGATTGTCTTTGTAGCGGCCATGGCGCTGCGAATAGCGACGTCGCTCGCGTCGGCACAAATCACGGCAACGTTGCGACTCACGAGGTCGGCGGCCATTGGTGGGAGGCGGTCAAACTGGCCTTCTGCCCAACGGTATTCAATGGCCACATTGCGGCGTTCTGCGAATCCCACGTCCCGCAGCCCGCGGTGGAAACCGACCATGCGGTCCGACCATTGCGCCGCCGACACCCCGAACAGCGCCCCAATCACTGGCAAGGTTGAGTGCTGCTCCCCCCGCGCCACAATCGGCCACGCGGTGGTTGAGCCAACAATCGCTTTGATGACATCGCGCCGCCTCACTCAATCACCTCGTCGGCGAGCGATAGCAGATTATCCGAGAGTTTGATGCCGAGCGTTTTCGCGGTCTTGACATTGATGACCAGCTCAAACCTGGTCACCTGCACCACCGGCAGGTCGGCCGCCTTCTCCCCTTTGAGAACGCGACCGACGTAGAGTCCGACGAGTCGGTACATGTCTGTGATGCTGGTGCCATAGCTCATCAGGCCGCCCGCAACTGCATATGCGCGAAATTGATAAATCGTCGGCACGCGATACTGCGCCGCCAACGCGATCAATCGATCTCGCCTTGTGTCGAAAAACGGATCAGCGCCGACTAAAAGCGCGTTCACATGCTGAGCGGCAATCGCAGCAAAGGCTGCCTCGATCCGTTCATCGCTGCCGCCGTCAAGAACCACAAGCCTTTGTCCCAGCCCGCGCGCCGCATCCTGCACATCCCTGATCTGCACCCTGGCCACAGATGCAGTTGGACCTATCAGCAGCGCGACGACCTCAGCGCTGGGAACGAGCTCCCGCAGCAGGCCGAGACGCTTTGCTCCAAGATTTGCCGTCAGGAAAGTGGCGCCGGTGATGTAGCCGCCGGGCCGGTTCAGGCTGGCGACTAAGCCCATTTCAACAGGATCTCCTCCGCTTCCAAAGACGATCGGGATGCTGGTGCTTGCTGCTTTTGCGGCGGCTCCCGATTCGCCCAAAGCAGCGATCACGTCCACGCCGCGCTGAATCAGTTCGCTTGCCAGTGCAGCGAGGCGATCAGGCTCGCCCTCAGCCCAGCGGTACTCAATCCTCACATTTTGGCCCTCGGCATAGCCCGTCTCGCTCAGGCCCTTGCGAAAGGCGGCGAGCACGGATGCAGATTCGGCCGCCGAGCGGCCGCTGAGAAAACCGATCACCGGCATAGTCTGCTGCGCTCGTGCCGCCAGCGGCCATGCTGCGGCTCCAGCCAAAATCGCGAGGAATTTCCGCCGCCTCATAACGCTTGTCCGACAGTCCCGATAACAACGGCTCTCGCCAGCGTACCTATAATCCGCTGGGAATCACTCCGGAAAAAAACCCGCGCCGACGAGAGCTACCCCTTCTGCTTTCACCGCCTTGACGTAGCTCCATTTATGCGAAGGCTCAGTCTGTCCGGGCTTCGGAAGCCAATAGTCCACCCATCCTGATCCTTTTGTTTGCGCGACCTTTATAATTTCGTCGTGAAATGCCTTGCCCTTCTTGTCTTTCTCCCCATGATAGGCGCGCCCCTCGCGCGCCGGAAAGGCTGGATTAAGAAGGACAGTGCCGTCCGGTGCATACGCAAAAACATAAACATCGCCCGACCACCACTCGCTTCCGTGCTCGCGAAATTCGGAAAGAGCCGCCTTTCCTTTGGCATCCACGATAGCCGCTGCTTTGTTTACTAGTGCTTCGATTCGTTTTGCCTCTGCTGATGAGGGCGGTTGATCCTGCGACAGCGCAGCTTGGCTGAGGAGCGCTAGAAGCGTCGCGAGTAGAAGGTTACGTGACAGCATGGATGTTCTCCGTGTTCGCTAGCCACTACCGGGTCAGGCGTGTGATTAAAGCGGGGCATCCCCGGGGGCCATTGCGAGACAGAACCGAGTCCGGGGCATACCAGCTCTAAGGGATTAAGACGAGAACCCACCTTGACGCCACCATATCGGCTTTCCCAACCCCCGACATCAACGCTCAATCTCATCCTCTCGCGTCCCGTCGGACTGAGTCAACACGGGCGTCCGTTCCGCCGCTCAACCAAGCCATCCTCCACACCGAAACTTTGCAAATCCGTCGCCTACTCCACCGCGCTCCGCCGCCTCGCGCCACCGTCAAGGCACAGCCTTAACGCCGCTGGCCGTCAGTGCGCGTGATCGTGCGCGACGCCCTTACTTGAAAAAGTCGAAGATGAGCTCCTCTTGCTTACTCCCCGCAACCGTGCAGTGCGTATCAATGCGGGGAGCTTTGCCCCCAAGCGTGATACGCTTGCCATCGCGCGTGAGTGTACCTCTCACCGAAAACGGGAACGGACGACAGTCTTTGGCGTACACGTAGGCAGTCCCGGTTAACGCTGTCCCATCTCCAGCGCCGTCAAAGAGCAACGTACCGTGTTCAACTCCAACCTCCGTAAGTCCACGGCGTGGGTCGTCGTAGTATATTTTGCGGCGTGTACCATCCTCGAGCATGTACATTATGGATCTATTGTGTGCCCAAAACGACTTTTTAGTCTGCTCCGTCTCGTTGGTCTGCTCCGTCGCTGGTTCCCCTTTCTTTTCACTCTCTGGCGGCTTCTCAGGCGCTGTTGTTTCGCCGGGCGCAACTGAATTGCCCGTTTGCGCCTGCGCGTACTGGGCAAGATACTTATTCGCACCCTCCCGCATTATCTCCTTTAGAATGGATCGATAGCAACCTATGCGGATGGGATCGAACGTCGTACTCTGCCACGTGCCATCCGGATTATACGTCCGTTTTGTTCTGTCTGGTGGGCATTTGGCATCGACGTACTGCTCTACGTCCGGCGTACTTTTGACGAGTTCCAATTCAGATGTCGTCAAGTAATACATGTGCTTCGAGTCTGTGGCGAATAATCTATCAACGATTGTCAATGGCACGTCGAGCTTCGCCAAGTAATCCCTGAAAACCTTCTCAAAATCCCTGTACTGCTTCCGTGCCTCTGACGCCGAAAGCGATCCAAAGTACATTTCGTCAAAACGAAATCTGTGTATACCTACGTAGTTGCCCTCGCGCGTGACCCCGCTTGCCCATACGAGGAAACAGGCGCTTGCGCAGTCGCACCAGGAAGCGCCCGCGTTTGTTTTCAGATTTCGTTTGTAGTTGGTGTTTTGGTCATAGCCGATTCCTCCATGGCTTGCGGATGCCACAAACCAACACTGGGCGTATCCAGGCTCATTAATGAAATTGGTTGGGGCATTCGTCATTGCCTGCAATGTACGAATTTGATCTCCAATGCGCATCGCAGCAGCAACATCGCCGCCGCCGCTAAATATATGAACTTCGAAAAGAAGGTAGCCGTTTCGCAGATACGGCAGAATGGTCGACTTGAACTTGTCGTCGTCCCCCTGAACGATCGGCCCCCACATGTGCAGATAGATCAGCTTCTCCTCTTCATTGACAGTGGTACTCATGTCGAGTCCGCGAGCACTGCTCGCCGCGCCCATCATTATCAAAGCGGCAACAAACATGCGGAGCATATTGAAAACCCTCAAACCCGCAGCTCCAAGTATTTAACCCTTACGCCTGCGCGTCAACCCTCGTCGACTCATCGTTCTTTCCTTCAAACCTCGCCCGGTGATCCATTCCCGCGATCTCCCGGCCAATTCACACCATCCAAATGAACGCAAACCTCGCCGCTCAATCCCGCCATTTCCGCCGCCTTACATTTTGCAAATTAGACGCCTGTAAATCGCCATGTTAGGCTGATGGCCACAATACGTATGCCTTCTCCTGCACTGGCCGCTGCCAATCCGCTTCAACACTCCCCCATAAAGCGGCCTGATCGCTGCCCTCACTGCAACGCTCTGCGTCTAATCAAGAAAGGTACTCGTGAGAAAAAACTTGAGCGTATTCCGATATTACGGTGCCTGTCGTGCGGAAGGTCATTCACGGTCGGCCCGCGCCCGATCCGCAATAAAACATATCCTGTAAACGAAATTCTCGAAGCGCTCACTCTCTACAATCGAGGGTACAGTCTTGAGGAAACCGCGAGAAAAATCTCCTCACGTTTCGGCCGTCATGCGGCTCCCTCAACGGTCGCTCGGTGGCTAGCGGAGTACCCGAGCTTCACAACCTACACACGGCTGCGCGCTCGCGGCCATGCCCTCTACAAGCCGATGCAAACCAGTCCAACCATCAAGCTGTATCATCGGCAAGTGTATGAGTTCGGTTGGCATCGCTCCAAGCTCGCGTTTGTCCGCAGCGGCACGCTCGATGATAAGCGCGTCGTGGATAAAGCTTTCGCTGGCGTTGCGGATTTTGTCGAATCCATCCCGACTACATGCCCCCATGACCTATTTCGCCGAGACGACGGCGCCCGCGGCTCGGAACTCCTTGCCGGCTTTGTTGAACTCGATAACCTGATTGTGGTTGAAAAACAGAACGCCGCTACCGAAATGGCTACGCTTGTGGTGCCTGCTACCGGCTCAAATTTTGAACGTCATTCGAAACTCCAGAGATTTCTGCTGACCAATGATTCCACGACTATCGCGGTGGAAGTGCCAATCTGGCTCGACGAGGAAGAGATCACTTTTCTGGAATCCAAGTACGGACGTCAGATCGTGCCCAAAGAGCCACTGAGTCCAAACGATCCTGACGGCCCGCACAAAGCTCGGCACCTCACCGGCCACATCGATTTCTTGCAAGTGCGCAACGGCGCACTCCATGTCCTTGATTACAAACCGGCGGCGAGAACCGAGAAGCCGATCGCCCAGCTGACGATTTACGCGTTGGCACTTACCGTTCGTGTGCCCGGGCTAAAGCTCTTTGATATCAAATGCGCATGGTTCAACGAAGAACGATACTGCGAATTCTTTCCGCGCAAACTATTTCCTCTGGTGCGCTAGGCGAGCGTGGTTCTGTTCTATGACTGGTGCCCGTGGAGGGGATCGAACCCCCACTCCTTTTGGGAACGGCATTTTGAGTGCCGCGCGTCTACCAATTCCGCCACACGGGCTTTTGGCTTAGGTAGCTCCTTCTCCTGCGATCTGCAAGAAATCAAACTCTCCCGTTGCCTCGTGCTCTCCGTACATTGATAGCCGAAACGTCCAAGGCGGTCTTGATGTGAACGGCGTAATACTTTTCAATCATTTCGACCGAGGTACGACAGTTCTTCGCGATCTGGTAAATATCGGCCCCTTCCATGAGGCGAAAACAGATATATGTGTGGCGCAAGCTGTACGCGGTTCGGCGCTGGCCATCTCGATCGAGCTTTAAGCTTTCTTCGTCGAGAACGGTGTTGAGGAGCTCGCGCGGATTTCCAGAAAATAGGCGATCCGTCGGTTGCGGATTGTTCCTCTTTTGAAGCCGCCTGAATGGGAGCACGGCTCCGGGCATGCTTTTGCAATAGCCCACGCCGCGCTTGCCACGAACTTCGATCTCAAGAATTCTCTCGTTCGTCCCGTCCACCTTGACGATCTTCACGTCTCTGTATTCAAGCCGCTTGGCCTCATCGGGCCGGAGTCCGGTGTTTGCGAGAAACAGAACGTAATCGTGCAGCTGCTCGCACTCCCAGCGAAACCGCTCTTTTTTCGGGTTCTGCGCTCGCCGCCTCGTAGCCTCATACAGCTTCTTGTATTCCTCCGGCGAAAACCACGCGCGATGGATCACCTTTCCTGTCGTTCTATACGGTTCGCTCAGATCCGGCAGATGCTCCAGCCATCGATGCCGGACAGCCGTTTTTAAAACCTGCCGAACGGCCACTATCTCATGGTGCAACGAGCTTCGCGAAGGCGGTCTGTTGATCCTTTCCATTGCAGTTGTTCGACGATGAATCCGATACTCCTGTAACGTGCCCGAGTTTATTTCGGACACCGCCATATTTCCGAAAAACGGAACAATGTGCACTCGAAGCATCCAGCCATAGGTGTCAATCCAGTTCCTGCTTCGCTGTCCCTGAGTGATGGTCTCGTACTCTTGCAAAAAGAGGTCGGCCGCCTTCTTAAATTTTGGCCCCGCTGCAAGTTGTCCGGCACGAGACTTGCCGCGCAGCTCTAAATACCAATCTTCCGCAATCTCTTTTGCGTGAGAGAGACTTTCCTCTTTGGTGGAGACGCGCCAGTTCTTCCCTGCTAAGAATGTGGAGCACTGCCAAAAGCGACTCCGGTCCCTCTTGTATACGTGAACCTTGCCACCCATGAGATCGTGCGTTTCCACCGAAATGCTCCACGGTATTATGATACCGGAATGTGTAACAGGTGCGTAACGAATCTGCGGAATGGATTTATCGAATAACGTCCTGTTTTGCAATAATAAATTAGGAGAGCCGAATGCTTTTTTCCCGATTTTGAGTCGTGCGCGTCTACCAATTCCGCCACACGGGCATATTATGTCCATATAGCTGCGAGCTTTCCCTTCCGCAAAACCAAAATCGAACCGTTCGGCCGCTCACGCGCATCCAGCTTCCGCCCATGCCGCAATCCTCCTCGAGCCTGATGACGGCGCGCCCGGTCCTTGCCGCTGCAATCGCCATTGCGGTCGTGGGCGCCGTCACCATTCTGGGCGCCTGGCTGTTCCAGTACGGGCTCGGGCTCGAGCCCTGCCCGCTGTGCCTGGAGCAGCGCTACGCCTATTACTTTGCCGTGCCGCTCGCGGTCATGGTCGCGCTCGGCGATCAGGCGGGCGCCTCGCGCAGGGTGCTCGGGCTCGCACTCGCCGTAATCGCCGCCGGAATGCTCTGGAACACCGGTCTCGGCATCTATCACGCCGGCGTGGAATGGGGCTGGTGGCGGGGCCCGCAGGAATGCTCGGGCACGCCGGGCGATCTCGGCTCCGCCCGCGATCTCGCGGCGCGGCTGCGATCGTTCAGCGTCGTGCGCTGCGACGAGGCGGCCTGGCGGTTCCTCGGCCTCTCGCTTGCGGGCTACAACGCGGTGATCTCCGCCGTGCTGGCGGTGATTGCGGGATGGGGCGTGTGGCGGGAGTGGCGCTCCGGCTCCCGCAGCGCGCCGGAATGACACCGGCATGACGAGGAGCCTGCTCAGCCCTGCTCAGCCTTTGACCGCTCCCGCGGTCAGCCCGTGGATCAGATGGCGCTGCAGAAACATGAACAGGAACGCCACCGGCACGGTGCTCATGATCACCCCCGCGGAAAGCGGACCCCATTGCACCTCGTATTGGCCCACCATGTAGAGGAGGCCCGCCGAGAGCGTGCGCATGTCGGGCTCGGTGGTGAACGAGATCGCGAACAGGAGCTCGCTCCAGGATACGACGAAGGCGAAAATGGCGGTCGCGGCGATGCCGGGCGCGGCGAGCGGCAGCACCACCCGGCAGAGCGCGCCGAAATGGTTGCAGCCGTCGATCATCGCGCTCTCCTCGAGGTCGCGAGGGATCGAGCTGAAATAGCCCACCATCATCCATACCGTGAACGGCACGGTGAAGGAGAAATTCGAGTAGATCAGCGCCTGGTAGGTGTCGATCAGGCCGAGCGCGCGCCATTGCGTCAGCAGCGGCGCGATGAGCAGCACGCTGGGAAACATCTGGGTGGCGAGGAAGAGCAGAAGGAGAGCGTCGCGCCCGGCAAAGCGGAAGCGGGCGATGGCATAGCCGGCAAGCACCGACACCGCGGTGGTCGCCACCATGGTGACGGAGCACACCCACAGGCTGTTGAAGAAGAAGCGGCTGAACGGTGTGACCGGAGAGGTCCAGGCCTCGACGTAATTCTCGAGCGTGGGATGCACGGGCAGGTACCGCAGCGGGGTAGCGTAGAGTTCCTCCCGGCTCTTCAACGAGGTGAGGAGCATCCAGATGAAGGGGCCGAGGGCAAAAGCGGTCAGCGCCGCAAGCCCGCACCAGAGAACCGGGCCGCGCAACAGCCGCTCGGCGAGATCCGGCGGGGCGCGGCGAGCCGTCATCCGGCCTCCGCGACGCTGCGGGTCAGCCGCAGATAGGCGGCAGTGAACGCCAGCATCACCAGGAGCAGGACCACGGAGAGGGCGCCGGCATAGCCGAAGTCGAGGTTGGAATAGGCCTGGAGCAGCGTATAGGTCGAGGTGATCTGGGTGGCGTTGGCCGGTCCGCCGCTCGTCATCACGAAGATCAGGTCGGCATAGTTGAAGGTCCAGATGATGCGGGTCGCGGTCGCGACCACGATGATGGGCGCCAGCAGCGGCAAGGTGACGTGGCGAAAGCGCGCCAGCGCGCCGGCGCCGTCGACGTGCGCCGCCTCGTAGAGCTCGGCCGGTATCGCCTGCAGGCCGGCCAGCAGCATGATCGCGAAGAACGGAATGCCGCGCCAGACATTGGTGAACACCACCGCCGCCATGGCAAGGTCCGGGGTCGAGAGCCAGGCGATGCGCTCGTGCAGCCAGCCGGCCTTGATCAGCAGGTCGTTGATGACGCCGTAGTTCGGCTGATAAAGCCACTCCCAGATGAGGCCGACCACGACGCCGGGAATGATCCAGGGCAGCAGGGTGAGGGTGCGCACCACGGCGCGGCCGCGGAAAGCCTGGTGCAGCAGCAGCGCCGCTGCAAACCCCGCCACGAGCTGCAACACCACCGAGCCGAATACCCAGACGAAGGAATTCCACAGGCTCAGCCAGAACACGGGGTCCTCGGCGAGCCGCGCGTAGTTGCCGAGCCCGATGAACCGATAATCCTGCGGCTTGTACAGGATGTCGTTGTAGAGGCTCATCTTGACGGCGAGCCCGATCGGCACGACCACGGTCGCGAGCATGCACACCGCCGCCGGCACGACATAGGAATACCGGGCCATCCGCCGGCGCAGCCGCCAGCCGATCAGCGGGCGGGCGCGGCGCTTCCCGAGGGCGACGACCGCGGTCATCGTTCTCCTGTAACGCTCAACTCATTGCCTTTTTCAGGACCTCGGCGAAACGGTCGAGACACTGCTGCGCCGAGATTTTTCCCACCATGGCCTGCTGAATGAGCGGCACGCCGTCGGAGTCGATCCTGCCGCCCCAGCCCGGGTAGACGAGGTACGGGCTTACGATCGCAAACGGGAAGGATTCGATGAAGCCCCTCAGTGCCGGGTCGTCGGCAAACTCGGGCTTCGCCAGGATGGACTTGCGCGGCGGCAGCAGCCCCAGCGTCTTGCAGTACATCAGGCAGGGCTCGTCATCGAGCATGAAGCTCATGAACTGCCATGCGCCATCCTTGTTGCGGCTGGCCTTGAAGGCAGTGAGCGTCTCCGAGAAGTAGAACGTGGCGCGCTTCCGCGCCGGGCCGATCGGGAGCGGCACCGTCGCGAATTTCCCCGCGCCGACATTCCTCCTCTGCTGACCCACCGATCCCGAGTTGTGCTGGTACATGCTGGTGATACCGCGCCCGAAGGTCTCCACGATCTCGACGAAGCCGTCGGTCGGCGCGCTGGGCGGCGTCACCTTGTGCTTGAGCGCCAGGTCGAGATACCAGGCGAGTGCCGCCACCGCCTCTTTCGAGTTGACCGCCACCTTGCCGTCCCTGAGGACCTGCGCGCCGTTGGCGTAGGCAAATTCGCTGGGATAGAGCACCGCCCAGGTGCCGGCGCCGCGCATGCCGTAGCCGTACTGATTCATGTCCGGCTTGGTGAAGGCCTTGGCGATGGCGAGGAAATCGTCCCAGGTCCAGTCGGGGGCGGGCGCCTTGAGCCCGTACTCCTCGAGGCGGTCGGCTCGGTAGAAGATCGCATCGAGCGTGAGCGCGAGCGGCATCGAGACGAGCTGATTGCCCACAGTGACGGTCTGCCAGGCTGTATCCTGCACGTCCTCCCGGTGCTTCCATGCCTTCGCGCGGCTCGTGAGATCCTCCACGGCGCCCATGGCCTGGAACTGGCCCACCCAGTTGTCCCAGATCTGGCAGACATCGGGCGGGCTGCCCGCGGCGATGGCGCTGATCAGCTTCTGGCGCGACTGTGCCTGCGGCACGAACTCGACCTTGACCTCGAAATCCTTCTGCGACTGGTTGAAGCGCTGCACCAGCGAGGTGACGAGGGCGATGCGCGTCGGCTCGGGGACGCTGAACTGGAAGCGCACCGGCTCCGCCCCCCAGGCCTTGCGCGGCGAGATGAAAGGCGCGTCCCACCAGGGGAGGTCAGCGCCGGCAATCGCGCCGGAGCCGGCAAGCGCGTGCAGAAGCCTGCGGCGGGACAGCAACCGGCGTTCGTGCATTTCATCCCCCATTCCAGCCTCCCGCGCTGTCTTGGCGCTGACTTGGAGCTGACTTGGCGCTGTCTTGGCGCTGTCTTGGCGATCATCTCACAACCGATCCGGGAACGAAAGCGATTCCCAAACCATGACGTGCATCACGCTCTCTGATGCCGACTGTGGGCTGGCGGGCCGGCCGCATCAACCTCGCATTTCGCTGCAATCTGCAATTTCGCATAAAATTCCTCTTGAGATGAAACACGACTCGTGCTATAAAGCGTAACCTGAGATTTCCGTATGAAGCCCGGGCGGGAAACCGTGCCGGGTTTTTTGCATGGCAACAGCAGAAGGCCAACCGATGCGGCTGCAGTTGCGTAGGGGCGACCCCGGGTCCCAAAAAAAACGCGCAGCGTTTTTTTGGGTGCCCCGCACCGGGTCGCCCTCTATCGACCCGTCGTGCTGAAAGAGGGGCGAGGCAGGCCTCGCCCCAACGAAACGACGACCGCAGTTGTTGTCCTTCGTCGTCCGCTCTTCGGCCCCTGTAACCGAGCCGCGATTCCACTGTTCCCGTCCCTGTTCGGTCCCTGTTTCGTCCCTGTTCCATCGCGGGTTTTTTCGACAGAAGTGCCGATTCTATGGGCATTTCCTCATGTCTTGCGGTATCGCCCCCGCCCCCTTTACAGGGATTTACAGGGAAATTGGCGTGGCGATGTGGCTGGAGTTGCGTAGGGGCGACCCACCGGGTCGCCCGTTCCCTGCGTCCGTCGCGCGGCTCAATAGGGCGAGGCAGTGCCTCGCCCTACGAAACGACGACCGCGGGTTGTTGCCCGGTAGAGTGCACGCATTGGGTGAGATACGAACCCAGGGAACTTGTTGAAGTTTCAGTTGCTTGCGCGGCCTGGAGACATCCTGGGCCACTGCCGCTGTAGCGCGTGTGACGGGTTTGACATCGTAGATGAGGAGGCCATGCATGCAAGGAATGCGCTCTCGCGCCTCGGGCGGTTCATGGACGCCCCTTCGTGACGGCCTGTTCTCGTAGACAGGTTGGACATGTCACCATAAGCTGCCCCGATAATCCCAGGGCCGATCTGCTATGCCCGAAGAGCGTGTGGAACGGCGGCTGAGCGCCATTCTCGCGGCTGACATCGCCGGCTACAGCGCTCTGATGGGTACGGACGAGGCGCGCACGGTGCGCGATCTCAAGGGCCATCAGGCGGTCGTGCTGCCGATGGTCGGCGAGTTTGGCGGGCGCATCATCGACACCGCCGGTGACGGCATTCTCGCCGAGTTTCCCAGCGTGGTGAACGCGCTCAAATGCGCGGTAGCGGTCCAATCCAAGATGGCAGAGCGCAACGCTGCGATCGAGCCGGAACGCCGGATGCAGTTTCGCGTCGGGATCAATATCGGTGACGTGGTCTATGACGACACCCGCATCTACGGCGACGGCATCAATGTGGCTGCCCGGCTCGAAAACATTGCCCTGCCGGGAGGCATCTGCATCTCCAGCAAGGTTTACGACGAGGTCAGCGGACGGGTTGAGCTCGCCTTCGAGGATATGGGTGAGCAGCAGCTCAAAAACATCGCTCGGCCGGTGCGAGCGTATCAGGCACGCCCGGACCAAATCGCGCCGACGGCATCGCCCACGCTTGCTCTGCCCGACAAGCCATCCATCGCGGTGTTGCCGTTCCAGAACATGAGCGGCGACTCCGAGCAGGAATACTTTGCCGACGGCATGGTCGAGGACATCACCACCGGTCTGTCACGCATCAAATGGCTCTTCGTAATCGCTCGCAACTCGACCTTCGCCTACAAGGGCCGCACGATCGATGTGAAGCAGGTCGGCCGTGAATTAGGCGTTCACTACGTGCTCGAAGGGAGTGTGCGCAAGAGCGGCGATCGCGTGCGTATCACCACGCAGCTGATCGATGCGGCAACGGGAGCCCATGTCTGGGCCGAGCGTTACGACCGCAAATACGAGGACATTTTTGCGCTGCAGGACGATATTACTCTCTCAGTAGTTGGAGCTATCGTCCCTAGCTTGCGCTTGGCCGAGATCGAGCGCGCCAAGCGTAAACGGCCGGAGAGCCTGAGCGCCTACGATCTCGTGCTGCAGGCGCAGGCCGATACCTATTCCAGAATGCCGGCCCAGTCCAAAAGAGCGCTTGCTCTGCTGGAACGTGCATTGGCACTCGACCCGGCCTATGCGCTTGCTCATGCCTACGCCGCTGAATGCCATCATTCCATTTTCCTGCGCGGCGGGATGCGCGAGGAGCACCGCGCTGCATCCATGCGGCACGCCGAGGCGGCCGTCGCTTACGGCCAGGATGATGCGATTGCGCTGACGTTTGCCGGCTTTACCGTTGGCATGGAGGGACGGGACCGTGCCACGGCATTGTCACTGTTCGAACAGGCGCTGTCCGTCAGTCCTTCCTCGGCGCATACATATATCCTCGGAAGCATCGTTCTTGCGTTCGGCGGACAGCCCGAGCGCGGTATCGAGTGGGCTGAGCGGGGACTGCGCCTCAGTCCATTTGATCCATGGCGTGCCACAGCCTATATGGCGCTCTCCGTGGGACATTTTCATCGCGGTCGCTGCAAGGATGCGGTTGCTGCCGGACGTAAAGCTGTCCAGGCCAGTCCAGGTTTCAGTATTGCATACATGACGCTGGCGGCTCCCCTTGCCAGACTGGGATTGCTCGAGGAAGCAAAGGCGGCGGCAGCGAAGATCGTCGAATTGCAGCCGGGTTTTCGATACGGCCGTCATTTTTCCGGCCTGGCTGTCGCGCCGGATCTCGCCGGAGCGATGGGCGATGCACTTCGCGCGGCCGGGCTGCCGGAATAGCCGTCGAATTGGCAATGATGTCGATCGGCCCCGCCGTCCCGGCGACGAGCGGGAAAAGCCGATTCAGGAGCGCGGCCGTTCGCCTACAGAATGAACCGGCTCAGGTCGGCATTCTTGGCGAGATCGCCGATATGCTTGTGCACATAGGCGGCATCGATCTCGACGGTCTCCCCGGAGCGGTCGGGCGCCGCGAACGAGACCTCATCGAGCACGCGCTCCATCACCGTCTGCAAGCGCCGCGCCCCGATGTTTTCCACGCTCGAGTTGACGGCGACCGCCACGTCGGCAATCGCATCGATCGCGTCGGGCTTGAAGTCGAGCGTGACGCCTTCGGTGTCCATCAGCGCCACGTACTGTTTGATGAGCGACACCTCGGTCTCGGTGAGGATCCGCCGGAAATCGTCGCGGGTGAGCGGGCGCAGCTCGACGCGGATGGGCAGGCGGCCCTGCAGCTCGGGCAGAAGGTCGGAGGGCTTCGAGAGGTGGAACGCGCCGGAAGCGATGAACAGCACATGATCCGTCTTCACCGCGCCGTGCTTGGTCGAAACCGTGGTGCCCTCGATGAGCGGCAGGAGGTCGCGCTGCACGCCCTCGCGCGAGACGTCCGCACCCATGCGTCCCTCGCGGCCGGCAATCTTGTCGATCTCGTCGAGAAACACGATGCCGTTCTGCTCGACCGCGTGGATCGCCTCCTGCACCAGCTGGTCGTTGTCGAGGAGCTTGTCAGATTCCTCGTTGATCAGGATCTCGTGGGATTCAGCCACCGTGACCCGCCGGGTCTTGGTGCGCCCACTGCCGCCGAGCTTGTTGAAAATGTCGCCGATCGAGATCGCGCCCATGTGGGCGCCGGGCATCCCCGGGATCTCGAACAGCGGCATGCCGCTGCCGCCCGCCTGCACCTCGATCTCGATCTCCTTGTCGTTGAGCTCGCCGGCGCGCAGCTTGCGCCGGAACACGTCCTTGGTCGACGCGCTCGCATTCTCGCCGACGAGAGCATTGACCACCCGCTCCTCGGCCGCGAGCTGTGCGCGCGCATGCACGTCCTTGCGTTTGCGCTCCCGCGTCTGAACGATAGCGATCTCGACGAGGTCGCGCACGATCTGCTCGACGTCGCGGCCGACGTACCCCACCTCGGTGAATTTGGTGGCCTCGACTTTGAGGAACGGCGCGCCGGCGAGCTTGGCCAGCCGGCGGGAAATCTCGGTCTTGCCCACGCCGGTCGGCCCGATCATGAGGATGTTCTTCGGCAGCACCTCCTCCCGCAGCTTCTCGTCGAGCTGCAGGCGCCGCCAGCGGTTGCGCAACGCCACCGCGACGGCGCGCTTCGCATCGGATTGTCCGATGATGAAGCGGTCGAGCTCCGAGACGATTTCGCGCGGGGAGAACTCGGTCATGGACAGCTCAAAGCTTCTCCAGGGTGAGGTTGCGGTTGGTGTAGACGCAAATATCGGCGGCGATGTCCATGGCCTTGCGTACTATCCCCTCCGCGTCGAGCGACCCGTCGAGCAGAGCGCGCGCCGCCGCCAGGGCGTAATTGCCGCCGGAGCCGATGCCCATGACGCCGCCCTCGGGCTCGAGCACGTCGCCGGTGCCGGTGAGAATGAGAGATACCTGCGTGTCGGCCACGATCATCATGGCTTCGAGCCGGCGCAGATAGCGATCGGTGCGCCAGTCCTTGGCAAGCTCGACCGCGGCGCGCGTGAGCTGCCCGGGATATTGATCGAGCTTGCCCTCGAGCCGCTCGAACAGCGTGAATGCGTCGGCAGTGGCCCCGGCAAAGCCGCCGATCACATCGCCCTTGCCGAGCCGGCGGACCTTCTTGGCATTCGCCTTGACCACGGTTTGTCCGATCGAAACCTGTCCGTCGCCGCCGATCACGACGGTACCCTGTTTGCGGACGGTAAGGATGGTGGTGCCGTGCCAGAGATCGGGAGAGGACGGTTGCATGCGCGGGTCCGGGCCTGCGAGGGCATGTAGGCATTGCGCGTTGAAGGCGCAATTTACAGCGCGCTTCGATGTTGTTGACCCACAGTGCTGCCGCAAACGTGGCCGAACCCCCTCTCCCCGTTCTTACGGGGAGAGGGTTGGGGTGAGGGGCAAAGGCACATGCGAGACTGTCCCCGTCTGCCCCTCACCCCCGCCCTCTCCCCGCTGAAGCGGGGAGAGGGAGCTCGAGCGAGTCTGTAGCGCGGATATGCATGCATCCGACCGCAGCAGCTGTGGCTAGGCTGCGAGTGGCGGGCGTCGGGCACGCCTGATAGAAGGCGCGCGTTCGAGCCATGGAAAGAGCATGCGCAAAGGATCGGTCAAGCGCACGACCAAGGAGACCGAGGTGGAGGTGGAGCTCGATCTCGATGGCGGCGGGCAATCAAGTGTCGCGACCGGCATAGGCTTTCTCGATCACATGCTGGAGCTGCTGGCGCGGCATTCCCGCATCGACCTCGCGGTGCGGGCAAAAGGCGACCTGCACGTGGATCATCATCATACGACCGAGGATGTCGGGATCGCGTTCGGCCAGGCGGTCAAGCAGGCACTCGGCGACATGAAGGGCATCACCCGCTATGCCGACGTTCACATGCCGATGGACGAGACCCTCACGCGCGTTGCTCTCGACGTGTCCGGCCGGCCGGTGCTGGTGTTCAAGACCGAGTTCGTGCGCGACAAGGTCGGCAGCTTCGACACCGAGCTGGTGCGGGAATGGTTTCAGGCATTTGCGATGAACAGCGGCCTCACCCTGCACGTGACGACGCTTTACGGCAGCAACGATCATCATATCGCCGAATCCTGCTTCAAAGGATTGGCGCGCGCATTGCGCGCCGCGGTCGCCATCGACCGGGCGGGCGCGAACGAGATCCCGTCGACCAAGGGCTCGCTCGGCGGCTGATCCCCTCCCCGCCAAAGACCCGGCCAGGGGAAGGAGCATAGAAGAGAGAACGATCATGTCGGTCTACACCGTGCACCTGCCGCCCTCGACCGCGAGGAGGTCTGTCTCCGGACCGGAACGCTTCGTGTTCGTGCGCGACGGATTCTCCTTCTGGGCCTTCCTGCTCGCTCCGCTCTGGATGTTGTGGCACCGGCTCTGGCTGGTATTTGTCGGCTATTGCGTGCTCGCCGTTGCGCTTCAGGCCGCGTTGCACGCCATGGGCGCCTCGTTCGGAATACGCGTCGCGGCAGGCGCGCTGCTCGCATTCCTGGTCGGATTGGAGGCAGCGACACTGCGCCGCGTTACCCTTGCGCGGCGGGGTTGGACAAATGCCGGGATCGTGGTCGGGGATGATCTCGAATCCGCCGAGCAGCGGTTTTTCGACCGCTGGATCCAACAGAACCCGCAGGGATCAACGCATAGCGGCAGCGCGCCGGTGCTGCCGGCCGGGAGGACGCTCCCGGTCACCACGCCCGGCTCGGGGATCGTCGGTCTGTTTCCCCACCCGGGGGGCGTCCGGTGAACGTCGCAATCGTCGATTACGGCTCCGGTAACCTGCATTCCGCCGCGAAAGCGTTTGAGCGTGCGGGCCGCGAGGCCGGCCTCGCGGCCCGGATCACCGTCACCGGCGATCCCGACCGCGTCGCGCGTGCCGACCGTATCGTGCTGCCCGGGGTCGGAGCCTTTGCAGATTGCCGGCGCGGCCTGGCCGAGGTCGACGGCATGGTGGACGCGCTCAATCAATCCGTGCGGGTGTGCGGACGTCCCTTTCTCGGCATCTGCGTCGGCATGCAGCTCATGGCGGAGCGCGGATGCGAGTACGAGGTGACGCAAGGCCTGGGTTGGATCAAAGGCGACGTCACGCGCATTGCGCCGAACGACCCCGGGCTCAAGATCCCCCACATGGGCTGGAATACGCTGAACCGGCACCGGCCGCATCCCCTGCTCGACGGCATTGCGCTCGGGCCCGAGGGTCTGCACGGCTATTTCGTGCACTCGTACCATCTGTCGGCATCGGAACGGTCCGACCTCGTCGCCGACGCCGACTACGGCGGACCGGTCACCGCCGTGGTGGCACGCGACAGTGCCGCGGGCACCCAGTTCCATCCGGAAAAGAGTCAGCGGCTCGGCCTGCGCCTGATTGCAAACTTCCTGCGATGGCAGCCGTGATGCTCCGTGATTCCGCAGGGTGGGCAAAGGCGCACGCTCTCGCGCGCGCCGTGCCCACGCCGACGGGGTCTCCGCGGCTAACTGCGTGGGCACGGCACGCGTACATTGTGCTCACGTGGGAGGGCATATGGGCGCGCGCCTTTGCCCACCCTACACGAGCATGCCCATCGGCTCATCCCGTTCTGTTGTTTTTTCGTGATTCTGTTTCCCGCCATTGATCTCAAGGACGGCAAATGCGTCCGGCTCATTCAGGGGGACATGGCGCGCGCCACGATCTTCCATGATGATCCGGCGGCCCAGGCCGCGGAATTCCAGCGGCAGGGTTTCGAGTATCTGCACATCGTCGATCTCGACGGCGCCATTGCCGGCAAGCCGGTCAATACGGCCGCGGTCGAGCGCATTCGCGCGGCAGTGGCGATACCGATCCAGCTGGGCGGCGGCATCCGCGATACCGCGGTGCTGGAGGCATGGCTGCGGAGCGGCATCGATCGCGTCATCATCGGGACGGCAGCGGTGCGCGATCCGGACTTTGTGCGACAGGCGACGCGGGCTTTTCCTGGCTGCATTGCCGTCGGGCTCGATGCTCGGGACGGCAGGGTTGCGGTCGAAGGTTGGGCCCGCACGACGGAGCTTGCGGCGGCCGAGCTCGCGAAGCGGCTCGAGGATGCAGGAGCGGCGGCCATCATCCACACCGATATCGCCCGCGACGGCTTGCTCAAAGGTCTCAACCTCGACGCGACGCTTGCGCTGGCAGACGCGGTCAGCACGCCCGTGATCGCATCGGGAGGATTGGCGTCGCTCGACGACATCAAGGCGCTGCTCCACCCTCGCGCAAGCAAGCTCGCAGGCGCCATCGCAGGACGCGCGCTCTACGACGGCCGCCTCGATGCCGGGGAAGCGTTGCGGCTCATAGGGGAAGCGAGAGGGCGCAGCGCCTGATGTTCAAGGTCCGCGTCATTCCCTGTCTCGACGTCAAGGACGGCCGCGTTGTCAAAGGGATCAAGTTCCTCGATCTGCGCGATGCGGGCGATCCGGTCGAGGCGGCGATCGCCTATGACGCCGCCGGCGCCGACGAGCTCACCTTTCTCGACATCACCGCAAGCCACGAGAACCGCGACATCATATTGGATGTGGTGCGCCGCACCGCCGAAGCCTGCTTCATGCCGCTGACCGTCGGGGGCGGCGTGCGCACGACCGAGGACATCCGCAAGCTCCTGGCCTCGGGCGCCGACAAGGTGTCCATCAACACCGCCGCGGTGGCGCGCCGTGCCTTCGTGAAGGAAGCGGCGGAAAAATTCGGCGACCAGTGCATCGTGGTTGCAATCGACGCCAAGAAAGTATCGCCACCGGGAAAAGCCGATCGCTGGGAAATCTTCACCCACGGCGGACGCAACCCGACCGGCCTCGATGCGGTCGATTACGCGCGCGAGGTGGTTGCGCTCGGAGCGGGCGAGATCCTGCTCACGTCAATGGACCGTGACGGCACCCGGCAAGGGTTCGACATTCCGCTCACCCGCGCGTTGGCCGACGCGGTGACGGTCCCGGTAATCGCTTCCGGCGGGGTAGGCACGCTGGATCATCTGGTCGAAGGCATCCGCGACGGTCATGCGACCGCCGTGCTTGCAGCCTCCATCTTCCATTTCGGCGAATACTCGATCCGCCAGGCAAAAGCTCACATGGCTGCTGCGGGCTTGCCGATGCGGCTCGATCCGTGAACGCAAGTGCGAGCAAGAGGATGGAGGGCGCGGCGGTGCCGCGCCGCTACATGCTCTCGCCTACATGAATTGTTTCGTGAGCGGCGCGTTGCGGTCGAGGATGCGCATCATCTCGTCGCGAGGCTGATCCGGCGCTTCGAGGAGGACGCGGCCGATGCCCGCCTCGCGATAGACCGCGAGCGCCGCCGCATCGGCAGGCGCGGCAAAGACCGTGATCGAGAGCGTCGCGGGATCGCGGCCGGAGGCGCTGGCGGCCCGGCGCAGGCGCTCCACGGCGCTCCGCGGCTCGAAACCGCCCCGCGCGCGCGGGAACCAGCCGTCGCAGAATTCCACGACCCGCTTGATGGTGTGATCGCTCTCACCCCCGAGCAGGATCGGCGGATGCGGTTTCTGCCTCGGTTTGGGGTAGAGCCACACCGGATCGAAATTCACAAGCTCGCCGTGGAATTCGGCTTGCTCCTGCGTCCACAGCGCTTTCATGGCCAGAACGCGTTCGCGCAGCAGCTTGAAGCGGGTGTGGTAGCGGGCGCCGTGGTTCTCCATCTCGTCCACGTTCCAGCCCCCTCCGATGGCGAATATGAGCCGCCCGCCGGAGAGCTGATCGAGGCTCGCCACCGATTTGGCGGTGATGATCGGGTCGCGCTGCGGAATGAGCGCGATGCCGGTGCCGATCTTGAGAGTGCGCGTGGCTGCCGCCGCGAAGGAGAGGGCGACGAATGGATCATGGGTATGCGCGTAGCGCTTCGGCAGCTCGCCGCCGCCGGCAAAGGGCGTGCGCCGGCTCACCGGGATGTGCGTATGCTCGCAGACGAGCAGCGATTCGAAGCCGCGCGCCTCGAGTGCGCTCGCGAGCTCGGGAACCTCGATGCCGTAATCGGTGGGAAAATGAAAAACCCCGACATGCATGCTCAACCTCCCTCGGCGGCCGACAGGTTGCCCCAGCTGGTCGCGCGTTCGAGCCTCACCGCGATGACCGGGCACCGCGCGATATCCATCCGCTCGAGTTGAGGATATCGCGTCCGGAGAAGCGCCTGCGCCTGCCGATGTTCCGTTCCGCCGGTGAGGATCTCGGCGCGGCCGTGCAGCATGACCCAGCCGAGCAGCGCCCAGTCCTCGTCGTAACGGTCGACCACGAGGGTGACTGCCGGGTTCTCGGCAATGTTGCGCAGCCGCTTGAGCGCGGTGAACGTGGTTTTCGGCTTTTCATCGACGGTAATGTACAGCGCGTGCCCGGTAATTGCGAAGCAAACCGGCACCACATGCGGGATCCCGCGTGCGTCGGCGGTGGCAAGACGGGCAACTTTTTGCTGCAGCACGAATGCGCGTTCGCGCTCCGACAAGGTCTCGCTTCCATGCATGCGCTGCTCGGCACCGCGGGTCATCGTTGATCCGTGCGGCGGCCGGCGGCGTCAGCGAAAGCCGGGGGAGGCTTGATCGGGCACATCGCCTCGAAGGCGCGCGCCACGCACAGAACGAGGCTGTCCTGATATTTCGCCGCGACGATTTGCAGCCCGACCGGCAGCCCGGCGCTGGTAAACCCGCAGGGAATCGACGCCGCGGGCTGTTGCGTCAAGTTGAAGGGGAAGCTGAACGGGGTCCAGTCGGCCCAATTTGTTTGATCGGTCCCCGCCGGCGCCAGGCGGCCCGCCTCGAAGGCGGTGAGCGGCAAGGTCGGCGTGAGCAGGATGTCGAACTCCCGGTGAAAACGCGCCATGGCCAATCCAAGCTCGGCTCGTCTGTTGACGGCCTGAACATAATCCATGTGGGGAATGGTTTCGCCAAGAGCGGCTATGCGGTCGAAACCGGGATCAAGCAGGGACCAGCGCTCACGCGGTATCGCAGAACGGACGCTCGCAGCTCCGGTGAACCAATGCACGTTGAAGATCTCGATCGGGTCAGGGAAACCGGGAGCGCGGAGCTCGACCGTGGCCCCCGCCTCGGTAAATCTCTGTGCGGCGGCCTCCACCAGCGCACGGATCTCCGGATCGATTTTCGCGTATCCGAGATCGAGGCTCAGCGCCATGCGCAGGCCGCGCACGCCCCGCTCGATGCCGATGGTGAAGTCGCAGGGGCGATAAGGCAGGCTGTACCAGTCGCGCTCGTCGGGCTGCGCCAGCACGGTGAGCATGCGCGCGGCATCGCCGACCGATGCGGTGATGGGGCCGAGATGCGCGATGGTGCCGAACGGGCTGAGCGGATAAGCGGGTACCAGGCCGAACGTCGGTTTGATCCCGAATACTCCAGTGAACGCCGATGGAATGCGGATCGAGCCGCCGCCGTCGGTGCCGAGATGCAAGCGACCCATGTGCAGGGCGGCAGCGAGCGCCGCGCCGCCGCTCGATCCGCCCGAGGTCTTGCCGTCGTCCCAGGGATTGCGCGTGATCCCGGTAAGCGGAGAATCGCAGACCGCCTTCCATCCGAATTCGGGAGTGGTCGTCTTTCCCAGAAGCACCGCTCCGGCTTCGCGCAGGCGCGCGACTGCCGGCGCGTCCTCGTTCCAATCCTGCGCAGGATCGACCGTCCTCGAGCCGCGCAATGTCGGCCAGCCGCGGGTAAGGATGATGTCCTTGATGCTCGCCGGGACGCCATCGATGTAGCTTCGCGGCTCGCCCTTGCGCCAGCGCTGTTCCGATGCCGCCGCGGCCGCAAGCGCATGCTCGGGATCGATCAGGCAAAACCCGTTGTAGCGTCCATTGAAGCTTTCGATTCGCGCCAGCGCCGCCCGGGTTGCCTCGACCGGCGATGCTTCGCCGCGCCGGAAAAGCTTCACCAGCTCGCTGGCATCCAATTGGGCAAGAGCAAGAGATCCCATCAATATTGTCTCTCGATATCGATGACGTTCTTCAGCGGGCAGCCGTTGAGGAACGCCGCATGGTTTGCGAGAAAGTGCGGCACCACATCCTCCGGCACGAGCGGCCCGCAGATATGCGGAGTGACGGTCACGCGGGGATGTCCCCAGAACGGGTGGCCGGGCGCAAGCGGCTCGTTCGCGAAAACGTCGAGCGTGGCGTGCCCGACGAGCCCGGTGTCGAGCGCATCGAGCAGCGCGGCCTCGTCGATCACCCCGCCGCGGCCGATGTTGACGATGTGCGCTCCGCGCCGGCAGCAGGCGAGCAGCCGCGCCCCGAAAAGGCCTTTCGTCTCCCGTGTCAGCGGCAATACCAGGACAAGCGCGTCACAGAGACCGGCGAAGCGCGGCAATGCAGCGTTGCCGGCAAAGACTTCATCGACCCCGGCGCAAGCGTCCTCGGAGCGCCGCCATCCGATCGCGCGCGCGCCAAGTCCGCGCACGGCTCGCCCGACGGCGGCGCCGATCTCGCCCACGCCCGCGATCCCGACGGTGAGCTTTCTGATGGTGCCGACCTCGTAATAGGACCAGTCGTGCCGCCGCTGTTGCGCGCGCGCCGTAGCGAGCTCGAGGCTCTGGTCGAGGATCGCAGCAACCGCGTATTCGGTCATGCGCGGGGCGATCAGCTCGCCGGCGGTGCGGGTCAACAACACCTCGGGTCCGAACGGCCAATCCTCGATGATCTCGTCGACGCCGGCGCCCATCTTCTGCAGCCAGCGCAGGCGCGGCATGCTCTTGAGCATCTGCGCCGGAAAGCCCCAACCGTAAAGAATCTCGGTATCCGGGAGGTAGGGTGAAGCCTCCTCCGGCGTGGTCGCGCAATGAATCGCCGCATCGGGCAGCGCGCGAGCCAACAGATTTCCGAATCGGTCAATGTCCGAGCGATAGACGGAGTAGACGAGTATGGGGCCTCCCTGCCGCATTGGCCTGAGCGACTAGGAGAGGCCGATCTGACGCACGATCTTGAGCAGCCGATCGGTGTCGCTTTGCAGGAAGGTTTCGAACTCCGGCCCATCCAGGTAGGAAACCTGGCTGCCCGCCTGCTCCAGCCGCTGCACCACGGTCTTGTCCTGCATGAACGCGCGGATCGCATTGCGCAGGATGCCCACGACCTGCGCCGGTATTTGTCTCGGCGCGAATACCCCGGTCCACAGGATATAGACCACGTCCGGGTATCCCGCCTCCTGAAACGTCGGGACCTGCGGCAGGCTGGGCAGCCGCTCGGTTCCCCATTGCGCCAGCACCCGAATGTTGCCGGCATCGATCTGTCCCTTGGCGGTGGAGACGAGCGTCGGCACGATCGGGACCTGCCTGGAAAGGAGGGCGCTGAAAGAGGGGCCTCCGCCCTGATACGGCACGTGCACCATCTTGAGCTGCGCTGCGGCCAAAAACATCTCCATCGCAAGATGCACGGTGCCGAGGTGCCCGGACGTGCCGTAAGGGATCTGGCCGGGATTGTTGCGCACGTCGGCAATCAACTGGTCGACGGAATTCCACGGAGCCGATTTGTGGACCGCGAGGATGGCAGGATCCGCAAGCAGGCGCGCCAGCGGCACGAACTGATCCACCTCATAGGTTGCCGCCTTGCCCGCCAGACGGTTTGCCTCCGGGATGACCGCCAGCGACGGCAGTGCCGTCATGATGGTGTAGCCGTCGGGCTCCGCCCGCGCGACATAAGCGTGGCCGATTCCGCCGCCCGCTCCTCCCTTGTTCTCGACCACGACGTTCTTTCCCAACCTCGCGGACAGGAACGCAGCGAGCGGACGGGCGGCATAGTCGGCAACCCCGCCGGCCGGGAATGGGACGACGATCGTGATGGTGCGCGCCGGCCATGCCTCCTCGGCGTGCAACCCGAGCCGTCCGGCTGCCATCACCGGAAGCGCGAGTGCGCTTGTCATGAATGTCCGGCGATCCGTCATGTGGGTCTCCCTCTTTCGTTGAGTCGCCTGGTTGCCGGGCGAGCAAGCCGCCGCCGGCCCCGACAGGGCAACACACAAGCTTGCAACGGTCTCCCGCAGCCGGTCCAGAGGTGATATGCAGCGCGGGCGAGCAGGGCCATGTCCAGTTTCAAGCTGCACGACCTCGAGAGCCGGATCGAAGAGCGTGCGCGCGCAAGCGCGGAGGTCTCCTATACGCGCCGGCTGCTCGACGGCGGGGTCGGGCATTGTGCCAGGAAGCTCGGCGAGGAGTCGATCGAGACCGTGATCGCGGCGGTCGGCGAGGACCGCGAGCGGTTGATCGCCGAGGCCGCGGATCTCATCTATCACTTGCTGGTGCTGCTGCGGGCGCGCGGCATTGCGCTAGCCGAGGTGGAGGCGGCGCTGGGTGCGCGCACCGGGCAGAGCGGCCTGCAGGAAAAGACGTCGCGTCAGCGCAGCTGAGAAGGTCGATGGAGCAGCGCACCGAGGACGGCCTCTCTCCCTACCGTGTCTTCTCCCGGGCGGAATGGGCGGAACGGCGCGAGGACACGCCGATGACACTCACGCCGGACGAGGTCACGCGGGTGCGTTCATTGCACGACCGCCTTGACATCCAGGAGGTTGAGGAAATCTACCTGCCGCTCTCGCGCCTGCTTTCGCTTTACGTCGCGGCGACCCAGCGCCTGTTTCGGGCGCAGCAGGACTTCCTGGGCACCCGGGACAGCAAGATGCCCTACATCATCGGCGTTGCCGGCTCGGTTGCGGTAGGCAAATCGACCACGGCGCGCGTGCTGCAGGCGCTGCTTGCGCGCTGGCCCAATGTTCCCAAGGTCGACCTCGTCACCACCGACGGCTTTCTCTATCCCAATGCCATCCTCGCCCGCGAAGGCCTGATGGAGCGGAAGGGTTTTCCGGAAAGCTATGACCTCCCCACTCTCCTGCGTTTCCTCTCCGACGTAAAAGCCGGCCGGCGGCCGACGCGGGCACCCGTCTACTCCCATCTCGTCTACGATGTGATGCCCAATCAGTGGGTCGAGATCGACCGGCCGGACATTCTGATCGTCGAGGGGCTCAACGTGCTCCAGACCGGGCTGCCGCCCAAGGAGGGCAAGGCCATCCCCTACGTCTCGGACTATTTCGATTTCTCGGTCTATCTCGACGCCGGCGAGGAGGTGTTGCGCAACTGGTATGTCGACCGCTTTCTTACGCTGCGCGGAACCGCGTTCAGCGATCCCAAGTCCTATTTCCACCGCTACGCCACGCTCTCGGACGAGGAGGCGATCACCACGGCGACCTCGATCTGGTGCCGCATCAACCTCCTCAATCTCCATGAGAACATCCTGCCCACGCGCCAGCGCGCCGACCTCATCCTGAAAAAAGGCGAGAGTCACCTGGTCGAGGAGGTCGCGCTGCGCAAGCTGTGACCGGTCGATCAGATCGCGAAGAAATCCCCGACCGCGACGTCAATGCCGGGCGGGGCAAGCGCGATGCTCCCTTCATGCACGACACGGGTCGCCAGTACGTCACCCGCTCGACGCGCATGGTGAATGACGAACCGCCGGTCCGGATCGACGATGAGATAATGCTGTACGGAGGGTATGCGGAAATAGCCGGCGAGCTTGGCTGAGGCATCGATATGGCGCGTCGAGGGAGAAAGCACCTCGACCACGATTACCGGGTTTGGCACCTCGATGGCGGAATCCGGCAGCTCGTCGCCGCAATAGACGAGCGCGTCCGGCTCGTGCGCGGTATACGCATCGATGCGGACAGTCATGCCGCCCGGCAGCATGTGGCACGGCAAGCCCGCCCGCCCGATCGCTGTGCGCAGCGCGTCCTGGATTGCAAACTTCACCTTGGCGTGCCCAGCACGCTCGGGCGCCATCGGATAGACGCTTCCCGCATAGAGCTCGAAGCGTCCGGGCCGGCCTTCCGCCCAGGCGAGATACTCGTCAACCGTCATCTTGTTTTTGGGGAGTGCCGTCACGCGCCCGAATCTAACATCATGGCGTAGACGCGCAAGCTTGCTGGCCTGGCAGCAGCACTCGCGAATTCATCAATATTGCTGATTCAGGCTGCGGATCGCGCCGTCACGTCGATTTCGGCCAGAACGTCGAGCAGCGCGCGGCGCTCGAGCGGCTTGACCAGAAAACCGTCCATCCCGGCGGCAAGCGCCGCGGCGCGGTCCTCCGCATAGGCATTGGCCGTCAGCGCAATGATCGGGAGCCGGCGCCCGCCAGCTTCGGTTTCCATTGCGCGTATCCGTTGCACCGTCTCGATCCCGTTCCCCTCGGGCATGTGCAGGTCCAGAAGCAGCAAATCGTAGGGGGAGCCGGCGGCCTGTGCCGCCGCGCACGCAGCGAAAGCAGCGTCACCGGATTTGACCATCGTAGCTCGATGGCCGAGCCGGGCGAGCAGCGCCCGCACCAGCAGCGCATTGATGTCATTGTCCTCGGCAACCAGGACCGCAAGCCCGCGTGTCGCCACTCCCGATCCCGCCGCTTCGGCCGGGAACGGGTCATGTCGATGGGCGTCATCCAGGGGCATTTCCTCGGCCATCTGCATCGCCAGAGAATCGCGTCTGACGGGCTTTATGAGATAGCCGGAGGATCCGGCTTGCCTCAGAGCCGCAATCTCCTCACGCTCGGCGGGCGTTAGCAGCACTATCCGCCGCTCGACCGCGCATGCTGCCCGCAAGAGCCGCTCGCAACCATCTCGGCCAATGGCGTAATCGATCAGAATGGCACTCCACGACCGTTGTTCAGCGAGGAGCAATTGGGCGCTCCGCTCGCTGCTGACGATCGAGGCTCGCGCTCCCCAATCCGTCAGATGACGTGCAACGAGCGAGGCGCCGAGCTCCGTCGCCGACACGATGAGCGCGGCGGCACCGGCGAGGCAGGGGCGCACGGCAGCGGCAAGCTGCTGCTCGTCTGCCGGCGGCAGCACAAGCCCGACGCTGAAGGTTGAGCCCACGCCGGGGGTGCTCTCGACGGTGAGCCTGCCGGCCATGCCCTCGACGATGCGCTTGGTAATCGCAAGACCAAGGCCGGTGCCGCCGAACCTCCGGCTGGGTCCGGTGTCCACCTGCTCGAATTCCTGAAAGATCCGGCTCTGCTCCGATGCAGGAATTCCGATCCCGGTATCGCGCACCGCGAGCTGGATCCGATCGGCTTCGCCGGACGCCTCGACGGCGATGGCGACACCGCCGCGCTCCGTGAATTTGACGGCATTGCCCGCGAGATTGAGCAGGACCTGGCGCAGCCGCGCCGGATCGCCCATCACACGTTGCGGCAGGCCACTGCCGACATACGATGCGATCTCGAGCTTCTTTTCGTGCGCGCGCGGCGCAATCAGCTCGACCGTCTCCTCGACGGCGGCGGTCAGATCGAAGGCGCGCACGTCGATGTCCAGCCGGCCTGCCTCGATCTTGGAGAAGTCGAGGATGTCGTCGATCAGCGCCAGCAGGAGCTGTCCCGAGGTGCTCACCGCGTTGACATAGGTCGTCTGCTCCGGCGTGAGCGCCGTGTCGAGCAGCAGATGCGACATTCCCAGGATGCCGTTGAGCGGCGTTCTGATCTCGTGGGAGATCACGGCCAGAAACCTCGATTTGGCCCGATTGGCGGCTTCAGCCTGATCGCGCGCTTTCGCCAGTGCGCCCTGAGCCTCGCGCGCGCGCTCCTCGGCTTCTCCGAGCTCCCAATTGCGGTCCGCGAGCTGCTCGAGCCGCAATCGCATAGTGCGCCGTTCGCCGCGCATCTTCCGCAGAGTGCAAACAAGCAGACCGATCGCGCTGCAGCCTGCTGCGAGCAGGGCCGCCGTAACGGCGAGGACGTGCCGGTTTTCCCACGAATGCGGGCTGGTCATCGCCGCGAGGAAGCTGAACCCCGCGGCCAGTGACACCGACAGCACAACGCCCGGGACGACAGGGAGGGATGGCGAGCGGTGGGCCGCACGCCTGCTCGGCTCACTGCCGCTGCGGAGTAATCCTCGCATCTTCCGTCGCCGGTCCCGCGGGGCGGTTCAAACGCAGCTCCGGCGTTCCTTCCGCCTCGAATCTTGGCAGCGACTCTGTCGCGCAAGCCTTTGCTGTTCTCTTGCAACGTGATGAGCTGGCGCATGCTTTGCGATGAACAGGGTTGACGCGACGCTAACCGTCACGGCGCGGATTTCCGGTTCCGCTTCAGCGGTGGAGCAGCAGGGCGCGCTGCACACGACCCGCTAAGAAGCCATCAACCCTAACCGGCGGTGGATTCCTGTGCTCAGGCAGCGCGCCTGACCTCGTCCGCGAGCATGCGGTAGGAGAGGGCCTCCGCGAGGTGAATGCGGCCCACTCTTTCGGTGCCGTCGAGGTCGGCCAGGGTGCGGGCGACCCGCAGCACGCGATGGTAGCCGCGTGCGGAAAGCCGCATGGCGTCCGCCGCATCGCGCAGGAGCGCGAGCCCGCCCGCATCCGGGCGCGCCGCGTCCTCGAGCACGGAAGTGTGCGCCGCGGCGTTGGTGCTGATGTGCGCAAGCCCGATCGCGGCATAACGATGCGCCTGCATCGTTCTCGCGCGCAGAACGCGCTCGGCCACTTCGCGGCTTCCTTCGGACGGCGGCGGCAAGATGAGATCGGCCGCAGTGACTGCCGGTACCTCGATGTGCAGATCGATGCGGTCGAGGAGGGGCCCGGAAAGCCGCCCCTGATAGTCGGCCGCACAACGCGCGTTCGGCCCCCGCCTGCAGGTAAATCCGGGCTCGCTGGCGCGCCCGCAACGGCACGGGTTCATGGCAGCAACCAGCATGAATCGCGCCGGATAGGTGACCCGATGGTTCACCCGCGCGATCGCCACTTCGCCGGTCTCGAGCGGCTGGCGCAGTGCGTCGAGAGCGTGGGGCTGAAATTC
>DATBHG010000009.1:0-194520 GCA_036557665.1 Xanthobacteraceae bacterium | reverse complement strand
AAACGCGCACGCGGACTCTCACCCTCGAAGATGGCGTCCATGATGGCGCTCCGATGCGAATCAGCGCGCCTACGGAATCACACCATGCCGTCAACGCAAAATTGCGCTCAGACGGTCGTTAACCTGAGCTCCGAGCCGTGCCTCTTTGTCCCTCTGGCGTTTCCACCCGTGTTCATGTATTGTTCTCATAGCCCGTCCTGCGATCTGTGCGTTGTTGAACAGACGTAGCGGACACGGCTGATAAGGCTCTAAGCGAACGAGATGCGGTCCCAATCATGGTTAGTCTAGTGTCGGAGCGGTTGGATCAGCCATGGCGGCGGCGCCTTTTTCTCCCGGCGTATCAGATCGGGGAAGCTGCCCATTATGCTCGCATTGCGCCGCAAACTGTCGCCGCGTGGCACAAGATCGAAGCACAGTTGCTGAAGGAGCGCGAGCAACGGTCCGCGTTGAATTACTTTCAACTCATTGAGGTTGCGGTGGTTGCCGCTTTCCGCAAAGCCGGGGTGTCGATGAAGCGTATTCGTGCGACGCGCGGTTGGGCTGCGCACGAACTTAGGAGCGAATTTCCATTTGCAGAATATAGCTTCAAGGAAAACGCGAAGCACTTGTACCTGGATTCGCAACAGATCGACGTAAAGGAAGGCACCGTCGTTCAAGCCGATCGGGAGGGCCAGCTTGAATGGGAGTTGATAATTGGCCGGCTTCGCGAGTTCGACTATGAAGACATAGTGATGAGGTGGCATGTTGCCGGTCGTTTTTCTCCAATAATTATTGATCCGCAGATCTCATTCGGTGCTCCGAGTGTGAGGGGTGCCCCTACGTGGGTACTAAAGGGACGATGGAACGCCGGGGAAAGCGACTCGGACATCGCTGAAGACTTCGGAATCGCAAAAGACGAAGTGAGAGAAGCTCTACGATTTGAAGGCGTGCTTGGCACCGCCGAGAGGGGCAGGCGATTACACTGACGTTTTATTTTGATCGCAATTTCGGTAAGCGCTTTCCAGAGGTTATTAAGGCAGCGCGGCCCCCTTTTGTTGTCGAGTACCACGAAAACCCGAAAAACAAATTTCGGTTTTCTCAAGATACGACAGACGATGAATGGCTAGCCAAAGTCGCGGCGGAAGGCTGGATAGTGTTCAGCCACGATCGCAAGTTTCATACTCTGTTGCTGGAGATTTCAGCGATCAAGCAGCACAAGGCAGGTTGTTTTTATCTGCCCGGCGCGAATTCGCAGACGTGGGAAAAGATACGGTACTTCCTGCGTGCATATGATGGGATCAATGACCGGATCGGCGTCACGGCTAAGCCATTCATATTTGAAATATCACGCGCTGGCCGGTTCAAACGAATATCAATCCCCGCCTGACCGAGGCCGTTGAGACTGCTGGACAACCTTCTTGAAGGCGTCTTCAAATTCCTTCGGACGGTGCAAGTGGGCTTCTAAAACATACTGGTACACGCGATGCTGCGCTTCCACCGTGTTGGTCGGACGGCGCCGAACGTATTCCTTGGCCGCATTTGCCACGGTGAAATGCCGGGCAAACTGCCCGCCGATGCTGGTATACAGGTCCGACCCGGCGCTGTTGCACTTGAGCCTCCCAATGCGCTCCCGCTCGCTGCAATGACGGCAAACAGGGACGTTCGGCCATAGCCGCGCCTCGACATAGGCGAAGGCGCGTCTTCGTTCTGGAAGGGGGGCTCGGAAGGGACGTTCGCGGCCATGGCACAATCTCCTATGGCCGCGACACTGCATCATGTGGTTGGGTGTTTCATGCCGGGCCTTGTGCTGCCTTGTGCCGGGCATCCGCGGCTTTGCTGCGCCCGAGGCGTGGGCGGGTGGGACAAGCCGGGCCATGGCACGAAATGCCCTCATGGGCGCCCGCTCCTTCCAGAGCAGCCCCTGCATCAGAACCGATGGCTAGGAGCTCACGACCGCCGCGTATTTGGCCGGGGATGCGGCGCAGCCTAGTCCTCGTTCCAGCTCGGGCCCATGCACTTGCGTTTGAATGACTGATATTCGCTGGGAGGGATTTTCAACTCCTGGTATCTGATATCGCATCTGACCCTGTCACCAAGCACCTCGGCATTCGTCGCCCCTGGCGCGGCAGCTACCGCAGCTTTCGGAGCCACGGCTTCTTGTAAGCGGGGACCACCTTGCTCAATTGCTGCCGCAAAATAGTGGTCGACCCCGGCCCCTACAGCCGCAGAGACGATGCACAGAGCGCAGACCGCAAATGCCTTCGCCATGGCAGAACCCCCATTCTCGACGAGACGTGCAACCTGAACAGTCAAAGAGGTAAAATGAAGGCATTCTGGAGCGAATATCCGAGGCCGCCACCGCCGCGTTCGGGGTTCCAAACTGGACCGCTCGCTCGGGAGGGCAGGTCGAACGGTGGTTTGTCCGTTCTTAGAGGCGAGGCATTGCCCTGCCGCAGCACGGCAGGTGGATAGGGGGCGGACCAGGCGGGTCGCCCTCCAAAACGCCGTCATTGGCCGCTTGATAACCGTACGGCGGCGAAAGCTGCGGACCCTCATATGAAAACCAGCAGAGCGTTTGCTCTCGGCCTGCTCGGAGTTGCCTTGCTCGTCAGCGCGGCGGCATCAGCCGAAGAAATGCCCGAGCACACCAGATCGCTGCCGTCCGGCGACGATCAGCCGCATGTCTTCAACTACGGCGATCGCGACAGCACGTGCATCCGTTGGACGGATAAATGCCGGACCTGCAACAGGAGCGACAACGCAAGCGTTGTCTGCTCGAACATCGGAATTGCCTGCCAGCCAACCGAGCCGGAGTGCCTGGAACGACCGCAGAGCGGAGACAAGAAGGAATAAGGAGGCGGGTTGCGCGACGCCGACGAGCTCGAGCTGATCGGAGTATGCCGCAGCGTCTGGTCCGGCCCTACCGCAGCTTTGATTCCAAGCGTTTCAGTCGCGCTTCCAGGTCGCGGATCGCCTGGATCAATTCATCGATGGCACATGCCATGTTATAGGCCACGTCCTCGACGCTGTCCGAGTTTTGCGCTCGACGGGCATGCTTTTGCGCGGTGGAGATGCTCATTCAAGCCTCGCCTGTTACCGGTCTGGTCTCATTCTCCGGGATCATGCCGGAAGGAAATGCCGGCGACGAGCGGATGCGGCTCCTCGGGAAAGCAGCTGGACGCCAGCGGAGGATGCGGCAGGCGCGGCCCGAGGGCGCTCGCGCCCCGGTCCTCTCGATCATGCGGGAGCGGGAACCCATGAGGCTTGTCGCGCATTTCTGCTTGTCCACGGGGCCGGGTGAACCTAGAGGAGCCTTCAGCATGTGCGATTATAGCTTGCAGACGGTCAGGTCGCGTCCTGCGAAAGCTGACGATAAACTGACAACCCATCACTTCAATACCTGTACGACAGGGTTTGCTGCTCCCGAAGCTATCGACACGGCGGTGTGCGTGCTTCCGGGAACGGAGCTTGCCTTTGCAACCGCAGTAAGGTGCCGTCCACGCGGGTTTTTTGCCTGGAAGCCACGCGTGATTCATCACACGACGGCTATCTTCCGGCAGGTCAACAGGGACGACCCGCGAACACATCACGATGCATTGGAGTTTCCAGACGGGCAGATGGTCCTGCTGAATGATCTGCTCGAAGGTCAGGCAGCAACGGTGCTGCAGCTTCCGGCACAGCCTGTTACCGCAGCCGACATCAGAGCCCAGGAGCGGGTTGCTCACGTGGGCTGATTTGCAACGCGACCGGCCGGATCGATCTGCCGTCGTCGACGGACCCTGGCAACCCGGCCAGGGTCTTTGTGTTTTATCGATCGACTGCTCCGCGATGCCGCAAGAGTTGCAATCATGCCACACCGGCAAAGGAAACAACAAACTATCAGAAGGAGAATGCAGCGCAGTCTGCAAGTTGTCCTATCATATCGTTGTTCAAACTGATTCGGTGACGCGCAGTCGCGTGATCGGAGCATTCGGGGAGCAGATGGACATGCATCGCCTGCATTGGCTCGATTACGACGGCGTAGTCGTTGCGGTCCTGATGACGGCAATCGGCGTTCTCGAAGTGCTCGTGTTGGGTATCTGAAATCTGCGCTCCTGACACAAGGGCCGGCTGGACAAACGTCGCGCCAGGGCCAGAGGTTTTGCGATGGAACTCTCAAGAGCAGAGTACCTGCGCTTCGCGGAGGAATGCCGCAAGCTGGCCAGGCTCGCCCTGACAATGGAAGAAAAAGTATTCCTGTGGGAGCGCGAAGCGAGCTGGACAAAGCTTGCGAAAGAGGCCGGGCGAACGACAGCCACAAGCGTCATCAAGTCGGCCTGAGCGTCGGTGCTCCCGAGGCTCTAACCATATCGGCACACCCTGATCCTCGTCCCGAGGAGGCGTGCGCAGGCGGGCGACGCCGCGGCAAGCAGGGTGATATCGCGGGACACAGTCGGGCGCTCGCGTAGAACGCTTTTTCATTAGATTGAAGCGGTATCTTCAATCGTGGACAATCGAGTACTCCGACTTGTCACTGACAAGCCCGATGGCGCCGACGTAACGCGGCTGTTTGTCTCCTTATTGTCTTGATATCTCTGGCCGGACGTTCCTAGAGCGCAGCTTCCAGATCGGTTTTCGCGAAATCGGTGCCGACAAACAGCAATGGGCACGAATGTGTTTTGGCGACTTCATATGCAAAGCAGTCGCCGAAGTTCAATCCAGCGGGATGAATGCCTCTGCCCCAGGATTGGTACGCTTGCGCAACGCGTCGGGCTGAAGCCGGCGTCACCGTGACAATCTCCAAGCCAAGGCCATCGATCAGGCTTTGCATTTCCTCCGAAACATTTCGGCGAGCGGCAACGATCATGGCCTCGGCCATGGTGCCGGCTGAAATCAGGACTTCGGTCTCCGCCTCGAGAAGCGCGATACAGGCGTGGGCCTCCCGCTCCCCGAGGATGATCGCCATCAGCGCCGACGTGTCGACCGCGATCAACCGGGTAGACCCTCATCGTCATAAAGAAAGTCCTGGCTTCGGGCGGCGCTCGGCCCCGGCCGTGCCTTTTCGGTTCCCGACGCTCGCGCCCTTTCAAGCAGCTGCCGCCGGGCTTTGCGTTTCGGAACCGGCCTGACCGGCACAAGGCGCACGGCGGCCTGCCCATGACGGGTCAGGATGATCTCATCGCCTGCCTCCGCGCGCCGCACCAGGTCGGTCAGCTGTCCCTTCGCATCGCTTACGGAAATACGCATCTTGCGCTTCGAATGCTCGCAGTGCCCCGGTCATCAAATGGACCACCAGATAGTCCATGTCAATGGACAGGCGGTAGTAGGCTAGGCAAAAGAGCCCACTACCGGACAGGCCCGGCCGAGATCAGGAGTATCTATTTCGGAGGCGCGTCGAGGAGCCCTGCCTCACTCGAGCTTCAGATCGAGCTGCTGGACGATCGCAGCCCACTTGCCCTCCTCACGCGCGATGTTGGCGCTGTATTCCTCGGGCGTGCCGGCGAGCGGCCCGCCGCCATCGTCGACGATGCGCTTTCTCACGTCCTCCGATGTCACGATTGTGCGCAGCTCCCTGTTGAGCCGCTCGATGATCGGACGCGGCGTGCCCGCCGGGGCGGCGAGGCCGTAATACTGCACGATATCGAAGCCCGGCAGCCCCGATTCCGAGACCGTCGGCACCTCCGGGATAGCGGCCAGCCGCTCCGGCGCCGCCACCGCGATCGCGCGCAGCTTGCCCGCCTGGATGTTGCCGATCGCCGGCGGCAGGGTGTTGAAAGCAAGCTTGACATGGCCACCGACGAGATCGTTGGTGAGCGGACCCGTGCCCTTGTAGGTCACGATGGTGATGTCAGCCTTGGTAATCGCCTTGAAATTTTCTGCGCCGAAGTAATTGAGCGTGGGCGGCGGCGGGGTACCCACCGTCAGCGTTCCCGGCTCTTTCTTTGCCAGCGCGATGATATCGCCAATCGTTTTTACCGGGACCGACGGGTGCGCCATGACCACGATCGGGATCGAGGCGATGGTGCCGATCGGTGCGAAATCCTTTGCGAGATCATAGCCGGCATTGGGCGCGACCCCCATGCCGGTGACCATCATCAGCAGCGTATAGCCGTCCGGCGCTGCCTTCGCGGCCGAACGCACGCCGATCACCGCGCCCGCTCCCGGGCGGTTCTCGACCAGAACCTGTTGGCCGAGCGCCTCGGTGAGCTTGGCGGCAATCACGCGGCCCTCCGTATCGACGCCGCCGCCTGCCGGATACGGCACGATCAGCGTGACCGGTCTTGAAGGGTAGACCTGCGCCGCCGCAGGCCCCCCCGATCCGAATACACCCGCACAGATCAGCAGGAGTGCGAGCTTGCTCATCCTGTCCTCCCGGCGTCGCGGCTTGCCGCTTAAGGCTCGAAGCTAGACGCAGGAGACCCAGGAGGTCAAAGCGTGCGCCGGCGTCAACTCGGCATTTTGTGCCAATTGCAGAGTGTGCGTGGCACCATTTGACCGGGTTTCCTTACGTGGAAAAATGACCTAACCTCATCGCCGGGCTGCCCCGGCAGCCTGGGGAGGGACCGTCATGTACAGATCGCGATCGGCTTATCGCCGCGGCTATGTCGGGGCACTTACGACACCTGCGGCATGTGTTTTCGTTTGCATGGCCCAGCTCCTCGCGGCTGGTGCATTCGCGCAAAGCGCCAGGACCCCGGCTTCCCGTGCGGCGGCCTCCCCCTACGTTATTGACGGCGTTCCGCTGGGCGCTCGGATCGACGCTGAAGGTCCGGCCTATCGTGGGTACCAATGCAGCCCCAGCGAGCAGTTTGCCGACTTGACGCGCTGCCAACGAACCCAAAGGCAGCAGGATCCGGCCGGTCGCCGCGTTTTCGAGGTGACCAGCTCGTCGCTGCACGATCGCGATGGGAGAGCGATCTATCTCAACCGCTATATCGCCCCATGGAGCTTTGATCGGAACGAGATCGAGGCTGAGCTCAAACAGCTTTCGAGCAGATTCGGCGAGCGTGCTCGCGAGATGCGGCTGCCTCCGCGCGAAGGGATCCAGACTGCCGTCATTGCAATGTGGGGCAAAGTCGAGCTTACGCAGCTCGATGCCGACGCGATCGCGATCCTGGCAGGCGGAGACAGTCCGCGCAAAGGGCTGCTGATCGATTACGTCGGCAATCTCAGGCGCTCGGCGCAGCTCGGGCTTCCCGTCTTCAGCATCAACGGCGGGCCAGGCTATCTCTGGTCGGCCAGCGTCGACCGCAACAATCGCGGGCATGTGCGGGTTCTGGCCGTCGATCCCTCCGCATTACCCACCGCGACAGCTGCCGAGCGCTCGCCCGGCGAGATTGCAAAAATCGAAACGGCCGCAACCGAAAATCCGATCGCGGATGCTGCACCGGCAGCTGCCGAGCCTGAGCGGACAAGCGACGCGGCAGGAGCTCCTCCAACCGAGCTCAAACAAGTGGCGGCGGCGCCGGAGGGAGGCCAAACTGAGCCTCCGCTCGCCCGGCTCGAAACGGATGTGGGGGCGGCGCAAGCCAAGCTTCGCCAGATGGAAACGCTCGCCTATTGGGCAGTGGGCGGAGCGATCGTCCTGCTGCTGGCTTTGCTGCTCGTACGGCGGAAACGGGCCAACGCGACCAAGGTTGCGGTTTCCGCCGCCGCGGCAGAGCCGGCAAGCGCCGCGCCTCAGGCTCAAACCCTGATGGCAGAAGGCGCTGCAGCGCACGGCAAGCTGCCGCAGGGGCAGATTGCGTCCGGCGCGGCTGACGCAACTGCAATAAGTGCCGTGGGAGTGCAAAAGACGAACGAGCAGAAGCGCGAGACCGTCGCCAAGAAGCAGGAAAAAGAAGCTCTGGACGATACCGGAAATGAAATGGCGCAACCGGCTTCGGCGGAGACGATCTCCTGCGCACAGTGCAATCAGCAAATTTCCGTCAACGACAAGTTTTGCATGCATTGCGGGGCCTCGGTTGCCGCCAGCGCCCCCGCCGCGACCACACGGCTTTGCTCATCCTGCCGTCAGGAAATCGGCGTATCGGACAGGTTCTGCCGTCACTGCGGAGCAAGCTCCAAGGCGGTTGCGGCCCCCAGCCTGAGCGCCTAAGGCATGTCGTGAAATGAGAGCTGGCGTCAAATTTTTAGCGCTGCTCGCGTTTGCGGCTTTCGCCTCGGCGCCGAGCTTGCATGCGGCGGGCTATCCCGATCACCCGGTCAAGGTGATCGTGCCTTTTCCCGCCGGCGGCGTTACCGACATTGCCACGCGGCTCATAACCGAGCGGCTTTCCCAACGTCTCGGCCAGCAGTTCTTCATCGAGAACGTCGGGGGTGCCGGTGGCAATCTCGGCATGGCGAATGTCGCGCACGCCAAGGGCGACGGTTACACCGTCCTGTTTGCGTCATCCAGCATTGTGGTCAATCCGAGCCTGTACGAGCGGATCCCGTTCGACGTGGAAAAGGATTTCATCCCGGTTACCAAGGCGGGCGCCTCGCCCAACTCCTGGCTGGTCAACCAGGATTTTCCCGCCAACACCATGAATCAACTGATCGATCTCATGAAGGCCAATCCTGGTAAATACAGCGTGGCTTCACCGGGGACCGGCACCACTCCGTCGCTCTCGATCGAGATGCTCAAGCAGGGCCTGGGCGTGAGCTTCGTTACGGTGCCGTTTGCAGGCGGCGGCCCTATGATTCAGTCGGTGCTCGGCGGGTTCACGCCGATCGCTTGCGGGGCGATCGGCAACTCCGTTCCCCTGATCAAGCAAGGCAAGATTCGCGCGCTGGCGCTCACCAGCAAGAGCCGGCTGGAATCGCTGCCGGATGTCCCGACGCTCGACGAGCTCGGCATCAAGGGCCAGGAGGCCGAAACAATGACCGGCGTGTTCGTCCCCGCCGGAACGCCGCAGCCGGTCGTGGCCCTGCTGCAGCAAGAGATCGCGGAGATCGTCAGGCAGCCCGAGATCCGCCAGCGGCTCCTCGAGTTCGGCGTGGTGGCGGACGGCGACTCGTCGGCGCATTTCGCCGCTTACGTCAAGGACGAGATCGCCAAATGGAAAAGAGTGATCGAGGCCGGGAAGATCAGCAAAATCTGAACGATGGATTGGTTGATTGATGCCTGAGCGCTTGTGAGCCACGCGACTGCGCGCCGGAGCCGCCTTGCGCGGTCCTCGCCGAGACGGCGATTGCGCGCCCAAAAAGTCGAAGGACCGCAACGGGCTGCCCGAGCGGTCCTTCAAAGCCTGCAGCAGCTCCACATTAACGGGCGATTTCGGACCTCTGCACCGGGGGGCCTATCTCCCGGCCGCATCCTCCTCGGGAACCCCTGCTCATCGACGCACCTCGCGCGTGGTCCGCCGAACCGACGTGATGGACAAAGCCATCGCTACAAGCTGATGAAGAATATCCATCAGCTGCTCACGGCGAGCAACACGCAAGCGAATGCCTTCCTCACAATTCGACTTTTCCACAGAACGCCACGATGCAGTCAAACGACGCCTCGCAATATCAGAGCGCATTACGAGAAGGCCGGGCTGCGCAGCTCGAGCGGCGACGCAGTGCTGCAGCGGCTCGACCACGCCCATGCGCGCAAGTACAGTCGCCGGCTCGGGCGAGGCGGAGAGCACGGCTATGGGACGTTCGTTGCAACTGGCTTGGCTGCTGCCCCTGGCAGGCCTTCTTCTTTCATCGCCGGTCGATGCAGATGACTTTCCCGGCAAGCCGGTCCACATCATGGTCGGCGCCGCTCCGGGCGGCTTGATCGATCTGTTTGCCCGTACCTACGCGGCCAAGCTGCAAGAACGGAGCGGCCAACCGGTGCTGGTCGAGAACAACTCGATCGCCACCGGTACAATCGGGGCCGGCTTGGTAGCCAAGTCGGCGCCCGACGGCTACACGCTCATCATGGGTCATCCGGCCAATATGACCATCTGGCCGATCATCAATCCAAGTCTGCCATACCACCCCCGAAACGATTTCGCGCCTGTCGCGCTCGTCGGAAAGGCGGCGAACCTCCTGCTGGTCCCGAAGGATTCGCCGATCCATTCAGTGAAGGAGCTCATAACCGCGGCAAAAGCCAACCCCGGCAGCCTGACCTATGCGTCACAAGGTTTGGGCAGCTCGGCCCATATGGCGACCGAACAGTTCAAGATCGCGACCGGCATTGAGGCCGTGCACGTACCCTATCGCGGCTCTACTCCCGCGGTAACCGATCTCATTGCCGGGCAGGTGTCCTTCATGATCGACACGGTGCCATTCAACCTCACGCATGTCCGCAGCGGCACTCTGCGTGCGCTGGCGGTAGCCGACCATGTGCGCTCGCCGGTATTGCCCGACGTGCCCACGATGGCGGAAGCGGGTGTGCCGAACGTCGAGGGCGGGCTGTGGCTCGCGCTGTTTGCGCCGGCGCATACGCCGGCCCCTGTAATCGGCTATCTCAACCAGCAGGCCCAGGAGATTTTCGCGCTGCCCGACGTACGCCAGCGCCTCGAGCCGCAAGGACTGGTGCTGCCGAAGGGGTCGCCCGAGGACCTCGCCAGGTTTCTCGATGCCGAGGACAAGCGTTGGCGAGATGTCATTCACCGAGCAAAAATCGAGTTTGCGCATTAGTGCAGTGTCTCCTCGCCGGGTCGATGGAAGGAGTCCGTTAGATGCCCTCGAGAAGGAAACCGATCCGCTGGCCGGACGGTGCACGGATCGCGCTGCTGTTCGGGGTCAGCTGGGAGACGTGGCCGGACGATCTCGGAACCAATGCATCGCATCAGCGCTCCAACCGGGGGAGGATGCCCGAGAACGCGATCTACAAAAGGGACATGGGCGTTGTGCTGGATCGCCGGTTCGGCGAGAAGTGCGGCATATGGCGGATACTCGATCTTTTCGACCGTGAAGGCATAAAGGCAACCTTCTTCCTCAACGGCCGAACGGCGGAGGAAAACCCGGACGCGGTAAAGGAGCTCGTCGGCAAGGGCCATGAGCTCGCAGCGCAACCTTACATCCATGAATACACGGTCACGATGCACGAGGACGCCGAGCGCACGGCGATCCAGGGCTCAATCGACGCATTCAGAAACGTGGCCGGCGTGAGCCCCGTCGGCTATCTTTCGCCCGGTGTCCGGCCGACCCCGAACACGGTCGGGCTGATCTCCGAAATGGGGTTCAGCTGGAGCAGCGAAGGCGTCGATGACGACATTCCCTACGCGGCGGGGCCGAGCGACAACCCGATCGTCGTCCTGCCCAAGGACTTCCACCCGAACGACTACACCACTTACGAGACCGGGTCCCGCAGCCCGCGTGAGCTCTTGAGCCTCCTCGTCGACCAATTCGACTACCTGTACGAGGAGGGTCTCGCCAGTCCGAAGATGATGAATGTAACGATGCACCCGTTCCTGGCCGGCCGCGCCTATCGCGCCAAGATCTACCAGGAGCTCATCCGACATGCGCGCTCCCATCCCAGCGTATGGATCGCGCGCGGCGTGGACATTGCGAGCTGGTGGCTTCGCGAGAGCCGCTCCTGAGCCCTCTCGAACCGGAAGCGCAAGAAAAATGCTCGACCCCGACGCAGAGCGGATTCACCGGAAAGCGATCATCGTCGAGGGACACCGGGACCTGTTCGAGACGGTCCGTCTCTCCGATCAGGGGCGAAAATATGCGCCGCTGAACGTCACGTATCCGCGTCTCAAACGCGCGAACATCACCACGACCTTCTATTCGATCGCCGGCGACAGCGTGACGCACAGCCGCGGCACCCGGCAATTTCTGGAGTCCGCCCTCGAGAACATCGACGTGCCGCTGTCCGAGACAGCCGCCCCCGCAGGCCTCGAAGCGGTCGGGTGATGTCCGAGCTTCGCCTCAGCCTCGCGCTCAGCGATTACGTGCATACGCGCGACATCGCCGACGGGCGAATCCGTCCCGTGGGTATCGATCTGATCGTCAACACGCTCTCGTTCGAGGAGGCTGCCTTTCGCTTCGGCGCCAATCTCGAATTCGACATCTCCGAATATTCCCTGGCAAACTACTGCGCGCGGGTGGCAGCTCCCGAGCCCGCTCCCCTCCTGGCGCTGCCGGTCTTCACCTCACGCGTGTTCCGCCACAGCGCGATTTACGTTCGCGACGCGGCCGGCATTCGCGATGCTCGCGATCTCGCCGGCCGCAGAGTCGGCATTCCGCAATGGTCGCAGACCGCAACCGTTTACGTGCGCGGCTGGCTCGTGCACCAGGCCGGCATCGCGCTCGAATCGATCGACTGGATCCAGGCGGGGGTGGATCAGCCCGGACGCCATGATCCTATCCGCAGTCGGTTGCCGCCCGGGATCCGGCTCGAGGCGCGGCCGAAGCAGACACTGAGCGAGATGCTGTTGTCAGGTGAGATCGACGCGATGATCACCGCCCGCCCTCCGCGCTGCTTCCGGGAGGGCGCCGATGGGGTGTCCCGGCTGTTCCCCAACTACCGCGAGGAGGAAGAGCGATATTTCGCCGCGACCGGCATCTTTCCCATCATGCATGTCATCGCGGTAAAGCGGCAGGTCTATGAAAACCACCCCTGGGTCGCGCGCAATCTCGTGGATGCGTTCGAGGCGGCCAAGCGCGCAAGCCTCGCCCGGATGCGCAACATCCAGACATCGCATCTGCCGACGGCCTGGGGGGCCGAGGAGATCGAGCGCGTACAGCGCCTGCTGTTCGGAGACGGCGAGCCGTGGCCTTATGGCCTGGAGCCCAACCGCCGCACCCTGGAGCCATTCCTGGCCTATTGTCATGAACAGGGTATCACCGAGCGCAGGCTCAGACCGGAGGAGCTGTTTCCAAAAGAGGCGGCCTTCGAGGTCCGGATTTGATCGGCACCATGGCTCAAAAGACAACAGGCGGGAGCAGCAAAGCCATGTCCCGGGATCCGCAGGTCGATCTCATCTTCTCGCACTTCATTCCGCGCTACGAGGCGACCGGCGTCGATCCGAACGATCTGCGCGCGCTGATGCCCCGCATCACGCAGTGGTCGGACTGGTGCCGGCTATGGTCGGAAGAAGGCGCTCGGCACGAAGCGCTCGGCCACGAAGCCTCGGCGCAAGGCTTTCGCCTGACGGCGGCGGAAGCTTTTGTGCGCGCTGCGATCTACTACCATTACGGCAAGCATCTCTTCGCCGACCGGCCGGACGAGTTTGGCGCCGCGCACGAGGCGATGCTTCGCTGCTACAGCGCCGGAGCCCCCATGCTCGACCCGCCCGCCGAGCGGCTTGAATTTCCGTTGCACGGGGTGGCGATGTCCGGATGGCTGCGAAAGCCTCGCGGCCACTCGCGCCCCCCGGTCGCGGTCATCCTGCCCGGTCTCGATGCCTGCAAGGAGGAGCTGCACGCCTGGGCGGCGTCATTCGTCGATCGCGGCGTTGCGGCGCTCACCCTCGACGGCCCGGGCCAGGGGGAAACCTCGTTCAAGCTGCCGGTCACGCATGAATGGGGCGCGGTCATCGGCGCTGTGATCGATGTCCTGGAGAGGCGAGACGACGTGGATGGCCGCCGTGTCGGCGTCGTCGGCCAAAGCCTTGGGGCGCTCTATGCGCCGCTCGCGGCCGCGGGCGAGCCGCGCCTGAGAGCCTGCATCGCCAATTGCGGACCCTACGACTGGGGCAAAGTCCTGCCGAGGATGCCGCGCGTCTCGCAGGAGGTGTTTCGCGTGCGCTCCCATTCCAGGAGCATCGAGGAGGCTCACGAGCGGGGAAAGCTGCTGACCCTGGAAGGGCGCGCCGAGAACATCCGCTGTCCGCTGCTCGTGGTCTTTGGCGCGGGCGACCGCCTGATCGCGCCGGCGGAAGGCGAGCGCCTGGCCAAGGCCGCCTCCGGACCGAGCGAGCTCGTGGTCTACCCGGAAGGCAATCACGTGTGCTTCAACATCAGCTACAAGTTTCGTCCGCTGACGGGCGATTGGATGGCGCGACAATTGCGGGCGTAAGGGTCGGCTCGCCAAGGAGCCGCATGATCGTATTGGGCAGCGCTCCGGCCCCGGCGGGAATGATCACGTTGATGTGGCGGGACGGATAATCCTCGGCGCGAGCGCTTGCGGTCAGCAACAGCGCGATGAGGACGGCGCAGATCGGGCGCATGTTGCCACGCGGTCGGAATGGACTGTCGCTCACGGCAGCAGGAAGTCGTTGGTGAACACCTTATCCGGGGTCACCGCGCCCTTGGGCAGGTTCACGTAATCCTCCAGCAGATTGATCGTGTCCTGCCAGTCCTGTGCATCCATCACGCCGTAAGGCTTGCCCCGTGTTCGCGGCGTATGCAGGAGCTTTGCCGCCTCGGCCCATTGCTCGGATACGACTTTGCGGCTGAAGCCCGCATTGGGGGCAAACTGCATGAAAACATCAATACCATGCTGTGGATTGGCGACCGCCGCGGCGATCGCCTCCACCGTCGCCGTGGCAAAGCGCCGCACGAGGTCGCGCTGCTCGGCGATGATCTTGTCGCTTGCCACGATGCCGTTGCTCATCAGGTTGAGCCCATAGTCGGAAAACCGCATCAGATTGAGCTTGCAGCCGCACCGCTCCTGCAGAATCGGGAGCTGCGCCACCGCGAGCGCCATGTCGAAGTCGATCTTCTTGAGCAGGAACAGGCTGTCCCGTGTGGGCGGGTCGACCGACAGGCCCTTGATGCTCGCGTAATCGATTCCGGCCTTTTTGGCGAAGGCGGGAAAGATTTGATCGGTGGCGCTGCCGGGTGCGAACCCGGTGGTCTTGCCGTTGAGATCCGCAGGCTGCCGGATGTTGCTGTCCGGCAGCGTCATGATGGAGTTCGAGCCGGTCTGCAGAATGCCGACGATCTGCTTGGCGAGCAGCCCCTGGGCGGTCAGCCGCACCAGGGTTGCGCCGTCGGCGAAACCGAACTGGTCCGACATGTTGGCGACAGTCTGGATGGTAGTGGCCGAGCCGCGTCCGGTCGCGAAGCTCGCGTCGATGCCGTGGCGCTTGTAGATCCCGTCGGTGATGCCGAGCATGATCGGCACGTGCGCCCCGTAGAAGAACACATCCGCGCGCACGGAGACGCGGTCCTGCGCCGAGGCGCAGGACCCCCAGAGCAGCGCGAGGCTTGCGGCCCAGGCCAGCGCGAGCCTTGGCTCGAGGGTATGCCGACTTTCTTGCATGCGAGGTCTCTTTGATGGACTGCAAAGGATGGGCGTATTGTGCCGACCGCCATCTCTTCGCCCCGGGCTGTTGGAGCCAACCTATTGTAGCGGCCCCTGTCGATGAGACAAACGCGGCCTTGCGCGATCGTCGAGATCCGGGACGATAATCCGCATGCGATGGTCTTGCCATCGAGGGGCAGCTATGGACCGTAACGCCAGTCCGCGGAGATAGCCTTGGCGATTACCTTCTACGATCTCGTCGACAAAAACGGGCGCCGCTACAGCCCGTACGGCTGGCGCGTGCGCATGGCACTGGCCCACAAGGGCCTCGATGCCGCGGTCGAGCTGTGCTGGCACAGCGACAAGAGGAAGCTCGCGTTCAGCGGCCAGCATCTGGTGCCGGTCCTGCGCGATGGCGGCAAAGCCGTCAACGATTCCTGGAACATCGCCTGCTATCTCGATGAAGCCTATCCCGATCGCCCCGGGCTGATGGAGGGCTCGCAGGGACGCTCCTTCGCGCGTTTCCTCAACAGCTGGATGGACAGCATCATCGGCCGCCCGCTCGTTCGCTCGCTCTATCTCGACATCCTGCGATCGATGCACCCGCAGGCCGACGCGCAGGAATTCCGCCAGCGGCGCGAGGAGCGTAGCGGCGCGACGCTCGAGACGCTGCACGCCAACCGCGCCGCGGATTTCGTCGAGGTCAACCGCGCATTGTTGCCGCTCAACCAGCTGCTGCGCGGCCAGCCGTTCGTTGGCGGTGCCGCCCCGGCCTATGTGGACTACATCGTGCTCGGCACGTTGCAGATGCCGCGGGTGCTCGGCATCGAGCCGCTGGAGGCTCAGCAGGACGGCATCATCCGCTGGCGCGAGGGAATGCGAAAACTGTTCAACGGCCTCGCCGAGCGCACGTCCTGACGGCGCGATCCGATGCCAGAACCCGCAGCCGGCGCTGCGCTCATCGAGCTGTGCTCGGTTTCCAAGGCGTTTGCGACGGCCGACGAAGCCGTGCTTGCGCTGCGCGACGTCTCCTTCGACATCGGCAAGGGCGAGTTCGTGTCGATCCTCGGTCCGAGCGGTTGCGGCAAGACGACGCTGATGATGATCATGGTCGGCCTGACCGCAGCCGATGCCGGCGAGACGCGGATAGGAGGGCAGCGGATCAGCAGCCCGTTCAGCGACAGCGGCATCGTATTCCAGCGGCCGGAGCTGTTGGAATGGCGCACGGCGCTGGACAACGTCCTGTTGCAGATCGAAGTGCGCCGCCTGCCCGTCCGCAACTTCGTCGAGCGGGCGAGGGCGCTCCTTGCCCAGGTCGGGCTTGGCGGCTTCGAGAGCAAGCTTCCGTTCGAGCTCTCCGGCGGCATGCAGCAGCGGGTCGCACTCTGCCGCGCGCTGGTTCACGATCCGGAAATCCTGCTGATGGACGAGCCGTTCGGCGCGCTCGATGCGCTGACGCGCGATCAGATGAATCTCGACCTCCAGCGCATCTGGCTGGAAAAGCGCAAGACGGCGGTGCTCGTCACGCACAGCATCGAGGAGGCGGTGTTCCTGTCGGACCGCATCGCGGTCATGACGCCGCGGCCCGGTACCATTGCGGAGATCATCAGCATCGGACTTCCTCGTCCACGCACGCTCGACGGCAAGGACAGCCCGCAGTTCAATGCCTATACCGGGCACATCCGCAAGCGCTTCGTGGAGCTTGGAGTGCTCAAGGATGGTTGAAGCGCCCGCGCCATCGCTCGCCGCGAGAACGCCGCACCGGCTGGCGGCGCAGGTTGCCCGGCTCACCCCGGCGCTGTCGCTCCTGTGTTGTCTCGCGGTGTGGGAGGCCGCGGTCCGCTATTTCCAAGTGCCCGTCTACCTCGTGCCGGCGCCGAGCCTGATCGCAGGGAAGCTGATCGCCGGATATCCGCTGTTCCTGCAGGAGACACTGCACAGCGTCGCTGCCATCATCACCGGCTTCGCCTTGGCGGCGGTCGTCGGCGTGCCGGCCGCGGCGCTGATGATCTACTCCGCCTGGTTCCGCCGCAGCGTCTATCCCATCCTGCTGACCGCGCAGGTCCTGCCCAAGGTCGCCCTCGCCCCGCTGTTCATCGTCTGGTTCGGGTTCGGGCTTCTCCCCAAGGTGCTGATGACATTCCTGATCTCGTTCTTCCCCATCGTCATCGACACCCTAACCGGGCTCAACGCGGTGCGCCCGGAAAGTCTGCTGCTGATCCGCTCCATGGGCGGCAGCCGCTGGCAGGCTTTCCGCAAGGTGCGGCTGCCGAGCGCATTGCCGAGCATCTTCGGCGGCTTCAAGGTGGCAATCACCTTTGCGGTCGTCGGTACCATAGTCGCGGAGTTCGTCGGCTCGGATAACGGCCTGGGCTATATACTCGTGCTGGCGCGCGGCAATCTCGATACCGTGACCGTCTTCGCCGCCATCCTCTGGCTGATTGCCATCGGCTTTCTGTTCTATTTCGCGGTCGAGCTGGCTGAGCGTTTCTGTTTGCGCGGACGCGCCGCGTATCGGCGCCGCGAGCTCGGGGCAGGATTGTGAGGGGTGGGCAAAATCGCTGTTCCGGCCGATGAAAACGCAAAAAACGCACGAGACGATTTTGCCACCCTGGTGAGATTGTAGGTGATCGAAATGGCAGAGGCGTCGCCTTCACCGCTCGAGTTTCCGGATTCGCCGGTAGCGCGGATCATGCATCAGCCGCTGCTGCTCGGGCTGTTTTTGCCGATCCAGAGCGGCGGTTGGTCGCCGTCGAGCTTGCCGCGCAGCACGTCATGGGAGTTCGACTACAACGCGCGGCTCACGCAGCGGGCCGAGGCGCTGGGATTCGATCTGGCGTTCGGGCTGGCGCAATGGATGGGCAAAGGCGGCACCGGCGGCGCGATCCGCTTTCGCGAGCAGTCGCTCGACCCCTTCATCACCGCGACCTCGCTTGCGGTGATCACCGAGCGCATCGTTCTCATCTCGACCATTCACGTGCTCTATGGGCCGTGGCATCCGGTTTACCTTGCCAAGCTCGGTGCGACGGTCGATCACATCTCGGGCGGCCGGTGGGGTCTCAACGTGGTTACCGGGTTCGTGCCGAGCGAAGCCCGGATGTTCGGCAACGATCAGATCGAGCACGACCAGCGCTACGCGATGGCGGACGAGTTCACCGAGCTGATGAAGATGCTGTGGGCATCGCAGGAGAATCTCAGCCGTGAGGGCCGGTACTGGCGCCTGATCGACGCCTTCGTCACCCCGAGGCCGCGGTTCGGACGGCCGCTCCTGGTGAATGCCACGGGCTCGCCGGCGGGCATCACCTACGCCGCTAAGCATTCCGACCTTGTCTTCATCACCAGCCCGGGCGGGGGCCATGTCGATGCCGCAATTGCAGCCTTGCCGAGGCACAACGCGGAGATCAAGGCGAAGGCCAAAGAGTGTGGGCGCACGGTGCGCACGATCATCAACCCGATGATCATCTGCCGGGCGACGGAGCAAGAGGCGCGCGACTATTACGATGCGATCGTCGCCGCCGCAGATGTCGAAGCCATCGAAGGCTTTCTGGGACGGCGGGCGAGCGGTGACGCCAAAGGCTGGAAAACCGATTTGGGCGCATACCGCGCGGTTGGCGGGAACATGCAGATCGTGGGCAGCCCGACCCAGGTGGTCGAACGATTTGCTCAGCTCAAGGAAGCCGGCTGCGACGGCGTGCAGCTGACGTTCTTCGACTTCGCGCAGGACCTGGAATTTTTCGGGGCGGAGGTCGTGCCCCTGATGCGTCGTGCTGGTTTGCGCAACCAGGTGGGTGCGCAGCTTCGATGAGTTTGAGTGCCTCAGAATCAGCAATCCGCGGCCGATGTGAAGGCACACGCAGTCGGCCGCAGGAAATGATTTTTATGTCATCCGGATGCGTAAAACGAGGCAAAGTAAATAAAGACGAGACCATTTGTTAATATTGCGCCCACGATACCAAGTCCCAGAACGTAAAGCGTTCTGTTTCCGGCTGGATCCGAGCACGCTTCGTCCTGCGAAGCAGCGGTTCGCTGCTGCACCGAGGCTTGTGCGTGTCTGCCGATCGGTCGCTCTACGGCTTCGAGGCTGCTCATTGCGATCTCCATATTGATCGAGAGTGCTTTCGCACAAGGAGACCGCATTGCGTTGTGTCTTATTCCCGTGCTCGGACCAATGTGATCGCGAGAGACGTGAGCTCTCACGGAGCTGTGAGCCTGTAACCGCGGCCCTACTGAGCATGCGTTTATTTGAGGCTCCTCCATGCGCCGGGAATATTTCGCCCCCTACAGGCGTCATGTAGTCGGAGGGCGCCCCCGTGCTCGGCGAGCAATGGGGCTCCCGGCAGCCCAAGTGAGGGCTGCAGGCTCGTCAGCGTCCTCGGATTGAAAGTATTCCAGCAAACAGGAGGTACCGATGATCGTCAGCGGCAGTCGCTATCTGTGCAACGGCGCTCCCGAGCGGTGCGCGCTGTGCAACGCACCTTTCATCATCGAGGACGAGCAGCTCAAATGTTGGAGGGGGAAAGACCATCGATATTATTGCTGCCGCGAGCACGCCGATTTCGGGCTGGACAGACTCATCACGGTCCTCGACCCGCTTGGAAGGAGAGCATCATGAAACGCTGTGACCACTGCGGCGGCAGGCTGGGAATGATCATCCATCGACAATGGAGCCGGCGGTTTTGCAAGCTCGGGTGCAAAAAGGCGTTCGTGTGCCGCCGGCGCGAACGGTCGAGTGCCCTCGTCACGAAGTGGGTGTGCGGGAATAGATGCGCCCGTGCGGTCTCATCGGTAGAAGGTCAATTTGGCTTCGACAGAAGGAGAATGACGGTGCTGATGAAGATCGCAATGGCGGTTGTGCTCGCCGCCGCTCTCGCCGGCGCACTGCCGGCATTCATGGAAATGGCATTTGCGCAGGCTAGCGTGCCATGGGGCGAGTGCACGACCAATTACTACGGCCACGGTCCGTGCTGACGGCCTGGAGCCGACCAAGTGCGGCTCGCCCGAGCCGGTAGCCAGTAAATCGGCCGCCGGCGCGAATGCACAAACGCTCACGACGATTACTTGATCCCGGCTCCCCCCGGGTCAAAGCCGGGGGTTGCCGGAATGGCGCCAAGAAAGCTGTATAATTTCAGGCGGCAGCGACCTGGTGCGCGCGCTGTTCCGCAAGGCTCTTGAGCTTCGCCAACCCTTCATCAAACTGGCCGGCGACCATCTTGTCGCAATTCATGACGATGCTCATGAGCTTGCCCATGAACGGCACTCGGCCCTTCATTGCCCAGGTCACCTCGGTCGTGCCGCCTCTGGCCGCAAATGTGAACTCGACGGTGTTTTGCGCTTTCATCGGCCTGATCATGTCGAGGCGCATGACGAGCCGCGTCGGCGCGGCTGCCTCGACGATCTCGATGCGGCCGGCCCCCACCTTGTTGTTCCCGTCCCACTCGTAGATTGCGCCTTTGCCGCTCGGCGCCCCTTTGAAAGTTCGCTTCATCGCGGCGTCCTTCTCGAACGGCGACCAAGTGAGGAAATTGTGCCAGTCGCTCACGAGCGGATAGATGGTCTCGGCCGCCGCTTTGATCGAAGTGGAGCGCTGGACCCGGAATGTGTCGGGTCTGCTCGCGGCATAGGCGAGCAGGGCCGCAACGAGAACGACGACTACAATGGCAATTGTCATCAGCATCTGACGATCCCCCATACGGTGGTGACATCTGAGGCTAGCCAAACCCGGTAACCGCGGCTTTGCCGTGACGGCGAAAGGGCAAAAGCGCGTCAACCGCAGGCCTGACATGGCATTCCAACCGGCATCGGGCCGGGTTCCGCCGGCCGGGATGTCAGGCATATGCGATGGCGCAAGTCCGCAAGGGCACAAAGTCGCGCGCATCAGAAAAAGCTCTGGGGGTCGATGTCCGCGTCGAGACGCAGGTTGCCCTCGCGTTTGGGCGCGGCGGCAAGCCAGGCGCGCAGGTAGCGGGAGAGATCGAAATTCCGGGCTGATTTCACCAGCAGGCGAAAGCGATGGCGCCCGCGCACCACGGCAATGGGCGCTTCCGCCGGGCCGAGGATACGCACTTCCGGCGCGGCGGGCGCGGTGCCAAGGAGCCGCCGGCCGTAGCTTTCCGCCGCCGCGCGCTCCTTCGCCGAGATGAGCAGGCTCGCCAATCGTCCGAACGGGGGATAATGCGTTTTCTCCCGCAGCTCGATCTCCGTCGTGTAGAAGGCGTCGCGATCGGCCGAAAGGAGCGCGCGGATCACGGGGTGCTCGGGCTGATAGGTCTGCAGATAGCCCACACCTTGGCCTTCCTCGCGTCCGGCGCGGCCGACCACCTGATAGAGCAGCTGGAAGGTGCGCTCCGCGGCACGCGGGTCGCCGTTCGCCAGGCCGAGATCCGCGTCGATGACGCCCACGAGGTTGAGGTTGGGAAAGTGATGTCCCTTGGCGACGAGCTGGGTGCCGATGATGATGTCGAAGCGGCCCGCCGCCACTTCGTTGAGCTCCTCGCGCAGGCGCTCGACGGATTCGACGAGGTCGCTGGAGAGCACAAGCATGCGGCTTGCCGGGAAGAGCTCGGCCGCTTCCTGCTGCAGCCGCTCGACTCCGGGGCCCACTGCCACGAAGGTGTTGCTCTCCCCACAGCCGGGGCATTGCGCGGGCGGCGGCATCGAGAATCCACAGTGGTGACAAACGAGCCGCCGCCTGAAGCGGTGATCGACCAGCCAGGCATCGCAATTCGGACATCCCAGGCGAAAGCCGCAGCTGCGGCACAGGGTCAACGGCGCGTACCCGCGGCGATTGAGAAACAACAACGCCTGCTCGTGCTTTTCCAGCTTGCTCCGTATCGCTTCCGCGAGTCGCGGCGCGATGAAGCGGCCGCGTGCCGGGCCTTCGCTGCGCAGGTCGATGGCCTCGACATGGGGAAGATGCTGTCCGCCGAAGCGCTCCGGCAGATGCAGCCGCCGGTAACGCCCGCGGCGCGCATTCATCTCCGTCTCCACCGACGGCGTGGCGGATACGAGCAGGATCGGGATTTGAGCCTCCCGCGCGCGCACGACGGCCATGTCGCGGGCATGGTAACGCGGGCCATCCTCCTGCTTGTAGGCGGGATCGTGCTCCTCGTCGACGACGATGAGGCCGAGATCGGCGTAGGGAAGAAAGAGCGCGGAGCGCGCCCCGACGATGACGCCGAGCTCACCGTCCGCAACCGCCCGCCAGGTGCGCGCGCGGCGCCGGGGAGGCAGCGCAGAATGCCATTCGGCCGGGCGCACGCCGAAGCGTGCGGCAAAGCGGTCGAGAAATTGCGTGGTCAGCGCGATCTCCGGGACGAGCACGAGCGCCTGCCGGTGACCGCGCACGGTCTCGGCGATCGCTTCGAAGTAGAGCTCGGTCTTGCCCGATCCGGTGACGCCGTCGAGCAACGTCACGCCGTATCCGCCTCCTGCAACACGCGCGCGCAACTCGTTTGCCGCCAGCTCCTGGGCGGAAGAAAACTCCGGCCGGCAGAAATCCGGGTCGGGCCTCCCCGCCAGCGGCTCCGGCGGCAGCGGCAAGGTTTCCAGCGTGCCTTCATCCACCAGGCCATCAATGACCCCGGGCGAAACGCCGGCGGCATGGGCAACCTCGCTCTTGGCGCGCGCGATGCCATCAGCGAGGAGAGCGAGCGCGCGCTGGCGGGCGCTCGTCATGCGTTGCGGCGCCGGCCCGACGAGGCGCACGCCCACATGCTCGCGCGCCGGCCCGAGATGCTCGCCCATGCGCAGGGCCATGCGCAGAACCATCCCGCGCGGCGCCAGGGTGTAATCGGCGACCCAATCGACGAGCCGCCGCAGCTCGGGCTTGAGCGCAGGGAGGTCGAGCTTGTCCTCGACCTCTTTCAGGCGGTTGTGCAGCCCCGGTCTTATTGCAACGCGATCGTTCCATACGACGCCGGTCGCGGCCCGCGCCCCGAGCGGCACGCTGACGATGTCGCCAGCGTAAAGCTCCAGGTTGCGCGGCACGCGATACGAATAGGTGTGGTCCAATGCGACGGGTACGAGCACATCGACGAAGCCCTCCGCGCCGGGCGATGCGGGCGGTGACGTTGCTAGGGGCATGTTGCTCGCATTTGCTCCGCGGGCCGCTGGAGAAGTGCCGGGGTTAAGAAAAGCTGAAGGAAATTATAGGACACAGGAGGGATCGAACGACAGGCACGCATGTCCGATCCCAGCACCCCCGAGCTTCCGTTCGCAGCCGCCGAGCTTGCGACAGAATTCGCGCGCTGGCTGGAGCAATTGTCCGCGCAGCGGCGGCTGTCGCCGAACACGGTCGAGGCCTATGGGCGTGACGTCTCGCAGTTCCTGCGATTTCTCTCCGGGCATCTCGGCACCGAGATGACGCTCGAGCTCCTTTCGGGGCTCCAACCGCTGGACGTGCGCGCGTTCATGGCGGCGCGCCGTTCCGACGGGATCGCCAGCCGCTCCTTGATGCGCATGCTGGCCGGCGTACGCTCGTTTGCGCGGTTCCTGGAACGTGACGGGAAGGCGAGCGTGGCCGCGCTCTTCATGATACGTACGCCCAAGCCGGCAAAGACACTGCCGCGGCCCCTCGCGGTTGCCGCGGCCAAACGAATCGCGGATACAGAGCTGCGTGCAGGTGAAGAGCGCGAGCCGTGGGTGCTCGCCCGCGATGCCGCCGTGCTGGCTCTGCTCTACGGATCGGGGCTGCGTGTATCGGAGGCGCTCGGTCTCAAGCGGCAGGACTTCGCGGCGGAGCGTGCCGAAACCATCACGGTCACCGGCAAGGGCAACAAGCAGCGCATGGTTCCCGTCCTGGCGCGCGTCGTCGCGCTCATCGGGGCGTACATCGCGCTCTGCCCCTACGAGCTGAACGCGGAAGGGCCATTGTTTGTCGGGACGAAGGGCGGGCCGCTGTCCCCACGCGTGGTGCAGCTCGCCATGGCGCGCCTGCGCGGCGCGCTCGGCTTGCCGGAAACCGCAACGCCGCATGCGCTGCGCCATTCCTTTGCCACGCATCTTCTTGCCCGCGGCAGCGATCTGCGCTCGGTCCAGGAGCTGCTCGGGCATGCCTCCTTGTCGACCACCCAGGTCTACACCGCCGTCGATACCGATCACCTGCTCGAAGCTTATCGCGCCGCGCATCCGCGGGCCTAAGCCCTCGCCCTTCCAGGCCGCGACGGCGGATGGAGGGCGACGACGGGTCGGTTTCACGCAGCATTCGACGAGTGCGCGGGGGGAGACGGATGCCCTTGCGAAGCCACCACGGCTGTTCGATCATGCCGCAGAGAATCGGAGTGTGCGATGAGCCATGGCGTGCATGCGGTCGAGCATGAAGTCGAGCACCGGATCAACCACGAGCACTCCCCGGGCGAAGGGCACGCAACCAAGCCAGCGCAAAATCAGAACAGAAAGATTGCGCTGCTCATTGCGGTGATCGCGCTCTTTCTCTCGCTCTCGGAGACGCTCGGCAAGAGCGCGCAGACCGCGGGCATCGAGCTCAATATCAGGGCGTCGGATACCTGGAATTTCTTCCAGGCAAAGACCGTTCGACAGACGGCGCTGCGCACGGCCGCGGAAGCGATGGCGGCGGAGCTCACGGCGCGCCCCGACGATGCATCCAGGGCGGCGCTGAGCAAGCAGGTGGATGCGTGGAATGCGACCGTCAAGCGCTACGAATCCGACCCCCCGCAGGGCGACGGGCGCAAGGAGCTGCGAGCGCAGGCCGAGCGATACGAGCGCGACCGCGACGTCGCGATGTCGCGCTACCATAATTATGAGCTCGGCTCGGCGGCCTATCAGATCGGGATCGTGCTCGCCTCGGCATCGGTGATCACCGGCATGCTCGCGCTCGCTTATGGCGCCGCCGCGCTCGGCGTCGTCGGCCTCCTCTTCACCGCGCTCGGCCTGTTCGCCCCCGACGTACCGCACGAGGCGCTGCATTGGGTCACGCATATGTTCCAGGGTGCGCCCGGGCATTAAGCACCGGCATACGCACTAGCTTCGCGGTCCCAGGTGCGCGCGGTGATGCCGCGCTCGCGCAATTTGTATTTTTGTACCTTGCCGTTCTCGGTGCAGGGGAGGTCGTGCACGAATTCGAGATAGCGGGGCACGGCGAATCTGGGCAGGCGGGGCTCGCAAAACGCAATCAGCTCGGCTTCGGTCAGCTGCTTGCCCGGATGCACGATGACGGCGGCCATGACCTCATCCTCGGCCAGCGGCGAAGGAACGGGAAATGCGGCTGCGTTCGCGACGGCCGGGTGGCTGAGCAGGACCTGCTCGACCTCGAAGGACGAGATGTTCTCGCCGCGCCGCCGGATCGCATCCTTCAGCCGATCGACAAACCGGAAATAGCCGTCCGATTGGCGCACGACCCGATCTCCGGTGTGGAACCAGAGATTGCGCCATGCCTCGATGGTCTTCTGCGGGTCGCGGAAATAGCCCGTGGCGAAGGCAAACGGCTCATCCGCGCGCACGATAAGCTCGCCGGGCGTGTCATCGGCGACGGGGTTGTCCTCGCCGTCGACCACGCAGGCGTGGAAGCCTTCGAACACCGGCCCCATCGATCCCGGCTTCTGCTGCTCGACGGTCGTACCAAGCACGAAATTGGTTTCTGTCGCCCCCCAGCCGTCGAGCAAGGCAATGCCGGTGCGTTGCTTGAATTCCGGGTGAAACTGAGCCGGTACGCCGGGCGCGAGGGCGATGCGCACGCGATGCGCGGTCTCGCCGGGAGAAGGAGGCCGGGAGAGGAGGATCGGAACCATGGCGCCGAGCAGGTAGCTCACGGTCGCATGGTGCTGCGCGAGGGAGGCAAAAAATTGCGAGGCGGAGAAACGCTTCTCGAAACGTACGCGCGAGCCGGTCAGAAGCGCCTGATAGAACGTGTTGAGCGCGTTGGTATGAAACAACGGCAGGCTGGTGCACAGCACGTCCTCCGCGCGCAACTGCAACAGCGAGGCGGTGTTGACCGACCACCAGAAATATTGCGCATGCGGGCAGCACACCCCTTTCGAGGGGCCGGTCGTGCCTGATGTATAGAGAATCAGCGCGAGGTCACCGGGCCGGACCGCAGCAGGCGCGATGCGCTCATTCGGCCGCGGCAGCGGGATGGACACAATGTCTCCCAGGCGGATTTCCTCACCGGCATCGATCAGCCAGATGGATTCGATGGCAAGCTCGCGCGCCTGGAGCATTGCGAGATTCTCCGCATAGGCCGCCTCCAGCACCAGCAGCCGTGCCGCGCAATTGGACAGAATGTGCTGAAGCTGTGGTCCGCGCGAGGCGACGTTGATGGGAACGGCAACCGCGCCCAGCCAGGCGCAGCCCAGCACGATTTCGAGAAATTCGATGCGGTTGGAGCAGATGAGGGCGACCCGATCGCCAGGCCTTATGCCGGCGGAGCGCAGCATCCCGGCACAACGGGCGGCGGCCTCGCGGGTCTCGGCATAGGTCCATGTCGTCTCGCCGGCGCTGACCAGAGGCTTATGCGCGAAGCGCCCTGCTTGGCGGATGAGCATCGCCGGAAGGGTGCGATCGGGCGGCGCAAACGATTGCGCCCAATGCCTGCGCAACGCCGATGCTGATGTCATGGCAAGATCTATTTGCAAAATGCTCTACAGCTTGACGATGTGTCGACGCAACCACTGCGCCAAAGCATTCTCGGCTATCTCGCCCGCACCCAGCGCAACCCAAACTTCGACCCGCTCCGCTTCATCCACAGCAAGATCATGCCCATTGAGTTGCAGAAACAATCGTGTCGCCACTACCGAAGTGCGCTTGTTCCCGTCGAGAAATGGGTGGCTGCGTGCAATCCCAAAGGCTACGCGGCCGCGAGATCAGCCAGATCAGGCGATCCATAGCTTTCCGGATCTTGGGGTCGGTGAAGCGCCGATTCCAGAACGCCGGATCGTGGACGCCGTCAACTCCGCCGTGCTCGGCTATCTGCTCTTCATGGATAGTCCGGACGACAAGGAGCGAAACCCAGTGCTTCACTTCTCCGCAAGTTCACGCAGCATGTTGCGGCCGCTATTCATAATCTCTCGCGCGATCGACATCTGCTGCTCGAACTCGGGATCGTAGGGGGTCAGCCGGTACCCGCCAGGGGCTTCTGTGAGGTACAGAGTGTCCCCTTCATTGACTTTCATTGCTGTGAGGACATCCCGTGGGAAAAGAACTCCAACGGAATGGCCTACCTTGCGCAGCTTGAGCGCGACCATAACCAGCTCTATCGTCGTGTAATAACGATTGTTATAACTAAAGATGAGGTGCAAGCAAGCTTAAAGCCTTTGAGCTTAAAGCCTTTGAGCGCGTTTGCAGGCGATCGAACCCGCCTGCGCATAAGCATATAAGCAGACGTTTGCTGCGGTGGCTATTGAGCGCATGAGATCGCGCACGATGCGAAAGTCTTACCAAGGCGTGGTCGCCTGCCTCCCGGTCACCATTCCATATCGGCGGTACTCGACCAACAGCGCCCACTGGTGGTTGGGGCGCGCGCTGCATGGGCTGACACAACGCGCGCGATTGCGGGTGAAGGATATCGACGGTCTTGCCGTGTCGAGCTTTACCGTCGCGCCGGATACCGCGGTCGGGCTCACGCAGCATTTCGGGCTGTCCCCGCGCTGGCTCGATCATATTCCTTTCGGGGGCGCGAGCGGTGTCGTGGCTTTGCGCCGCGCGGCGCGCGCCGTGCAGGCCGGTGATGCGGAGATCGTGGCCTGCGTCGCCGGCGACACAAATCACATCGACTCGTTCCGTAAGACGCTTTCCAGCTTTTCCCGTTTTGCGCAGGACGCGGTCTATCCCTATGGATCCGGCGGTGCCAATGCCTCGTTTGCACTGATCACCAGGAATTACATGAACAAATACGGCGCCAAGCGGGAGGACTTCGCCAAGATGTGCATTGCGCAGCGCGAGAACGCCCTCTCCATTCCGCACGCGATGATGAAGAAGCGCCTCACGCTCGATGAATACATGTCGGCGCGACCCATCGCCGACCCGCTGCATCTGTTCGACTGTGTGATGCCGTGTGCGGGCGCGGAGGCGTTTCTCGTCTGCCGTGAGGATACGGCCAAGTCGCTGCACCTGCCTGGCGTTCGGATCCTCTCGACGATCGAGCGACACAATGCCTTTCCGGACGATCCGATGCAGATACGCGGCGGCTGGGCGCTCGATACCGACGAGTTGTGGGCGATGGCAGGACTGGCGGCGAAGGACGTCGATTTCGTCGAGACGTACGACGATTATCCCGTCATAGCGATGATGCAGCTCGAGGATCTCGGTTTTTGCTCCAAGGGCGAGGGGCCGGACTTCGTTCGCTCGCACACCCTCACCAACGACGGCACGTTCCCGCACAACACATCGGGCGGGCAGCTCTCGGTCGGGCAGGCGGGCGCCGCCGGGGGCCTGCTCGGGCTGGTCGAAGCCATGCGCCAGCTCATCGCGCAGTCTCTCGGCTCGCAGGTGCCCGAGGCGAAGGCCTGCGTCGTTTCCGGATTCGGTATGATCAACTACGATCGCGGGCTGTCGTCCTGCGCTGCCATCCTTGCGAGAGAGGCGTGACCAAACCGCTTGCTCGACCGAGACGCAAGAACCCGCTCAAACGCACGCGGCTGCCGCTGACGCCGCCGGGCGTGCGCAGCCGCACCGCGCATGGACTGACCGCCGCCGCGGCGGAGGGACGTTTCGCCCTGCAGGTCTGTCTCGACTGCGATTGCGTCATTTACCCCCCGCGCGACGCCTGTCCGGCATGCCTGTCGGCGCGCCTGCCGTTCCGGGATGTGGATGGGCGCGGCACGCTGCTCGCGGAAACCACGGTGCGGACCTCGACTGACCCCTATTTCCGCGAGCGCACGCCGTGGCGGGTGGGGACGGTGAAGCTCGATGTCGGTCCGATCGTGGTTGTGCATCTCCATGACGATGCGGCCGAAGGCGCGCGCGTGCGGCTCCAACTCAAGCTCGACAAGAGCGGCTCGGCCGTCGTCATGGCGCTGCCGGAAAAGGATACGGAGAACATGGCTGACGACCCGCAGCTGCGCGAGATGACCTGCGACCCGAAGTTCCGCCGCGTCCTCATTACGGACGGCCGCACGAGCACCGGCCAAGCCATCGCCAAAGCAATTGCCGATGCCGGCGCCTCCATCGTTTTTGTCGGCATCGCCGATCCATGGAAGCCGTTTCCGGGTCTCGACGCGCTGCGCAAGATTGAGCGCGTCGAGATCGTGCCGCTGGACGTGACCGATACGGAATCCGTGACCGAGCAAGCCGAGCAGAACGGTTCCCGTATCGACATTCTGATCAATACGGCGGAGCACATTCGCGCCGGCGGGGTGGTGGATCGCCGTGGGCTCACGGTCGCGCGCGAGCAGATCGACGTTCGCTATCTCGGCCTCATGCGCCTTGCCCAGGCGTTCGGTCCGATCCTTCGTTTGCGCGGCGCGGACGGCGTGAGCTCGGCGACGGCCTTCGTCAACCTGATCTCGGTGCATGCGCTGACGAGCTGGCCGGCGTATGGCAGCTATTCCGCGGCCGAGGCGGCTTGCCTGTCGGCGGCGCAATGCATGCGCGCGGAGCTGCGGGCGGGAGGAGTGAAAGTGCTCAATGTCCTCTTCGGGCCGATCGAGAGCGAATGGTTTCAAACCGTGCCGCCGCCAAAACTGACGCCGGCGGCTCTCGCCAACGCGGTGGTACGCGCGCTCCGGCAGGGGCTCGAGGACGTGTTCGTGGGCGATGTCGCCGAGGACATCCGGCAACGTCTCGCGGTCAACCCGAAGGCGCTCGAGCGGGAAATGGCCACATGAACGGAGTCTCCATGGCATTTGATCTTCTCTCCTTCGCGCGCGCGATCGCCAATGGCGACATCCAGGTGATCGACCTCACCCAGACGCTCGCCCAGGAGTTCCCGACCATTGCGCTGCCGCCGGAGCTCGGGCAATGCGCGCCGTTCCGGATGGAAGAGATCTCGCGCTACGACGAGCGCGGGCCGGCCTGGTACTGGAACAACATCAGTCTGGGCGAGCATACGGGGACGCACTTCGACGCGCCGATCCACTGGATTTCCGGCAAGGACCTGCCGAACAATGCGGTCGACACGATCGATGTCGCGCGATTCATCGCGCCGGCGGCCGTGATCGACTGCACCAGGCAGTGCGCAGCCAATCCGGATTTCGTCTTGACGATTGCGTTCGTCGAGCAATGGGAGGCGGCTCACGGCAAGATCGAAGCCGGAAGCTGGGTGCTGCTGCGCACCGACTGGTCGCAACGCACTTACACCGACTATGCCGGATTGCGCGACGACGGCGCGCATACTCCGGGGCCCGAGCCCGCCGTTGTGAAGTGGTTCGTCGAGGAACGCGACGTGCGCGGCTTTGGCACCGAGACCATCGGCACCGATTTCGGCCAGGGGCAACATTTCAATCCGCCTTATCCCGCGCACTTCTATATGCACGGCAAGGGGCGGTTCGGGCTGCAGTGTCTCACCAACTTGCATGTGCTGCCGCCCAAGGGCGCGGTGATCATCGCGGCGCCGCTCAAGATCAAGCAGGGCTCGGGTAGTCCGCTGCGCGTCCTGGCACTGGTCGCCGCAGGCGGTGCATGACGGCCACTGCTATCAATCAGCCCGCATCCTCGAATATCGAGAGCCCCTGGAAAGCAAACGGCGGCTTGCTACCCAATTCATCGAAGTGCGGGCTGCTCAGCATGATAGGTCTTTCAAGTCTTTCGAGAGGGGTTGGCGGGTGAGATCGACCCCCAGCTCTCGGTCACCTATCTGTAGTCGGATACGGTGGGGTACGATGCAATCGGCGCAGCCGATTTGCTGCTAAACCAATCCACCCCGCTATGTTGGAGTGAGCAGGAGTTGGTGATAGATGGTGACGAATGCCGATCAAAATTCGTCGCAATCTTGAACATGGACACGTGTCCGCCTCGCTGATCCTTGCTGCTGTTGGCGGCTTTTTGCTCCTCGTTTACCTGATCGCAAAGAGCGGCGCCGCGGACGTGGCGCACGCCATGCTGGTCATCGGCTGGTGGCTGATCCCCATCACCTTGTACCATCTCGTACCTTTGACCTTCAGCGCTCTGTCATGGCGCGAGCTTCTGCCTCCTGCGACCCGTCCGAACGCCGTCAACATCATCTGGATACGTTGGATCCGCAACTCCATCAACTCGCTGTTGCCGGTAGCCGGCGTTGGCGGCGATATCGCAAGCGTGCGCCTCGTCCGCTTGCGCGGCGTGCCTGGCATCCAGGCGGCGGCGAGCATGGTCGTGGACGTCACCCTCGGCGTGACGACTCAGTTGATGTTCGTCCTCTCGGGAGTGGCCTTGCTGCTGATGCGTTCAACTGAGCACAGGGTGCTGCTCGTAGCGTGGGGGGTGTTGATCGGTACCGGCACGTTACTTGCGGCAGTAGCGGCATTTGTCCTGCTCCAGCATCGCGGCCTGTTCCATGGCTCCGCGAAATTGACGCGACGGCTGCTGCCCCGACAATGGCTGTCTCTGTGGATGGCGGGCGCATCGGAGATCGATGATGCAGTCGTCGCTGCTTACCGGAGCGGGCATCCCATCTTAGGCGCAACGGTTCTGCAACTTTTCGGATGGGCTTCCAGCGTGGGCGAAATCTGGTTGGTGATGCAAGCCTTGGGGCAGCCTCTGAGCGTCGTCGATGCATATATTCTGGAAAGTCTTGTTTCCGGCGTTCGCGCGGCGACGTTCATGATTCCTGGGGCGTTGGGAGCTCTCGAAGGCAGCTTTGTCTTGTTCGGCGCGGTGTTCGGATTGCCATCCGAGACGGCACTGGCGATCTCGTTGTCGAAACGGGTACGCGAGCTGGCCTTGGGTCTGCCGGGACTGTTTGTCTGGCACTGGATGGAAGGGCATCATCTGCTGCGCCGGAGCGCGCCAACGCACGGCAGTCAAGATCCCGCGGACCGCAACTGCGCCGTGGCAAAAGCATCCACGCGGGATGGCTCGCACGCCCGCTCATCGAAATAAGGACAACCAAGTGCGGCTCCCAGCAAGTGCCGGCCTCGGAGCAAGGCCTTCCGCGCGGTCCATGCGTCAATTGCGGTGCGCATGAGACCCGGAAGTTGATCTGGTTGGCGTATAACCGAGCGGAAAATTGCCAGCACGTCAGGCGTTCCGTCGCGACGCAATTCGATAACCGCGGCGGCAGGCAGATCCCTGTCCTCCGGATCGACAATCGTGCGGCAAATGGCAAAGGGAATATGGTGAAGAGCAGCAATCCTGGCTGCGACATGAGATTCCATGTCAACGGCCTTTGCGCCTGTCCGCGTATGTAATCGAAGCTTTTCCGACGAATGCGCGATCGGCGCATCCACCCCCACAATTTCCGCATGGTGAGAGCCGGGAATCGCATCGAGCAGTCGACACGACCATGCTCGGTCTGTCGGATAGCGCTCATAGTCGGTGCACACTCCCGATCCAACAACCCAGTCTCCCGCAACAAGATCGGGTGCGAGCCCACCGGCAACCCCGAAACTGATGATGCCTGATGCACCCCGTTCGACAGCCGCTTGCAGACGGGCAACGAGCTGCGAGGCGTGCCCGCAGATCACCGATACTCCCGGTCCCAAGGCGATGCGAGCCTCGGCCCGAAGCGAAGTGACGGCAACGACCGCCGCCGTTGTGCTTGACATTGGAAACGCCCCCGACTTAAAGCGTCTACAGCGCCGGTCTGGCGCCTTCCTCAATACTCCCAATCGTACAGTTGCCGGCGCAGTGAGGCAAACGAGCTACAGATCCGCACGACATTGTCATTGCTTTGCCGGCATTTTCCAGGGCGTTGAGCGCCGCAGGTATATCGGTAAGGAAAGCCAGATCCTATTTTACGACAATTTTACCTTGGTTTGCCCCCTTCGGCGCAAGCGTGTGCTTCAAAAGGGCCAAGGCTGAAAAGGAGATCGGTGCATGTTTCAAAGGGTTCGCAGATGCGGTTAGCGGCTTCGGCGCCGCAGGATACCTTATCGCTGCAACCTTGGTCAGGACTGTGACCGCTCCAATCGGCCGATGACGGAGAGCGCAACAACAACTCTATGGCGCCCGGCAGTCCGCGCGGAGGACGGCGGAGAGAAAGATCATTGCGCTCGTAGGACTCGCAACCCGGTTATCTGGTTCGAAGTGGAGGATTTCCTCCGATATTTCGACCATTTTCGCAATCCCAGCGGCGTGCAGCGGGTTTCATTCGAGATCTATCGAGCAGCCGAGGCACTCTACGGTCCTTCCGGCCGTGTGAGATTTTGCCGGCTGAGTGTTTACAGCAAACGACTCCATTCGATCGGCTTCGACGCAATCCGTTCCGCCTACTTGAACCCGCTCGGCGGTACCGCTCCGTGGAAGACATTTTGGGAGCCGGCAATATTCTGGCGAGAATTCCCCAGGTCCATCCCGGTGATCATACGGCACCCACGTTTCTTCTTTTCGCTCCTCAAGGCAGCGGCTCGTGATCTCATCGACACATGGCTCCGGCAGAACCGGTTCGAGCAGCTCGTGCGCGATGGCGATATCATCGTATCAATGGGCGCCGGCTGGGGGATTCCCGACTACATGAAGTACATGGCCGAGCTGAAGCGGGGCTACGGCATAAAATTCTCGATCTTGGTTCACGATCTCATTCCGATCAAATATGAATCTTTTGTCGAGCCACATCATACTGTTCAATTTCGCAATTGGCTTCGAGATGCGATACCAGTAGCGGACATCGTGTTCACCAATTCACGCTATTCACGGTCTGCCCTTATCGACTTTTCTGCGCAGTCCGGGTGGCGATTGTCTCGCGTCGAGGCTCTTCAGCTGGGATCGGATTTGGCCAATCAGCCCACGGCTGAAATCTCAAGTGCGACAATCCTCCCTGTGCGCTATGTCCTGTTCGTTTCCACCATTGAAATCAGGAAGAACCATCGGCTGCTCGTGCGAGTATGGAAGCGATTGTTGGAGCGGCACGGTGCTGACCTCGTACCGAACCTTGTCTTCGCCGGGAAGATCGGTTGGCTGGTCGACGGGTTGTTGGCAAATCTCGAGGCGAGCGAGTATCTGAATGGAAAGATCACTCTGCTGCCGGGCTTGTCCGATGCCGAATTGCAGCAAGCGTATCATTCGTGCTTGTTCACCGTGTTTCCGAGTCTCTGCGAGGGCTGGGGATTGCCGATTGCGGAAAGCCTGGCGCACGGAAAGCTCTGCGTCGCTTCCAACCGCACATCGATCCCCGAAGTGGGCGGTGACCTTGTCGATTATTTCGATCCGTCAAATGAAGATGATGCGTTGGCAAAGATCGAACGGCCGCTCATTGAGCCCGGTTATCTGGCCTCGCGAGAGACGCGACTGCGGGCGGCATACCGTCCACGAACGTGGGCCGACTGCGCTCACGCGCTGATTGGAGCACTTGATCAAACAGTTGATGTTGATCCGGACTGAATTCGAGCCTGGTCCTCGACTGTTCGTGCAATGAGATTAATTCGACTCGTCAGTGGGCTGCCGCCACCGACTGAGCCGGATCATCGGGATCGTCAAGCTCGGCGGTGGCCGGGGACTCGACGACGCTCGGCAATCCGAGAGCCTCGCGCAGCTCCGCCCGCCGCATCTGATAGTAGCTGGAGCGGATGAAGCTGTAGAAATCGATGGAAGCATCCTCGGCCATCTTCAATTGGCCGAGCCGGTCTGCCGCGTCCAGGGTCGTGGTGCCGGCGCTCACCGCCAGTTGCGTGGTTGTCAGCGCTATCTGTGTTGCTATCAGCCAGCCCAGCGGGTTCGCGACCACATCCACGGTAGAGCCGACTGCATCGCGCAGCGTCGAGGGGCCCAGATAGGGTACCACCACGTACGGGCCCTCCCTGACGCCCCAGACAAACAGAGTCTGGCCGAAATCTCCGCTCTGCTGCGGGATTCCCTCGCGCCCCGCCACATCCAGGAGCCCGCCCATGCCGAAAGTCGAATTGAGGACGAAGCGGGTAGCGGACCGCGCGGCCGCGTCGAGACGCAGCTGCAAAACATCGTTTACGAATATCCGCGGCTCCTTCAGATTCGCATTCAGGTCATGCAAGCGGTCGTGTACGGGTCCCGGCACCGCCGCCTTTACGGCTTCAGACAATGGTCCCAACACTTTCTGATTGGCCGTCATGACCTGACGGTTCGCTCGCTCGTTCGGGTCGCTCACGGGCAGCGACACGTCTCGGCGGGCAGTCGCGCATGCGCTCACGAGCGCCGCGAACACGCACGCGGTCGCCCATCTGCTCCATACACGAGCACGGCGCATCTACTTTTGCCCTTTCCGGCGCCGGTACCGGCGCAACGGCTTTTGCAAATGCCATCAACGCGCGCGCAGGGAGGCTACTGGCACGCCCGTCAATCGGATCAGGGTCACGCTAGCAGCCGCGCCTCGCGACGACTGTTGCTTTTTTACCGCAGCTTCCGGCTTTTTGTGAGGCGTCATGTATCGCGCCGCCTCTGCTGCTGGGTCGCCAGCAGAGCCGGTTGGAAAATGACCGCGGCCGAGAGCGTCGTCAGGAGCGACAGCGCCATCAGCTTGCCCATGCTCGATGTGCCGGGGTGATGTGAGAAACACAGGCTCCCGAACGCGATGGCGGTCGTGCAGGCGCTGTAGAACACGGCTCGCGTGAGGCTCGACTGGAGGAAGCGCGTTTCCCCCGAGCGCCACGCAATGATGTAGTAGATCTTGAAGGCGACACCGACACCGAGAAGGAGCGGCAGCGCAATGATGTTGGCGAAATTCAGCTGGAGCCCGATGAGAACGCAGATCTCGAGCGTGACCACGATCGCAACAAGCAGAGGCACCAGGGTCAATGCCACGTCGATCCAACGGCGCAGTGCAACGAAAAGGATCAGCGCGATCGCCACGACCGACAGGATGCCGGCCTGGAGAAATGCGGTGATGACGCTCGATGCGGCCTCAATGACGAATACCGGGCTCCCGGCGGCATCGGGTGTGACAGCGCGGACGGCGGTGACAAAACGCCGCAAGGATGTATTGTCGTTGGCCTCCGGCTTGGGCGCCAGCTCGATCCTGGCCAGTCCATCCGATGATATCCAGGCCTGCTTCAGAGCCGATGGAAGCGTCTCGATGCTCACCGGCTCGGCCGCCAGCAGCTGTCTTGTCTGGCGAAGCGTAGCGCTCAGCGGTGCCACCAGGGCATGTCGCGCTTTGTCCATCGCGGCCACGGGCGCGGTCGCAAGGGGGGCGAGCACGCCGGCGAGGCGACGCGCCTGCGCCGCGGCCGGACTGTCGAGGCTTCCTGCCGCAGCCGAGAGGTCCTGGACCAGGCTGTTGATCACGTCCGCCATCTGCGCCGGAGTCGAATCGGCATCGATCTCGTCAGGGCTAAGAGTATTCTGAAAGAAAAAGCTTGCATCCTCGATCAGGGCGAGCTTGGCGTCTTGATCCTTCGGAACGAAACTTTGCAGTGTCAGCACCCGGCCGACCTCCGGCAATTGGCGCAGCTTTTCCGCAGTCGCCGCGGCCTGGGCAACGTTGCTCCGAAGCACATCGAGTGTGTTCGGGCTCGTTTCGGGAACGTTCATCAAATCGAGCAATGTCGCCACCGATTCAGAATTCTGCGCCCGCAGATCGAGTGGATTGAAGTCGAAGCGCAAACCGGCAAGGAGCGGCAAACCAAGAGCCGCAACGGCCAGCGTCGTCCCGACGATCCAATTGCGGCGCTTCTCCAGAAAGCGGTCGAGAGGCGCCAGTGCCGCATAGCCGACCGGGTGCTGCTCAGGGGGTGGCTTGAGGACCGTGAGCAAGGCCGGAAGCAGGGTCAATGTAGTTGCCAGCGCGATGACGATGCCGATTCCCGAGATCAGACCGAGCTCGGAAAGCCCTCGATATGCCGTCGGCAGGAACGAGTAGAACGCGGTCGCGATCGAAACGGCTGCGAGCACCAGCGGTCCCGCCATCCCGCGTGCCGTCGCCGCGAGTGCCCGATCGAGATCGCTGCACGCATGCTGCTCGGCTCGATAGCGGACACAGAACTGAATGCCGAAATCAACGCCGAGGCCGACAAACAGCACGGCAAAGGCGACGGAGATGAGGTTAAACGCTCCTACCATCCACAGGCCGATGGCAGCCGTATAGAGCAGCCCGAAGACGAGATTGACAAATACGGCCAGGATGATGCGTGCCTTTCTCAGCGCGAGCCACAGCACCAGGCCGACAAGAAGCAACGTAATGACCCCGTTGAGCACGGCGCCGTCGGCCACCGAGGCGAACTCCTCGTCGGAAAGCGCGACCGGTCCGGTGAGACGCACCTTGACCCCTTGCTCGGGTGTAAGCCCGAGCCTTGACGCCGCATCGCGTATCACCGCCGTTGCTTTGCGTCCGGGCTGTAGATCGCCGAAATCGAGGACCGGCTCGATGTTGACAAAGCGTCGAAGCTCGGATGGCTTCGGCGGCCGGCCGGCGATCAGCGTGCGCCAGGAGAATGCCGGGTTCCTCCCTTTCGCCAGAAGCTCCAGGGCATCGGCGACGGAAGCGAATGCCGGCCTGAGATCTTCCAGTTTTGCTTTCCCCAGGCGCACACCCTCGAGCGACTGCGACAAGGTGCGAAAAACACCCCGCAGCGTCGGGTCGGCGGACAGGGTTCCGAGAAACGGCTGCGCTGAAATCAGGTCTGCGGTGGTGCGCTGTACGTCGTCCAGACCGAGCAAGAGGATGCCATCGCGCGCGAAGAACTCACCGCCATCGGGACGGCTGACGGCACGGATCACGTCCGGCTTGGAGGCAAGCCCCCTCGTCAGCGCATCGGCGGCATCATCGGCAGCCTCCGGTGTGGTCGCGTCGATTACGGCAATGATCCGATCGGTCCGGTGCGGAAAGGCGGCATCGAGCATCCTCTCCTGCTCGCGCCATGGAAGCGAGCTCGACAGGAGCTTCTTGCTGTCGGTGGTGATGGCGAAATGCCGCGTGAAATAGCTCGCAGACAATGTTGCCAGGAGCAGAAAGCTCAGAATCACCGGCCATGCATGGCGGCTCGACAGCTGCACCAGCCATGTTACCGCGGCTGCCATCGCAGGCTCGCGGTCACTTTTCACGGATTGTCGCGTGACGACCGTGTTGCGCCTTTGAATGGCAGCTTCGCCGATGCAATCAGCGGCCGTCCCCGAGGTGCCGGCCGATACCCGAATTCTCACCGGGCGGAAAACTTGTTGCGAGCTTTTCACGAAGCGATACACAGGATAGGACCAAGGTTGGTGAACGCGCGAGATGCGCCCGGCACGCTCAGCTGCGTCAGGCGAGGTCCCCATCGCGCTGCTTACCCGGCTTTCGATTATGAGGCGGAAATGAAGGCCAGCTTTTGACCCCACTCGCCATGACCGAGCCTCAATCCGGCCGCAAAATTTGACGGATCGTTTACACCTGCTCTTGCGAGTGCATGTGCCCTTGCGAGCGATGCGGCGTTGAAGTGAACGCGGATCGATCGAAACGAAAAAGCGGCTGGTGGAATGAGTGCGATGAGGGAAGTTGAGCCCGGCCTGAGGGCTTCGATCACCTGCCTTATGGCTATCGGATTATCAGTCCTGCCCGGCCTGCTCCCATTGCGGGCGCAAGCGCCGAGTGCTGCCGTCATAAAAATCCAGACCTACTATCAACAATTGATGCCGACGATCCAACAGGCTGCACGGCTCAGTGTGCGCGAGCGCGACCGCCGCTTTACGCCTGTGTTCACGGCTGTGTTCGACATGCCGACGATGACGCGACTGGCAGTGGGCCCACCTTGGAGAAGCTTCTCTGCAGAGCAGCAGGCGGCGGTCCGGGACGCCTTTGCACGATTCATCGTCGCCGATTATGCAAGCCAGATCAAAGACTATTCCGGCGAAAGCTTCGTGGTGGACCCGCAGGCGACTCCCGAATCGCGCGGCGGCGGCGAAATCGTCAAGACCAAGCTGCTGCAGCCGGGCGGACGGACGGTGAGCATAAACTACCTCGTCCGCGGCGAGCGGGTGGTCGACATCTATCTCAACGGAAGCATCAGCGATCTGGCAACACGACGCGACGAGTTCACCTCTATCATCGCCTCGGGCGGTGCCGATGCCCTGATCAGGCGATTGCGCGAGCGAACCGAGACGTTGCTCGGGAAGTGACCTCGGAGCATGCTCGAGGCGAGATCGAGGGGGAAGGTTCATGTCTTACGTGCGCGAGCCGGTTCTCCAGCCGGTAGCGATCGAAAGCCTTCGTCCTACCCAGATCACGGTCGGCATGCGGGAGGTCGATGAGAAACGCAAACGCCTGCGAGCGCATAAGCCGCGCAAGATCGGCGAGTTCATCGGCCGTCACATGATACCGGTCGTGCTCGGGCCGAAAGAGTGCCATTACATCATCGACCACCATCATCTTTCGTTGGCGCTGCACAAGGAGGGCTTGCGGGATGTGCTGGTGACCGTCGTGCTCAATCTGAGCCGACTCGAGCCCGAAGAATTCTGGAGCGTGCTGGATCACAAGAACCTGGCATATCCCTTCGATCCGCAGGGCCGCCGCCGGGATTTTGCGGACATCCCGAAATCCGTCACGCTGCTGAAAGACGATCCGTTCCGCAGCCTTGCCGGCGAGCTGCGCCGCTCGGGCGGATTCGCCAAGGACACGACCCCGTTCAGCGAGTTCCTGTGGGCGGATTTCTTCCGGCGGAGGATCAAAAGGAAGACGGTGGAGGCAAATTTTGCGGCCGCCATGGAGCAGGCGCTGCGCCTTGCCCGAAGCGAGGACGCCGAATATCTGCCGGGCTGGTGCGGCCCCAAGCCCGACGGGTGATCCAGCGCCGTCTCCTTCACCGCGCTCGACCCTGTTCGATCCCGGCTTGCTCGACCCTCTACAATCGGCCTAAGCCACACTCGAGATGACGCGAGCTCGCGACGGTCAGGAGGTCGGCTATGAAAGTTTCGGAAAAGCGTATGGCGGTGCTGCGCGAGCACATTCGCGCTGAGAGCGAGCACGACATGGAGGCGTTGATCGCCGGCATGACAGCCGACTGCTTCAACGACGTGGTTGGGGTTGCGAAGCCGTTCATAGGGCCGGAGCAGACAGCCGAGCGTTATCGGAAACATTGGGAAGGGTTCCCCGATTTCACCGTCCGGGTCCGGCGAATCCTGTGCTCCGATGAATCCTGTGTCGTCACCGAGAACGAATGGCGCGGTACCCATCTCGGTACCTTCCTGGGATGGCCCGCCACGGGAAAGCCGGTTCGGATGCGGGCGATAGTGGCGTGGCATTTCAAGGGTGACGAGTTGTGGGGTGAGACCATCTTTTTTGACAACGCCTCGCTGCTCAAACAGATCGGTGCATCAATCGACATTCCGCCGCCCTCGGGCGAGATGAAACCGGCCAGGTTCACTCTGGACGACGCTCCGCTGGTCGGTCACGGCAAGAGCTTCATCTAGCCGGGTGCGGATCCACTGAAGCTGAGAGCTGACCGTTGGTCAGATGCGTCCCTTTCCCACCCGCGGATGTGGCCGGCCACCATCCGAGATCGCGATCGCAACGAGGATCTCTTCCGCTCGTGGTGCATCGGCCATCGCGACGGTAGCCGTATCGAGGTGATCGAAGGACCAGACATTGTCCTTGTGGGCCAACGGGATATCGATCGATGTACCCGGTCCGCCGATCTTCACGTTTGAGCAGATGATCGCCTCGCCACCGCCGAGTGCGGCTCGAATCGGTTGACCCAGTTTCGGATGAATGACGGCCGCGCCGTGCTCGACCTCGCCGCCTAATCCGACGATGGCTGCCTTGCCGTAGCAGCATGCCGCTTCGGGCAGAAGGCGGGTCAAGTCTTTCATCACCAGCTCTCCGAGCTCGGCACCCTGCGTAAACAGTGGCGAAAGATCGTCCACAAAAGCGCCGGCGAACGGATTTTCCAGGACAGCAAGGGCTACGGCGCGGGTGATCGGCCGTGTGGTCACTCTGCCCGCATCGCTGAAGATGATCTCCTTCGTAATTGCCAGTTTCCGCAGATTCATCTGTCTGCTCCGCGCCTCGCATTCAGGAAGCGAGCTGCATTGTCGTGGAGGATAGCCCCGGCAAGGTCCGGCGCAAGGGCACCGTAGCTGCGCTCGATGAAATCAACGGGATCAGGCTCGCCGAGCGGAAACGGGGTGTCGCTGCCGAGCAGCAGGTGGGTCGGATCGACAGCGCCGGAATCTACAGCTGCGCGCAGGTAGCAAGGTTCAAAGCAGATGGTGTCGTAATAGAGGCTTCGCAGATAATCCCGCAGCGGCCGTTTGAGGCGGCCGGCAAGCTCGGCGTTGGTGTCAAGCTCGCGTTGCATGCGGGCCAACAGCAGCGGTGCATACCCGCCCAGGTGGGTAAAACAGAGGTGCAAGGCCGGATAGCGGTCGAGCAGCCCGCCGCAAATCATGTGAAAGATGTTCAGCGTGGTATCGAGCAGGTACCCGGCCACAACCGCGAGCTCGTAGTCGACCATGCGCTCGCGCGCCGGCGGATTGGAAGGATGCACGAGAAGAGGGACATCCAGCTCTGCGGCCACGCGAAAGACCGGTGCGAATTCCTCAGAATGGAGGTAGCGCCCGTTGACATTCGACGGCACATAGCCGCCGATCAGCCGCAATGATCTTACGGAGCGGCTCAGCTCGTGAGCGGCGGCATCGGGATCCTGCATCGGCAGGTAGGCCCACCCCTGCAACCGATCCGGAGCCGCGCTTCGTACCGCGGCGATCTCGTTATTATAGATCTGCGCCGCTTCCTCGCCCATGCCTGCGGGCACGTCAAAATTCACGAATGGAGTCGCGATCGACAGCAGTGCCCGCTCCACTCTCATCTCGTCCATGCGTGCAATCAGGCGATCGAGGTCGAAGAACGTGCGCGTAAGATGGTAGCTCAGCGTCCCGACCTGCAGGCGCACGGTTTCTCCGCAGGGGGGATCGAGGCGTATCGAGTAGCAAGCAGCATCCTGGACGAACCGGAGAAAACCCGCCGGCACGTGGTGAACGTGGACGTCGGTGATCATCGGGCAGATCCTCAAAGTCCCAGATAGGCTGTCTTCAATCTCGTATCCTGCAACAGCCGCCGGCCGGTGTCCTCGAGCACGACATGGCCATTTTCCAGAACGTAGCCGCGGTCGGCAATGCTCAACACGTCGTGAACATTCTGCTCCACGACGATAATGGTGATGCCCCTGCTGCGCAGCTGCTGCATCAGCTCAAACAGCCGTTCGACGTAGAGCGGCGCAAGTCCTTCCGTCGGCTCGTCGAGCATGAGGAGGCGCGGGCACGCCATCAATGCCCGTCCGATCGCGCACATCTGCTGCTCGCCGCCGCTCAGCGAGCCGGCGACCTGGTGACGTCGCTCGGCGAGCACCGGAAGCAGCTCGAATACCTTCTCAAGCGTGGCGTTGCGCCGCTTGCGGGGGCCCGGCAGATAGGCCCCGAGCTCGAGATTCTCCAGCACGCTCATCAATGGGAAGAGGTGCCGGCGCTCGGGAATCAGCACCAGGGCCCGCCGCACGCGCTCGTATGCAGGCAGATGATCGATGCGCTCGCCGTCCAGCCAGAGCTCGCCTTCCGTTCGGGTCTTGAGCCCCATTATGCTGAACAAGGTGCTGCTCTTGCCCGCGCCGTTCGCTCCCACCAGGCCGACGATCTCGCCCTCCTCTACCCGGAGGTTCAGGTCGTGCAGCACCTGGGTGCGGTCGTAAAAGGCTGCAAGACTACGGGTGCGCAGGATGGACATAGGAATCGCCCAGATAGGCGCCGATCACGGCCGGATCCGTGGCGATCTCTGCCGGCGGACCCTGCGCAATGATCCTCCCCTGCTGCATGACGATGACACGCCGAGCCACCTTCATCAGGGCCATCATCACGTGCTCGACCCAGATGACGGTGACGCCGCGCTCCGGCAATGATCGAACCGCTGCCATCAGCTCGGTGATTTCCCGCGGAGTGAGCCCTGCCATGACCTCGTCGAGGAGGAGCAACGAAGGCTCGGTCGCCAGCGCTCGTGCCAATTCCAGCTTTTTGAGAAGACCGACCGTCAGGCTGGCGATGGAGCTTGCCGCCAGATGCTCGATGTCGACGAACCGCATTGCCTCCGCAGCGACCCGGCCTGCGTTCCCTGGGTTGCGATGCCGGCGTAATGCACTCAGCATTACATTCTCCCCGACCGTGAGCTGTTTGAAAGGCTTCGGGATCTGAAAGGTTCTTGCCAGCCCCAGACGTGCGACCTGGTAGGCTTTGGCATTGGTTATGCTGCGATCAAGAAAGCGGATTTCGCCGCATGAAGGGCTCACTGCCCCGGCGATCACGTTGAAAAGCGTGCTCTTGCCGGCGCCGTTCGGACCGATAATCCCGACGATCTCGCCGCGGCTCACGTTGAACGTAACGTCGCTGACGGCCCACAGCGCCCCGAAACGCCTGCCGACACCCTCGAGACTCAGCATCTGCCGGATCTGCGCGACAGTGCTCCGAAGCCGCGGGCAATTGCCCCGGATATGCCGGAGGGAAAATACAGGATGACGGCGATTACGACGGCTCCATAAACAACCAGATAAAGTCCGGAAGCCGACTGCGAGAGCCAACCGCGCAGCAGCTCGGAAATCGGCAGAATGAGCAACGCCCCGAGGACAGGCCCGCTGGCGGTGCCGAGGCCGCCTACTGCACAGATCAGCGCAAACTGAAACGAGATGTCGGGCGAGATGATGTGTGTGGGATCCAGATAAAGAAAATATTGCGCGAAAAGCGTTCCGCCGACGGCGGTCAGGGCCGCCGACAATGACATCGCCGAAACCCGCATCTTGCGCGGATTTATGCCGATTGCCGATGCGCCGTCCTCGTCGTCGCGCGTGGCAAAGAGATAGTAGCCATACCGGGACTGCTCGATCCACACCGACAGGGCGAAAATGAGGATCATGTAAGCGAGCACGATCATGAGATTCGGCCACTGGGTTTTGAACACCATGTCGATCGGGCTCGGGATCGGCGGAATCTCGAGGCCCTCCGAGCCGCCGGTCACGGACCGCATGTTGAGAGCGGCAATGCGCGTGACCTCGCCTGCCGCCAGCGTCGACAGGATGAAAAACGGGCCTCGCAATCGCGCGCACACGGTGGTGAGGCATGCCGCGGCGCACGCTGCCAGAATCCCGCCGGCAAGCATCCCGATCCATGGCGTAACGCCGTAGCTTACGAGCAGAATCGTGGACGTATAAGCTCCGATACCGAAGAATGCCGCGTGTCCGAATGATATCAACCCGGCATAGCCGCCGGCCAGATTCCAGGCGAGTGCCAGCCCTGCCCAGAGATACGTCCTGATCATGATGTCCACGGCATAACGATTGCTCACCGTCGCCGCGGCGAGAATGCAAGAGGCGAGAACCGCGATCTCTACGATAGACAGAAAGCCTCGGCGCGGCCCTGTCGAGATCCTGATACCGCTGTTGACCGGGGCGGCGGGCGCCAGCGCGACCGTCACTCGTTTATTCCTACCATTGCGGCGCCACGCTGGCCCAAGAACCCGTTCGGCCTGAAAATCAGTACAAGCAGAAACACCACAAAATAGAACAGCTGGCCGTATGCGGGCGCGACATAATAGCCGCTCAAAGATTGGACGATACCTATGCAGATACCGCCCAGAAACGCGCCTTCCATGCTTCCCATCCCGCCGAGCACGACGACCACGTATGCGATAAGCACGAAGTTCAGACCAACGGTGGGAAAGGTCGAGTAGAGCGGCAGCATGATGCAGCCGGCAATCCCGACGAGTGCGGAGCCCGCAGCAAAGGTGAGCAAGAAGATACGGGGAACGTTGATGCCCATGAGCATGGCCGCGTCACGATCCTGAACCGTGGCGCGGATCGCTTTTCCGACATAGCTGCGCTTGATGAACATCATCAACGCGAGTGTGATCGCAGCGCTCATGCAGAAGCCGAGAACGAGCTCAGCCCGCAGATAAAGCGGTCCCATGTGCAGCGACGTGCCGCCGAACAGCGGCGGTACATCGCGCAGATCCGCGGTCATCGTCAGCAGCGCAAAATTCTGCATCAGGGTGGAGAGGCCCATGGTCGCGAAAACCACGATCAGATGCGGCTTGTCGACTGCGGGCCTGATGATCAGAAGGTAGATTGCGGCGCCAAAACCGAACAGCACCGGAGCAACGACAACCATCGCGGTGTACGCATTAACGCCCGTCAAGGTCACGATCGCCCAACCGACATACATCGCGAGCATCAGGAACTCGCCATGAGCGAAGTTGACGACCTTGAGCACCCCGAAGATCAGCGTCAGTCCGATCGCCATGACGGCATAGATGCCGCCCAGCATCACGCCCGAGATGACGAGCTGCGCGATCGTGCCCATTCACGGCGCGCGCCGCTCAGCGATGCGACCAATCCGGCAGTGGCACCATGCTGACGGCGTTGGTGGCGAGGTTCTTGGGATAGACCTGCCTGGCGGCCTCATTCTGCCATTGCCAGACGCCGATCGCGGAACGAATATTTTGTCCGGCGTCCTTGGGATCGTTCGGCAGATCGAAGTTGGAAAATTTCAAGCCGCTGCCGTTGATCAGGCTGCCTTCCGGCAAATCCATCGAGAGCGCCGCCGCGCGAATATCCTCGGGCTCGATCGACTTGGCCTTGGGCAGGACGTCGGTGAACAATGCCCACAGGGCCGCGAACGACGCGACGGCATGCCCGGCGGGGACACGGTGCTGGATCTTCTCGTAGCGTTTGTTGAATTCCGTCGATGCTGCCTCGACCTCCGGCCGCAAGGCCTTGGGATTGACCAGCACCGGCAGGTCGCTCACGAAGATGCCGTTTACGGCGGTACCGAGCGAGTCCTTGAGGTCCGGTACCGAGTGTCCGGCGCTCACGCCGATGATGGCCGGCACATAAAAGTTCAGCTCCTTCGCCTTTCGGTGCAGCAGGACCGTATCGTTGATGAAGGAGATGACGATCAGGACGTCCGGCTTGGCGTCTTTGAGCTTTTGTACGAGCGGCGTCATGTCGGTCATGAACTGATCATAGCCGTCGTCGAAGATGAGCTTGATCCCGAGGTCTTTGGCGCGGGCACGCACGCCTGTCGCAACAGCTGTGCCGAACGCGCGGTTCTCCCAAAGCAGAGCGATACGCAGCTCCTCGAGCTTCTTACCAAGGCGCTGGGCAAGCTCGTCCCCGGTGAAATCGATCGCGGCCTTGCCATACCGGCTTGCCGCGGGACCAACCTGAAAAACATGCTTGTATCCACGTTTGGTGATGATGTCGGCGGAAGCGATGGTCTCCCAGTGGATGACGCCGTGCCGCTCGGCTTCGGCGCTGATCGAGATTCCGAGCGGCGAGGCATAGGTTCCGGTGATGAGCTTGACGTCGTTCTGAGTAATGATGCGCTCGGCCTCCGTCTTGCCGGCGCTCGGATCAGGCGCATCACCGCGGATGTAGGCGATCTGCTTGCCGTTGACGCCGCCCTTTTCGTTGATCATGTCGCGCGCGATTTCCATCGCCACGTAGGATTCGTTGCCGTTTTTGGCCCATGGTCCGGTGAACGGCTCCAGCACTCCAATTGTTATCGCATCCGCGGAAATCGCCGATTTCGGCGGCAGCGCGGCCAACGCCAGCGACAGCATCGTCCAGAGCGCTGCGCGTGAAAGACCGGTAAACCGAAGCACCATCGAAGCCCTCCCTGTGAGGAACCGTATCGCTCTATCAGTACAATGCATTTCGGCGATTTGCTCTGTGACATTTTATGTCAGCAAGGCTGGTCTGATGTCCAGAGCCGGCAAGCTGCACTGGCCGGATCCGCACCGGCGGGAAGAGAATGTCGTCACGTGGCCGGCCTCATCGGCAGCATGCCCGGCACGCGGTTGCGGCCGTGGTCCGCCTCGCCCGTCGAGGGCAGCCTCGCGCAGGGCGCGGACCGGGCCTGGTCGCCCGCGATCGGCGGTGTCGGCCGGCGCAGTCAGCCCAAGCCCCTACCTGGCGAAGCGGAGTGGGTTTTCCGAAAGAACGCGACCGCGCCAGCAGCCGCACACGCAACAGGTTCCTCGTTTTCATGTCTCACCCAAGGGGTGCAGCCCAGGTGCAGTCCAATGCGACCGGCCCTGTAAATCGCTGTAAAGGGGGCGGGGCGATATTGGAAAACCTTCGGAAAGGCCCGTGAAATCGGCACTTCTGCCGAAAAAGACCGGCCTGGAACAGGGACGGAACAGGGACGGAACAGGGACTGAAACAGGGAATGCGCAGAGGGATGCAGGCGGCATGCAAAAGCCCGGCGCGGATTACCCGCCCGGGCTCTAGACACAACTTCCAGCTTGCACTTTCTTACACGATTTCCGTTTCAATGTAAAGGAGATTTTTTGCGGCCGGGAGTTTTTGCGACCGCCGATCCGTGATTCCAGCCAGGCTCCAAACATCGCCGATCCACGTCTCTGATTTTGGCGCGCGATCAAGGCTTGGGTACCTGTGACGAGCGCGACGGGCGCTGCCCAGCACGACGCCACTCAGCTCTGCATCAGCTCCGAATCGACTGCGCTGCCGTTCGATCGGGTTTCTCGATCACCCTCGCCCAGTCCAGGCGCTTTCATTCTTCTTCTCGTAATCGTGGAAGGCCTTGGCCAGCCCACCCAGCACCTCTGCGGCAGTCTCGAACATCGCCTTGAGTTGGGGCTCATCGACCTTCTCGATGTCCTCGCGCAGGTGGGTGCGAATGTCTCGCAAAGCCTTTTGCATTTTCTGCGTGTGATGCCGCGGGTCGCGGTCGCTATCGGTTGCCATGGTGCTGCTCTGCTGTCTCGAGTTACGAGCCTGCATTCGATGCAAAGACGTCTGCATGCAATCAAACGATCAGCTTTTCGATCCGGATCGGCAATTGGCGAATGCGGATGCCGGTCGCGTGATAGACGGCATTGGCCACTGCTGCCGCAGTGCCGACATTGCCCAGCTCACCCAATCCCTTCACGCCTGCCGGATTGACGAGCTCGTCGGTTTCCGGGACGAGAATGACTTCGAGGCTCTCGATGTCTGCATTCACCGGGATGAGGTAGTCGGCAAGGCTGTCGTTGGTATAGCGCGCGTTGCGCGCATCGATCTCAGTTGCCTCGTGCAATGCCGAGGAGATGCCCCAGATCATGCCGCCAAGAAGCTGGCTCCTTGCCGTGCGCGTGTTCATGATACGTCCGGCAGCGAAAGCGCCGACGATCCGCGGCACGCGGACCTCGCGCGTGCGCGCATGCACCCGCACCTCGACGAATTCGGCGCCCATGGCATACATCAGCTTTTCCCCATGCGAGCCGCCGCCGAGGGTCGCCTTGCCAGCATAAAGCTGCCGCATCGCATCGGGCGGGGCGTCCGTCGGGATGAACTCGGCATATTCCTCGATCGCACCGGCGCCGAGCCGCTTGAAAAGGTCTTCGATGCTCTCGCTGCCGCCCTGCCGGGAAACGGCTCTGCCCTCTGTGAAATCGATCGAATCCGCGGGATGACCGGTGAGGGGCCCTTGGTTTGAAGTGATGGCTGCGTGCGCCAGCTTGGCGCGGATCGCGTCGCAGGTCTTCATTACGGCAGAGCAGGAGCTGGCGGTGGTGTTCGAGCCGCCGGCGACCGGCGCAGGCGGGTAGGTGCTGTCGCCGAGCTCGACCGATACCTTGGCCAATGGCACTCCAAGCCGCTCCGCCGCCATTTGCCCGATGACGGTGTAGGCGCCGGTGCCGAGCTCGTGCGCCGCGATCTGCACACGCGTATTGCCGTCGGCCAACAGGCGCACACGTGCCGCCGCGGCGCCGACGTGGGTGGGATAGACCGCGCTGGCGCATCCCCAGCCGATCAGCCAATCGCCGTCGCGCATCGAGCCGGGCTCGGTTCTGCGTCGACTCCAGCCGAAGGCCTGCGCTGCCTCGTCGTAACATTGCATGAGCGAGCGGCTCGACCAGCGCTTGCCGGCGCTGTCTGCCGTCGAATCGTTGCGTCGCCGCAGCTCGATTGGGTCGATGCCGAGCTTGATCGCAAGCTCGTCCATCGCGCTTTCCAGCGCGTAGATGTAAGGCACGACCGGCGGCGAGCGCATGAAGCCCGGGGTATTGCGGTCGGCATGCACCATCGTGACATGCGTCCTGACCGTGCCGTAGTTGTAGACGTGGGCGCTGTCCTCGACACCAGCCACCACGTAAGGGTCGGGACGCGAGGTGATCTCCCAGCCTTCATGGCTGAAGCCCACGATCTTTCCGTCGCGCTGCGCACCAATGCGGACGCGGTGACGCGTCTCGGCGCGATAGGTCTGGATGGTGAAGCCCTGATCGCGGGTCGCTACCAGCTTGACCGGCCGGTTGAGCACCTTGGCGGCATAGGCGACAAAGCCGGTGCGGGGCGAGAACTGCGACTTCGAGCCGAATGCACCGCCGACATATGGGCTGACGACGCGTACCTGCTCCGGCGCAATGCCGAGCTTCCGCGCGACGTTGTTCTTCTGTCCCCAGACGAACTGGGACGGCTCGTAGATCATGATCTCGCCGTCGCGCCACACAGCAGTTGTCGTGAACAGCTCCATGGGATTGTGATGCTGCGTCGGCGTGCCGTACTCGGCCTCCAGCACAACCTCCGCCGTCCCGATCGCCGCCTCGGCGTCGCCCGCCTGCGGGAGATCCTTGGCTCTCGGACTCGACTTGCTTGCATCCTCCTCCGACACGCCGGGCGAGCCGAAGGTCGCGCTCGGCTGCTCGGCCTCGTAGTGCACCTTCACCAGCGACGCCGCCTCCTGCGCCGCCTCGTAGGTCTCGGCGACAGCCATGCCGATGATCTGGCCGTCGTGGAAAATCTCCGGTCCCATGGTCTGCACGGAGGTGGTCGCCCCGCCGCCACCGGCACCGAACTGGACGTCGTTGAGATCGCCGGTGTTCCTGTAGGTGAAGACCTCGATCACGCCGGGGATCGCCTTTGCCGCGCTGACATCGAGCGCGGCGATGCGGCCTTTGGAAATGGCGCTGGTGACGAGAAACGCATAGGCAGGATTGTTGAGGGCGAAGTCCGAGCCGAAGCGGGCCTCGCCTGTGACTTTCTGCCGTGCGTCAAGGCGCGGCTCCGGACGGCCCATATTTTCCTTCGGCGTCGGCGCTGCACGGTTCATGTCGGAAGCTCCATGGCAGCGGCTTGCCGCAGGGCGCGCACCAGCGTGCGCTTGCCGAGCTCGACCTTGAACGCATTCTCCCCGCGCGGCGCCGCGCCCGCGAAGGCGCGCTCGGCCGCAGCCTCGAGCACGGCATCAGTAAGGGGCTGACCTGCGAGCGCATCCTCGGCATCGCGCGCGCGCCAGGGCACGGTAGCCACCCCGCCGAGGGCAATACGCGCTTCGCGCACCGTGCCCTCGGCCAAGTCGAGGGCCACCGCCGCTGCGGCGAGCGCGAACTCATAGGACTCGCGGTCGCGCACCTTGAGGAAGGTCGAGCGCCTGGCCCACGGCAGCGGCGGTACGACGAAGCCGGTGATGAGCTCGCCCGGCTGCAGTGTCGTTTCGATATGCGGGCTGTCGTCGGGCCGACGATGCAATTGTGCGAAAGCAATCCTGCGCGCTCCATAGAGTCCGGCAATATCGACGAGCGCATCAAGCGCCATGAGCGCCTGGGCGAAATCGCCGGGGTAGGTTGCAATGCAATGGCCGCTGACCCCCAGCACGGCATGACGGCGGTTGACGCCGTCCAGCGCCGCACAACCGGCGCCCGGATTGCGCTTGTTGCAGGCGGCGTACGAGACATCCCGGAAATAAGTGCAGCGCGTGCGCTGCAATACGTTGCCGCCGAGAGAGGCCATGTTGCGCAGCTGCGCGCTTGCCGCCAGCCGCAGCGACTGGGCGATGACGGGGAAATTGCTCGCGGCATCCGGATGAGCGGCAGCACTCGACATGCGAACGAGCGCGCCCAGCCACAGCCCCCGCGGTCCAAGCTCGATCCGGCCCGCGGCCGTCCGCTCCAGCGCATTGATGTCGGTGACGAGCTCCGGCCGCATCACGTCGAGCCGCATCAGATCGATCAGGGTCGTACCGCCGGCAAGATATTGGCTGCGCGGCTGGACCGACGTTGCTTCTACCGGCGCCGTGCGATGCGTTTCGATGGCAGCTTGCGTGCTGTCCGCGCGCGCATAGACGAAGGGCCGCATCTCAGCTCTCCTTCATCTTGGATTTGGCTTGTTTGACGGCATCGACGATGTTCGGATAGCAGGCGCACCGGCACAGATTGCCGCTCATGAGCTCGCGGATCTCGGCGTCGCTGCCGGCATGCCCTTCCTGCACACAGGCGACCGCCGAGACGATCTGTCCGGGCGTGCAATAGCCGCACTGAAAAGCGTCGTGATCGATGAAGGCCTGCTGCATCGGGTGCAGCGTGCCGTCGGGCGCAGCCAGCCCCTCGATGGTAGTGATCCGGCGACCCTCGGCCATGACTGCGAAGGTGAGACAGGACAGCACGCGTTTGCCGTCCATGAGCACCGTGCAGGCACCGCACTGGCCATGATCACAGCCCTTCTTGGTCCCTGTGAGGCCGATGCGCTCGCGCAAGGCGTCGAGCAAGCTGGTGCGTACATCAAGGGCGAGCGTGTGCTGGCGCCCATTGACAGTGAGGTCGAGGGGAGCAGGCTGACGCGGATCGAGCGCAGGCTGCGCCTCAGTCATCTGCCCCTCGGCGCTGTCCAGCAGAGCGACGCTCATGGTCGACACCGCCGTGCTGGTGATGAAGCTCCGGCGGCTGAATGCGCCGCGCTTGTGCGATCCCGAGTCGGTCATGCGACTTTCCGTGCTTTGCGGCATTGCAGGATAAATCTTCAGTCGGAGCCCGGTTCCGCATGCCTCGGTTGCAATGCGAGTGCTCCGCGCGACCTACGCATCCCGCGCCGCTCGAGCCCGCCGGGTCCATGCCGGGCCGAGCATCGACATCTGTTTTCAGCCAGAGCGCCCGGATGGGCTTTGCCAGCGCATCTCTGAGATCGCGCGCTCGTTGGGTTCCACGGAGTGGTTCAGCAAGAGGCGCTCGATTCTATTCCGGCGCGGCTCCGCCAGGTCCTCCCCCGCGATAACCAGCTTTCCTGATCGGGTTGCCTGCACAGCTTGCAGGAGGGTGCGGGCGGCGTTGCGGACCTCCTCCTGAACCGCGGCATCGGCATCGATCTCATGGTGTCTCGAAGCAGCTACATGTTGAGCGCGCGCTTGCTCACGGCCAGCGCCGCCTCCTTCACCGCCTCGCTCAGGGTCGGGTGCGCGTGGCATGTGCGGGCGATGTCCTCGGATGCGGCGCCGAACTCCATCGCCACTGCGGCTTCCGCAATCATGTTTCCGGCGTCGGCGCCCAGGATGTGAACGCCGAGGACGCGGTCGGTCCTGGTATCGGCGAGAATCTTGACGAAACCGTCAGTTTCCAGATTGACCCGCGCACGGCTGTTGGCCAGGAAGGGAAACTTCCCGACCCGGTACTCAATGCCGGCTTGCTTGAGCTCCTCCTCGCTCTGCCCGACCGAGGCGATCTCGGGGGAAGTATAGACCACGTTCGGGATAACGCCATAATTGACGTGGCCGGCCTGACCCGCGAGGATTTCCGCTACAGCGACGCCTTCGTCCTCTGCCTTGTGCGCGAGCATCGGCCCGGCGATGACATCGCCGATGGCATGAATGCCGGGTACGGTGGTGGCGAATTTCGCATCCACCGTGATGCGGCCCTTGTTGTCCGTCCTCACGCCCGCACCGCCGAGGTCGAGACCATTGGTGTAGGGCACACGGCCTACCGCGACCAGCACGGCGTCGGTTTCGATCGTCTCCGCGGTTCCGCCGGCTCTCGGCGCGACACTCGCCGCGAGGCCGTTGCGCGATGACGAAACGCCGGCGACCTGGGAGGAGAGCTTGAACGCCAAGCCCTGCTTTTCGAGCAGGCGGTGAAACTGCCGACATACCTCATTGTCCATCCCGGGCAGGATGCGATCGAGAAATTCAACGACGACCACCTCGCTCCCCAGACGCCGCCAGACCGACCCTAGCTCGAGCCCGATCACGCCGGCGCCGATCACGAGGAGCCGCGGCGGCACTTTCTCCAGAGCCAATGCGCCGGTCGAGGACAAGATGCGCTTCTCGTCGATATCGATGCCCGGCAGTCGCGCCGCATCCGAGCCGGTCGCGATCACGATCGATTTTGTCTGGAGCGTTTGCGCCTTGTCGGCGCCGGCTTTCACCTCGACCTTGCCGGCTCCTGGGATGCGGCCGACCCCCTTGAACGATTCGATCCTGTTCTTTTTGAACAGGAAGGAGACGCCTTTGACGTTTGCCTCGACCGCCTCATCCTTGAATTTCATCATCGCCGGGAGATCGAGCCTGGGCTTGCCGACCTCGATTCCCATGCGCGCAAACACGTGTCCGGCTTCATCGTAGCGCTCGGTGGCATGCAGGAGCGCCTTGGAGGGAATACAGCCGACATTGAGGCACGTGCCGCCGAAGGTCCTCTCCTTCTCGACCACAGCAACCTTCATGCCGAGCTGCGCCGCGCGGATGGCGCAAACATATCCCCCCGGGCCGGATCCGATCACGATGAGGTCGTAAGGCATGAACAGCTGAGCCGACGTCAGGGCGAGATGTCGGGTGGGGGTCCGGCGCTCGGCGCCAGTTCTTGCCGATCATCGGGACCGCGAGTTGACCCCCACCCGGCTCGCCCCGACAAAGTCGGGGGTCGCCGACCTCCCCCTTTCAGGGGGAGGTATAACGGAGCGTGCTGCACGGCTGAGTACAATTGCAGAAGCATACGATTTCGGGAGGTGCTGCGACTCATAGCTCCAGCACGAGCCTCGCCGGGTCTTCGATCGTCTCTTTGACGCGAACGAGAAACAGCACGGCTTCCCGCCCATCCACGATGCGATGATCGTAGCTCAGGGCAAGATACATCATCGGCCTGACCTCGATCTTGCCTGCGGCCACGACCGGGCGTTCCTCGATCTTGTGCATGCCGAGAATCCCCGACTGCGGCGCGTTGAGGATGGGGGTCGACATCAGCGAGCCATAGACGCCGCCGTTGCTGATGGTGAAAGTGCCTCCCTGCAGGTCTTCGATCTTGAGCGTGCCCTCGCGGGCGCGGCGTCCGAAGCTCGCAATCTCGCTCTCGATCTGTGACAGCGATTTGCGATCGCAATCGCGCACGACCGGGACCACCAGCCCGCGCTCCGTGCCGACCGCGACACCGATGTGATAGTAGTTCTTGTAGATGATGTCGTTGCCGTCGATCTCGGCATTGACCGCGGGAATGTCCTTGAGCGCCTGCACGCAGGCGCGCACAAAAAACCCCATGAAGCCGAGCTTCGCTCCGTGCTTTCTCTCGAACGCTTCCTTGTATCGATCGCGCAGGTGCATGACGGCGCTCATGTCGACCTCGTTGAAGGTCGTGAGCATGGCTGCCGTGCTCTGCGCCTCTTTGAGCCGGCGGCTGATGGTCTGCCGCAGGCGCGTCATCGGCACCCGCTCCTCGCGAGCGGCGTCATCGGGAGGGCTCGGCGCCCGCAGCGCAATGATGCCGGAAGGCTGCGGGACGGGGGTCGGCGCGGCTGCGGCGCGCTCGATTGCCGCGAGCATGTCAGCCTTGGTTAGGCGTCCGTCCTTGCCGCTGCCTTGCACGCCTGACGGATCGAGCCCGCTCTCGGCTGCGATCTTGCGCACGGAGGGCGACAGCGGCAAAGCCGCTGATGCGGGCTCTTGCGCCTTGACCGCGGCGCTCGGACGCGGCTCCTCCCTCGCTTTGGCGCTCGCCGCGCCGCCGGTTTTCTGCTCGGACGGGCGCGGCGAAGCTGGCGCGGCTGCTGCCGCCGCCACCGCCTGCTCCTTGGCCTGCCCCTTGGCCTGCTCCTTGATCTCGCCGAGCAGCGCGCCGACCGCGACGGTCTCGCCGCCCTTGGCGGCAATGTCCGTGAGCACACCGGCAGCCGGAGCGGGCACCTCGACCGTTATCTTGTCCGTCTCGAGCTCCACCAGCGGCTCGTCGATTACGACCGTGTCGCCGGCCTGCTTGAACCATTTGCCGATCGTCGCCTCGGTCACCGATTCGCCCAAAGTGGGGACACGGATTTCAGCCATGGTGCGGATCCTCGGCCGGCTTCACCGCAGCGCGTCGTCAAGGAGCGCGTGGAGCTGCTTGACATGCTGCGACATCACGCCGGTCGCCGTCGCAGCAGACGCGGGCCGGCCGGCATAGATCGGCCGTCCATTCTCCGCATCGATCTGATGCAGGGCCCATTCCAGGTATGGCTCCAGGAAGGAGTACGCTCCCATGTTCCGCGGCTCCTCCTGGCACCACACGAACTGCGCTTTGGAGAAGCGGCCGAGCTCCTGCACCAACGCCTTCAGCGGTACCGGATAGAGCTGCTCGAGGCGCAGCAGGTAAACGTCCTCGACCCCTCGCTTCTCGCGTTCCTCATAGAGGTCGTAGTAGACCTTGCCCGAGCACATCACCACGCGGCGAATGCTGGTATCGGCGGCCAGCCTGATCTTCTTGTCTGCGCGTATCTGTGCGTCGTCCCAGAGAAGGCGGTGGAAGGTCGTGCCCGGGCCCATCTCGTCAAGTCGCGAGACCGCGCGTTTGTGGCGCAACAGCGACTTGGGCGTCATCAGGATGAGCGGCTTGCGGATGTTGCGCTTCAGTTGACGGCGCAGGACATGGAAGTAATTCGCCGGCGTCGTGCAGTTTGCGATCTGCATGTTGTCCTCGGCGCACATCTGCAAAAACCGCTCGAGCCGCGCCGAGGAATGCTCCGGGCCCTGCCCCTCGTAGCCGTGAGGGAGCAGGCACACGAGCCCCGACATGCGCAGCCACTTGCGCTCGCCCGAGGACACGAACTGATCGAATACGACCTGCGCGCCGTTGGCGAAATCGCCGAACTGCGCCTCCCACAGCGTGAGCGCATTGGGCTCGGCCAGGGAGTACCCGTATTCGAATCCCACGACCGCCTCCTCGGAGAGCATCGAGTTGATGACCTCGAAGCGCGCCTGCCCCTCACCGAGGTTGTTGAACGGGATGTAGCGGTCCTCGTTGTCCTGATCGACCAGCACGGAGTGGCGTTGCGAGAACGTGCCGCGCTCGGTGTCCTGCCCGGACAGGCGAACCGGGTGACCCTCTTGCAGCAGCGAGCAGAACGCCAGCGCCTCACCTGTCGCCCAGTCGATGTCCCGGCCGGTCTCGATCGCCTTGCGGCGGTTTTCCAGAAATCGCTGAATCGTGCGGTGCGCATGGAAGCCGCTCGGTATTACCGTGATTTTTTCACCGATCTCCTTGAGTTGACCCAGCGGCGCGCCGGTCTGGCCGCGGCGGGGATCCTCCAGATCGCGTGCCGCCTTGATGTCGGCCCAACGCCCGTCCAGCCAGTCTGCACTGTTCGGCTTGTAGCCGAGGCTGGCCTCCAGCTCGATGTCGAGCCTGGCGCGCCAATCCGCACGCATCCTCTCCACTTCACCTTCAGTGACCACGGTCTCTGCCACGAGCTTCTTGGCGTAGATCTCGGTGACGGGAGGATGCTTGCGGATTGCCTTGTACATCAGCGGCTGTGTGAACGAGGGCTCGTCGCCCTCGTTGTGCCCGTAGCGCCGGTAGCAGAACATGTCGATGACGACCGGATGCTGGAATTTCTGGCGGAACTCGGTCGCCACCTTGGCTGCGAACACCACCGCCTCGGGGTCGTCGCCGTTGACGTGAAAAATCGGCGCCTCGATCATCTTGGCGACATCGGACGGATAGGGTGAGGAGCGGGAGTAGCGCGGATACGTGGTGAAGCCGATCTGATTGTTGATGATGAAATGCACCGAGCCGCCGGTTCGATGGCCGCGCAGCTCCGAAAGGCCGAAGCACTCCGCGACCACGCCCTGCCCGGCGAACGCCGCATCCCCGGAGATGAGAAGCGGCATCACCATGGTGCGGTCCTCCCGCGTGGCGCCCAGCTGATCCTGCTTCGCGCGTACTTTGCCCAGCACCACCGGGTCGACGATCTCGAGGTGGGAAGGATTCGCGGTAAGCGAGAGATGCACGCGGTTGCCGTCGAACTCCCGGTCGGACGACGCGCCCAGGTGATATTTCACGTCCCCCGATCCCTCGACCTCGTTCGGCGTGGAGGAGCCGCCCTTGAACTCGTGAAAGATGGCGCGATGCGGCTTGCCCATCACCTGCGCCAGCACGTTGAGCCGGCCCCGATGCGCCATGCCGATGGCGATGTCCTGGACGCCCAGCGCGCCGCCGCGCTTGATGATCTGCTCGAGCGCGGGAATCATCGATTCCGCCCCTTCGAGGCCGAAGCGCTTCGTCCCGGTGAACTTGAGGTCGCAGAATTTCTCGAAACCCTCCGCCTCGATCAACTTGTTCAGGATCGCACGCTTGCCCTCGCGGGTGAAGGTGATCTCCTTGTCGGGGCCTTCGATGCGCTCCTGCATCCAGCTCTTCTGCGCCGGGTTGGAAATGTGCATGAATTCCACGCCCAGCGTCCGGCAATAGGTGCGGCGAACAATGGCCAGGATTTCACGCAGCGTGCCGAATTGCAGCCCGAGCACGCGGTCGAGAAATATCATGCGGTCCAGATCGGCGTCGGTGAAGCCGTAGGAGCGCGGATCGAGGTCCTGCTCGTCCTTGGGCGGCTCGAGACCGAGCGGATCGAGATCGGCATGGAAATGCCCGCGGGCGCGATAGGCGCGGATCAACATCAGGGCGCGAACGGAGTCGCGCGTGGCCTGCTGGACCGCGGGAGCCGAGAGCTCGACGCCGGCCGTTTGGGCGCGAGCGGCGATCTTCTCGCCTGCGGTCTTGCGAACCTCGTCCCAATCGGCTGCGAGCGCGGACGCGAGCTCACCGTGCGCGGGGAAAGGCCAGTCCTCCCGCTGCCATGACGGGCCATGCGCAATGCGCAGCACGCTCGACTTTTCGTCCTTGAGGCTCTGAAAGAACTCCCGCCATTGCGCGTCGACGGCGTCCGGGTTCTGCTCGAACCGCGCATAGAGGTCGTCGACATATCGGGCATTGCCGCCGTAGAGGAACGAGCTGCGGGCAAAAGCAGCATTGGCATCATGGCGCGACATGAAGACGTCCTTGAAATTGCCGTATCCGCAGCAAGGCGGGTCACGCCGTGCGCATACCAGCCTACCTTATGTATGCGCCTGCTGCATTCTCACAAATCGCCTAGCCCCCGGCGTGCACACGCTCGGCCAAGGTCCTGCCGAGCCGGGCGGGCGACGGCGATACCGTAATCCCTGCGGCCTCCATCGCGGCGATCTTCGATTCGGCATCCCCTCTGCCGCCGGCGATGATTGCGCCGGCATGCCCCATGCGCCGGCCCGGGGGCGCTGTCCGCCCGGCAATGAACCCCACCACCGGCTTCTTGCGACCCCGTCGCGCTTCGTCGGCCAAGAATTGTGCGGCGCTCTCCTCCGCCGATCCGCCGATCTCGCCGATCATGATGATGGCCTCGGTCGCCTTGTCGGCCAGGAACATCTCAAGAATGTCGATGAACTCGGTGCCCTTCACGGGATCGCCGCCGATTCCCACGGCGGTAGTCTGGCCGAGACCGGCCTGGGTGGTCTGATAGACCGCCTCGTAGGTGAGAGTGCCGGAGCGCGACACGATCCCGACCTTCCCGGGCGCGAAAATATTTCCAGGCATGATGCCGATCTTGCATTGCCCCGCAGTCATCACGCCTGGACAGTTCGGGCCGATGAGGCGCGACGCCGAACCTGACAGCGCGCGCTTGACCCTGACCATGTCCAGCACCGGAATGCCTTCGGTGATGCAGACGATCAGCGCAATCTGCGCCGCAATGGACTCGCAGATGGCGTCGGCGGCACCAGCCGGCGGCACGTAGATCACGCTGGCATCGCAATCCGTCCTCGCTTTGGCCTCGGCAACCGTATCGAAGACCTGCAAGCCGAGATGCGTGCTGCCGCCTTTTCCAGGCGACGTTCCGCCAACCATCCGCGTGCCGTAAGCGATTGCCTGGGCGGAATGAAACGTTCCGTTCTTGCCGGTGAAGCCCTGGCAGATCACCTTCGTGCTGTTGTCGATCAGGATCGCCATTGCCTGCTCATCACCCTGCTCGGACCCTCAGGCGTCGTCAGCGCTGCACCCTGCAGGGGTAACGCCGCTCGATTTCATCGCAGCCCGCCCGCCACCCTGACGGCGTTCACGATCTTTTGCGCCGCGTCGTCGAGGTCGTCGGCGGAGGTGACGTCGAGATTGGACGTCGCGATAATCTCCTTGCCTCGGTCCACGTTCGTGCCTTCGAGCCGCACCACCAGAGGCACGCGCAAGCCGACCTCGTTCACCGCGGCGACCACTCCTTCAGCGATGACATCGCAGCGCATGATGCCGCCGAAGATGTTGACCAGGATGCCTTTCACCCTGGGATCGGCAGTGATAATCTTGAACGCTGCTGAGACCTTGTCCTGGGTGGCGCCGCCGCCCACGTCGAGAAAATTGGCCGGCGCCTCGCCGTACAGCTTGATGATGTCCATGGTTGCCATGGCAAGCCCGGCGCCGTTGACCATGCAACCGATGGTGCCGTCCAGCGCGACATAATTGAGGTCGTATCTCGACGCCTCGATCTCCTTCGCGTCCTCCTCGGTTACGTCGCGCAGAGCCGCAACGTCGGGATGGCGGTAGAGCGCGTTGTCGTCGAACGCCATCTTGGCGTCGAGGCAGACGAGCTCATTGGAGTTGGTCACGACCAGAGGATTGATCTCCAGCAGGCTCATGTCCTTGGTGGTGAATGCGCCGTACAGACTGGAAATCAGCGCTTCCATCTGTTTCACAAGATCGCCGCGCAGTTCCAGCGATTGCGCCATGTGCCGGCCGTGATGCGGCATCACCCCGGTCGCGGGATCGATCGAGAACGTCACGACCTTTTCCGGTTGGGTGCGGGCGACTTCCTCGATGTCCATCCCGCCTGCCACCGATCCCACCAGGGCAATGCGCGAGCTTTCGCGATCGACGAGGAGCGAGAGATAAAGCTCGCGCTGGATCGCGGATCCCTCCTCGATATACAGCCGATTGACTTGCTTTCCCTGCGGCCCGGTTTGATGGGTGACGAGCATTGAGCCGAGCAGGCGCGATGCCTCCTTGCGGACCTCGTCGAGGGAATGCACCAGCTTGACGCCGCCCCCCTTTCCGCGTCCGCCGGCGTGAATTTGCGCCTTCACCACCAAGGTTTGCGTGCCGAGCCCGGCGGCGATTTTTGCCGCCTCATCGACCGAAAAAGCTGCCTCGCCGCGCGGCACCGGTACTGCGAAACTGCGCAGCACCGCTTTGGCCTGATATTCGTGAACGTTCATTATTTTCCAAGATGCGGCGCGATCTTCTTGCAGGCATCCACCAACGTCTGCACTGCCTCCGCCGATTTATCGAACATGGCGCGCTCGCTGCCGTTGAGCTGGATCTCGACGATGCGCTCGACGCCCTTGCCGCCGATGATGGCCGGTACGCCGACATAGAGATCCTTGATCCCATATTCGCCGCTGAGATAGGCGGCGCAGGGAAGCACCCGTTTCTTGTCCTTCAGGTAGCTCTCCGCCATGGCAATGGCCGATGCCGCCGGGGCGTAAAAGGCCGAGCCGCTCTTAAGCAGATTGACAATCTCAGCCCCGCCGTCGCGGGTACGTTGAACGATCTGGTCGAGCCGCGCCTGCGACGTCCATTTCATCTTCACCAGGTCGGGGAGCGGAATACCGGCTACCGTCGAGTAGCGGATCAACGGCACCATGCTGTCGCCGTGGCCGCCGAGCACGAAGGCGGTGACATCCTCCACCGAGACATTGAACTCGTCGGCAAGAAAGTAGCGAAAACGCGAGCTGTCGAGCACGCCGGCCATCCCGATGACCATTGGTTTCGGCAGCCCGCATGCCTTCTGCAGCGCCCACACCATGGCGTCGAGCGGATTGGTGATGCAGATCACGAATGCGTTGGGGGCATATTTCTTGATTCCGGCGCCGACCTGCTCCATCACCTTGAGATTGATCCCCAGCAGATCGTCGCGGCTCATGCCCGGCTTGCGCGGGACCCCGGCGGTCACGATGCAGAGGCTCGCGCCGTCGATGGCATCATAGGAGTTCGTGCCGAGGAAGCTGGCATCGAAGCCGTCCACCGGCGAAGACTGGACAAGATCAAGCGCCTTCCCCTGCGGAATACCCTCGGCGATGTCGAACAACACGACGTCGCCCAGCTCCTTCAAGCCGATGAGATGAGCAAGCGTGCCGCCGATCTGGCCGGCACCGATCAACGCGATCTTGGGACGCGCCATGTGCGGAAAAACCTCGGGTCAGAGCGCGGAGGAGCGCACAGGGTCATAACTCCTTCGAGGGTCATGGTTCAAGCCGCCGCGCGGGCGCCAGGCGGATACCATGTGCCCTCGATCTTGCTCGCCGAGATTACGTTTCCACAAGGCCGGCTGTAGAATCTCCGGCAACCGCGTGACTGCGACCGTGCGCCAGGCCGAGATAGCTCTGGGACTGCATCTCGATCAGGCGCGATTCGGTGCGCTTGAACTCATGCGCCTCGAAGCCTTCGCTCGCCCGATACAGCAGATGCGGCTCGGTCTCGGCGGAGGCCACGAGCTTCACCGCGTTGTCATAGAGCGTGTCGACGAGAACGATGAAGCGCTTCGCTTCATTGCGAGCCGCATAATCCATGGCCGGAATGCGCTCGATGAAGACGGTATGAAACTCGCGCGCGAGCTTGAGATAATCCGCTCCGGCCAGCGGCTGCTGGCAGAGATCGCGGAAGGAAAAGCGCGCTGCGCCCATGGCCGCACGGGGCACCACGAGCTTGCGCCCCATGACCTGGAGTTGGCGCTGCTCGCCGGCATGTCCCGCCGTCAGGAGCAGCCAAGCGCGATCGAGTGCTGCCGCCGCCGCGGCATCCGCGGGCGCATGCCACATGCGTGTGCCCGCCAGCTTCTCGAGGCGAAAATCAGCCCGGGCACCCAGTCGAAGACAGGTCATGTGCGCTTCGATCAACTCGATGAAGGGGAGAAACAACGCGCGGTTGAGGCCGTCTTTGTAAAGCTCGTCAGGTGGCACATTCGAGGTCGCGACCACGACCACGTCGCGCTCGAACAGGCGCTTGAACAGACGGCCGAGAATCATGGCATCGGCGATGTCGGTAACGTGGAATTCGTCGAAACAAAGAACCGATGCCTCTTGTGCGATCGCGTCAGCGGTCTGCGGAATGGGGTCGCCATGCTCGGTTTTGCCCGCTTTCATCCGCTGACGCAGCCCATGGATGCGCTCGTGCACTTCTGTCAAGAATTCATGAAAGTGAACGCGTCGTTTGCGGGCAACAGGGACACCGGCAAAGAACATGTCCATCAACATTGTCTTGCCGCGGCCGACGTCGCCAAAAAGATAAACGCCCCTGATCGGCCCGCGCGGCCGCGTGCGGCCTCGAAACAGCGAGCTCAGCGAAAAACGCCAGGACGGGCCGGCCCGCGCGAGCTCGAGCTCGAGCGCCGCCAAGTGCGCAACGACCTTTTGCTGAGCAGCGTCGCGCTCGATCTTGCACGCGCGTACATCGCATGCGTAACGCGCAGAGATCGAGGACAGCATCGCCTCACGGGAGAGAGTCGCCGCGGGCATGCGCATCAGTCATGCGAGATTTGCAGTGCAAAAAACACGGGCAGAAGCTTCCTGGGCAGGCGAATGGCAGGCATTCGTTTCTGAATGTCCATCAATTATTTAGCGGAACGATGTCACGATGTGTTGTTGGGAGGATCATATTGCAACGCAATATAATGCCCCGATTCGCAACTGCGACAGGAGGATTGAAATGCGGGAGCCCCTTCCTCGCGGCGGCCTGATCCGGAAGCTGTGGATCGCCGAAGCCGAGCTCTACCACGAGCATCTGCTGCGGCTCGATTTCGACAGCCGCCGCAATCGGTTTGCTGGCGCTGTCTCCGAGCAGTTCCTGAAAAATTATGCCGAGCTCGCCTTCAGCATCGATTCGATCATCCACGGCTTTTTTGTCGATGCGACCTTGCGCGGCGCTGCCGAGCTGCGCCCCGTCGGACCTTCGGCCAGGCGTGAGGGCGAGGCTGCATTCTCCATCGAGAAGGCGTGGCAGAGTCACGGCGTCGGGTCCGCGCTGCTCGAATACACTTTGCTGGCCGCCAGGAACCGCGGATTGAAATTTCTGCACATGGCATGTCTCGCGGACAACAGGCGCATGCAACAGCTCGCGCGCAAGTACGACGCGGAGCTGAGCTTCGATTTCGGCAGCGTCGTTGGCGAGGTAGCCGCGCCGAGACCTACCCCGGTGTCGCTCCTGCGCGAGATGATCGCCGACGGATACGGATTCGCTACCGCCATGTTCGAGGTGCAATCGCGGCTGTTGGCGGGAGAGCATGCGAAGACGTAGCAGGCGGGATCACAGCGGAGTTGGAGCGTTCCTAAGCTGCGAGCGGGTAGGCGGCCTCGACCACATAAGGGCCACCGCCGCTCGATCTGCGTGACGAGAACAGCACGAACCGCGATACGGTGAATGGTGCCGAGCGGATCGGCGCGCGGAGAGCAAGGTAATCGGCCACTTGCCGGCTCGATGTCTCGCGCAATCGCGCCAGCGTCACGTGCGGCATGTATTTGCGTCCCTCCGGCTCCAGACCCACGCGTTGCATCAGCCGCTCGTTCTCGGCCTGCAGCTCGATGAGCGCTTGCGCGGGGCCGAGCCTTGCCACAACGGCACGCGGCTTGCGCCCGCCGAAAGATGCGAGGTCCTCGACCCGCAATTCAAACCGCTGCCGGCGCACCCGTCCGAGCAGGGAGGCGACCTCACGCGCAATCACGTCGTCGACATCGCCGATGAACCGCAGCGTAGTATGGTAGTTTTCGGGATCGATCCAGCGTGCGCCGGGCAGACCGCCTCTCAGGGCAGCGAGGTGCTGCGCGATGCTCGAGGGAATTTCCAGACCGGTGAACAGGCGGGGCATGATACGTAGCGATCATTGCGACGGTAAGGAAGGCGCGGGCCGTCCGCATTTGTGCCGATGCGCTGCGGAGGCTCCCTTTGTTACATAGGCTGTTTTGTGCGTACCCGCGACACCAGCTCCTCTACCTCCGGCAAGATGCGCCTGACAATTTCTTCCACGCCAGCAGCGCTGGGATGGAGCCCATCGGGCTGGTTGAGCTTCGCCTCACCGGCGACACCGTCGAGAAAAAAGGGATACAGCAGCGCGCCCTCCTTTGCTGCGAGCTCGGAATATATGCTCTCGAAGTTGCGCCCATAGTCGGCGCCCAGATTTGGTGCCGCCCGCATGCCGGCAAGCAGGACCGCTATGTGGCGCGCGTTCAATCGCTGCAGGATTTCTGCGAGCGCAGCCTGCGTGAGCTTCGGGTCGATGCCGCGCAGCATATCATTGGCACCGAGCTCCACGATGACCGCGTCGGTCCCTTGCGGCACCGACCAATCAAGACGAGCAAGACCACCACTGGCGGTGTCGCCGGAAACGCCGGCATTCGTGATCTCCACCGCCATGCCCTTACTCCTGAGGGCGGATTCGAGTTTCGCCGGGAACGATGCATTCAGCGGCAATCCCAGACCGGCAGTAAGCGAATCACCAAGCGCGACCACGTGCACAGGGGTATCCGCCATCGCGGCTGGTTGCGCTTTCGCGCCCGCGCATGCCATGAGCAGGGCTACCGATGCCGCCAGACGAACCGCAACGCTGCAATCCCGACATGAGGCGCGTGCTGAGCTCAGGCCACGTGGGCGCGGCACACAATCATCCGCCATGCATGATCCTTCCGGGTTGAAACAGCCAAGCCCTGCCATTGTCCTCACCGGCGTCGACCTGTCGCTCGGGCGAGGCGCGGCCCGCGTCCATATTCTGAAAGCCATCGACCTTCATATAGGCCGCGGCGAGGCAATCGGCCTGGTTGGCCCCTCCGGCTCGGGAAAATCTACGTTGCTCATGGTGATAGCGGGCCTGGAACGGGCCGACGGCGGAAGCGTCATGGTCGGCGGTCGGGAATTGGGCTCGCTGGATGAGGACGCGCTGGCGCGCTTTCGCGGTCGCCACGTTGGAATCGTTTTTCAGTCGTTTCATCTGATCTCGACAATGACGGCGCTGGAGAATGTCGCCATCCCGCTGGAGCTCGCCGGCGCTGCCGACGCACAGGAGCGTGCCGCGCGCGAGCTCGTCGCAGTCGGCCTGAGCAACCGCCTGCGACACTATCCTGCGGAGCTTTCGGGCGGCGAGCAGCAGCGGGTGGCTCTCGCCCGCGCCCTCGCACCGGATCCCGATATGATTCTTGCAGACGAGCCGACCGGCAATCTTGACGAAACGACCGGGGCTGAAATCATCCAGCTTCTCTTCTCGAGCCATCAACAGCGCGGGACGACGCTGGTGCTCGTGACACACGATCCGGCGCTTGCAGCGCGCTGCGATCGCGTCGTCATGCTCCGTTCGGGGCGCATCGAGCGCGAGCCGGGCTCAGTCTTATGCTGACCTCCGCGGCTCCCGGCATCGTGCTCGCGCTGCAGATCGCAGTGCGCGAAATGCGCGGGGGATTGCGTGGATTTTATGTGCTGACAGCCTGCATCGCCCTCGGCGTGATGGCGGTTGCCGGCGTGAGCTCCGTTGCTTCCGGGCTCGCCAACGGGCTCGCGCGCGAGGGAAGGACGATGCTGGGAGGCGATGTCGCATTTTTGCTGAGCTTGCGCGAAGCGACTGGCCCGGAGCAGGCGTTTTTGCAGACGCAGGGCCAGGTATCTCGGGCGGCCACCATGCGGGCCATGGCTCGCACGCCGGGCGGAGACACCGCCCTGGTAGAGCTCAAAGCCGTAGATGGTTCGTATCCACTCTACGGTACCGTTGTGCTCGATCCGGACCAGCCGCTGCGCAATGTTCTGCGGCTGGAGAATGGAGTGTTCGGCGCCGCTGCCGATCCCGCTTTGCTGGCCCGGCTGGGCCTTGGAGCCGGGTCCCGGATCAAGATCGGAGCGGCAGACATCGAGATACGAGCCGCACTCAAGTCCGAGCCCGACAAGCTGGCGGGAGGTATCGGGTTCGGGCCCCGCCTTCTCCTGAGCGACGCAGCCCTGCGCGCCAGCGGGCTGCTGCGCCCCGGCAGCGTGGTGCGCTGGCACTATCGTCTGCGTCTTCCAGGTGCTGACGAGTCGGAGGCACCGCTGCGCGCGGTCACGGCGGCAGCTCGGGCGCAATTTCCGGAAGCCGGTTGGGAGATCCGATCGCGCGCCAACGCCTCCCCCGCCCTTGCGCAGAACCTCGACAGGTTCACGCAGTATTTGACCTTGGTGGGGCTTTCGGCGCTTTTGATCGGAGGAGTCGGCGTCGCCAACGCCGCCAAAGCGCATCTCGACCGCCGCCGCGAGGCGATCGCGACCCTCAAATGTCTGGGTGCAACCGGCTCACGGGTCTTCGCCATCTATCTGGTACAAATTTGGGCATTCGCTGCGCTGGGCGCAATTCCTGGACTGCTCGTCGGGGCTGCCTTGCCGTATCTGGTGGTCTGGGGCTTTGCCTCGATACTGCCGCTGCCGATCGAGCCGGTGCTGCATGCCGGTGATTTGACCCTCGCGTTTCTTTACGGCCTCCTCACCGCGACGGTTTTTGCGCTGTGGCCGCTCGGGCGCGCACATGACGTTCCGGTCTCGGCGCTGTTTCGCAGCGAGATCAGCGGATACTGGCGCCGTCCCCGCACCCGCTATGTAGTGGCAACAGCGCTGTGTGCCACCGGGCTTGCGGCGCTTGCTTTGGTGCTGGCCTATGACCGCCGCATCGCCGCTGTCTACATCGTGGCTGCCGCAGCGGTGTTGGTGCTGCTTTATGCGCTGGCGAGACTGCTCATGCTGGCTGCACGGAGCATTGTGCGCCTGCGCGTTCCTGTCGCTCGCCTGGCGATGGCGAACATCCATCGGCCCGGGGCGCTCACGCCGAGCGTCGTTCTCTCGCTTGGGCTGGGGCTCACCCTCCTGGTCATGGTGGTGGGCATCGACGGAAATCTGCGCCGGCAATTTCTCGCCGCGCTGCCGGACCAGGCGCCCAGTTTCTATTTCATCGATATCCCTGTTGCCGACGCAGCCAAATTCGACGCATTCGTCCGGGCCAATGCTCCCGGGGCGACGCTCAACGAGGTCCCAATGCTGCGCGGTCGTATCGTGGCGGCAAACGGTATACCCGCCGAGGAGCTCAAGCCGGCGCCGGAAGCGGCGTGGGCACTACAGAGCGACCGCGGCATCACCTATGCGCAAGATCTGCCGCCGGGGTCGCGCCTGGTAGCAGGACGATGGTGGGGCCCGGATTATCAGGGAGCGCCACTGGTCTCATTCGAGCAGCGCATCGCCGATGGTCTTGGCCTGAAGATCGGCGATGTCGTCACCGTCAACGTGCTCGGCCGCAATATCGTCGCCACGATTGCCAATTTGCGCACGGTCGATTGGCAAAGCCTCGGTATCAATTTCGTCATGGTGTTTGCGCCAGCGACATTCCGCGGCGCCCCGCACACCCGGATCGCAACGCTCACCTATCCGCCCGGCCGTTCGACCGAGGAGGAGTCGATGCTGCTCAAAGCCGTGGGCAAGGCATTCCCGGGCATTGCCGCGATGCGGGTGAGAGACGTGTTGGATGCGGTCGGAGCCACAGTGACCAATTTGGCGCTGGGAATTCGTGCAGCAAGTGCCCTCACCCTGATCGTCGCAATCCTTGTTCTGGCTGGAGCCCTTGCCGCTGGGCACCGCCGCCGCGTCTACGAGGCAGTGATTCTCAAGACTCTGGGCGCAACGCGCATGCGGCTCGTTGGAGTCTATGCAATCGAATATCTGGTCCTGGGCGTGGCGACAGCGCTACTTGCACTTGCCGCGGGGACGGCCGCAGCCGCCATCATCCTTCGCCACTTCATGCACCTGCCCTTTCTCTGGCTTCCTGAAGCGCCCTTGGCGGCTTGCGTGCTGGTCGTCCTTTTTGTCGTCGCACTTGGCCTGGCCGGTACCGCACGTGCGCTGGGACAAAAGCCCGCACCCCTGCTGCGCGACCTTTGAAATGGCCGCCAGCCGAGCCGTGCCCCCTCGGTAACGGGGCGCCGCGCTTGCCTGGTTACGTGGACAAAATGTCATCTTCGTAGCGGCGGTGCTGCGTCACCAGCCGTTAACGAATCCCGCCTGCACCATCTGGCGCTGGAACAAATCTGGCATTAGATTCCGCGCGTCGGCAGCCGGGCCGCTTCCTGCACGGCGCCATTGCTCCGGCCCTCGCGGCCGGAAGGAGAGAGAGGGAATTCCCATGTCGAATTTCGACCCGAACTATACCGCCGTCAGACGCGGCGTCGGTGCGGACCGGGCAATCGCGATCGATGAGGGCCTGCGCGCCTACATGATCCGCGTCTACAACTACATGGCCGTGGGCGTGGCGCTCACCGGGGTCGTCGCCTGGCTGACCTTCAACGCGGCGGTGACGGAGACGGCGGGACGACTGGTGCTCACGCCCTTCGGCCAGATGATCTTCAGCGGACCTGCTGTCCTCGTGCTGTTCCTGGGCACGCTCGGAATGGTGTTTCTCATCAGCTGGCGGATCAACACACTCCAGCCGTCGACGGCGTTCACGCTGTTCCTGGTGTATGCGGGCTTGCTCGGGCTGATGCTCTCGTCCGTGTTTCTCGCCTATACGGGAGCGTCCGTGACCAGAGTGTTCTTCATCTCGGCGGCGTCCTTCGGTGCGCTGAGCCTTTACGGCTACACCACCCAACGCGATCTCTCGCCGATCGGCTCGTTCCTGTTCATGGGCTTGATCGGCTTGATCATTGCCATGGTGGTCAACATGTTCCTCAGGAGCACCGGCCTCGACTTCGTGATCTCCGCCGCCGGTGTATTGATCTTTGCGGGCCTCACCGCCTGGGACACGCAGCGGATCAAGGAAATGTATGACCCGATGGAGGATGGAACCATCGTTGGTCGAAAGGCGGTCATGGGGGCGTTGACGCTCTACCTCGACTTCATCAACCTGTTCCTGTTCCTGCTGCGGTTCCTGGGCGATCGGCGCTGAGCGCCCGGAGCTTCTTCATCCGAACGCCCCGGCCCTCGTGCCGGGGCGTTTGCGTATGGGCGCCCGGATGAGCGCCACGCTTTCAATTCGCCCGGCCGGATGGCGCGACCTCTCGGCGATCGCGGAGATCTACAGTGCAGCCGTCCGTTACGGGACGGCGACGTTCGAGCTCGATCCGCCGGATGAAAGCGAAATGACCGGGCGCTATCAGGCCCTGCGCTCCGGCGGATACCCATTCCTGGTCGCAGAGCTCGGCGGTTTGCTTGCCGGCTATGCCTATGCCGGGCCCTATCGCGCCCGCCCCGCATACAAGTGGACTGTCGAAGACTCCATCTATGTCAGGCCGGGATCGCATCGGCAGGGGATCGGCCGCGCGTTGCTGGCGGAGCTCATCGCCTTTTCGGAAGCCGGCGGCTACCGGCAGATGATTGCCATCATCGGCGATTCGGCCAATGCTGCTTCCATCGAGCTCCATCGCGCGGCTGGTTTCCGCATGGTCGGCACGTTCGATAACGTCGGGTTCAAGCTCGGCCGTTGGCTCGACAGCGTCTTGATGCAGCGGCCACTCGGGAGTGGCGCTACCACGCCTCCGGACCGGTTTTAACCCAACTTGGCTAAGCGGGGCGGCTCCCCATTCGACGATGTCGAGTGGAGCGTCACTCCAAAAAACTGCCAAGCGTTTGTCGGATGCCCGCGGCGCCTCCCCGCGGGATGTCACCCCGCCACGAGGCTCAATGATTTATCGAGGGCGCGCAGGACCCGGTCGAGCTCATGTCCGCGGCGGACGATGAGACCGGTCGCCGAGACGATGGTGTAAGCACCCTGCCGCCGGGCGAGCTTGGGATTTTTCTCGATGCGATAGATCGGCACTTCCGATGCGCGACGAAAGATGGAGAAAACGGCGCGGTCGCGGAGAAAATCGATAGCGTAATCACGCCATTCCCCCGCGGCGACCTTGCGCCCGTAGAGACCGAGTATGCGATTGAGCTCGCGTCGGTCGAAGGTCACCCTGGACACGGTGGCGGGAGGCGAAGCAGTTGCCGGCTCCCCGCCATAAAAATCGCTCGGTTCAACTTCGCCAAGGTTCATTGGCGCCTCCTGTTGGAATGACGGAAGGATAGACTTTGCTCAGGCGATCTGCCTGTTCCGTGAGCAGCCAAGCACGCAACTGGCCTGATTGCAAATTCGTCATCCAGGCTATGCCCCGATCTGTACACCAACGTGCCGGGACCTGCGGGGCTCGGAACGCGCTTCGACCGGAACTGCTGGGTGCGCGCCCGCATCCTGGAGGATCATGTCCGCTCCCTTCTCGCCTATCATGATGACGGCGGCGTTGGTGTTGCCGGAAACGAGGCTGGGCATGATCGAGCCGTCCACCACGCGCAGTCGCTCGAGGCCGTGCACCCGCAGGCGCTCGTCCACGACTGCCGCCCCGCCGGGACCCATGCGGCACGTGCTGGTCGGATGAAATACGGTCGTGCCGGTCTCGCGGGCATAGGCAAGGAGATCCCCGTCACTGGTGCAGCTCGGCTCGGGCCGGCGCTCCTCGGCGATGTAACAGCGCATGGCCGGCTCGCGCATGATTCGGCGCAGAAGCTTCATCCCGGCGATCACGGTCTCGCGATCCTTCGGCGCGGAGAGATATCGCGGCTGGATGGCAGGGGGCATGTGCGGATCCGCGGATCTGATTCGCACGAAGCCGCGGCTCTCGGGCCGCAACTGACAGACCGAGGCAATAAAGCCGGGAAACGGGTGAAGCGCCGCGCCCGAGGCGTCGGCGCTGAAAATGATCAGATGCACCTGGACATCGGGCGTCGCTGCGAGCGGGCTTGCGCGAAAGAAGCCGCCCGCATAACCCCCGCCGATGGCAAGCAGACCCTTTCGGAAAAGACCATAACGAATTCCCGCGCCAAGGCGGTGGCGCCAGCTGTTGATCACGTCGTTCATGGTGATCGGCTCGGTGCAGCGATACTGCATTCTTACCTGGAGATGGTCCTGCAGATCCGAGCCTACCCCAGGCATGTCCGCGACGACCGGAATTCCCATGGACTTGAGCAGGTCCGCGGGTCCTACGCCCGAGAGCTGAAGCAACTGCGGCGAGTTGAATGCGCCGCCGGCCAGAATGATCTCGCCGCTGGCGCGAGCAATCCGCATTGTTCCGTCCTGCCGGTACTCCAACCCGACCGCGCGCCGGCCTTCGAGCAAGATGCGGCACGCCAGCGCATGGGGCACGACGGCAAGGTTTGCCCTCCGGCGTGCTCGCCGCAGGTAACCGACGGCCGTCGAGCAGCGGCGGCCCTTGCGGGCGGTGAGCTGGAAATAGCCGGCCCCTTCCTGCGCCGGTCCATTGAAATCGTCGTTGCGCGGAAGTCCCGCCTGTTGGGCAGCCTCGATGAAGGCCTCGCATAGTGGGTGCGGCTCGCAGACGTCCGAGACAGCGAGCGGCCCGCCCGTGCCATGCAGCGCGTCGGCGCCGCGTTCCTGGTCCTCGCAGCGGCGGAAGTACGGCAGCACGTCGTCGAAGCTCCAGCCCGGGTTGCCTAGCTGACGCCAGTGATCGAAGTCCTCGTGCTGGCCGCGGATGTACAAGAGGCCATTGATCGAGCTCGATCCGCCGAGCACCTTGCCGCGCGGCTGGATGATGCGCCGATTGTTGAGCTCCGGCTCCGGCTCCGTCGTGTAGAGCCAATTGACCTTGGGGTTGGAGAAGAGCTTGCCGTAGCCGAGCGGGATGTGGATCCATACATTGCGGTCGTTCCCGCCGGCCTCCAACAGCAGGACGCGATAGCGGCCGGAAGCAGTCAGGCGGTCGGCAAGGACGCAGCCGGCAGAGCCTGCGCCGACAACGATGTAGTCGAAGGTGTCGGCCGATCTCACCCCCATCCCCAATTTATCCCTGTCAGAGCACCAGGTCCGTTGCGGGATCAATCAGGTGCATGTGATTGAGATTGGCATAGAGGCGCATCGGCTGTCCGGGAGCGCCGGCCGCAGAAGGCTCTACCCGCGCGCAGACCTCGGTGCCATTGACGGCGAAGAACACCATCGTCTCCATGCCCATGGGCTCGACAACGTCGAGCGTGACGGTGAACTCGCAGCGTGGGTCGCGACCCTCCCCGCGCGGCTCGGTGATGTGCTCGGGGCGCAGCCCGAATACGAGATCTTTGCCCACGCTCGCGGAATAGCGCGGGGCATGCGTGGACGGGATCGGAAATGCCAGCGCCTCCGAGAGCCCCAGGAGGAGGCCTTCGCCGTTTTGCTGGAGCCGCGCCGGCAGGAAGTTCATCGCCGGCGACCCGATGAACCCGGCCACAAATCGAGTCTTCGGGCGGTGATAGAGCTCATGCGGCGTGCCGACCTGCTCGATGCGCCCGTCATTCATCACCACGACGCGATCTGCAAGGGTCATCGCCTCGACCTGGTCGTGGGTGACGTAAACGGTCGTGGTCTTGACCTGCTGGTGCACACGCTTGATCTCGGTGCGCATTTGCACGCGCAGCTTGGCATCGAGGTTGCTCAGCGGCTCGTCGAACAGGAAGACCTTCGGGTTGCGCACAATCGCGCGCCCCATCGCTACCCGTTGCCGCTGCCCTCCGGACAGCTGCTTGGGCCTTCGCCCGAGAAGGTCGGCGATGTCGAGGATCTTGGCGGCCTTCTCCACCCGCGCCTTGATTTCCGGCTTCGGTATGCGCCGCAGCTTCAATCCGAAAGACATGTTCTCGAACACGGTCATGTGCGGATAAAGCGCGTAGTTCTGAAAGACCATCGCAATATCGCGGTCCTTCGGCGGCACGTCGTTGACCACGTCCCCGCCGATGACGATGTCGCCGGCAGTGACCTCCTCCAGCCCGGCAATCATGCGCAGCGTGGTGCTCTTGCCGCAGCCCGAGGGCCCGACCAGGACCACGAACTCCTTGTCCGGGATATGCAGACTCACTCCGCGCACGGCATCGACCTCGTCGAACCGTTTCCTGACGTTGTGCAAAGCAACCTCGGCCATGATCTCACCCCTTGGTCGCGCCCGCGGTCAGTCCGGCGATGTAGTAATCCATGAGGAAGGCATACACGACGAGCGGGGGCGCCGCTGCCACCAGCGCGCCTGCCATCAGCATGCCCCATTTATAAACGTCGGCCTTGATCAGGCTGGTCACCGTTCCGACGGTGAGCACCTGCTGATCGGCGCTGAACAGAAATGCGATCGGATAGACGAAGGCTGCCCACGATACGGTAAAAGCAAAGATGGTCGCCGCGATGATTCCCGGCAGCGCCACGGGAATGAAGATCCTGAGCAGCATCTGCAGATGTCCCGCGCCGTCGATCAACGCGGCCTCGTCGAGCTCCTTCGGGATCGATTGGAAATATCCGATCATGATCCAGGTGCAGAACGGAACGGTCAGCGTCGGATAGACCAGGACCATGCTCCAATAGGAATTGAGGAGCCCCAGGCCGCGCACGATCTGAAACAGCGGGATGAACAGCAGCGTGTCCGGGACGAGATAGGTGAGAAAGATTCCGGTGGCGAGGATTCCAGAGCCCCAGAAGCGCATGCGCGAAAGCGAGAATGCGGCGAGCACGCTCACGACCATCGTGATTGCGACCACGCAGAGCGTGACGATCACCGTGTTCTTGAAATAGATCAGGAAGTCGGTGTCCCGGAACAGCAGACGATACTGCTCCAGCGTAACGCCGTTGGAGATGATCCACGGGTTTGTCGCGAGATGCGCGACCTCGGCATCGCTCTTGAGCGAGGTGATGATCATGTAATAGGGCGGCGTGAGAAAGAAGATCGCAAACAGGACAAGGAAAAAATAGGACACGATCAGAGCCCATCGCCGATTGCGGCTCAGGCTGGCGCGAATTGTCGGGCGCAGATGCCCGGCAGCGATGGCCTGCGCCGTCATCCGATCTCTCTGCCGCGCTTGCGCACACCGCGCAGGATGAACATCGCGGACACGGCGAGGATGGGGAGCATGAACAGCGATACCGCGGCTCCGAGCGGAAGATCGCCGCTGCGGATGCCGAGGAGAAACGCGTAGGTCGCAAACACATGCGTCATGTTGCGCGGCCCGCCGGCGGTCATGATCTGCACGATGTCGAAATTGGCAAAGGTGACGATCAGCGAGAACAGAACCGTGATGGCGATGATGTTGCGCATCATCGGCAGTGTGATGTGCACGAACCGCTGCCATGCATTGGCGCCGTCGATCTGTGCCGCCTCATAGAGCTGCTCCGGAACGGATTTCAGCGCGGCGAGGTACATGATCAGGAAAAAGGGCGCGCCGTACCAGACGTTCACCAGGATCACCGAGAAGCGCGCCCAGTAGGGGTTGCTCAGCCACGGAATCTCATTGCCTCCGAAGCCCTGGACGAGCCAATTGAATGCGCTGTGGGTGGGATCGAACAGCCACCACCATCCCAGCGTAGAGAGTGCGAGCGGAATGACCCAGGGCACCAGCAGCATGCCCCGCCACTTGCGCTGTCCCTTGCTGGGCAGATTGTTGACGAGGTGCGCGGTCACGAGACCGATCAGCGCCTTGAAGAAGACCGCGCTCAGCGCAAAGATCGCGGACTGCTCCACGACCATCCGGAACGTGTCCCGCCTGAGCAGATAGCTGAAATTGTCGAGCCCCACGAATTTGGTCTGGGCCTTGTTCAGCATGGCGAGAAAGATCGAATACAGGGCCGGATAGACGATCAGTCCGGCCACGATTACGATCAGGGGCAGGCACATCAGTACCGCAACGGAACTCCGGCGCCGCAGCCAGAGCTGCAGGTTTCCACCGGCACGGCGGCCTCGCTCGGACGCTTCGCTGCGACCGAGGGGGTAGGGCCGAGCGACGTCGACCATCGCGCCGCCTCAGGCTCGCAGCATTCCTTCCAGCTCGCCTTTCGCCCACGCGATCACCTTGTCGACCGGCTCGTTGCCCTGGCAGACCTTGGCGACCATGATAGTGTGGAGCGACTGGTTGTAGATCTGCGAGGCCACATCGGGCCGTGCCGGATAGCCGGTGATGGTGGGCTGCTCGTCGCCGCGCGGGGGGTAATTGTAGACGGTGCCGTGCGGGGGCTCGACCTTCTCCCACGTATCGAAATCGTAATAGCTCTTGAACGAGGGCAGATCGTAGCCGTTCGAGGCTGCCACCAGCTGGCGCGACTGATCCTTCTCCGAGAGGAACTGCAGCAGCGCCTTCCCCGCCGGCTTGCTCTGCGAGAACGACCACAGGCCATAGAAGAACGGCAGCTGGCCGACGAACCGGCCCGCCGGGCCGCGCGGCATGTCGTGGGTCCAGCATTGCTCCGCGACCTTCGGGTTGTCGCGCTTGGCCACGGACCAGGCGCTCGGCGGGTTCTGGATGCCCGCACCCTTGCCGGAGATGAGCCAGCGGTTGTTGCCTGCATCGTCCCAGGCGTAGACCTCCGGCGGATTGAACTGCATCAGCTTCTTGAAATATTCCAAGGCCGCGCGGGTCTCGTTCGAATCGACCTTGATATTGTCTTTCTCGTCCGCCATCACCGAGCCGAAGCCGCGGAATATCGCCCCGGTCGAATCGATCGCGTCGCTGGTCTGGCCCATGGGCAGACCTATCGGAGAGCCGGCCTTGAACAGCTGTTCCGCGCTCTTGAGGTAAAGGTCGTAGTTCCAGCTGTCGACCAGCTTCGGATCCCGATTGGGGTTTGCCGGGAAGATCGCGGTCAGATCGATGCCGCAGTGTTGTTTGTAGAGGTCGAGGCGGGAGCAGCATGGTTTGACCTGGCTGCCGATCGTGGTGGGAAGGCCGAACCATTTGCCATCCGCCTTGGCCAGATATTCAGAGACGGGGCTGATCGGGCCGGCTTTGGCAATAAGCGCATTGACCACATCGTCCAGCGGCTCCAGCACAGCGCGATGGACTTGGATCTGCCACGCGCGATGCGACATGATATCGTGCCCGGCGCGGGCCTGAGCCTCAGCGCTCGCGGTCAGGATATCCTTGTCCCCCTGGGACGTGATGTAATCGATCGTCACCTCGACCTTGTTCCTTTCCCCCCATTCGTTGCAAAGCCTGGTCATCGTATTGTTCGCGCCGGGAACCCAGTGATCCCACACGCCGAGCGTGAGCTTGCCCGCGGCATAGGAGTGCCGAACGTACGGGGCGGAAACCACACTGGCCGCCGTCAGGGCTGTGGTCTTGAGCAGGCTGCGCCTGGAGATATCTGCGCGTGGCATTGAATCCTCCTGTCGATGCATCGTGTTGGTTTTCTTTATTTCTTGTCGGAATGAACTTTACACCATTGCCACTGCTGGGCCTAGTCGTCGTGGCTGACGTTTCATTGAAACGCGCTCAGCACTTGGTAGGGGGCGGGCCATTCCGTCTCAGTTCGGGGACCTCTCGGGCGAGATCGGGACCGGCACAGCCAGAGGCTGCGGGCTAGCCGGCAGCGCACTTCTCTGGCTGTTGTAGCGCTCGACCATGATCGTCGGTTCCGCGTGATCGAGAATTTATTGAGCTCGCGTTGATGCATCCCATGCGATCGCGTTCATGCCGCCTTGTGGAGATGGGAGCTGCCAGGGTCTGCTCGGCTTCGTTGCATTGCAGGATCGTTCCGAAATCCGGGCTCGGCCGAGCCAATGCGGGCCAGGAATGATAATAGGAAGGCTGCGGCCGCGGGATGCGCTCGAAGCTCGCTGCGGTCGAGCAAAGCAGGGCAGAGGTTTGCAATGGCAGTGCCGCAGACTGCATCGGATGTTCTCGTCACACCATCCTTCGTCCGGACCATGGCAGCGTACAATGCCGAGATGAACCGGCGGATTTATGCTGCTGCTTGGCGCCTGCCTGAAGCGGCACGGCGGCTGGAGCGTGGCGCCTTCTGGGGCTCGATTCATGGGACGCTCTGTCATTTGCTCTGGGGCGATCAGGTCTGGATGTCACGCTTCGACGACTGGCCCAAGCCCGCCGTCGCCATCAAGGAAAGCCGGGCGCTGATCGCCGATTTCGAGGAGCTCTCGCGTGCGCGCTCCGACGCGGACCGAGGAATATCGACCTGGGCGGAGCGCATGCGCGAGGACTGGCTGGGCCAGGAGCAGGTTTGGTTCAGCCAGTCGGCGAACAAGGAATTGCGGCAGCCGCGCAGCCTGCTGGTGACGCATTTCTTCAACCATCAGACCCACCACCGCGGGCAGGTGCACGCGATGATCACGGCCTGCGGGGAGGCGACGGGCGACACGGACCTGTTCTTGATCATTGGCCAGTCATGAGCGACTGGGACGCCCGGCAATATCTCAGGTTCGAGGATGACCGCACGCGCCCCTCGCGCGACCTGCTCGCGCAGGTCCCGCTCGCGCACGCACGGCTGGTGATCGATCTGGGTTGCGGGCCCGGCAATTCGACAGAGCTTCTGTTGGAGCGTTACCCCGAGGCGCGCATCGTCGGGGTGGATTCTTCGCCGGAAATGCTGCGGCAAGCCCGCGAGCGTCTGCCGCAATGCCGCTTCACGCAGGGCGACCTCGCGACGTGGCGTCCCGACGAGCCGGCCGATCTGCTGTTCGGGAACGCGGTTTTCCAGTGGGTCGCGGACCACCCGGCGGTGCTGCGCCGGCTGCTCGACGCTCTGCCGCCAGGGGGCGTGCTTGCGGCGCAAATGCCGGATAACACCAACGAGCCCGCGCTGGTCCTCATGCGAGAGATTGCAGCCAAGGGGCCCTGGTCCGCCCATCCTGAAATGGCAGCGGCCGCGCGTGAGGATTTGCCCGCGCCTGAATTCTATTACGATCTGCTCGGGCCGGCCTGCTCCCATCTGGACGTTTGGCACACGATCTACAATCACGTGATGTCAGGGCCGGAGGGTATCGTCGAATGGTTCAAGGGCTCGGCGCTGCGCCCCTTCATCTCAACGCTCGATCCGATTCTCCGTGAGGGCTTTCTGACAGCGTATGCGGCGGAAATCGCGCGACACTACACCAAGCGCTTCGACGGAAAGGTGCTGCTGCGGTTCCCACGAATGTTCATGGTCGCGACGAGGTGAATCAGTCCGCGCTGCAGGCCCAGACTATGCGGGGGCGCGCAGATGCTCTACCAGCTCCCGAGCGTAGGGCGGCAGCTCCGCAAGGCTGCGGATGCAGATCGTCAGGTCCCGCAGTGCCCACGCATCGTTCAACGCGACCGCGGCGATCGCCATGGTTCGCGCCGCGCGCTGCGCCGTGGTCTGCGGCACGATCCCTATTCCGACCCTGCATTCGACCATCCGGCAGACCGCGTCGAAGCTGCGCAGCTGAACGCGCAGCCGCAATGATCTTCCGCTCGGCGCCGCCTTGGCGGCGAGGAAGCGCTGCAACGCGCTCGCCCGGTCGAGACCTACGAAATCGTGGTCCAGCACTTCCGCGAAGGCGACCTCCGAACGTGCGGCAAGGGGATGATCGTGCGCCACCACCAGGACGAAACGGTCTTTCCGGAATGGGTAGGTCTCGAGCGCGCTCGCATCAACGGTGCCCGCGACGATGCCGAGATCGGCCACCCCTTCTGCCACCAAGCCGACGATCTCGTCGCTCAGCCGCTCCTCCAGATCGACGCTGACATTCGAATGGACGGCAAGAAACGAGCTGAGCGCCTCTGGCAAAAACTCGGTCAATGCATTGGTATTGGACAGTAGCCTGATCTGACCCGCGAGCCCCCCGGCATAGGCGCTGAGATCCTCGCGAAGCCGCTCCGCCTGCTGCAGGATCAGACGGGCGTGTTGCAGCAGGGTACGCCCGGCTTGCGTGGGCGCCACGCCTTGACGGCCGCGAATGAGCAGGGCCGCGCCGAGCGTCTCCTCCATGTTGCGAATCCGCGTCGATGCCGAGGCAAGCGCAAGATGCGCGCGCTCGGCTCCGCCGGTGATGCTGCCCGCTTCCACCACATGACGGAACAGTCCCAGATCGTTCAGGTCGAAGCGCATGACCTTCTTTCGTTTTTAGCGAAGGGATGTTACGCCAATTCCCTATTGTCGGCCACCTGAACGCAGGCCATATTCGTCATGGGCGAAAGCAGTGCGGCGCGAGAGAGGCGGTCCGCCCGGTCAGGATTCGCGTTACAGCGCCGATCTGCTTAGGGTTTGCCGGGCTTTCGGGAACGGGGAAGCGGCGATGACAGACGTCAAGGCACCGGTCGAGCGCCCGCTCTCGCCGCACCTTTTCATCTACAAGCCGATGCTGACGATGTTGATGTCGATCGCCCATCGCATCACCGGCGCCGCGCTCTATTTTGGAACGGTGTTGATCGCCTGGTGGCTGCTTGCGGCGGCAAGCGGCCCGAACGCCTACGCAGCCATGGGGTCATTCATCAATTCGCTGGTCGGTCGTTTGATCCTGTTCGGATATACCTGGGCGCTGCTGCACCACATGCTCGGGGGAATTCGTCATCTGATCTGGGACACCGGACGCGGGTTCGGGGCGTACGAGCGCGAATGGCTCGCGATCGCAACGCTCGTCGGATCGATCAGCCTGACGATTGTCATCTGGGTCGTGGGATATCTGTTCGTGGGAGGCTCGCGCTGATGGCCGTCGGCAGAATGAGCACGCCGCTTGGGCGCGTGCGCGGGCTGGGACCGGCACATTCCGGCACCGAGCATTTCTGGCTCCAGCGTCTCACCGCGGTGGCCAATGTGCCGCTGATGATCGCCTTCGTGCTCATCCTGATCGCGTTGCTTCGGCGCAATCACGCCGCCGTTGTGCAGATTCTGGGCACGCCCCTCATCGCGGTCATCCTGCTGCTGTGCATTGTCTCGGTAACCGTGCACATGCGTATCGGCATGCAGGTCATCGTCGAGGATTACGTGCATGATCAGCGGAGCAAGCTCGTGCTGCTGATGGCCAACACGTTCTTCGCCGTAGCCGTGGCGCTCGTCTCGGTGTTCGCTCTGCTCATGCTCAGCTTCAAGGTCTAGTGCAGTGGCAAAAAACGGCTCATCCGAGGTCAAGGCGCCACGGATCAACGGGCGTGCCTACCCCATCGAGGATCACCGCTATGACGTCGTGGTGGTCGGCGCGGGCGGCTCCGGCCTGCGTGCGGTCGTGGGCTGCAGCGAGGCGGGGCTCCGGACTGCCTGCATCACAAAGGTGTTTCCGACGCGCTCTCACACCGTATCGGCGCAGGGCGGCATTGCCGCGGCGCTCGGCAACATGGGCGAGGACGACTGGCGCTGGCACATGTACGATACGGTCAAGGGCTCCGACTGGCTCGGCGACCAGGATGCCATCGAATATCTCTGCCGTAACGCGCCCGAGGCGGTGTACGAGCTGGAGCATTGGGGGCTGCCGTTCTCGCGCCGGGAGGACGGCAAGATCTACCAGCGCCCGTTCGGCGGGATGACTACGCACTACGGTAAGGGAATCGCGCAGCGCACCTGTGCTGCCGCCGATCGTACCGGCCATGCCATGCTTCACACCATGTATGGGCAGGCGCTGCGGCATTCCGCGGAGTTCTTCATCGAGTTCTTCGCCATCGACCTGATCATGGATGACGAAGGGCGCTGTCGCGGCGTCATTGCCGTCAAGCTCGACGACGGGTCGATCCATCGTTTCAGCGCGCACATGACCATCCTTGCGACCGGCGGCTATGGGCGCGCGTATTTCTCCTGTACCTCGGCGCACACTTGCACGGGCGACGGCAACGGCATGGTGCTGCGCGCCGGACTGCCGCTGCAGGACATGGAATTTGTCCAGTTTCACCCGACCGGAATTTATGGCGCAGGCTGCCTGATCACCGAGGGCGCGCGGGGCGAGGGTGCCTATCTCGTCAATTCGGAAGGCGAGCGTTTCATGGAGCGTTACGCTCCTTCAGCCAAGGACCTCGCCTCCCGCGACGTGGTCTCCCGCGCCATGACCATCGAGATCCGCGAGGGGCGCGGGGTGGGCAAGCTCAAGGATCACATCTACCTGCACCTCGATCATCTCGATCCCGCCATGTTGCACGAGCGCCTGCCGGGGATCGCGGAGCTGGCGCGTATTTTCGCCGGAGTCGATATCGCCAGGGAGCCAATCCCCATCGTTCCCACCGTGCATTACAACATGGGCGGCATTCCAACGAACTATCACGGGGAGGCACTCACCAAGAAGAACGGAACCGACGACTTCATCGTGCCCGGCCTGATGTCGCTCGGTGAGGCCGCCTGCGTCTCGGTGCATGGGGCTAACCGGCTCGGATCGAATTCACTGATCGACCTCGTGGTATTCGGGCGTGCGGCTGCCGGGCGTTGCGCCGAGATGCTCGAGCCTGGAGCAAGCCAACCTGACCTCCCGAGCAATTCCGCCGATCTCGCGCTCTCGCGCCTGGACAAGTTCCGGCATGCGTCGGGCAAAACGCCGACCGCTCAGTTGCGGCTGGGAATGCAGAAGGTGATGCAGAGTAATTGCGCCGTGTTCCGCACCGGTACCGTGCTCGAGGAAGGGCACAAGCTGATCGGGGACGTCTTTGCTGCTGCCGAGGACATCAAGGTGACGGACCGCTCGCTGATCTGGAACTCGGACCTCGTCGAGACGCTCGAGTTCGACAACCTCATCGTGCAGGCGATGGTCACCATGGACTCCGCCGTGAACCGCACTGAGAGCCGCGGCGCCCATGCCCGGGAGGACTTCCCCGAGCGCGACGACAAGAGCTGGATGAAACACACGCTGGCCTGGATCGACAGCCGCGGCAAGGTGAGCATCGACTATCGGCCGGTGCACGCCTACACCCTCACCAACGAAGTCGCCTACATCGAGCCGAAGGCCAGGGTGTACTGACATGGTGCAATTCACGCTGCCGAAGAGCTCCCGGGTCACCGAGGGCAAGACATGGGCCTATCCGGCCGGCGCGCACGAGGCGCGCGAATATCGCATCTATCGCTGGAATCCCGACGACGGGAGGAACCCGCGCATGGATACGTACTACGTCGATACCGGCGATTGCGGACCGATGATCCTGGACGCTCTCATCTGGATCAAGAACAACATCGATCCGACGCTGACCTTTCGCCGCTCTTGCCGCGAAGGCGTGTGTGGGTCCTGCGCGATGAACATCGACGGCACCAATACGCTTGCCTGCACCAAAGCGATGTCGGAGATCAAAGGCGAGGTGAGGATCTATCCGCTGCCGCATCAGCCCGTGGTCAAGGACCTCGTCCCGGATCTGAGCAATTTCTACGCCCAGCACGCTTCCATCGAGCCGTGGCTGAGGACCGTGTCGCCTACCCCTCCGCAGGAGTGGAAACAGAGTCACGAGGATAGACAGAAGCTGGACGGCCTCTACGAGTGCATCCTGTGCGCGTGCTGCTCCACCGCCTGCCCCAGCTATTGGTGGAACAGCGACCGTTTTCTCGGCCCTGCTGCGCTCCTCCAGGCCAGCCGCTGGCTCGAGGACAGCCGGGACGAGGCCGCCGGCGAGCGCCTGGACAACCTCGAGGATCCGTTCCGGCTCTACCGCTGTCATACCATCATGAACTGCGCCAAAGCCTGCCCCAAGCACCTCAACCCCGCTAAGGCCATTGCCGGCATCAGGCGCACGATGGTTGAACGACGGATGTGATCGGGAGCTCACGATGGCTTTGAGCGAAAATGTTCGTCGCGTCGTCACCACGGTCGACAAGAGCGACAAGGCGATGGTGCTCTTGGATGGACCCACGCCGCACAAGAAGGTGCGTCCAGTCGCGCAAACCGTATCGCGACTCCTCTGGGTGACGGATCAGACACCCGCGGATCTCTCCGGCAGCGCGGACCGTGCGGCGGTCGACATCGGCATTATGCCGCCCGCCGGCGGGAGCGCGTTTCGCATCGTGGAGTTTCCGCCCGAGACGCCGGAGATGCGCAACCTCGATCCGGCGAGCATGCATGCAAGCCTGGGCGAGGGGGCGCCCAAACGGGGACGTCCCCCGCGGCATCCCGCCATGCACCGCACCCGCACCGTGGATTATGCCATCGTCATGGCCGGCGAGATCGACATGCTGCTCGACGATTCCGAGATCCATCTCAAGGCCGGCGATGTATTGGTTCAGCAAGGCACCAATCACGCCTGGGTCAACCGCGGCACCGAGCCATGCCGTATCGCCTTCGTGTTGATCGATGCGAAGGAGCCTTGAGCGCGGCTGTTCCGCCCAGCTCGCTTGCCCGATCGCCCACCCGGCAAAAGCCTTGACGCGCAGTCGAGCGTCCGCCGACACTCCTGATGCGCGAGGACGAAGCAATCGAACAGGAGCGGTTACGATCTACTCTCATGCCGAAGACTGAGCAGCGAGCCAGCTTGCCTGCGGTTGCAGATAGAGCCGTTGCCTTCGATCCCGTAGCTGCCGGCTGGGAGCCTTATCAGGACGAGGGCTTCATCGGCCTGGTCGGCCCTTTCTGGAGACGGCCGTCCGGCGACAGCTATCTCTACGCCTTCGTGGCGGAGTCCAAGCACCATAACCGCCGCCGTGTCGTGCAAGGCGGCATGCTGATGACGTTTGCCGATCGCTCCATGGGAATGACCTGTTGGTACGCCAACGAGCGCCAACCGCAAGCGACCGTCCAGCTGGACGTGCATTTCATAGATGCGGTTCAGATCGGCGAGTTTGTCGAAGCCAAGTGCAGGGTCGTCCGGCGCACGCGCTCGCTCGTCTTCATGAGCGCCGAGCTCATGGTCGAGGATCGGGTCGTTGCAACCGCCAAGGGGGTATGGAAGACGTTGGGCAAGAGCGACAGCGAGACCGCGAAGCCGATTGGCGCATGGTGACCTGCACCTGTGAGGGGCCAGGCCGCATTACCCGTGGTGCTGATCACAAACGACACAGGTTGTTCCGAACTTTCTGTCCAACAATTCCGATAACAAGTCGGTGCCAGCATGATAGGCCGCAGAGACGACCCTGCCTTCCTCTACTTTCCCTCGAACTATCGCTGGTCCATGGGGCTGCTCATTTGCCTGGGCGCGGCGCCGTGGGCCGGCATCGAGATCGACGAGGTGCATCGCGTGGGGCGCGCCCTCGAAGACCATATCGGGGACGACAGGGCTTGGTTCGCGGAATGGCTCCGCATGGGCGACAAAATCGAGGCGCGTGGGCGCGAGGAGGAGGGGCGCGGCCACCGGCGGACGGCAGCTTCCTGCTTTCTGCGGGCGTCGCGTTATTATCAGACCGGCGAGCGTTTCATTCATCCTCGCTCGCAGCAGAGCCAGGACGTCTACGCAAAATCGGTCAAAATTTTCAAGGACGCTGCGGCCGTCATTGGCCGCCCGCGCATCGAGCCGGTCGAGGTGCCCTACGAGCATACGAGCCTGCCTGCGCTGCTGGTGCATCCCGATCGACCCGACCGTGCCGGACGACCGGCGCCCTGCATGGTATTCTTCGACGGCTTCGATGTGACGAAGGAGCTGCAGTACGGGTATGGCATCCCCGATCTGGCGGCGCGCGGCATCGGCTGCCTCATCGTCGACGGACCCGGCAACGGCGAAAGCGTGCGCTTTCGCAACCTGCCGCTCATTGCCGAGACCGAGCGCTATGCCACTCCGGTCTACGAGTATATCGCCTCGCGCCGCGAGTTCGACGCAAAGCGCATAGGCGTCATGGCGCTGAGCCTAGGCGGCTACTATGCGCCGCGGGCCGCCGCGCTCGAGCCGCGCTATGCCTGCTGTGTCGCCTGGGGCGCGCAGTGGGATTATCACGCGGTCTGGGCCAAACGGCTCGATGAGCTTGCAAGCGGCAAGGTGCTCTCGCTCTCGGTGCCGCCGGAGCACCTGCAATGGGTGCTCGGAGTGTCGAGCCAGGCCGCCGCGCTCAAGAAGCTCGAAGGCTTCCGGCTCGACGGCATCGTGCAGAAGATGCGCTGTCCCTTCCTGCTCCTGCACGGTCACGGCGACGAGCAGATACCGCTCGCGATTGCGCAGAAATGTTTTGAGGCTGTCGGCTCGACCGAGAAAACATTCCGTCTGTTCACGCGCGAGGAGGGCGGTTTTCACCATTGTCAGGTCGACAATGTCACCATCGGCGTGCACGCGATGTGGGACTGGATCGAGGATGTCCTCAAGCCCGCGGTATGACTACCGGGCGATCGCCTGGCGCAGGATCGCCCGCGCCGGCTCCGATCCGTCGAGCTGGCGCAGCGTACGGTGCTTGATCCTCCAGCCTTCCGGCGTCCGTACGAGGTCCCAGCGATTTGCGGTCATCCGGTGAATACGGAAGCCGTTGGAGCTGCCGTGTTGGGCACGGTCACGGGATCGCCTTGCGTCTGCGGGACCACGATCTGCAGATATGACGTGACCACCGCGGTATCGCCGGAGATCGCGACGTGCGGCAGGCCGGTGAAATGGGCAAGTCCGCCGGCGATGGCAGCCTGATGCTCCCGGGTTCGTACCTGCTCGGAGATGCCGGCTCGCCCGCGCGGGCTCGAAAGGTTTTCGCCGCGGTCGAACACGCCATCCTCCACCCAGCTCGCGGCAACATGCTCGCTGCCGCCGGTATCGGCGCTCGGTGGGTGGCTCGCGATCAAGTTGTAGATCTCGAGCCGATCCTCGATCGCCCCAATGCGCTCCTCGAGGCTGCGTGCTGCCGGCATCTCTCCTGCTCCATTGTTCCGCGCTGTGAAACCAGAGTACGAAGGCCTTCTCATTGGCATGGCTTGCGAGCCGCGACAACGGCGCGCAACGTCGGCTGCCCTTGCGCTCGCATCCCAACTCATTCAGAACCAGAGCGGCACGCAATTCCCGCTCGACCAAGCTAGAGGCGCGAGCGCCCGTGCGCGCCGAAAAGCACTTCGGCAAGATCGCGCTCACGATGTGACGGAGACAATGAGCTGATGTCCCGCAAACTCGAGCTCAGTTTCGCCTGCGGCGACTACGAGATCATGCGTGCCCTCAAGGAGGGCACCGTTCGTCCGGAGGGCATCGAGCTCACGGTCCTGACCGATATGGCCGCCTCGCCGCGCCACTGGCGTTTTTTGCGCGGTCGCGAGTTCGACGTCGCCGAGGTGTCGGGCTCGGGATACATCGCGGCGCGCGACCGCGATCTTCCATTTCGGGCGATCCCGGTTTTTCCGCACCGCCGCTTCCGTCACGGCTTCATCTTCATCAACACCTCGAAGGGAATCAAAAAACCCGTTGATCTCGTCGGCCGGACCGCCGGAACCAAGGGTTATCTGTTCACCGCGGGTGTGTGGATGCGCGGCATTCTCGAGCACGATTATGGGGTGGCGCCCAAATCCATCCACTGGCTCAGCGAGCTCGACGAGGACGTCGAATTCACCCCGCCCCCTGGCCTCGACATCACCCAGGTCGCAGACGGGAAATCGCTCGAGGACATGCTGGCCACAGGCGAAATCGATGCGCTGTTCTCGCCCGACCTGATCAGGCCGTTGACCTCGGGCGACAAGCGCGTCGGCCGGCTCTTCCCCGACTACAAGCGGGAGGAGGTCGCGTTCTATCGCAATACCGGCATATTCCCGATCATGCATGTGGTCGGCATCAAGCAGGAGATCGTGGAGCGACATCCCTGGGCGCCGATCAACCTGTACAAGGCTTTCGAACAGTCGAAAGCGCTAGCCATGCAGCGGATGGCCAATCCGCGGATCGTACCGCTCGCATGGTACCGCGGGGCCTGGGAGGAGCAGGAGACGGTTCTCGGCAAGGACCCCTGGGAGTACGGACTGACCGAGCGCAACAGCAAGAATTTCGAGCGGCTCGTCTCCCATTCCTTCGAGCAGGGATTGATCAAGCGCCGCCTGCCACTCGACGATCTCTTCCTCAATGTGTCCGAGGGCCGCAACCGCAACGAGTTCAGGTTCTAGCGCGAGCCCGCATCGCACTGAAGAGGGCCACATACTATATTTCGCTCGTCAGGCGGAGATCGCGCCCATGAACGTTGCAGTCACTTCAGCTGCGGAAGGTTTCCCCCGCCGGGTATTCACGGTGGAGGACGTCGGCCGCATGATAGACGCCGGGATTCTCGGCGAGGACGAGAAGTTCGAGCTGATCGAGGGGGAAATCGTCATGATGGCGTCCAAGGGCATCGCGCACGAGCGGATCAAAGCCGCCCTGAACGTTGCCGTGGTGCGCGCATTACCGGACCATCTGACAGTCGGAGTTGAAACGACGCTGCGGCTGACGAACACGATCATGCTCGAGCCCGATATTACCGTTTTCCCAAAAGAGCTGTTCGAGAAGTCCACGGGAAGGTTCGCCCAGCTCGATCCCGGAGAAGCTCTTCTTGTCATCGAGGTCGCTGCTTCGAGCATCGCGTACGACAAGGGTCTCAAGGCGCGGCTCTACGCGCGCCAACGCGTCCATGAGCTCTGGGTGATCGACGCCAACGAGCGCGTTACCTGGGTGCATACCGGCCAAGGGGACAAGGGTTGGTCCTCGATTGTCGAACGCGGTCCGCGGGATGTACTCACCACGCCGACCCTGTCCGGCTTTTCCGTCCGGCTCGACCAAATCGATTGAACTGCATTCCAGGGGCCGAGTTACTTCTTCCTGATCCGGAACACCAGGAGGTCGCCCTCGCGCGAGGTCGATTCGAGCGTATCGCCGGTTTGGCTCGTCAGGTTCGGGATATCAATGACAGTGAGCGGATCGGTGCATTCCGCGATCAACAAGTCACCGTGCTTCAGGCCGCTGAGAGCCTTGCGGGCTCGCAGTGCCGGCAGCGGGCATTTCAGCCCGCGCAGATCGATGGTCTTCTCGGTCATCCCGACATACACCATAGCATGAGCATGTTGACGTGGAACCAAAGTACGGGCGAGCGAAGCAATTCCCGCGCCCCGCTCTGTGGCATGGACCCTCGCGCTCGAGCACCAGCGCGCAGTGCCGCCGAGCGAGCGTGCGCGATAATGGCCGCGATGCTCCTTGGGATGGTCGCGTTATGCGCTAGCCCCAGCACAGCGCAGGGCCAGCTGCGCGGGCATGGGGGCGCTGTTCGCGCCCTGGCGATTTCACCCGACGGCGCCGAAGCCGTCTCGGGGAGTTTCGATACCTCGGTAATCCGCTGGTCGCTCAACAAGAACACGGCGGAACAGGTCCTGCGTTTCCACGAGGGCGCGGTGAACGCCGTCGCTTTGCTCGGCGACGATCGCATTGCCTCGAGCGGGGAGGATGCGCGTATTGCGCTCTGGCAGCGCGGGAGGAGCGAGCCCTCCATCGTGCTTGCCGGCCATACGGCACCGGTTGCCGCGCTGAGCGTCGCGCCGGACGGCACTAGCCTTGCCTCCGCATCCTGGGATCACACGGCTCGAGTTTGGCCGCTGGCGCGGGCCGGCGATCCGCGCGTGTTTGAAGGTCACACCCAGGGGGTCAATGCGGTCGCGTTCTCGCGCGATGGCAAGGCGCTGGTCACAGCCGGATACGACGCAACGCTTCGGATCTGGCCGCTGGCTCGCAGCGGTTCGGCTCTCGCGACAACCTTGTCTGCGCCGCTCAATACGCTTGCCGTCGCGCCGGACGGCGAGATCATCACCGCCGGCGCCGATGGAAAGGTTTATCTCGTTTCGGCGGCGGGCGAGATCAAGGCCGAGATCGCAGCCGGTTCATCGCCGATCATCTCGGTGGCTCTCTCTCCCGACGGCCGCCTCATTGCCGCCGCCGGCATCCGCGGCTCGGTCGCCATCATCGAGCGGCGCTCGCGCAAGCTTCTGCGCACCCTGGTGGGCCCCGGCCTGCCGGTGTGGTCCGTCGCCTTCTTCCCCGACAGCCGCACCCTGTTGAGCGGCGGCACCGACCGGGTGATCCGCCGCTGGGACACGGCAACCGGCGAACCGATCGGAGGCGCCGTTGCCGGTGCGCCCGAGGATCCGCTCGCGCCGTTTGCCGGCGATCCCGGTGCCGAGCTGTTTCGTGCCTGTGTGGCCTGTCATACTCTGCGGCCCGACGAAGGGCCGCGCGCCGGACCCACCCTTGCCGGATTGTTTGGCCGCAGGATCGCAACCTTGCCCGGCTACAATTTCTCAGCAGCGCTGAGGAAGCTGAACATCGTGTGGACGCCGGAAACGGTCGCGAAGCTGTTCGAGCTCGGCCCCATAGCCTACACCCCGGGCACCAAGATGCCGGAGCAGCGCATCGGCTCGGCCGAGGACCGCGCCGCCTTGGTCAAGTTTTTAGAACGGACAACGAAGAAGGACTGAGCGACCTCAGAGGTGGCCGCGAGCTGATTCTCTAGTGACCGCGGTTGCGAGAGTATCTGCGTTGCCCAATCTCATGCCGCCGCCGACGATGATGAGATCCATTCGTTTGCAGTCCAAGCCCGAGCTGTTCAAGCCCGGTCATCGCTCATCAAGCGGCAAGGTCCGCCACGACCGCATCGAGCACCGGGAAGCCGGCCATGGTAACCCGCAGTCTTCCCCCGCCCGTCATCTCCACTATGCCCTGCTCGCGCAAGAGATCGACCCGGCGGTCATCCAGTGGCCGGCCGGCGAGCGCTGCATAACGGGCGGGGTCCACTCCTTCGGCAAGCCGCAGTCCCATCAACAGGAGCTCGTCTGCAGCTTCCTCCCGGGTAAGGGCTTCATCGGTGATTACCCCGTGGCCGCGCGCGTCGACGAGTGCAAGCCATTGCTCAGGCTGCTTCTCGGTCGCAGTCGCGTGGCGGGAGCCTTCGATCTCCAGCCGCCCGTGCGCTCCGGGTCCGATGCCGGCATATTCCTGAGCGCGCCAATAGATGAGGTTGTGCCGGCATTCGCCTCCGGGTCGTGCATGGTTGGAAACCTCATAGGCCGGAAGACCGGCATGCGCGCAAACCGTCTGGGTCACATCGTAGAGCGCGCGCGCCGTGTCGTCGTCGGGGGTCACCAGCTTGCCCGACGAGTGCAGCACGTGAAACGGTGTCCCCTGCTCGATCGTGAGCTGATAAAGCGAGAGGTGCTCGCCCGCTTCGGTAATGGCGCGCGTGAGCTCGGCCGCCCAGGCATCCGGCGTTTGTCCGGGACGGGCATAGATGAGATCGAACGAGCACCGATCGAATACCGATCGTGCTACCGCAACGGCATCGAGCCCCTCGCGCGCCGAATGCAAGCGTCCGAGCACCCGCAGCGCAGCATCGTCGAGCGACTGCAACCCGATCGAGACGCGATTGACGCCAGCGGCGCGGTAGCCTGCAAACCGCGTTGCCTCGACGCTGCTCGGATTGGCTTCCAGCGTCACCTCCACGCCGGGAGCAACTCCCCAGTGTCCGGCGATGGCGTCGAGAATCGCTCCCACCGTTTGCGGCTGCATCAGCGACGGCGTTCCGCCGCCGAAGAAAACGGTCGACACGGTTCGGCCGGGCGCCCGAGCGGCGGTGGCCGCGATCTCGGTAATGCAGGCGCAAGCAAACCGCTTCTCGTCGATTGCAGCGTGGCGCACGTGGCTGTTGAAATCGCAGTAAGGACACTTCGAGAGGCAGAATGGCCAATGGATGTAGACGCCGAAGGCCCCGCTCTCGCTGCGATCAACGTCCGGCAAAGCACGTCTCCGCAAGTTTCAGGAAAGCGCGGGCGCGGTGGGACAAACCCCTGCCCCGAGGCGGAACTGCGTGTTTCTCCTCACTCGGCATTTCACCAAACGTACGCGCGTGTCCGTCCGGCAGGAACATGGGATCATAGCCGAAGCCCTTATCGCCGCGAGGCGGCCACACCAGGCTTCCGTCTACGCGTGCCTCGAACTCCTCCACGTGGCCGTCGGGCCAGGCAATACACAGAGCTGAGATGAAGTGCGCGCGTCGTTGTGAGATCGCGTGGGCGCCGCGAGCCCGCAGTTTTTCTTCCACCGACTCCATGGCGTGCCGGAAATTTCTTTCAGGGCCGGCCCACCGGGCCGAGTGGATACCGGGCTCGCCGTCGAGTGCATCGACGGCGAGACCGGAATCGTCGGCGAAGGCCGGCATGCCACATCGGGTGGATGCGGATACGGCCTTCAGCCGCGCGTTTTCAGCAAAGCTGATTCCGCTCTCATCCGGCTCGGGCAGCCCGAGCTCCCCTGCGGATACAGTGTCGATGCCGAACGGGCTCAGGAGCTCGCGCATTTCCCGCAGCTTGCCAGCATTGTGCGTAGCGATCACAAGCCGGCCCGCGATCTTACGATGCCCGCGCAAGGAGCCCGCAGCGCTCACATCACGGCCAGCTTCTGCAGATCGACAAGCTTCATGAGCCCTTTGCGCGCAAGCGCGAGCAGCTCGAGCAATTGTTCTTCAGTGAAAGGGACTTTTTCCGCCGTGCCTTGGATCTCGACCAGGCGGCCCGCTCCGGTCATGACAAAATTGGCGTCGGTCTCGGCTTCGGAGTCCTCGGAATAATCGAGATCGAGCACGGGTGTTCCGTTGCAGATGCCGCAGGAGATGGCGGCTACATGGTCGCGCAGCGGCTCTCCCTTGAGCATGTCGCGCGCCTTCATCCAGCTGACGCAATCATGCAGTGCGATCCAGGCGCCGGTGATTGCTGCCGTACGTGTCCCGCCGTCGGCTTGAATGACGTCGCAATCGACGGTGATCTGACGTTCGCCGAGCGCGGTCAGATCGAGCACCGCGCGCAGGCTGCGGCCGATAAGCCGCTGAATCTCGATCGTCCGGCCGCTCTGTTTTCCGGCCGAAGCTTCCCTGCGCGTGCGCTCGGACGTCGCCCGCGGAAGCATGCCATACTCGGCCGTTACCCAGCCGCGTGCCTGCCCCTTGAGCCAGGGAGGCAGCCGATCCTCCAGCGTAGCGGTCACCAGAACGTGGGTATCCCCGAACTTCACGAAGCAGGAGCCCTCGGCATATTTCACCACGGCACGCTCGAGGGATACGGCGCGCAGCTCGTCAGGCTGTCGGCGGCTCGGCCGCATTCTCGATCTCCTGCTCACTCGTGCCGCAGCAAATCTGGGCGAGGCACGCTTTTAGGTGGCCGCGTCGGCAGCGACAAGAGGCAACCGTGAGTGGCGGATTCTCAGGCCGGAACCGATCCTTCCTCCCACGGTGCAGCTTGCACTCCTCGCCGAAGATGACCAATTTTCCAGGGATTTGATGGAGGGGCTGTTGGCCCAGAACGTTCCCATCGGCGCAACGCAGGTGACTCTTGCTCAGCTCAGTGAGCGCTCGCGCGACATCTTTCGGCAGATCGTCGAGAGCTATCTCGCGACAGGAGACCCTGTCGGCTCGCGCAACATCTCGCGCCTGATCACTACGCCGCTGTCGCCCGCCTCTGTGCGCAACGTGATGTCCGACCTCGAGCAGCTCGGTCTCGTTTACGCTCCACACATCTCCGCCGGCCGCCTGCCCACCGAGCTCGGGCTGCGTTTCTTCGTCGATGCGCTCATGGAAATCGGGGACCTCGGTGAAGCCGACCGCCGGGAGATGGAAGCCAAGGTCGCGGCCGCGGGCAAGTCCATGGAGGCGGTGCTGAACGAAGCCTCAGGGATGCTCTCGGGGCTTACCCGCGCCGCCGGTGTAGTGCTCGCGGCGAAAACGAACGTGCGCTTGAAGCACATCGAGTTCGTGCGGCTCGAGCTCGAGCGCGCCCTGGTCGTTCTGGTGTCAGATGATGGGCAGGTGGAGAACCGCATCATTACCGTTCCGGCGGGCCTGCCCGCCTCCTCTCTGACCGAGGCGGCGAATTTCCTGAACGCGCATGCGCGGGGGCGCACATTGGTCGAAGCCAAGATGGAGCTCGAGCAGGCGCTCACAGCCAGCAAGGCGGAGCTCGATCAGGTCACCCAAAAGCTCATAGCAGCCGGGCTTGCGAGCTGGTCGGGTGGCGAAAGCGACGAGCGGAAACTGATTGTTCGCGGCGCAGCTCACCTGCTCGATGATCTCAAAGCGGTCGAGGACCTCGAGCGGGTGCGGCTCCTGTTCGATGATCTCGAAACCAAACGCGGCGTCATTGATCTTCTCGGGCGTGCCGAGAAGGCTGAGGGCGCGCGCATTTTCATAGGATCCGAGAACAAGCTGTTCTCGCTCTCCGGCTCCTCAACCATCGTTGCGCCCTATCGGGACAGCGCCGGACGCATTGTCGGGGTCATCGGGGTGATCGGTCCCACCCGTCTTAATTATGCGCGGGTCATCCCGATGGTCGATTACACGGCCAGGGTAGTCGGCAATCTCATCGGCGCGTGATCGGCCGCTTGATTTTTGATCGACCAGCCCTGACATAGCATCCGAACCTGGCGATTTGGGCATGGGAACCAAGTGATGACCGACGACAATCCCTGGGCTGAGGCCGCCGCCGGATCGGAGGCTCCGGACGACGCGCCAGCCACTGCAGAACGTGCAACCGCAGGAGCTCCCGGTGAGACTTCGTTAGCGGGCGAAACAATCGATCCGAGCGACCACGCGCGCGTGGCGGCGGAATACAAGGACAAACTGTTGCGTGTCCTTGCCGAGATGGAGAACCTTCGCCGGCGGACCGCTCGCGAGATCGCGGATACGCGCACCTACGGCATTTCGGCTTTCGCGCGCGATATCCTGGCAGTTGCGGACAATATGGACCGCGCTCTGCAAGCGCTCGATGTAGAGTTGCGGGAGAAGGCCGATGCCGGAGTCAAGGCGCTGCTCGACGGCGTCGAGTTGACCGAGCGCGAGCTGCACAAGGCGCTCGAGAAGCATGGGGTGAAGAAATTCGAGCCGCTGGGCGAGAAATTCGACCCGAACCTGCATCAGGCGATGTTCGAGATACCCGATCCCTCAGTGCCCGCAGGCACGGTGGCGCAAGTGGTGCAGCCCGGTTACATGATCGGCGAGCGGATGTTGCGTCCCGCGCTCGTCGCGGTAGCCAAGGGCGGGCCGAAGCCCACGGCTGACACCCCGGCGAACGACAATCTCGGCGAAGCTTCCCGCGACCCGCAGCCCTCCTCCTGACCTTCGCAACGGTCATCGGGACGGGCGAAGGCGCGCACCTCACCCGTACATTGCTGCCTGATACGATTACGCTTGCGCTCGCGGGTTCTACGCGCTCCATAGGAGCATGATCCGCAGCACAGAGCGATTCCTGACCACGCATACCGGTAGCCTGCCGAGGCCGGACCACCTCGTGCGGATCATGTACGCCAAGGAGGAGGGTGTACCGGTCGATGGAGCGGCGCTTGCCGCGCGCGTGCGCAGCGCGGTCGCTGAGGTCGTGCGCAAGCAGGTCGAGATCGGGGTCGCCATCGTCAATGACGGCGAGATGTCGAAGCCGAGCTATGCGACCTACGTGAAGGACCGTCTGGCCGGTTTCGGCGGCAGCGGCAACACTTTCGTCTATCAGGATCTGGCCGACTTTCCGAACCTGGCCAAACGCGTCTTCGGAGATCCGGGCCGTTCCCGCCGCAAGACACCTGCCTGCAACGCAGCTATCGCCGTGCAGGACGCGAACGCGGCAAAGCTCGACGTGGAAAATCTGAAAACAGCGCTCGTGGCTGCCAAAGGAAGCCATGCATTCATGAGCGCGGCTTCGCCCGGCGTCATATCGCTGTTCTTTCGCAATGATCATTACCCGAGCGAAGAGGCCTATCTGTTCGCAATCGCCGAGGCGATGCGTCATGAATATGAAACCGTCACCGCCGCCGGCTTCGTGCTGCAGATCGATTGTCCCGACCTGGCGATGGGGCGGCATATTCAGTATGCGGCGCTCGATCTTGGCGAATTCCGCAAGCGCGCCGGGATGCATGTGGCAGCGCTCAATCACGCGCTGGCCAATATCCCGCCGGAGCAGCTGCGCATGCATCTGTGCTGGGGGAACTATGAAGGCCCTCATCACTGCGATGTGCCGCTCGCCGACATCGTCGATGTGGTATTCGCGGCACGTCCCAGCACGATCTCCTTCGAGGCTGCCAACCCGCGCCATGCCCATGAATGGACGCTGTTCGAGCGTCTCAAGCTGCCGGCGGGCAAGGTGCTGATCCCGGGCGTGATCGAGTCCAAATCGAATTTCATTGAGCACCCCGAGCTCATTGCCCAGCGGCTCGGCCGCTATGCGAAGCTGGTGGGGCGGGAGAATGTGATCGCCGGAAGCGATTGCGGCTTTGGCACCTGGGTCGGCCAGGCCGCGGTCGATCCGGACGTGGTCTGGGCGAAGATGGCAGCGATGGTGGAGGGGGCCCGAATAGCTTCCCGCCGCTTCTGGAGCTAAAGCATGCCCCGCAAGGGGGGAGCCGGTTTTCAAAGGACATGCTCAAACAAACAGCGAGCGGATGACACTGAGACGAGTAATCCCGCTCCAGCCGTAGCGCTCAGCGCGGTTCGATGCCGTCCCGGACCGCGCGAAAACGCGGGTAAGCTTCGAGCCAATGCTCCGAGGCGGCCACTCCGACGAGCTGCAGGTAACCTCCGCCACCGAAGCGCAGCCACTGCACCAGCGTCACATTCGTCGCTCCGGACGGATCCTTGCCTTCCGCCATGATCTGGTGCCCGGCCTGTCCAACGATCCGCATCGGCTCGGAGCTGGTGAGCCGGAGGTCGCGCACATTCGGGACAGCGGCGAATATCTCACGCGCAAAGGCCTCTCGCTCTCCCACTTGCGCCGGCCCGCCGGGACTGACGGCAACAAAAATATGAGGTTGTACCGGGGAGGGCGTCGCTCCAGGGGGATCGCTCAGCGCTATGCCGCGTCCAGGAATGACGCCTCCCACCTGGAACCCCCCCAGATCGCCGACTTTGAAGGGGAGGAGGCCGAGCTGCTCCTCCACCGGGACGGTTGGGCGGATGGCGACCGTGGCAAGTGCCGACCGAATCGCCGCCTCCGAGTAGCTGGCCTTCGCCGTTTCGGGAATCTGAAACGTGACCAGCGCAGTGAGGGCTGGTGAGGAGCCCACCACGATCCACTTGCGCAGTCTGGTCTTGTTCACCTCTTGGCGCCCAACAACCAGGAATGCTTTCCCGCTGGCGAGGGATATGGACTCGCGCCGTTCGAGGGTCATTCCTCCCCTCCTGAGGGCATCCGCGGTCATGGTGCGTTCAAGCTCGGAAAAAGCCTCTGCTGGAAGCGAGGCCAATATGATCGCCGCCTGCGTGTCGCTATCCTCGAAGCCGAGGAAGTTGCTGCTCGGCACCATTCCCGCCGGCGGCGCCAGTCCGAGCCGCGATCCTGGCGGATATACCACCTCGGTCGCTGCGGCGGACCACACGGGCAGCGCGAGGACAAGCACGATCAGGCTGCGAAAAAAGCCCATCATCAGCTCCATTCTAGGGCGATAGACGGCGAAAAAGAGGTTACCCGGGGCGAGTGACACGCCGCAGGGTCAGATTGATCCTACCTCCTTCGGGTAGCAGGCTGGAGCTGCCGGGGAGGACGCGATCGACGCCGTGAAAGGCAAGCCGCGCGTCGCCGCCCAGCACCAGCGCATCGCCGGAAGCAAGCCGTAGCGTGCAGGTGGGATCACCGCGCCTGGTGCCGCCGATCCGGAAGAGGCAGGTATCCCCGAGAGAGAGCGATACGACCGGCGCGTCGAAATCGCTCTCATCGCGATCCTGATGCAGTCCCATCCTGGCGGTCGCACCGTAATAGTTGATCAGGCAGCACTCGGGTGGATGCCTATACCGGGCAAGCACGCTCCAGGCATTCAGGACGGGTTCGGGCATTGCTGCCCAGGGCCGTCCGGTTTGGGGATGGAGCCTCTGATAGCGATAGCCTGCCTCGTCCGTGACCCAACCCAACGGACCGCAGTTCGTCATGCGTACCGATAGGGGCTTACCGCTTTTCGGCATCCGCGGGGTATACAACGGCGCAACCCTAAACACCTCACGCAAGTCGATGAGAAGCGCCGCCTGGCTCTGCGGATCGAGAAATCCGGTCACCAAGCGCAAGCCGGAAAGGGGCAGCCACTGGCTCATTCTTCCGCACAAACCCCGGATGTCGTCATTTTCGGGCACCGGCAGTGGCCCCGTTAAGCGCGGCCTCCGCGAACCTGCAGTAACGCCGACGGCAAGTTTGACGCCGAAGAAATAGACCGGATTTCGATGTACGCCAGTCCGGCTAAGTATCCATGATCACATATCTTGCGGCCGAAACTCCCCCTCCTATATGAGCGATGACGCCGCAGGGGGCGGCATCTGAATGTGCATGTAAGGGGGTCGGCCGCGGGCCGCAGGAAAAGCGGAATCTCCCTCGGGCGCCGAACAGGGCCCAGCCGACCTGCCGCAAAAGAGAGGAATTGAGCACTATGGGCAAGGTCATTGGCATCGACCTCGGCACTACGAATTCGTGCGTCGCCGTCATGGAAGGCAAGACGCCGAAGGTCATTGAGAACGCTGAGGGCATGCGCACCACACCGTCGATTGTCGCGTTTACCGACGACGGCGAGCGGCTGGTAGGCCAGCCTGCAAAGCGCCAGGCGGTCACCAACCCCGAACGAACCATTTTTGCGGTCAAGCGCCTGATCGGCCGGCGCTACGACGATCCGATGGTGGAGAAGGACAAGAAGCTTGTCCCATACAAGATCATCCGCGCCTCGAACGGCGATGCGTGGGTGGAGATCGAAGGCAAAAGCTACTCCCCCTCGCAGATCTCGGCATTCGTTCTGCAGAAAATGAAGGAGACCGCCGAAGCCTATCTCGGCCAGAAGGTCGAGCAGGCCGTCATTACCGTTCCGGCCTATTTCAACGACGCTCAGCGCCAGGCCACCAAGGACGCCGGCAAGATTGCGGGCCTCGAAGTGCTGCGCATCATCAACGAGCCGACGGCCGCGGCGCTCGCTTACGGGCTCGACAAGCAGAAGACCGGCACCATTGCCGTGTACGACCTGGGCGGCGGCACCTTCGACATCTCCATCCTGGAAATCGGGGATGGCGTATTCGAGGTGAAGTCGACCAATGGCGACACCTTCCTTGGCGGCGAGGACTTCGACATGCGCCTCGTCAACTATCTCGCCGACGAGTTTCAGAAAGAGCAGGGCATCGATCTGCGGCGCGACAAGCTTGCGCTGCAGCGTCTGAAGGAATCCGCCGAGAAGGCCAAGATCGAGCTGTCGTCCACCACTCAGACCGAGATCAATCTGCCGTTCATCACCGCAGATGCCTCCGGTCCCAAGCACCTCACCATGAAGCTCACCCGGGCGAAGTTCGAGGCGCTGGTGGACGACCTGGTGCAGAAGACCGTCGAGCCCTGCCGGCTGGCGCTCAAGGATGCAGGCCTCTCCGCGGCCGAGATCAATGAGGTGGTCCTGGTCGGCGGCATGACCCGTATGCCCAGAGTGCAGGAGGTCGTAAAACAGTTGTTCGGGAAAGAGCCCCACAAGGGCGTCAATCCCGACGAGGTGGTCGCAGTCGGCGCGGCGATCCAGGCAGGCGTGCTCCAGGGCGACGTCAAGGACGTGCTGTTGCTCGACGTCACGCCGCTCTCGCTCGGCATCGAGACGCTCGGCGGTGTCTTCACGCGACTGATCGACCGCAACACCACCATCCCGACCAAGAAGAGCCAGGTATTCTCCACCGCCGAGGATAACCAGGGCGCCGTGACCATCCGGGTGTTCCAGGGCGAGCGCGAGATGGCCGCGGACAACAAGCTGCTCGGGCAGTTTGATCTGGTCGGAATTCCTCCGGCCCCGCGCGGCGTGCCCCAGATCGAGGTGACGTTCGACATCGATGCCAACGGCATCGTCAACGTGCACGCCAAGGACAAGGGCACCGGCAAGGAGCAGCAGATCCGGATCCAGGCGTCCGGCGGCCTGTCCGAGGCTGACATCCAGCGGATGGTCAAGGACGCGGAGGCCCACGCCGAGGAGGACAAGAAGCGCAAGGCGCAGGTCGAGGCCAAGAACCAGGCCGAGGCTATGATCCACTCGACGGAGAAGGCGCTGGGCGAGCACGGTTCAAAGATCGGCGACAGCGAGCGTCGCGCCATCGAAAATGCGATCGCCGATCTCAAGGAAGCCCTGAAAGGGGATGATGCCGGCGCAATCACGGCCAAGACCAACACGTTGGCGCAAGCCTCCATGAAACTGGGCGAGGCAATGTACAAGCACACCCAGGAGAGCGCGGCCGGCGCCGGCGGCCCCGGCGGCGGAGCGGGGGCAGAGGGGGGAAAGAAAGAGGATGTGGTCGACGCGGAGTTCACCGAGGTCGACGACGACAAAAAGAACAAGAAATCCGCCTGATATCGCGCGAGGGCACGCATGCCTGCGCTTGGTCCGATGCGACACCCCCGGTTTGATAACCGGGGGTGCACGTTTCTGAACGAGACTGGGAGCGGGTAGGATGGGGACGATTCAGTGACAGATACGATGAGAGCGGATGCGCGAATGGCCAAGCGCTGCTTTTACGAGGTTCTGGGGGTAGAGCGCGGCGCCGACGAAGGCGAGCTCAAGTCCGCCTTCCGCAAGCTGGCCATGAAATGGCATCCCGATCGCAATCCGGGCGACAAGACATGCGAAGCTCGATTCAAGGAGATCAACGAGGCCTACGAGATACTCAAGGATTCCGACAAGCGCGCCGCCTATGATCGGTTCGGCCATGCCGCCTTCGAGCATGGCGGACCGGGCGGACCCGCCGGATTTGGTGCCGACTTCGGCTCGGCATTCTCCGATCTGTTCGAAGGCATTTTCGGCATGGGTGCAGGGCGTGCGCGTTCCGGCCGCGAGCGCGGCGCCGATTTGCGCTACAACATGGAAATCAAGCTGGAAGAGGCCTATTCGGGTAAGACCGCACAGGTCCGCATCCCGACCTCGGTGACGTGCGAATCCTGCTCGGGCTCCGGAGCGAAGGCGGGTACCCGGCCGAAAGCGTGCCCGACCTGCGGCGGTCAGGGGCGCGTGCGTCATGCCCAGGGCTTTTTCACCCTGGAGAGGACCTGCCCGAACTGCCAGGGCCGCGGCCAGGTGATCGAAAGCCCCTGTCATGCCTGTTCCGGTTCGGGTCGAGTCACGCGGGAGCGCACGCTCTCGGTCAATATTCCGCCGGGAGTGGAGGACGGGACTCGCATCCGTCTGGCGGGAGAGGGGGAGGCTGGCGTGCGCGGCGGTCCGGCTGGCGACCTCTACATCTTTCTTTCCATTTCCGGACATCAGTTTTTTCAGCGGGAGGGTGCCGATCTGCACTGCCGAGTCCCGATCTCCATGGTAGCTGCCGCACTGGGCGGAGAATTCGAGGTGCCCGCCATCGACGGCAGCAATACGCGGGTCAAGGTGCCGGAGGGTACCCAATCGGGCAGGCGCTTCCGTGTTCACGGCAAGGGGATGCCGGTACTGCGTTCCAAGCAGACGGGGGACATGTACATCCAGGTTCTGGTCGAGACGCCGCAAAAGCTGACCAAGCGGCAGCGGGAGCTCCTGGGCGAATTCGAGCGATTGTCCTCACAGGACACACAACCGGAGTCCTCGGGATTTTTCGGCAAGGTAAAGGAGTTTCTGGGGCGATCCGGGCAAGTCTGAACATACCGTCTCGCTCCCTTCCATGACGATCTCTCGCTTGACCCCCGCTCACCTGGGCTTTACCGGTTAGTCTCTGCACCATTCAGTCGTGTCCCCCCTCAATGCAACTTCCGGCTCTGCAGCTTCTTGAACGGGAACTCGAAAAGCAAAAGCGCATTTTCGAGCTGCGCAAGGACGTGCTCGGACGGAAGATCGGGCGTCAGATCCAGCGTTTCGAGCAGCGCAAAGGAGCGTTAGAGAAGAGGATCGAACGGCGATTGGAGCAGCAGCGGCGGAAATTCGAGCAAGGCTTCGAGTCGCTGGACGATGACGTGCGTTTCATCCGCACCTGGCTGGAAAAGCCCCTCACACTTGGTGCGGTCGCGCCGTCGAGCAAAGCGCTTGCTCGCAGAATGGCTGCCTATGTCGATCCGCGCGTGCCGGGTGCGGTCGTGGAGCTTGGTGCCGGCACCGGCGCCATCACCGAGGCTCTGGTCGCTGAGGGCATCGATCCTGGGCGGCTGTTGCTGGTGGAGTTCGATGCCACCTTCTGCCGGTTGCTGAGAGGGCGCTATCCCGCTGCGACCGTGGTGCAGGGCGACGCCTACGGCCTCAAAGCGCTCCTCGCCGGCCTGTTGCAGGAGCCGGCGGCCGCGGTGGTTTCCGGGCTGCCGCTGTTCACCAAGCCGATGAGAATGCGTTTGCGGCTTCTGTTTGAAGCCTTCGCGCTGATGGCTGCCGGCGCGCCGTTTGTGCAGTTTACCTACAACACGGTTGCCCCCATTCCGACGCGGCTCGACCGCGTGTGGGCGCAAAGCTCGGAGCGGGTATGGATGAACATCCCGCCCGCGCGGGTCTGGGTCTATCGCCGAGACTGAGCGGCGGGGTTTGCAAATTTTTCGGGGGTTAGCGGTACAGGTCGGCGGCCGGCAGCCGGCTTGTATCGCGTAACCGACCGCAATACGCCGATCCATCTGCGGCCGAAAGGCCGCGGCCAACCCTCCCTGCTCGCTGACGCCTGCTCACCCCATGCCGAAAATCCTGGTCATTCCCGGCTCGCTCTCAGCCAAATCGCACAATGTCCGGCTCGCGGCGCTGGTCACGAAGGAGCTGACGCTCGCAGACGCCGATGCCACACGCATCTCGCTTGCCGACTATCCGCTGCCGATCTACGACGCCGAGCTTGCCGAGGAATCGGGGCCTACCCTCAATGCAATAAGATTGAAGCAGCTGATGTGCGCACACCACGGCGTCTTCATCGCAAGTCCGGAATATAACGCTTCCATCAGCCCTCTCGTGAAGAATACGCTGGACTGGATTTCGTGCGTGCGGGAGGGATACGAGCCCAGGCTCGCTGCCTACCAGAACCGGGTATTCGCACTCGCGGGTGCATCCGCGGGACCGTGCGGGGTTCTGCAGTCATTGTCGGCATTGCGGCAGGTTCTCGCGGTCGGCTGTCGCGCTCTGGTGATGCCGGAGCAGGTATCGGTCGGGAATGCCGGGCAGGCCTTCGACCATATGGACGAGCTGAGGGACGCGCGCGCGGCCGGCGAGCTCAAAGCTCTCGTGCGCAAGCTGATCGATACTGCAATCCTGTTTACCGGCAGGTAAGAGCGAGCTGCCGCAATGCGGGGTCATGGGTCATGACACTTGAGGCGCGGGATCGACTGATCGTGGCGCTCGATGTGCCGACAGTGACCGAGGCGGAGGCGCTGGTCGCGGATCTCGGCGAGTCCGTCTCCTTCTACAAGATCGGTTACCAGCTTGCCTTTGCCGGCGGTATCGATTTTGCGCGCGTGCTGGCAAGTGCCGGCAAGCGGATTTTCCTCGATCTGAAGCTGCATGACATCGGCAATACCGTCGCGCGAGGGGTTGAAAGCGTAGCGCGGCTCGGCGCGTCCTTTCTCACGGTGCATGCCTATCCGCAGACCATGCATGCGGCGGTCGATGCGCGCGCCGGATCGAGCCTGCGCCTTCTCGCCGTTACCGTGCTGACATCCTACGGCGATGCCGATCTCGCCGCCTCCGGCTACGATTTCACCGTTGCCGAGCTCGCGGCGGAGCGTGCGGCGCAGGCGCGCGATATCGGTATGGATGGTCTTGTCTGCTCCGGAGAGGAGGCGCCGTCGCTGCGTGCGATCGTCGGAGCGGGGATGCTCCTGGTGACCCCAGGCATACGCTCGGCGGGTAGCGAGCCCGGGGATCAGAAACGGGTCATGACGCCCGCTGCTGCGATCACGGCGGGCGCCGATCATTTGGTGGTCGGGCGACCCATCCTCATGGCGCGCGATCCGAAGGCGGCGGCACAGGCGATCGTTGCCGAGATCGCCGCCGCGACTCCGGACATTGCGGTCTGACCAGGCGGTGAGGTGGTCTCGGCACGATCGGCAGGCTCCGTCTGCTCCCTCTCCCCTTGTGGAGGAGAGTCGGGAAGCGGGATGGCGATCCAACCCGCACCAGCCCTGGCGCAAGCTGGGTGTGCTCGTGCTGGTGATCGCCGCGGTCGGGCTGCCGATCAACGACTTGTCTCGCTACGCGGTGCTGGTTGTCTGCGCCGTCGCGATCTACTGCGGCACATTGTCCCGAAGCCGCGCAGCATGGCTCGTTGCCGCGGCTGCCGTGATCGCCTCCGTCGCCGGGCAACTCCTGTGGGCGGCTCCGCGCATCGATGAAGGGCACAATGTTTTTTTGATCGACAGGCCGGGCGGCGTGCTCGAACGAGCATTGCCGCCGGATGCGTTCCGGCTCATGGCCGCGGAGTTCAATACCAGATATCCCCCGGGGCATCGCTGCGATCCTGCGGCGGACGGCTGTTGGCGCGGGCAAGCATTCCCGCAAGCCCCATACGCTTTTTCGGCCGACGCCATCTATGATCGCGACGCGATGCATTCCCGCCGTGTTACCGGGATCGGGTTCGCTGACCCGGTTTGGCTGCGGCTCGGCTTCGTCAACGAGAAGGGCTACAACTGGAACGCACGCGTCAGCGACATCGATCGCGCCGTGCGCAACAGCAGCTCCTTCGCCTTCCTGCACCGCTGGCGCCTCTTGATGCCGTGGTTCGTCAGCTATCGGTTCCCCGCGGAATTTGTCGGTAGCAGACTCTGCTGGCGCGGAGAGGTGTTGTGGGAGGGGGCGAGCGAGCGGTTCGATCGCGTCCTGCATCCGACGATGCAATGCCGTGCGCTTGCCCCCGACGATGTCGGCCGGCGCATATTTGGCCTCGCCATCGCTGATGGGCCACCGCTTGCGATCCGCCTCGATCCTACTGCCCGGATCAGGCTCGCTCAGCTGGTCGAGCCTGCGCTGGCGCTGATCGCTGCGGGCCTGGTGATCGGCTTGCTCGTGCGCTGGAGGTCTCGTTGCGCCGCTCTTGCTCTTGCGCTCATCGCGTTGACCCTCGTCGTGGGTCTTCTCGATGACGCGAGCTTTATCGGCGGCGTGCGGCCGTTCGATTCAGGCGATGACGGGTTGGTCTATGACGGCATGGCGCGCATCATGCTGCGCGATCTTCTCGGGGGCAATATTGCGGCCGCGCTCGAGGGCGGCGAGAACGTATTCTACTTCACGCCCGGGATGCGCTACCTGCGCGCCATCGAGCACATGGCTTTCGGTGAGACGTATCTCGGCTATCTGTCGCTCGTTCTGCTGCTGCCGTTCCTGGTCTGGGCCATGTTCCGGCGCTTTCTGCCGCCGGCATGGGCGCTCGGGATGACGCTTACTTTCATCGCCGTTCCGGTCGGGGTGCTCTTCGGCTCGAGCCTGGTGCAATACGTCAAGTGGGCGGCGCGCGGCTTTGCCGATCCGGCGGCCTATATACTTTTTCTCGCCGGATTCGTGGCTCTGATCGGGCGCAACACAGACGGGCCGCGCGTCACGTTCGGGCCCGCATGGCGGGCAGGCCTTCTTTTTGCGCTGGCGCTTTTGCTGCGTCCCAACATCGCGCCAGCGGCAGCAGTGCTGCTGGCGGGCGGCGGCATCGCCGCGCTGTATCAGCGGCAATACGCGCGGGCGAGTGGTCTCTGCCTCGGGTTTTTGCCCGTGCTCTCGGCGGCGTTGCACAATTGGATCTATGGCGGCGTGTTGGTGTTGTTCACTACGACCGCCGCCCATCCCGGTGCGCTGGTGATGCCGCCTTCGGCCTATCTCGCCGCCGTGAGCGAGCTCATCCATTTCGATCTCGGCGAGCACATGGCTCGCGCGCTGCGGCAGCTCGGGGGATGGCTCGCGGGCCCCTCCGAATCCTACGTCATGGCGCCGGTGAATGCTGCCGCCATCGCGGTGGTCGTCCGCATGGCGCTGTGGAGAGAGGTCGATCCTTGGCTGCGCCTCACCGCGCTGGCAACCCTTGCTCAGCAGTGTGTCGGCCTCTTCTATGCCCCCGCCGCACGCTATTATTATCTCACCTGGCTCCTTACCTTGTTGATCGTCACGGTATGGATGCAGCGGGAAGCGGTCACCGCGTTCCAGCGGCGGTTCCCCGAGCTTGCCGCTCGGCTCGCAAAACATCCCGCGCGCCTCGCGGTTGCACGCATGCTGCGGCGGGCCGCGGCCGCCTGATGCATTCTCGCTGTCTGTCGCGGCGACGCCATGCCTCATCCGCGCTTGGGCCTCAAGCTCGGCAGAGCGAGAAACCCGTGCAGCTCGGCAAGGAGCAGCGCGCCGATGTGCAACTGAGAGCTAAAATTCCCCGAGCGGATAAGGCGCGCCAATTCTGCCGGAGAGACGAGCTTCACGGTAATCCCGGACTCCGGCTCGAATCGCGCCATGCGGCTGCCGGTGCGCACAAAGAAGGAATGAATCCGGTTGCTCAGCCGGCCCGTGCAGGGGAAAGTCTCGCCCAAGGAGTGAATGCGGCGCGCGGTTAGCCCGGTCTCCTCCTCGAGCTCGCGGCGAGCGCAGTCGAGAGGTTTCTCTCCGGGATCGACCAATCCCGCGGGGAGCTCCCATGAGAACGCTTCCAGCGCCGGGCGGAACTGCCGCACGATCGGGACCTTGCCGCCGGGAGTGAGCGCGACGACGGCAATGTAATCGGCCTGCGCGACGGAATGGTAGATCTCGACCGGTGCTCCCGGCGAGAATTCGACCTCGCGCTCCATGAGCTCGATCCAAGGCGAGATCTTGCTGAGCCGGCGGGCGCGGATGCGCGGCCACCTTATCGCAGCGGGACGGCTCAAGTGCGCGCACCCTTGAAGCTGACGCTCGCGGCCCGACGACGCAGCCATGTCGTGGCAAACGCGTAGGCGTACCAGCGCAGGTACGCCGGAAGCCATTTGATCACGCGAAAACGGCTCTGGCCGTGTCTGCGCTCGAACCACCGCACCGGCACCTCGGCAATCGACCAGCCGAGCCGATGCGCCTTTACCAGCAGCTCGATGCTGTAACAGAAGCCCTGATCGGATTCGATCGGGATCTCCTCTATCACCCGGCGCGAGAACAGACGAAAGCCGTTGCTGGCGTCGGTCGTCGGCAGGCGCGCGAAATGATGCAGCGTGAAATTGGCGGCGCGTACGAATGCCGCCTTGAGCGGGGGGCAACCTACCATTGCGCCCCCGGGCATGAACCGGCTGGCGCACACGATGTCGGCGCCGCCGCGCGCCAGCGCGACCATGCGGTCCAGCATTGCGGCGTTATAGTCGTCGTCGGCGGGATACATCAGCACAAAAGGCGCGGTGCTGGCGGCAAATCCAGTCATCACGGCGCCATGTGCGCCGCGACCGCGATTGCGCACGAGTGCGATATCGAGACCCGCAAGCCGATTCTCCCGGATCGCAGGCAAGGTGTCGTCGTCGGGGGAATCATAGCAGATCAGAACGCGTGCCCGGGTGCTGACCGAGCGGGCAAGCGCCGCCAGCGTCGCCTGGATGTTGCGGCCTTCATTGTAGACGGGAACGACGATATCGAGCTCGGGAGTCATGATCCGGCCGCAGCCTTGCGCCCCGCTGTGAGCACGAACGGACGCAAGCGCTCCATTGCGGAGAGCCCGAATACCTTCGCATCGACCAGATTGTAGACCGGCAGCAGAAGGCGTGTCCGCCAGGACGCCACATAACGGTAGGCAAGGCCGGCGATGTAATGCGTCGCGACCGCAAAGCCTGCGCGCTCGAATACCGCGGCAACCTCGTGCGCCAGCACCGGCCGTTCGTTCGCAGTGACGCCGAGCGAGCTGTAGAACGGCGACGCCGGATCGCGGTAGAGCCACATGAACGGATTCATGCGGTTGGGATCGAACGCGACGAAGCGGCCCTGCGGCCGCAGGATGCGGAACACCTCCGCGGCGCAGCGCGACGGGTCGGGAAAATGATGCACGACGCCGCTCAGCAGCGCACCGTCGAAACTCGCGGCCGCGAACGGCAGATGCTCGATGTCGCCCTGCACGAATGCAATGCCGGGATGCTTTTGCCGGCCAACGTCGACGAGCTTCCCGCTGATGTCGAGGCCGGCAACCTCATAGCCCGCTTGGCGCAGGAGATGTGTGAAAGCGCCGGAACCGCAGCCGAGGTCGACGACACGCGCGCCGGGGCCGAGCTCGCTCAACTCCATGACTGCATCGACCAGACGCGAGCTCGCTTGCGGCGTGAATACGTCGTACTCGCTTGCATCGGCATGGGCGTCGAAGAAATCGATCTCCCGCTGCTTGTCCTGTTGCCGAGCGGGCCGAACGCCCGTTTGCGGGCTCATGCAGGCGTCAATGGCGCATGCCGGCGACGCGCCTTGCCGCTGGTGCGACTGCGGGGAAATAGTAGCCGAGCCAGCCGCGAATGAGGTCCCAGATGCGGGCGTTGGACTCGCCCAGCATGAAATGATCGGCGTCGCTGATGAGGTGCAGCTCGGACGGTTGTCCGGCGCGCTTGAACAGCTCGATCGATTGCTCTGTGGGCGTGACGGAATCAACGGCGGCATGCAGCAGGAGAAGCAGACGGGGAGCGATGCGGCCGACAACGTCGTCCGCGCGGAAATCAAACATGCTCTGCGCCGTCTCCGCCGGAAACGCCTCGATGGAGTTGCCGGCGAGATTGCCGCGCAGGTGAGGGGGGATCGGCACGATATCGTAGCGCGGCACCATCAGCGACTTGCCCGTGCGCGCCCGGTGCTCGCGCCCCTCCTCCAGCATCCTGGTAAAGCGCGCCCACTCCTGCGGACTTTTGTGCTGGCCCCGAAACTTGCGTTCACCGTCGCCCCAGCCGCCGTTGGAGATGACGGCGGCAAGACGATCGTCGACCCCGGCCGTATAGACCGCGACCGCGCCGCCGAAGCTCGAGCCGATGACGCCGATCCGCTCAGCGTCGACGCCCGTTTGGGCAGTGAGGAAGGTCAGCGCATTGCGGGTGTCCTCGACCTGCTCCAGACAGATGACGCGGCCCCGCTCGCCTTCGCTCTCGCCGCAGCCGCGCATGTCGAACGACAACGTGACATAGCCGAGCTCGCCCAGCACTTTGCTCGGCTGCAGCACATTGGAGGAGCCTCTGTTGCTGCCAAACCCATGCAGCACCAGAAATGCGGCACGCCGCTCGGTGCTCGCCAGTCGCTCCGGGAGGCGCAGCGTCCCGGCCAGGCGCAGTCCGGCGGAGGCAATGGTCACGGTCGATTCGTGCATGTGGCAGTCTCCGGCGTCAGCGAGGGCGCGATTCTTGCATAATTCGATGCGCTCACCAACGATTGTTGCCGGCAGGAACCGCACCGGTGCGCCAGTCGCGGCATCCCCCACCCTCCACTTTGACATTCCGGGCGGTTCGGATATACATCAAATTTGTATATCAAGGCCGCGGATGAGCATTGCAATGCAGGTAGCAAAGTGGGGGAACAGCCTCGCCGTTCGACTTCCCCGCGCCGTTGTAGAAGCCTTGAAGCTCAAGGAGGGTGACGAGATCGAGATAACGGTCGCGGGCGCGCGTCGTTTTGAAATTGCCCGAGACAAGCGACGCGAGGAGGCGCTCAAGCGATTGCGCGCGCTGCGGCGCCCCTTGCCACCAGGGTTCAGATTCGACCGCGACGAAGCGAATGAACGCTAAGTCCTTTCTGGACACGAATGTCATCGTGTACGCTTTCAGCTCGAATGACCCCCGCCGCGACAAGGCCGAGGCACTCTTGCGTGCCGGCGGCATCATCAGCGTTCAGGTGCTGAACGAGTTCGTGAATGTCTCACGTCGTAAGATTCGTCGCGAGTGGGATGAAATTCAGGATGCGCTGGGCATAATCAAAACGTTGCTCGATCCACCGCAGCCGATAACGTTCGATACGCATGAGGCAGCGATCGGTGTCGCGCGCAAGCACGGCTTCGGGTTCTATGACGCCCTCATCGTTGCCGCCGCTCTGCGCGCCGGCTGCTCGACCCTCTATTCCGAGGATCTTCAGACGGGTCAAGTCATCGAGCGGCTCACGATCCATAATCCGTTCGTCGACTAAGCGGGCCTCGCCCGTTATTTCCTGTTGCCTGCAGGCGCGGCTGGTTTGATCGGCGCTTGCACGCCGCCGCGCATCGAGGCTGTGCGAGGGGCGCCGCAAGCTGTCAGGTTGCTTTCGGCTTTCCCAGCCCCAGCTCAGGCCAGCGCGCATAGGCCCTCTCGATGTCCTCCTTGGCCGGCCATACCGTGGGCGGAAAGCGCGCCCCGCCGAGATCGGGGTCCGGGTCGTAATCGAGGTTCATGGTCGCGTCGATCAGCACCCGGTTCCATTTGCCGGTGCCGAAGAGATGCGCGTTGCGGTCGCGCCGGCGGGTCGAGGGGTCGAGCCCGGCGCCGAAGGTCGAAGGCATGATCACGACGTCGTCCTCGCCGGCATTCACGCGATAGGCGATCGCCCAGTCGACCGCCGCATAGTCGTGGATGTCGATATCGTCGTCGACGACAGTGATATGCTTGTAGCGCACGTGCGCCGCGGAGGAGCCCCAGATCGCGTTGGCGGCCTGCTTCGCCTGCCCGCGGTAGCTTTGCTTCATCTGGATCAGAAGATTGATGCCGGCATGCACGGGCGGACACCAGACATCGGTGATGCCCGGCACCCCTGCGCGGTCGAGCACGTTCCAGGCGGTCGCCGCCCGCATGATCGAGGAGCAGATCGAATTCTCCGAATAGCTCCCGGGCATCGCCCCCTCGATCGTGCCGCGCAGGATCGGGTCGTTGCGATGGGTGATGCAGGTGACCCGCATCGCAGGCTTGGGCGAGCGGTCGCCGGCAAGATAGCCGGTGAACTCGGCATAGGGGCCTTCCATGATGTATGTGCTGGGATCAAGCCCGAGATAGCCTTCGATCACGATCTCCGCCGCAGCCGGCACATGGAGATCCGAAGTCTCGCATTTTACCAGCTCGACGGGGGCGCCGCGGATCGCGCCCATCACGTCGTATTCGCACACACCCTTTGCCACCGGCGCGCCGGCGCAGAAGCCGAGCGAAGGCTCCCAGCCGATCGCCACCGCGATCGGCATCTCCGCCGCGCCGCCGTTCTGCCAGGCGGTGAAGTGGTGTCCGATATGCTGCGCGCGCCACACCAGGATCGGGATGCGGTCATGGCTGGCCACCATCCCGCGATAGATGCCGACGTTCATGACGCCGCTTTCGGGATCCCTGGTGACACAGCCGCCATATGTGAGGAGATAACGGCCGCCGTCGAGCCGGTTCCAATGGGGCGATGGAAACTCGTAAAGGTCGATATCGGGGCCCTCGAGGATGTTCTCCTTGACCGGCCCGGTCGCCACGATCCTCGGCGGGATGCTGCCGGTAAGCCCTGTGCGAGCGATCTTGACCAGCTCGCGCGGATGGGTGTCCGGCGGCAGTCCCAGCATCATGGCAACGCGGCGATAGCTGTTGAGCCCGGAGCCGAAGATGCGCCGGCAGCGGCTTGTCGGCTTGTTGTAGTCCTTGATGTTGTTGAACAGCAGGGCCTTGCCCGTGCCCGGGCCCTGTGCCAGCCGCATGATCGTGCCGAGCTCGAGGTTCCAGTCGACCTCGGCGTCGATGCTGGCGAGCTCGTCCTGCGCTTGCAGCGCGGCGATCCAACCGCGCAGGTCGCCGAAGGCGGTCGGCTTACGCTCGACGGACATCTCGTTGGGGCGTGCATGCAACGTCATTTCAACAGCCGCTCTGGCGGCGGGGCGATCTCCGTGACGAGATCGCGCACGAGCCGCTTGTTTGAGAGAGGGTGCAACATCATCTCGCGCGGCTCGAGCCGCGCGGTGCAGGCATAGACGGTTTCCCCGTCGAGCTCCATCATGCATTCCTTGCAGGCATTGGCGTTGATGCAGGAGAACCTGATGGCAAGGCCGGGGTCCAGGTTCGCACGGATCCAGCGCAACCCGTCGAGCACCGATTGGCCCGGCTCGAAGGGGACCTCGTAGGTCGCCCACTGGCCGGTCGCGCCAGCTGTGCCGCGCCAGATCCTGAGCTTGGAGATGGCGCTCATTGCGCGGCTGCGTGCATCGTGACGGGCATCCGGGTGAGTGCGATGCCGCGCTCGTCCCAGTGCACGAGCTGATTGTTTTGCCCTGCCGGCAGCATTTCCGGGAAGTCCTCGCGCTGGTGGGCGCCGCGGCTTTCGGTGCGCGCCAGCGCAGCCATTGTCACGGCGCGCGCCACCAGCAGCATATTGCGCAGATCGAACCATTCGAGCCGGCGCATATCGAACGCCCCGGAATCGCCGATCGGGCGCTCCCCCAGCGCGCACGTCATCTCCTCGATGCTGGTCAGCGCGCGCTCGAGCTTCATTGCTGTCCGGAACGGGCCGACATCGTTCGCCATGATGCCCTGCAGGCGCTCGATCACGGCTGCCGTGTTGATCTCGCCGTCGCGCGCCTCGGCATGGATCAGATCAAGCGCCAAGCGCGCCCCCTCTGCTCGGAACGCGTGCACCCGCATCGTCCTCGCGCGGTCCGCGGCGGTGCGTCCCGCGCGCCGGCCAAACACCAGCGCCTCGGTAATGGCATTGCCCGAAAGCCTGTTGGCCCCGTTCGCCCCGCCCACCGCCTCGCCGGCAACGAGCAGTCCCGGCAGACCCGTCCTCATGCGCTCGTCCGCGACGACGCCGCCCATATGATAATGCGCGATCGGTGCCACCTCGACAGGCATCCGGGTCAGATCGATCTGGTTCCTCGCAAGCCGGTCGATCACCGGCCCGAAGGCTTCGCGCAGGCTCGTCTCGGAGCAGTGCTGAAAGCTCAGGAACGCTCCGCCGTGCGGGGACCCGCGACCGGCCTCCACCTCCTTGACGATGGCGTAGGTCGCCACGTCACGCGTGGTCACGTAGCGTCCGTCCTCGCTCACCCCATAGCGCGCGGTGAGCTCCTCGCCCTCGCTGTTGAGCAAACGGCCGCCCAGCTTGTAGCGGAACGGGTCCCACATTATGGGGTCCATAGCGATCAGCCGCGGCGCAAGATGGCCGATCGGAAAGAACTGCACGAACTCCATGTCGATCAGCGGCACGCCTGCGCGCAGCGCGAGCGCATAGCCGTCGCCGCCCATATTGGCGGATGCGCTGTTGCGGCGATAAAGCCGGGTGAGCCCGCCAGTTGCAAGAATAGTGGCTTTGGCGGCAATGGTCACCGCGCGACCGCTGGCGAGATGCAGCGCGACTGCTCCCGCTATCTCTCCATCCACCCGGATGAGATCGACAATCAGGAGATCGCCTGCTTTGCGGATGCCTCCGGTGCGGGTGATCACTCCGCGCAGGGTCTTGGAGACCGCGGGCCCGGTGTTGAGGAAATCGACATAGACGCAGCGCGCACGGTCGTGTCCGGGGGCAAATGCCTGGGCGATGCGACCGTTCTTGCGTGCCCATCCGGTCCCCCATGCGTCCATCTCCCGGATGCATTCGGGACCCTCCTCGCAGAGAAGTCGGGAAAGCCGCTCGTCACAAAGTCCGCGTCCGGCTGCGAGCGTATCCTCGTAGTGGTGCCGCCAATGGTCGGGCGTCTCGGAGCCGAGCGCGACGGCGACCGTCATTTGCGCCATGACCGTGGCGCCGCCACGCCCGATGAGACTGCGGTCTACGAGCAACACGCTGCAGCCCGCGCGCGCCGCCTCGATCGCCCCGTACATGCCGGCGCCGCCCGATCCTATGATCAGGACGTCTGTCTCGACGTGCATGGGCTCATGGCGCATGCGCGGCCGTCGTCACGCCGGCTTGCGTTTCTGCGCGGCGATCTTGACCGCCTTGATGATCTCCGGATAGGCCGCGCAACGACATAGATTACCCGAGAGATAGTGCTTGATCTCGTCCTCGTCGGGGTCCGGGTTCTCATCCAGGAGCTGGGTGGCCATCAGGATGAACCCCGGCGTGCAGTACCCGCACTGAAAGGCGCCAGCCTCTATGAACGCTTCCTGCACCGGACTGAGCTTGTCCCCGTCCGCGAGGCTTTCGATGGTTCGCACTTCGGCGCCGTCCAGAAAGGCCGCGAGATAGAGGCAGCCCGACACGGCCGTGCCGTTCACCAGCACGGTGCAGCACCCGCACATGCCTTGCCCGCAGCTCTCCCGCGCGCCCGTCAGGTTGAAGTCGCGCTGCAGTATCTCGACGACGTTGTGATACGGCTTGATGTCGGCGGTGACCGCCTCGCCGTTGAGGTTGAAACTGATGGTGCGGGTGGTCATCGCTGATCTTCCAATTGCTTGTTGTCCTTGGCGCGCAATCCCCGGAGCACGGCCTCCGGGGTGAGCGGCAATTCGGCCAGCCGCACCCCGCAGGCGTCCTCGATGGCATTGGCGATAGCCGGCGACACGCAGAATGTCGCGGTCTCTCCGACCCCCTTGGCGCCGAAGGGTCCGTTCGATTGATGCGCGGGAACCGTCTCGTTCTCCATCCGCGGCGGCACGTCAAGCACGCTCGGGATCTTGTAATCGGCAAGGGACGCGTTGGTGACCTGCCCGGCATCGATGTGCATCTTTTCGAACATGGTGAAACCGAGCTGCATCAGTGACGCACCGGAAATCTGCGTCTCGACGATCCCCGGGTTCACCGGGTTGCCGCAGTCCACCACGTTGACGAGCCGCAGGATGCGCACCCTGCCGGTCTCGGTATCGACCTCCACTTCCGCCCCGGCCGCGGCGCCCATCCAGAATGGAGTTGCGTTCGGCGTCGATCCAGTGGCGGGGTCGGGCGGCACATAATCCGGCTTGTAGATCCCGGTCCCGACGATGGTGCCGGCCTGCATTCCGTACTTTTTCTTGAACAGCTCGCTGATCGGGATGTTGCTGCCTTCGGGCTCGCCGACCTCGCGTGCCAGCGCCTTGATCTTCTCGCGTGCCTCCTCCGCGGCAAGTCGTACCGCGTGCCCCATATGGAACAGCGAGCGCGACCCCAGCGTGCCCATGTCATAGGGCGTCACATCGCTGTCGCGGGGGACCACTGCGACGCTCTCCGCCGCCACATTGAGCACCTCGCCTGCGATCTGCGCCATGGCGGTATCCGAGCCTTGCCCCATGTCGACCGTGCCGCAATGCAGGCTGGCGCTGCCGTCGGCCGCGATAATGACATTGGCGACCGAGGTTGTCGGCGAGATCACCGCTTTCATGCCGACGGCCACACCGCGGCCGCGGCGCAACGGCTCGCTGCCGCGCTCGAGCGGCTGCTTCCAGTCGAGTCGCTCCGCCACCCGATCGAGCACGGCCGCGAGCTTGATGTCCCGCATGATGGTCCCGGTCGCATGCGGGCGCCCTTCGCGCAGGAGGTTCTTGCGCCGGAATTCGAGAGGGTCGAGCTCGAGCGCGCGCGCGATCATGTCGGCGTGGCTCTCATAGGCCCACACCAGCTGCGGGATGCCGAAGCCCCGCAGCGCTCCGGCCGGCGGCAGATTGGTATAGAGCGCGTAGGAGTCGATCCAGACGTTGTCGATGTCGTAGGGCCCCGAGGCGGTGAAGCCCGACTTCTGCGTCACCCGCGGGCCGATATCGGCATAGGCTCCGCCGTTCCAGAACACTTCGCACTTGCGCGCCGTGATACGGCCGGTTTCGTCGATCCCGGTCTTGATGCGGAACGTGCTGGGGTGCTTGGTGATGGTATAGAACTGCTCCTCCATGCTCAGCGCGACTTTCACCGGGCGCCGCGCGATCATGGAGAGCGCGGTCGCGAGCGCCTCGAGCTTGATGTACAGCTTGCCGCCGAAGCCGCCGCCCAAATAGGGCACCTTGACCCGTACGCGATTCTCCGGCCAGCCGATGAGGCGCGCGATCTCGGTGCGCACGAAGGACGGCCCCTGTGACGCGGTGTAGATGGTAAGGCCGCCCTCCTTCCAATCCGCGATGGAAGCGATCGGCTCGAGCGCCGCGTGCAACACCTTCTGGGTCCGGAAGGTGTGCTCGAAGACATGTGCGGCTCCCGCGAACGCTGCATCGACGTCGCCGCGGCGCAGCTTGAAGTCGAGCGCGCAGTTGGTGCCGCGGCGGCCCTTGAGGTGCTTGAGGTCCGCGAAAGTGCCGGCGGGACGCAGCTCCTCGTGCACCAGGATGTGGTTCTCCGCCGCCTCGACCTCGTCGAAAACGGCGGGCAGCTCCGCATATTCGGCCCTGATGAGCTGTGCTGCCGCATCCGCAATGTGCGGATCGCGAGCGAGCACCACGGCGACCGGCTCCCCGACATACGTGACCTTGTCGATGGCGAGGACAGGCTGGTCGTGAAAGGCCGGGCCATAATAAGGCTCCGGAATGACCCTGCGCACATCTTCCGAGGTGACGACGGAATGCACCCCCGGCATGTTTCGCGCAGCGCTTACATCGATCGCTGCGATCCGGCCGTGCGCGACCGTGCTGCGGAAGATCCTCGCATGCAGCATGCCGGAAAGCCGCATGGGATGGGTATATTCGGCGCGGCCCGTCACCTTCGCGCGCGCCTCGATGCGAGCCAGCGACCTCCCGACCTGGCGCCCGACCTGGCGCCCGACTTGGGGCCCCCCTTGGCGCTGCTCTTGGCGCCCCCCTTGGCGAGCGACTTGGCGCTGCCCGTGCGCTAATGGTGCATTGCTCAATGCGCCGCTCCGGTGCCATTGAGCGCCTGCCGCAGCGCCCGCACGACGTACACCCTGACGAGCTCGCGCTTGTAGGGGGCGGAGCCGCGTACGTCGGAGATGCACTCGACCTCGTCGGCCGCCGCATCGCCGGCACGCTTGAACGACGGCTCGCCGATGGGCGCATCCGCCAGCGCCTGTTCCGCCGCTTTGAGGCGCATCGCCTTCTCGGTTGCGGCGCTCACGACGACGCGCGCCGATCTCAGCCCGGAGCCTTGCCGCTCGACCGAGACCGCAACTCCCACCGCCGGCCAGTCCTCCGCCGATCCGGTCGTGACCTTGCAATACGCCGCGCGCGCGCTGCCCTGTGCCGGAATGCGCAGCTCCGAGATCAACTCGTTCTTCTGCAGGATGGTCTCGAAATATCCGGCGAAAAGGTCCTCGACCGCGATCGTGCGCTCGCCTTTGGGGCCCGCGGCCGAAACCTGCGCGCCAAGCGCGATCAATATGGGAGGCAGGTCCATATGCGGGTCGCCGTGCGCGAGACAGCCGCCGACGGTAGCGACGTTGCGGACCCGCACATTGGAAAGACGCAGCATTGCACGCGGTATCACCGGCGCGACGCGAGCCACGGCGGCCGACCGCTCGACGGTCGAAAGGGGGCACATTGCGCCGATCGCGAGATCGCCCCTTGAGCCGGCGCTGATGCGCGAGAGCTCGCGCGGCAGCTTGCGCAGGCTCACGAGGCAGCGCGGCCGGAACACGCCGGCCTTCATCATCAGCATCAACGCGGTGCCGCCGGCGATCGGCCGGATATCCGAATCGTCGGGATCGAGCAGGCTGATCGCCTCGCCTAACGAGCCCGGCTCGAGCAGCTCGAAGGGGGTCATGCCGCGGTCTCCGGTGCGGCCACACCGAAGGCGGCGCGGATTCGCTCGGCGAATTGGCGCTCCATCTCCTTGGCCTTCGCGCGCAGGACCGGCTGACCCAGGCTGCCCAGCTTGCCGGTCAGCGCCGCATCCACCTCGTAGCTCACCTTGGTCCCTCCATTGTCCTCCGCCAGCCGGGTGAGCGAACGGGCCGTGAGCCGCCCGACGATTCCGCTCGGCGTTCCCTCGATTCTGGCCTCGATCTCGCGCGGCGCCTCGGCTCGCAACACCTCGACCGCGACATTGAACTTGAACTTCAGGTAGGCGATCCTGGTTTCGAGCACCGCAGTATAGTGATCCCCATCGATCTCGGTGAGATCATGCACCCCCTCCAGGCACGAGGCAAAGAACCGCGCATCGCGGACCTTTGCAAACACCGCTTCGCGCGGAGCGCCTATGGCGATATCGCCGGTGAACTTCATGTCGGCCCTGTGCAGTGAGTCCTGGGCGACAGCCGCCCAGGCGGGGGAGCATCCAGAAAGCAAGCTCGGGCCCTCACGTCAACGCCCGCCGGCACCGCCCAGAATGCAGCGCTCGATCGCCCGCGCGAGGCCGGCCTCGGAGCCTGGCGAGGCGACGTAGCTTGCTCGTCGCTTCACCTCGTCGCTTGCGTTTCCCATCGCAATCGATCCAGCGACATCCGAGACGACAAGCGAGATGCCGCTCACGAGAGCGCCCTCGGAGCATGAGAGGCATCATCGCAGGTCATCGCGGGGGTCCGATGGGGTGCGATCTTTCGTTCCGGTCCCGAGCCTGGCAACGATGCGCTCAACGACGTCGCGAGGGCGCGCTTCGATCGATACGACAATCGGGTCCTCTCCTTCGCCGGGCTCCTCGAGCGTGGCGAACTGGCTGTCGAGCAGGGACGGCGGCATGAAATGCCCGTGCCGCAGCGCCATCCTGCGGGCGATCAGCTCCCGATCGCCCTTGAGATAGACGAGGCGTACGCTGCGGCGGGTGCCGATCAGAACGTCGCGGTAAGCGCGTTTGAGCGCAGAGCACGCGATCACGGCGTGCTGTCCCGCGCTTTGCGTGCGGTCGATGAATTCCGCGATGGCGCGCAGCCACGGCCAGCGGTCCTCGTCGGTGAGCGGCTTGCCGGCATGCATTTTCTCGACGTTGGCGGGCGGATGGAACCAGTCGGCGTCCTCGTAGGTCCAGCCGAGCCGCGTGGCCAGCATGGCGGCGATGGTGCTCTTGCCCGCGCCCGACACGCCCATGACGATAATGACCGATGTCTGCTCTCGTTCTGTTTGCTCTCGTTCTGTCATGGCGGACATAACGGCTCGGACCGACCGAGGTCTTCAGGGCCGGCGCCGCGGCATTGTGCACGCATCTGCAAGCTGGTCCAGCCGCAGGTGCGCATCGCCGAGGCGAGACTGTGAAGATCAAACCCTGGATTGTTCACTGCGCCGGCGGCATCGCGGCATTGAGCCGATCAGATCGTTGCCACGCCACCCCGAGTTTCTGCGCGACCGCATGCAGGAGCTTGTCGCGTGTCCATAAGAGCGTGCCGGCGGTGAGGCGCACTGACGCGAGCAGGTGGGCATCGATGTAACCGATGCCCAGCCCATACAGTGCGCCGGTTTCTATGAGCTCGAGGACTTCCTCCTGCATGGCCACGGCGGCCTGGGGCAGAGCCTGCAAGGAGCTCAAGACAAGCTCGCGGGCTCAGGCTGCCCAACGCCAACTCGCCAAGTACGAAAGGATGCAGGACAACGCTTCCGGCCTCGAGCAGCTCAATCAGTCCTCCGTGACCGCTCCGCAGATGCCGGACCCAGACGGATGTATCAACCAGAATCACCGGGGGTTCGGTCGCCGCCGCCGGATGGACCGCAAGCCAGGCTGGGTCCCCCCCAGCCGCGCCAGCCGCCGCGCGCCTTCACGCTCGATCAGCGCCTTGAGGGCCTCGCGTACGAGAGCGGATTTCTCCTTCAGGCCGGTGAATGCCTGGGCCTTCGCTACCAACTCATCATCGAGCGCGAGCGTCGTGCGCACGTCAAATCCTCATCGGTGCAGGCACGGGTTTTATCATCGCTTGATGTCGGTTCAATGCTCTCGGCCAGTGTTCGGCGGTAGTGCCAAACCAACCGCAACTCCTTCATGCCGCCACGGTCGTTGGCGCCAGCAGCACCAAACGCAACAAGTTCCTAGTTTTCGTGTCTCAAGGGAGGGGTGCAGTCCAATGCGACCGTCCCTGTAAATCCCTGTAAAGGGGGCGGGGCGCGATAGCGTTACTTCTAGAAATTTACGTAGAATCAATGAGATACAACAAAAATAGCCGCGCCAGAACAGGGAAATAACAGGGCCCGAACAGGGAAACAACAGGGACGGAAACAGGAAATCGCCGTTTCGAGATCAGGCGTGCATCTCCTTGGCTGGGATACGACAGACAGGAACCCGCGGCGTTGCTGCCGTCGGACGCGGCATGTGGGATTCTCGCATCGCGAAAACGAGCATGCTCTCAGACCAGCTCGTCACTAAGGCCTGCGCAGCTGTCTTGCGCTCCTGTCTTGCGCTCCTGTCTGCGCTCCGAGAGCATCCCCTGTTCCGCGGAGCTGCAAGCCCGGTGCTTGCGACCTCAAACGTAAAGCCCGGCGCGGTTTCCCGCCCGGGCCTTATACAAAAATCTCAGATTACACTTTCTTACACGAAGCGCGTTTCAATGTCAAGCAAAATTTTCTGCGACATTTTGTGGGGCAGTGGAATTTCTATGAACGGAATTTTTGGACAGGGGCATCTTCAGATTGTTCAGACTCCTGCGGCGATCCGGAAAAAAGCGAAACAAACAAGGCCAGGTCAGACCAGCCGATTTGGCCGGCTCAACCTGCAGACGAAAAAATCCCTGTAAATTCCTGTTCTTTACAGAGAGCCGCGAATGGTGCGCGCTCCGGTTGAGCTCGCAGTGCCAGATCGGTCCGCCCCCTACTTTGGCCAAACGAACCCGACGGCAGAGCGAACCGCCGCTGCGTTTGAGCGCCTGCAGCGGCTTGCATCGGATTGGCACGAGGTCGATCCCAGCGATGCGATCCGGGAAATGGCGACGCGGCTCGTTCGCGTGCACCCGTTGCGCGCCGCGGACGCATTTCAACTGGCTGTGGCATATGTGGCGGCGGAGCAGCGACCCGCGTCATTGGCGACAGTTACGCTCGATGCGCGTCTCGCCGGCGCCGCGCACAAGGAGGGCTTCGCGGTATCGGGCTTGATAGAATGACCTCTCCCGTGTCTCACCAGATCGAGCCGCGGCGTGGCTGCTCCCTTCCTGGTCGAGAGCGAGAGTGGTTTGAGCTTGCGGCTTTGACGCAATACGGCATACCAGTATACTAAATGCGCGATGCCGAATTCGAATGGACGATCGGAAAGCGAACCGGAACGACCGCGAGCACGGCGTAACTTTCGAGATTGCCCGATTCGTGTTCGATGATCCGAACGCAATCGATCGGCTTGATCTCGATGAGCCGGACGAAGACAGGGAACTGATCACCGGCCTCGCAGGCGACGTGGTTCTGACAGTGTGTTTCGTCCAGCGTGGTCATCGCCGACGCATCATCTCGGCCCGAAAGGCAACGTATCGTGAGCAGAACGACTACAACAAAGCAAACTCACCGCCGCGGAGCTCGGATCGATGAAAAGGCGCATGGGATGACGCCTGAGAAGTGGGCTAAACTGCGCGCCAAAACAAACGACCAGGTTCTGTCCGAGGCCCGAGCCGATCCCACCGCGTTACCGGCCGAGGACCGCAACCCTGCCAGCCTCGGACCCGTCGGTCGGGTTTCGCCGGCCAAACGCATTCGGTGGGCTCTTCACATGTCGCAAATCGAGTTCGCCAAGGTCTTTCATATCCCGCTCGGGACGCTGCGTGATTGGGAACAGCACCGCCGCGATCCCGATCGAGCGGCGCAAGCCTATCTCAAGGTGATCGCTCGAGAGCCTGACGCGGTGCGCCGCGCGCTGAAGGCAAGGGTGACAAAGGCGGCGTGACTACCTCGATAGCGGCAACCGAAAAACAGCTCGCCCGGCTTTTGCCTGCGGGCTGCGCCGGGCCGCCTTCGGTGCTTCGCACGAGAGAGTAGAGCTTGGGCTCGCCGGCGGAAGCAGCGAAGCAGCGAAGGCTGGTGGGCGCTGCAGGGATTGAACCTGCGACCTCTCCCGTGTGAAGGGGTTCTTTGTCGCTGCAAGATCAATGATTTACAGGGCATTCAGGCCCTTTTCTGCAGTTTCTCCGCAATTGGGCAATTCAATGGATCTCGGCAAGCCATAGCAATTCGCTTACGCCGCCGAGGTCTTCAGTCTGGGTATCTTTCTGATTACATCGGCAAGCTCGCGCTCTGCCTGCCAAGTGTCATAGGCGCCCTGCATGCGCACCCAGACGTCCGCGCCATCACCGAACAGCTTGCCGAGTCGAACGGCGACGGCCGGCGATACCGGCTTGCGCTCCGCCAGGATGTCGTAGAGGTGCTGGCGGGAAATACCAAGGAGTGCAGCGATCTCGGTCCTGCTCCGACCCGTCGCCGGAATTATTTCATTCAGCAATTCGCCGGGATGCGTCGGACACCGGCCGGGGTCGTGCAAGGGACGTCGCTTCATTCGATCAACTCATCGGCGATGGAGAGCATTGCTGCAGGGATGGCGATACCAACGGTGTTTGCGGTCTTGAGGTTGATAACGAACTCGAACTTATTTGGCGTTTGGACCGGGAGGTCTCGGGCTTCTCGCCACGCAGAATGCGGTCCACGAAATAGGCCGCTTGACGGAATTCACTTGGTTGGTCTGGGCTATACGCAGCCAGCCCGCCGTCGAGGGCAAAATACCGGTATGGAAAGATCGCTGGAACACGATGCCTGTTCGTCGCCGCGATGATCTGGGCACGATGGGCGGCCGTAAAGATATCTGACGGGGAGATAAGGCCGCCGTTGGGCTTGTTGGTGAAGGCAGCAATCACATTTTCTATCTCGGCTTCATTACGGATTGGCAAGTCGACCACGTCCACCGCGATACGCCTGGCGCCTTCCTTGAGCGTCTCTAGCAACGGCGCGGAAATCGTTCCTTCATCAGGATTATAAACGATCCCCACGCGCCTTATTTCTGGCGCGATCTGCTTGAGCAATTGGACCCATTTTCCACCAAGGGAAGGCTCAAGATCGGTGATGCCGGTCATGTTGCCGGCGGGGCGATTGATGGCTGTGACGAAACCCGCCGCGACTGGGTTAATCCAACCAACAACAAAGACCACCGGAACTGCGCTCGTTTCTTTGTGCAACGCGTCGGCTGCAACAGGCGTTACCGCAATGAGCACGTCGGCCGATAGGGCAATAGCATCCTTCGCGGCGGCACCCGGGGTTTTTCCGCTGCCGATGATAGAGACGACTTTGATCTCTAGATTGCGACCCTCAATCCAACCCGCGTTTTTCATTGCTGCGGTGAATGCTTCCATGTTTCGACGGAATACGGGGTCGGTCGCGGGCAGCGGGACCAGTATGCCAACCCGCCGAATGCGATCCTGCGCCCAAGCTGTAAGGGATCGGACACCAACTCTACCAGATAGCCCCGCGCCACTGATAAGCGTTATGAAAGTGCGCCGCCGCATCATGACCCCGCCGAGCTCCTAGGGCGATACCCTACCACATCGATGGCCGCTGTTGTGCACTACAGGAAAACGCCGTCGCTCAGGTCGGGTCAGGGTGAAAACCGAAAAATCTTTCCGCGCCAGGGCGTCTGCTTTCGCCGGGTGCGGACATTTGGCCCTGGAGGTGCAAATGATGGGCCGCTCCATGCCGGGCTACGTCGCCGAATGCGTGACGAACGAAGTCTGCAGGCTTTACCGTTTGCAACGTCGTCTTCCTGCTTCATTCAGCGCCGAATTGCCAGATGAGGTTGCGGCGCCGACCATCGCGGTACACATCAATTGAGCTTTGTTTCCTTTGAGTCATGCTAGCCTATCGTAATCGCTTGTTTGCAAACGCTCAGCCGGAGGCAGATTTTCGATATCGCTCGAATTCCACGGCCTTTTGCTCGTTGGAAAACGCGAGCTACGTGACCAAGCGCCAGGGCTTGTATTTAGCCGTATGCGGTGAACGTCCTGAATTGTGTGCAGTAAAACGAGCTCGCAACTCGTCAGTCAACCCGACATAAGTCTCGTCCGGGAATTCGATACTTTGCAAGAGCTATATTTCATCAGCCGCGTCGCCCGTCTTCGCCCTGCGGGCTACGCCGGGCAGCCTTCGCTGCTTCGCAAGCGGCGCGGTCACTGACTTGCCAGCCGAAGCTGCGAAGAGAGCCGAAGGGTGGTGGGCGCTGTCGAGATTGAACCTACGACCTCTCCCGTGTGAAGGGGAAACCGCACCACTGAAAATCAATAGCTTACAGCTGAAGTCTCTCGGTTTCCGCAGTTTTTCCGCAGCTTCCCGGTCTCGGGTGAGATAAGGGGTGAATGTGCGGCGCGACGACCACGCTGCAGTTGTCGGGTCCAGTGGCGGATGAACTGCTAACGTCTTCGCAAACCGCTTCCGGCGTTCGCCCGCAATTACGACTTCCCGGGCTCTTCCGGCATTGCCAAACGGCGTCGCAATTTCGGGAGCTTCGTTTGAAGCACATCCCACACAATATCCCAGTTGACGCCCGCATAATCGTGAATGAGGCGATCGCGCATGCCCGCAATATCCTGCCACGGCATGCCTTGATGCTTCTTCCTGAAATCTGAGGAAAGGCCCTTCACGGCTTCACCGATGATCTCAAGGTTACGCACCGTTGCATCCTGGGTCTTGGTATCGGCGAGAAACGCGTCCAGCGTGAGCCCAGCCGTGTAGCGTTCAATGCGCGTGATCGCCTCGCGGATGTCCTCCACAAGGTCTGCATCTCTGCGCTTAGACATAGGCCAGTGTCTTGCGGATGCTCTCCGCGATCTTTTTCACGCGGATACTCTCCAGCCCCCGCAGTGTCAGAATGTCCACCTTCCTGCCGAACAGCCGCTCCAAATCTTTCGAGAGGCCGAGCAAGTTGTCGAACGTTGGCCGCTCGAAATCGACCAGAAAATCGAGGTCGCTCTTTCTGTTCTGTGTGCCGGTGGCATAGGAACCGAAGAGCGCAATTCTGCGAACCGCGTGCTTTTGAAGAAGCTCGTCATTCCGGCGCAGCGCGCCCAGGATGCCCTGCCGGGTGAGATTGCTGCCTTGTTTCATTGTCGTGTGCGCCCTGGGTGCGCCGGTGCTAGTTTTCGCTCACTCCGGACCGGCCGCCAGAAAGCTCTGGGCAGCAATGTGACGCTTCCGAGCGCGACGAGGACCGCCGGGTGGCTGGAGACCAAATCTGCCGCAAGTGCGGCAGCTGGTCATATTGGTTTGTGGAGCGGACATCCAACACGACGTCCCGTCCGATGATATAGCCTAGCTCGCTAAGACCATTGCGAAACGCGGAAAAGTGGAAAACATCCGCGACACGGTCAAGCACACCGACCACCGGGATCGGCGCCTTCTGCGCACGCGCCGCGATCGGCCATGCAGCCGCCGTGCTGCCGACAAATGCGATGAACTCGCGCCGCTTTAGCTGGCCGAATTGCATGGCCGCTACCCCCTAGCCTGGAAGTCCACGACATACTGAATTGGGATTTTCCGGTTTGCCAGCGTCGCTTTCGCGCTTCGTTCCGTGCTGAGTTGCTGGGTAAGGTTCCGGCCTTTTGCTCGTTGGAAAACGCGATGTACGTGACCAAGCGGCAGGGTTTGTATTTAGCCGTATGTGGTGAACGTCCTGAATTGTGTGCAGTAAAACGAGCTCGCAAGTCGTCAGTCAACCCGACATAAGTCTCGTCCGGGAATTCTACCGTCTTCTGCCTGCGGGTTGCGCCGGCAGCCTTCGCTGCTTCGCACGAGAGAGTGGAGCTTGGGCTTGCCAGCCGAAGCTGCGAAGCAGCGAAGGCCGGTGGGGGCTGCTGGGATTGAACCTGAGACCTCTCCCGTGTGAAGGGGCGTACTGCAAGCAAAATCAATAACTTAGACTGTGGAAAATCGGTAAGTCAGGCTCCTATTTCAGGCACTCGGGAAGCGGCGGCACACGCTTGTCCGCGCTTTAGTGCCCTCTTGACGCCGGAAAGAGCCTTCCTAAATTTTTGGCCGCTGGGTGCCTGCTTGGACTCGGCGCGGGCGTCGGACGGGCGTCCGGCTCCGCTTCGTACCCATGTTGCTCAAATGGAGGATGTGGCTATGAATCTGAATCTTGATCCGTTCTGGCGTTCAAGCGTTGGCTTCGACCGCCTGTTGGAACTGATGGACGAAAGCCTCCGGTATCAGCCGGAAAACAACTACCCCCCATACAACATCCTGCGGAAAGGCGAAAACAGCTACCGCATTTCTTTGGCGGTCGCGGGCTTCAAGCCTGACCAGATCAGCGTCACGGTGCAACAGAACACCCTTGTGGTGGCGGGCCGAGAAACCCAAAAGGCCGACCACGACTACGTGCATCGTGGAATTGCTGCCCGCGATTTCGAGCGACGCTTTAGCCTCGCCGATTTCGTGGAGGTCAAGGACGCCACGTTCGAGGATGGGCTACTGCAAATCGATCTGGTACGCGAACTGCCGGAAGCGATGAGGCCCAAGCGAATCGAGATTCGCTCGGCCAAGGCTGTCCAAGACAACAAGACCAAGACCATCGAGCACGTGCGAGCCGCGTCGTAAGTCGGCTCAACTCGCTCGGCTTCATTGACCGGGGGTGGCTTGGGTGACCATCCTTCGCTCAAGCCGTCCCTCTTTGAGAGCCTTCAAGGAGGACGTGATGAGCAAGAAAAAGCCGCTGGAAGCGGAATATAGCGGACGGGACGACGGGTTTGACCTTGATAACCTGCTACATCCCGCGCAGGCTTTCGAGCATCCATCGCACGTGGTCAACGACCCCGATCTAGCGCTGAATGAAAAGCGTGCGATTCTCGCGTCATGGGCTTCTGATGCGTGCGCAATTGAAGCCGCACCGGCTTTGCGCTGCACGCCCGGCGGCAAGAAGCCTGTCCGGTTTGACGACGTGATGGAAGCCCTTCGCACGCTTGATAAGCAGGCGCAACAGGGTGGCGACGCGGCCGCACGGTATCGCCGCGTCCTGCGGCGCGGTCGGCTACTGAGCAAGCGATCCGATTCCGCACGCGGAAATACGGGCCATGGACAAGCGCTCAACTGAACAGCAAAAGCGCGCGACCAAGATGCGCAAGGCAGGTGGACCATGCGGTTTGAAGGACCCGACCTTTCGCAGATTGTAGGGATGACGGGGTTCCTCTTAAGCGTAGGCTTCATCCTTGCGATCATCGGGGGGTGGCCCTCAATTCGTTGAGGGTCACCGCATGTCAAAACACGAAGTAACAAAGGCGGCGTAGCTATTTCGACAGCGGTAACCGAAAAACAGCTCGCCCGTCTTCGCCCTGCGAGCTACGCCGGGCCGCCTTCGCTGCTTCGCAAGCGAGCGCGGTCACTGGCTTGCCGGCCGAAGCTGCGACGCAGCGAAGGCTGGTGGGCGCTGCAGGGATTGAACCTGCGACCTCTCCCGTGTGAAGGGGATTGTTGAAAAAATTAGCACGAAAATAACAGCTTTGTCAGTTACTTAAGCCATATACAAAAACAGTCAAGAAGCTCGCTTCGCTGAAATCAAGCGGTTATCAGTCACCCCACAGTCACCCGAGCCGCAGACAGTCAGACGAGCGCTGATGCGTTTGATCGACGTTCCAGTTGTCAGCACTAGGCTGTCCGAGTTTTCAATCACCCTTGACCTTCCTACCCCCTCCCCACGTCCCCTCCAAAGGGGGGCTAGGGTGTCGAATGGGGGGATATGGGGGGACCCACTCAAAAAAATATCGGGCAGAAATTTCAGACAGGACTAAACTGCTGGGTAGTGAACCTCCTCTAGCACTGCGAGGGATAGCAAATGATGTATCGCGCAGTAACGGCCTTTGCCGTGATCATAGCTGTCGCTGGTTGTGCATTCGACGCAATCGACAAAGGAATGACCGCTTTACAGGGGCAGCCTTTGAGCGCCGCGGTTTCAAAGCTCGGCATGCCTACAGAAGAAAAGGTTATCGCGGGACAGAAGGTTTATATCTGGTTCACCCGGACACTCGATGAAGGGTCAGAATACAACTGTCAAATCAGAGTCATCATGAAGGGGGATGTGATTGGCTCATGGGATTTCGAAGGCAACGAGGGTAAATGCGTACGCTACGCGGACCAGTTATGTGGATACGGTCAGTTCGGTCGGTGGTCTGGTTCTTGCTGAAATTCGGAAGGAGGGGGGAAACGACGCTACGAGCGATAGGCGAGCCCTACAAATGCCCGCCGGTGCGTCTTTGGAGGATAGTCCAAACGTCCCTAGGGTTCGATACCAGGGTCTTGCGCAAGACCTGATACCCATGCTTTCTGAGGTTTGAAGGGTAGATAGTGCCGTAGGTGACGAGGTCGCCATCTAGCTAAGCTAGCACAAATGTGGGTTCAAAAAGTTTCGGTTTGTACCTTGCTGCTTCCTCCCGAAAATGGATCATCTTGGTTTCTGAGATTGAGCGGCCCCTCGCAGCGAGATGGCCATGTGGTAAGGAACGACGCCATAAGCAACGCTCACACTGAGTAGTATGAGTGCCATTAAAAATATAGTTTTTACTCATGCTCCGCAAACCTTCTATGCTGAAATTCATCACGAGAATTTTGGGGAATATAACACCATGAAAATTACCGACCTGGCGGACGAGAAACTTTGGCGCGCCATGTCAGACACCAGTGACGCTATGTCGGGCCTCGCAAAGCTCTACATTATCTTTCCGTCGCCCCACGATGTCTCGCGTCGGATTGAAAAAGATGCACGATTGCAGCTGCTTGAGCACTTAATGGTCTTAGATAAGCTCCGTAGTCGATTTGACGATTATTTTTTTGAGTTAGAACGACGCTATTCCCACGAATGGGAGGAGGAAGACCCTGGCTAGGTCCCTATACTGCTGGCGCTGTAAAATCGAAATCCCGATGCTTGAGGATTCTGAGGCTGCTTATGTCTTAGAACCGTTCAGCTCAGATGCATATCGCGTTGATATAGACGAAGCCAAGAGGATAGTTCTGCAGCGCTACTTTGAATTGACGGGCTTTGAAGAGACCGTTGCAAATGCTATTTTTCACCACGTCATTACGCAGCACGGTCGCCCATGCCCAAACTGCGGAAAGCCACTGCGAACGCCGAGGGCCAGATGGTGCGCAGCCTGTGGGATTTGGCCGAAAAACTAGTGTCCCCTTTCCTACTGTTTATCATTGTGTATCCCTCAAGTAATTCCTTAGTTTACTCTAGCGTACTCACGATATCCATCCTACTCTAGTCTGTCATTTCTCTGCTCTCAAAACGGCAAGTTACTCTAAGGAAACCGTTGTGTGTAACTACTTCACAAAATCATTGATGTTAGTCGATGTGAGTAGCGCTGTTACCTAATCTAACCAGTACATTTCTAGTAAGCGACGCAAGAACGGGTGCCTCAGTTCCTCAGGAGGATAGAACCAAGGCACCACACGAGAACGGTAGAAGGAGTAGGGGTTTGTAGAGCCATCGGTGAAAAAGGAAAGTGGCGCTTATGCCTGGTACAGCCTGCCTACAGATATCTACCTCCCCTACCTATTTCATGTGATCAAAACGCCTCGGAATATGCAGGGCTCTCCGTTGATATCTGCTCCAGAGTTGTACAGTTCTGTTCCTTGATCCGGCTTATCACCCACCGCTCTTGGGGTACCGTAATCTTCATGGATGAGAGTACGCGCATCCTCCGGCAAATAATCTTCGAAGAAGGGAATGCATGCGTCCCAAACGTACCCGTTCTTGTTTACTCCATTTATCTTCAGCTCCTTTGTATGTATGCCGTAACCGCTTTCGCCGAGATGGTACGCAATCTTGTGTTTGTCTATGTCGAGGGAGAAGCCCGCTTCATGTAGCCTCACAGCAAAAGTCTCGCTCCATATCCCCCTTGGATGTTTGCCAGAGGCGTAGGCCTTATAGAGCTCGATTAAAATCAACTTGCCGAGGGTGTCTGCAGGCTTTTGTTTGTCGACAAAGAAAGCTGCAGCCTTTCCGGCTCGATCAAACCAATCCCCGCCCGCCGAGCTCGCGATGGCTAACAAGGGGTGCCAAATCTGTGCGGCTCGTTGAGTAAGATTAGACAGGCTGTCTTCAGGTAAGCTTTTAAGGTTCTCAACAACGGTAGCTCGCCACGCACTGATCCTATCCCGTAATTCAGTCGCGGCTTGCTTGTCTATATGTCTTCCCACGTTTTCTCCCTTTTTCATGGGTCTCATTCTGATAATTATCATGCGTGAGCGGGTTGTCCTCTTCAGCTTCGCGACCGAGAGACCTGCAACTGCTTTCGGGCAATAGGCTGGGGTATTTATGGTCTTGTTGCCATTCATGTCGCATCGGGCGATGACCTTCCCCCTCTGATAGCCATTATTCAGTAGTCGGAGATAATCGGAATTGTCCCTGTTGTAAGTGAATATCTCATCCAGCTCATCAAGGATAATCGTGATTAGTTCAGGCTGTTGTCCGTCGATCTCGCGACACAAAGAAGCTGCGGTATGGCTGCCGCCATTGATAGCGTTATGAGCTAATAGCTCCGTTACGTCCAATGCCCTTGTCTTCCCGCTGTCCTCTTCTGGTGATAGGAAGGCGAGTATCGGGTAATTGTCGAATACGGGTATGTCGTCATTTTCGAGAAATCCAGAACCTAATATCCAAAGAGCATGAGCAATGTGAGAGTCAGCATTTGGATATATAACATGTCGCCCGAGAAAATTAGAAGTCTCATACAAAATAGATGTCGTATCAATCATTTTTCCTCCTGTGATTATTTATTGTAGTTGTGCATCATTGAACAAGTACAGTATGTAGATAATATCACAATTTCTGTCGAGTATCAATAAGAAACCCCGATGTTGGTCGGGGTTTCTCAAACTTGCTTAGCTATCTTTGTTGCTCGTGACTTTTGCGCTCCACCACCCCGCCCTTCGGTCGGGTAGCTGTGTGTCGCCAGGTTTAACGGGTTCTGGCGCCCCCACTAAGGGAACAAGGGCTCTCCCTCCTCTACCTGATCAGTCTTATCGACCCAAGTATAATTGACGGCGCCGCCGATAACGTTGAAGCTGCATATTTTTCCATCTTTTCCATCGGGATTATGTCCTTTCCATTCCTTGTTCAGTGCTTCTCTCAGCGTTTTGCTTGATGCCTGTGCCTTGTCGTAGTCTGTCCTGTAGGTGTCATAGAGCTTCCTGGTCTCCTTACTGAGGCCAGAGAGGTTCGCCCGTTTCCACAGAACGCCTTGCTTCTTTGGAACCAAGTCTACCATTTGTCAGTCTCCTGCTTTTGTTTCGATAATGTGCACCTCCATTTTCCAAGTGCAGCGAAAACTAAAATGAGCAATCGGTCATCCTGTCAACGATGACGCAATGAGTGACGGTGGGAATTTGCGGGAATAGTCACAGTCTGTGGAGAAGCCACAGAGGGGGAGGGTCGCAAAACCGGGCTGTCAGTGAAGGGCGTCCGTTTTCATCATAGACTATCGGCAGGGCGGTCAGGGACGCTTAGCCCTGAAATTCTCATCAAATTTGGTACGTGCCAAAGCGGGCTTGTCGGGAGCTTGGTCGCCCAGGTTGGGAGGGTAGGGCGCGGGCGATGGCTTCTTACCGTAGAATTTCTTTAGTTCAGCCGCATACTCATCCATTTCCTCTTTGCTCTTGAAGCGCATCCCGTCGGCTTTCATCCGTTCGTATAAGAAGTCCCATTCTATGGCTTTCGGCTTGTCGCTGATCCCTGTGGCGCATACTATGGCGCCGTTCTGTTCGAGAGCTTCATCGAAAGTCAGACCGTCAAAGACATAGCGATCAAGCTTATCTTGAATGGATTGCAAGTCAGCATGGATATAGAGGCTTGTCATGTCTCTGTTCGCATGACCCATCATCAGGTCATGTTCACCCTTCGTAAGCCCGGCTTCGTCAAAACGGGAACCAGCTTCCCGACGCAAGTCGTGAAACGTTAGGCCAGCGATTTCCGCTCTCTTGAGTACATCCTTCCATGACTGCTTGAACGCATCTTTTGTCATTGGAAAGATGCGATCGGTCTTTTGGAAACGATTGTTCCGACTCAGTGAATGTCGAAGCGTACCAAGGATGTCGCGCGCACCGCAGGTCATAACAATGCTTCGTCCCTCACTACCGGTAACATGATCAGTCTTACTCTTGCAGACCTCGATCCGACGGGCGTTGGTATCTACGTCATCCCAGTTCAAATTAAATATCTCTTGCAGACGCATGCCGGTTTCAACTGCGAGATAAATGGCCAGCTGAACGTAGTACCGATTGAGTCCGCGACACTTTTCGCAAGCCTGCTCCAGCTTCTCGAGTTCACCCTGCTTTAGCCTGCGCTTGCGCCGGTGCATCGAACCTTTGATGTTGAGTCCGCGGAACGGATTAGAGAGATTAGTAAACCCCCACTGCTCTCTAGCCGTTTCGAAAACGTGCTGGATCGAGTTGACCTCGCGTCGAACGGTTCGGGGCGTGATCGGTTTAGGATCGCCTTTGCCGTGCTTGACCTTCCAAGTTTCCTTCAGCCGATCGTTCACGTACTGATACGCATCTTGCCGATTAACGTAGGCAAGTGCCTTTGAGCAGATCGGATGTTTAAGGAACCTGTTCAGGACTGCCGCTTCGCTGACATGGCATCCTTTGGTCGGGGTGACCTCGGTCAGATAGCGGCGGACAATGTCCCCCACCGTGTGCTTCTTCAGGTCCTCAGTGGTCAGCGGCAGCCCAGCAAGCCGAATGCTTCGCTCTTGCTCCTCTGCCCAATGCTCAGCCTCCCGCTTGGTCTTGAACATTTTAATCAGGCGCTTGTGACCCTTGCGGTGAATGTGAGCTAGCCAAGGAAGCGCGCGGGGCTTGTCTGTGAGCTTGCGAATGTGAGCCATGACTGTGATCCTTCGCGGCAGCTAATCTTGGCCGCAAAGTTACCACATAGTCAACCCGAAGGATATAGGCTGAGGCTAAGTACTGGTGGGCGCTATAGGATTTGAACCTATGACCTCTCCCGTGTGAAGGGAACGCTCTCCCGCTGAGCTAAGCGCCCGGACCGATGGCAGGATTTAGGAGGACCAGGCGGGCTGTCAAGCGAGACAGCTCGAAATCCCGCCGCACGGGCGCACGGGCTGCGCTGATGGAATGCGCCTCCGCCCGCGCCGCTACGCTTCGCTCGGCTGCGCCACGCTGGATACGCGGCTCTGCAACGCGCGAATGCGATCCGCGAGCGTCGTCCCCTTCGTCTCCGCGACTTGCGGAGCCAATGCCACAGCCGTCCCATTGCTCCCGTTTGCGCCGGCCGAGTGCGCCTCCTCGCCGTTGATGATGGCCGCGATCGGAGAGCCGGGTCCTTCCAGCGCCGCGGTAAGGCGGGTAACCTCGGCGGCTATGTCGTTGATGCGCTCGCGCAACAGCGCGCTCTCCATCCGGTCGTTGGCCCAGGTAGCTTCAGCATCGCGTTTCATGGCCGTGATCTCGGTCTCCAGCTTGGCGCGCTCCTCCTGGGCCTGCTTGACCTGAGCTTCGAGCAACGATTTCTCGGTCCGCAGCGCCTCGGTGTCCGAGCGATGACGGTTCTCGGCATCGGCCAAAGCAGCGCGAATTTCGGTTTCGATCTTATGTGCATTGGCCGCTTCATTGCGCAGCTGGTCGGACATGGACTCCCGATCGACGAGGAAGCGTCCCTGCTCATCGAGCCGGCTGGTCAGCTCCTCCACGCGCCGGCCAAGCACTTCCGCTTCGGTCTTGTAGGCAAGGAGCGTGCGATCAAGCTCGGTTGCTCGGGCGCCATGCTGCTCGGCTCTGCCGCGTTCCTCCGCCAGCTGCTCGTTCAAGGCGGCGGCTTCCGAATTCTTGCGGCGCAGCCGGGACTCGAGCTCCTGGGTCTCCTTGTCATAGCTCTCGATCTGCCCTTTCAACGCCTCCGCTTGCGCGCGCAGGGCGACCAGCTCGACCCGCTGGGTCTCTGTCGCGGCAGCCAGGTCACGCTGGTCTACGTTGACCTGCGAGAGCTGCGCGGTTGCCGTGGCAAGCGAGCGTTCGACCTCGGCCTGCGCCCGCTCCTTGGCGGATACCTCCGTCTGGGCAGCGTGCAGCTCGGAGGACAGCTGTTTCTCCTTGGCCTCGAGCGCGAACAAATTCGCAGTCTTCTCACCGAGCTCGAGCTTGAGACGTCCGATCGCGTCGGTCTTTCTGCCGATCTCGGTGAGCTGGTTGGTGCACTTTGCCTTGAGTTGCTCCACGCTCATCTCGAGCCGGCGCGTGGACATGGCGAATTCGGCGCGAAGCTGATCCTTTTCAGCCTGAATCTCTGCCATCGAGAGGGGTGTCAGCGCTTCCAAGCGCCGAGTGGTAAGACGCTCTGCCCGGGCATGGACCAGCGGAATGAACCCGATGACCAGCAAGCCCGCGATCAGAAAGCCGATCGCGCCGTACATGACCGGTTCGATCATAGGAAAACGCCTCCTCGCCTACATCAACGCCAAATTTGGGTTACAGCGCATCTCGGTCATGTTGATCCACAAACATCGCCAGACGACGGCTCTGTTCCCCTCCCCCTTGTGGGGAGGGGTTAGGGGTGGGGGTCCTTGCTGGCCGACGCCGCGCAACAACTGGAACCCCCCTCCCCAACCCTCGCCCACAAGGGGGAGGGAGCACGCCCGTCGTGGTGCTCGCATCTGCGTCAGCATCACCGGGACGTGCTGTAACTTGCCACGCGGCGCTCGGCCCTGCCAGGAAGCCTACCGGTTAACCTGAATCGCATGAGCTCTCAAAACGGGTTCCAGGTCGCCGCCGGCGTAAATTTCAGATAGCCCACATTGGCGCCGAGACGAAAGCCAATGCCCGAGCGAATCGGCACCACGACGATGTTGTTGAAGGTCAACGCGGTCATGCCCAAGCCACCGACGAAATACGCCGAACCGTCGATCCCGACGAAGCGCTGATAGATCGCATCGGTAGCCGGCAGGCTGTACACGAGCATCATGGTGCGGGCGCCGTCGCCTCCGAAATCGAACCCGAGCGAAGGCCCTTGCCAATACACGCGAAGGTCGCCCGCATTCTTGGTGTAAAGAATGCCTTCGCCGTAACGCAGCCCGGCCACCATGGCCCCCCCGGCCTCCTGTCCCAGCACATAGCCGTTGGGGAGCCCCCACTGGCTGCCTGCTTTTTCCACGATCTGGGCGAGCCCGCGCGAGATCGTGCCGAAAAAGCGGTGACCGGCATCGATGATCTCGTTTGACGAATATTGCCCTCCCGACGGCGCGGTTTGGTTGGGCTGAGTGGCCGGAGGTGGCGGAGGCGCAGCCTCGGACTGTGCTCGGGCCCAGCCGCTGCCCAACGCGAACAGCGGCAGCGCCAGAAGAAGGGTCCGGATGAGGGCCTGCATCACATGCTCCATGGGGGGCTGGGGTCCCCGGCGCCAGCCGTCTACAACCTAACCCGGCTTTGCGGCCAAAGCGCAACCGATTCACCATAACAGCGACAATACTATGGTCGGCGCGGGGCGCTACCTAAGGCGGTCGCCCAACGGCCCGGCGGCTGCGGGATCGCCCCAGGCGATAAACCCGGCCACGCGAAAGTCCTTGTCCCATTGACCGTAGCTCAACGCACCCCCCTCGGGCGTGGTTACAACCCCTCCGGCCGCCGCGAGCACGGCGTGGCCTGCCGCAACATCCCATTCGCAGGTGGTTGAGAGTCGTGGATAGACATCCGCCTTTCCTTCGGCGAGCTGGCCGAATTTGAGCGCCGATCCGCAAGGGAGCTTCCGGACCACTGGCAGACGCCCCAGCAAGGCGGCCGTGCGGGAATCGAGATGAGAACGGCTTACCGCTGCGACGAGGCCTGAACGGCGAGCGGCGCGGGTGTGAATGCGGGCGCGGCTCGAGGCGGCGCTTGCAGGGGCGCCGGCAGCAAGCGCCAGCCGCTCGGCGCCTCTACCCACGACGCCGCGCCATAACACGCCCCGTGCCGGTGCAGCGACGATGCCGAGCGAGGGGGCGCCACTATTGACCACCGCCAGGTTGATGGTGAACTCGTCTCGCCCCGCGAGCAGCTCCCGCGTTCCGTCCAGGGGATCCACCAGCACGAAGCTGTCGGGAAGCTCCTTCGACAGCGGTGCTTTGGCGGCTGCCTCTTCCGATACGACCGGCACCCCGGGCAGAAGCCGGGAAAGAGCCTCCAAAATCACGCCCTCCGACGCATGGTCCGCGGCCGTAACCGGGGACTGGTCGGGCTTGGTATGGGTCTTAAGCGGCTGTTTGCGCGCGGCGAGGATGGCCGCGGCAGCGGCCGAAACCACCGAGCAAAGCTCGTCCAGCAGCAGCTCCTGCGACCCTGATCCGTCCGCTTTGAGCATGTGTCGTCTGGCCCTTCTCATATGCCCGATACTGCGGCTCGGATGCGCGACCGAGAGTGCCGGACATGATCCGTGTGGTGTTGTACCCGCTATTGGCAGAATACGCAGTCGAGGGTTATACGGCTCAGGGGGTTTCACAGGTGAGTCGCGCTCGCGCATTCGCTGGTCCCTCCGCCAATGGAGACGCCGTTATGACCACAGCTGTGGCGCTCGACGCACTCGATCTCGCCGCCCTTCTCTGCTCCCGCGTCTGCCACGACCTGATCAGTCCGACTGGCGCCATCGTGAACGGACTCGAAGTGTTGGAAGAGGAGGAGAGCGATCAGCAGACCAAGGACTTTGCCCTCGATCTCATCAAAAAAAGCGCCAAGGCGGCAGCGGCCCGCCTGCAATTTTGCCGGCTGGCGTTCGGAGCGGCGGGCGCGGCCGGCGCGCAGATCGATCTCGGCGATGCTCATAACATGGCAGGCGCCTTCATCGCGGACGATAAGACCAAGCTCGTGTGGAAGCTGCCGCCGATGCTGCTGCCGAAAAATCGGGTCAAGTTGCTCCTGAACATGCTCATCATCGCCGGCCACACGATCCCGCGCGGCGGTACCATCGAGGTAAATCCCATAGGGGAGGGGCAGGATATGGGATTTCGGCTGGTCGCCTCGGGCCCCAATTCCCGCATTCCCGAGGCGATCCCCGCCTTGCTGGAAGGGGTTTCCGAGAACGGGTCGATCGATGCGCACGCTATCCAGCCGTTCTATGCAGGGCTGCTTGCGCGCGCTTGCAGCCTCAAGGTCGAGCTCAGGGCCGACGGCGAGGCCATCGTCGTCTCGACACGCTGACGGCTTGCTAACGAGACGTTAACATAGAAGCCCTTATGGCATAAGGTTTTCTGAGCCTCTAGCCGTAATTTATTAATTTCTTCAAATAGCTACGCGGGGGATTTACGGAACCCCCACGGAGCGCTATTTTAGGCGGTCGCATTAAAGCAAGATTATAGCAGCTGGGAGTTAAGAGCTATGGGAACCGTCAAACGCAAGCCGCGTGTCGTCCTAGACGCGGTGCCTTCTATCGAGCCGCCATCGGGCAAACGCCCCAAGGCGGAAGCCACGCGGATGAATTTCAACGAGCGGAACGTGCTGAAGCTGAAGGTAAAGAACCAGCAGCACTTTGTCTGGGATGCCGGTACGGGAGCGGTGCGAGGACTAGCCGTCCTGGTCCAGCCCACGGGAACCGCGAGCTTTATGGTGAACTACCGTTTCCCCGGTTCACCTAGGCTGCATTACAAATCACTCGGCAGGGTAGGGGAGGTCACGACAGAGGAAGCCCGTGTTGCCGCACGTGAGGTACGCCGGCTAGCGGCTCAAGGCCTGGACCCTAAGGCAGAGGACCCACGCAGGAGCGACAAGTTTGAGACGGTGTGGGAGCGCTACATCCAAGAGGATCAGATCGGCGACAAGAAGAACAAGAGCGCTTCGAGAACACGCACGTTCGTCCACCACGCCTGTCTTGAGTGGAAGGATAGGCCGGTGGCGACAATCGCCTATCGCGAGGTTGGCTCGCTGCTGAAGGACATTCGCGATGGCCGTAGCGGGAGCGAGCGGCCAGCTACCGCCGCAAGACTATTTGCTCACCTGAGAGATTTCTTTGGATGGTGCGTCCGGGAGCAGATACTCAAGGCTAGCCCGATACTCGGAATGAAGACGCCAGCAAAGAGTAAGCGGCGCGAGCGGTATTATTCATCGGATGAAATCAAATCGATCTGGACCGCAGCCGACAGGCTGCCGAAGGTAGAAGGCAGCTACGTCAAGCTGATCTGTCTGTTTGCGTTACGTCGCGACGAACTGGCTAAGGCGCGTTGGTCGGAATTTGATCACGAGCTTACCCTCTTCACTGTACCGGCAGAGCGAGTAAAGCTGAAAGCTTCGGCCAAGCTCGAAAAGCGTCCAACCTACAAAGTCCCGGTGGTGCCTTGGGCGCAGCGTATCTTGAAAGGCTTACCGCGCGATGGCGAGCTAGTCTTTCCTGGACTTGATGCCGCGCGAGTTGCAGCGAAGATAGTTGAAGCCGGTGGTCCGAAGGATTTTATGTTACACGTCTTCCGGCACACGGTCGCGACGTGGTTTGAGAACCAAGGACACTCGGAGTGGGAGCGCGGCCTTGTACTAAATCATTCATCTAGTGGCTCGGTGACGAGTGGTTACAGCCACGGCTACCCTGTAGAATTGAAGCGCCAACTCCTCACCGAGTGGGCCGATCACGTCGCGGAGCTAGTCCGTCCGGGCGAAGGGATAGCGGTTTTGCGTTGAAAGTTTTACTCATCAATATGTGTTTTGGGGTGTAGTATGTTCTGGTGTATCGGGACGGGACTAGACTAGACACGACGTGCCCGGACAGGACCAACGTGACGAGACTTGACCTGGCGGGACGCGACTTGACCGGACGCGACAGGACCAACGAGACCAAAGGGGGGGCAGGGAACTGGCCCCCCTTTTCGTTCGCCCCTAGGAACGCCAGGGAGTGGTTTTCGGGATCAGGGGCTACCCGACTAGGGGTCAGCCCCCTTTTCGATTTCTTCACCGTCCCCTGGGCCGAATTCGACCCTATTTTCGGCGGGTAGTCGAGCGGCCGAAGGGCGACTGAGCGCCTGCGGGACGGAAGCTCTGGGTATTCATTAGCAGCCTAGCCGGATCAAACACCGTGGACGGCGTAGGCGCGGCTGCCTGTAAGTGAAGCTCGTGCGTCATCGCTATCGTGCCGTCCGATGTTGCGTCATAGGTCGGATGCGGCGGTGTTAGCTGTTTCTGTCTTCTCATCTCATCACCGTCCTAAAAGAATGGGCCGTCCATCGCCAGGAGAGTAATCAAACGATGGACGGCCCTACCGTAGCACGACAAACAACGCGAGGCAGATCATTGCCCGCCCCGCGCTTTCCCGGCAGTGGAAGCTACTCCTGCCGGAAACTCGAAGAATGCAGGAGCAGCCACGGTCTGTGCCTTTGAGGGGGCTCTCACAGATCGTGGCGCTCACTGCTCGCGGACAGGAGAGTGCAGGCGATCCCATCCGGCGAACTGTTTTCATTTGACGACCAGTAGCTCAATCGATGGAGGAGCGGGCGGCGCATTCGGCTCGACAGTAGGTGCGCCCACAACTGTTAGCTCGTTAGCGATAGCGCGCGCGACTACGTGATGAACCTCGAGCGCTCTGCTACCAGCGTCAATTCCCGCCTCAAGCTCTTGAAGTCTCTGACCGTAGCGAGCCTGCATCGCGGCTTGGTAGAGCACGCCGTGTTCCGAAGCGGGGATACCGGACATCCACGGCTTAGCGCTCAGGACCGCTTCACGGAAGTCAGGATCAGACTTGATTAGATCGTTGCGCTGCTCGGGGCTCATAGCCCGCGATAGTGAACGCATCTCAGCGAGTAGTGGCTGGCGTTCAGAGGATGGAGGATCGAAGGCACGCAGGCTATCGCGCTCACCTAACAGCTTTGCTACCTCACCAACAATCTTTGCCTTGCTGTCGGCAACCATCTTCTCGCGTCGTCTAGCCTCAGCGCGCCTTGCATCGTTATTAGGAAGCAGTGGCGGCGGGTTTAGCAGCGCGTCCTGACCTTTTGCGAGCCTCGCGGTGTTGGCGTTGTATATCAGCAAATTCTGCCGCTCATAGTGTGAGCCGTGATCGAGTAGCCCACGCACCAGATTAGCGAATGTACCTACAGCGCCATTCGCCTCTTTCGGGTACGGCCACGCAGGTAGCGGTGTGTTGGTTCCTCTTTCGTCGGTGACTAGCCCGGTGCGTGGAGCCATTTGATTGTTACCTCCTCTAGACGTGAAAGCCTTCAGCAAATAGCCACAGATCAAGCTCGCGTATCTTGCCCTTACGCCATAGCTGCTCGGCAGGGGCGAAGCGCTCCTCACCAAACTGTTTCATCAACATATCCAGCAGCTCGCGGCGGTAGCCAAGGATAATGCGGTCAAGCTCCCTGGCGTTTATTGAGCGGGTATGTCGCGTGCGAGCGTGAATCATCGTCTTACGGTTCCGATAGTGCCGCCATGCATCCCGTAGAACGTACCGCGATGGCTTAGACCTTCCGGGAGTTGCTTTTTCTCCAAGGCGGCGAAATCGATCGTGCATGGCATAGACCCTGCGGCCACGTTGCGTTGAGCGCGCTCTAGGTCGCGAGCATAGTGAGCGCGTCCATTCCATCCGCTCTGGGTTGGGCTTACAGCGCGAAGGGTGCGTGCAATAAGATCGCACGCGCCAGCAACAGCATTGCTAAGATCATCGTGGCCGCCCGGAGCGTGATCAATGCTATCCTTACCGCCACGGCTCACCCTCCGTTCTAGTCCCGTTAGTTGATCGACAAGGCGCTGAGACCTGGGGAGCGAGATCAGTCTCGCATTCAGTAGCGGAAGCAGGTCGCGACACAGGTCGCTCTTGGTCTTATCGCCAACACGATAGGTCACTCCACATTTGCGGAAACGTTCTCTTGGCCATTCGCCTGCGTAGCGGTCACCGGTGACAGTCAGCACACGATACGATTTAAGCAGTGCGGAGAAATCCTCCACGACGCCTTCGGGAGAGAAGGGTGGCTTCACCTCACGGATAGCATCGATGATGACGCGGTCGCGCTCACGGTGAGCTATGGCGAGCGTCATTGAGTCGGCGCTACCTCCCGATGGATCACAGAAGGCGAAATATTTCAGGGACTGCGAGGGTGGGATTTCAAGATAGTCGCCTAGGCAGGCTTCAACAATCTCGATTGGAACAAATGCTTCAATGTCGCTCCTGAAAGAACCGCCGTATTCAGCAGCAGCACTTGCGGGGTCGCGCTCATACTCGCGGTCTACAACTGCCTGACGTAGCGATGGATTGAAGCGCCTACTTGCGCCCTGGGCGACTAGGATCAGCGGGTCGCCATCGGGACCATAGTGGCGCTTGAACGAATTCCACACTACGCCACGGCGGGCATAGGGGCTGCTGGCGATAATCAATGGACCGCGAGTTGTAGCTAGTCCCGGGCGGACAGCGTTGAGGATTTCAACATCGGCATTGCTGGAATATTCCTCGGTGTACCAGAACGCCGCCTCGTCAGCTAACACGCAGATGAAAGTATTTCCACGTAGCCGCCGGAAGGAAGCAGCACGCGTACAAATCTCAATCCGGTTGCGAAGCTGGATACTGTCGGAGGTACGGGAGATGACTAATTGTTTCAGGATAGGCGAGCCTTCGAATGCGGCTGCTGCGTATTCGAGACAGATCGAGGCCTGGCGTTGGTCGGGAGCAATCAGCAGCACTACGCCAGTCTCACCAGCGGTTAGAGTGTGCTCGTTGAGGGCGGCGATATAGACCGCGAGAGTAGCCAGCGCCTTCGACTTACCGCCGCGCCTTCCAACGATGGCGACTAGCTCCTCAACGGGCTTAAGCGGCTCTGACTGTCGAGCAGTTAGTAGACGGAATAGGCCACGCTCCTTCGGGTTCAGCCTCTCGCCCATTGCCGCAGTCAGCAACACGCGCCACGCAGCCCAGCTTGAGCCGGGTAGGGCTGAGCCGAGCAGCTGTGTGTCGGCTAGGGCCTGTCTGATTGATACCTTGGGCTTCACTGGCGTACGGTCCTGCCGTTCAGGTATTGGTTGAGTGTGGGCGGTGTTACGTCTTTCGGACGGCGGCCTAGGCCGATACTTTCGAGCGTACGGCGTAGCGCACCAACGACACCGTGGTAGATCGTGATCTGGCGTAGGGAAGCCTCGTGGTTATTCTCAGTCCAGCTCTGCTCCATCATTTCGAGCTGGAGCGTCAACATCGCAGCACGTCGGATTAGAGCAAGCTCGCCAGTGCTGATAAGCTCCTCGCCACCAAGGTCGGAAACCATATCAGCGGTCAGATCACGCAAGCGCCGCATAGGACCAGTACGGTGGTCCACGTCGGCTAGAAGCTGTGAGCCATTCGTGATGGCGCTTCGGAGCTTTGACTGGGTAAGCGCCGTTAGCTTTCGGACGCGTCTCTTTCTGTGAACCATACAGTCCCTTTAAGCGAACATTATATGGAATAAAAGAGCCACACAGAAATGTAGTATTTACAGACATTGTCTGTAGATAGTGATTTAATACAGGATTAAAGCAGTGCGGAAATAGATCGGGGCTGTAGCCGAGTGGATTGGACCGCAATTGGAGGGGATGGGGAAGGTTACAAATTCGCTGCGGGGTTCCGCTTCCCTTCATTTGTCGTAATCCCAACAGAGGAACGATATGGCCGCTACCAGAATTCCTCCGTACTTGCTCTTAAAGGGGCGACGACTATGCCGCGCTATTTCTTCCACGTCCACGACGGGACTGATTGGCTTGATGCCGAAGGAACCGAGCTCCCCTCTGTAGAGACCGCCCGCGAGGAAGCCATTCGAGCCTTGGGGGGGATGATCCGCGATATTCCGCCTGCAATCAGCAAAGGTGAGCAGTTTCAGCTATGGGTAACCGATCAACCGCGAGGGGAAGGCAGCAAGCTATTCGTTCTGACCGTAGCTGCTGAGAGCGGATGAACCGTAGTTTGTCGCCCCAGGGAGCCTCACCCGTTCGTTATTCTGGCCGGGGCTAGGGTAGGGTAGCCCCCTCGCTCTTAGACGCGTGTAGCCGCCCACTCGATTGGCGGCGGGTTCCGCTCCCGTCTTAGCCGCTCGATCTGCTTCGGGCTCATAGACCTGTAGATGCTACCAAATTTTACAAGTCTCTTGCGTGGTACCGCCCGGGATTTCCTCAGCGCGCTAATATGCCTCTCGATCACTGATCGCGGGAGCTTCAGCGCTCTCAGTCTTTTTTCAATTTGATCGATAGTCTCTGCGTACTTTATCGGGCGATATTCATCAGGATCGATGGAGCTGCGATGGGTCCGCTTAATGTGGCTCCAGCTGGTTGCTGCCGGCATAATCTCACTACACCGGCGCGCGGCGTTTCCATTTTGTACGTAGGTGAGCCGTTCGCGCTGTTAGCTCAGCCATCCGCTTCCTCTGGTACTGCCTCCTTGATTCCTCTTTCAACAATACGTTTAGCAGTAGCCCCGCATAGAGCTTGGAGATTGAGCCGCCGTGCTTGCTTTCCTCCTTAAGAAGCTCGATCAGCATTAGCCGCCTTTGTCGCTTGAGCCGCCATTCCTGTTTGATGACACCGGCCGGTGAGGAGCGCGGGGCAATTCTCTCGCCAGTAGGGCGATAGAGGAAGCCACGAGCCTTTCTCTCAATTGAGCGCATCGGTGTTTCTCCGAAATTGAGGTGATAACCTTCGCTACCTAAACATACACAGCCCGGCAACCCTTCCGGGATTGAGGTGACTACCTTCCTTCACCCCTACCTGAAAGAGCGAAGCGAAATCCGCGCAGCGGTGTTTGTAGAACCCTTTACCCTTTCCCTGTATATACCCTGTATAGGGATTGCGGTTATGTCGATGCCGTCTACGTTTTCGTGATTTTCGGGATACGCGAGGTTGGTACTCAGGGATACGCGAGGTTGGTATGTTTCACCCCTAAAGGGATACGCGAGGTTGGTATGAATGAATTTTAGTCCTCTTCATTTCTTGCTGCTGTCCGGCGCTGCTTTTCCAGAATTGACAGTGCATAAAACTCGGTTGCTGCGTTCAGGTGTTTTGGGATTTCTCCTACGTCGGCAAACTCCTGTTGCTTAATTTCTTCAACCTGTTTCCTCTGCTCTACATCCGCGTCGTGCTCGCGCATTGCATCCTGCCTATCCTTCATCGGATCACGTTCAGCACGGAAGCGGACATACACACCGTCAAGGTGTATGTAGAAGGCCACGGGAAATCTGGCGGCAGCTAGCTCCTGCCTTCCAAGCTTTTCAAGATGAGAGTTGACCCCATCGAGCGCCTGTGTGATGGCCTTTAGCTGTAGCGAAGGTTTGGTGCGCTCAATCCCAACCGAACGGCAGACCGTATCGAGCCTGTTCCTCGCCATCGTGTCGGTGCGGGTATCGAAGCTAAACAGCTTGAGATAGAGCTTCTGCTCGTTAGACCGCTTAGGCATCGGCATTGGAACCTGCACTACACCCTTCCGCGTCATCCAGTCCGACAACACCCAAATCTTCAGCCCATTGCGGCGATCAAAATCCTCGACCAGCGGTAGCCAGCTTTTGCCGTTCACGATGATGGGTTTCATAAACCGGATCAGCGCCTCAATCAGATGATCGTAGTGAGGGCCTTTTGCCGTGGAAAGCCCAGCAGTCAGTAACAGTCTTCTCGCTGTCGTCTCAATCAGCACCGGCTCAGGGTACTTGCTGCGGTCATAGCTACGATGATGATGGCGGAAGCTCTGTCGGGAACGTTTACGAAAGTTATGGCTGACCTCACCGCGAGCGCTGTATTCATCCTCGAAGGCATCACGCTTCGCCTGGCCGGTCAGCTGATACTTGTTCCGCATACGATCAAGATCAGCCTTGCGCTTGCGGTTCGCGGTTTCAAAGCGGTGCTGTCTGGTAACAGGGCTAGCGGCGGCCAACGCGAGGATTGCAGCAAAGACCTGCCTCTCGAATGTGCTGAATATACCAACAGGATTTTTTAGAAGCTCAACAGGAATTGGCGCGAAGGAGAGACGCTTTACTCCGTCACCATCGCGGTCTATGTTAGACATTGTGTAACTCCGTCCTTTTGGTGTTACTCATAGTGAACGCCTCTTGGTAGGTGTTCTGAAGGACCGTTCCCCTCTTGGCGGTGGTGGATACTGTTCTTCTAGGTTGCTCCGTTGGCCCCACCGATTGGAACCCTCCTCGGTGGGGCATTGGCATTCCTTTGGCCTATACCTCCGTTCTCTGATTTCACAAATAGCGGTTGGGGTTACGATAGCAGCCCACCATCCTCAAGGTGTTCGTCTAACTCCATTTGTGCCCTACTCAAGGGACAATGAATGCCCTCTTGAAAATGCTCGGCGCAAACCCAGCTCTCTTGCGTGTTCGGCTTTCCGTCAACCCGGTTGCCTGTCGAGAGGTCAATCAAGCCAGGACGGTCACAGCCTGCGATCTTACAGCGATGCAGATTTTTCATAGTGTCGTGCCTCCATTGCCTATCTGAGACGCCCCAGCCTACTTTTTCGGCAGGCTGAGGCACAGTATGCTTACGACGTTAGCGTAGTGCCCTCATCGAGCTTGCGGCTGCGGCTCGGTGGGGGCTTCTTTCATCCGTCCGTCCACCAACAAGGCCGAAAGCTGGCGAAGGTCGATGCCATCCGCCTTTGCCGCCTTCATTAGATCGTGGTCACGCCAGATTTCCTGCTGGTAGCCTTTGGCGAGATCAGCGTTTGACAGACCCCTCAATTGCTTTTCTTTTTTGCGCTGGTGCTGAACGTAAGTCTTGAGGCGCTGAATGGTCTCAGGCTTCATCGTTGGTAGCCGCCGCAGAAGCTCCTTCCGCGTTGCAAGCTCCCACAATGCTGCTTCTCGCAGACGCCAGCTCACGGTTGGGTGACTTGCTCTGAGCTTTTTAGCAACCGCGTATTCTTTCCGAAACGTTTCACATTCGCGTTCAATGGCAGCAGCAAGTTCTTCTCTTGTCATGGGGGAAACTCTCCGTGCGGCCAAGGCGGCATTCACATGTGCCTGCTTCCCACCCGCCGCCTTGGCTGAGAGGCGGGAGCAGGTTTCTCTGAATTGCCTTAGCGTTGGCGCTGGAGTTTCTTTCCGCGCAGTAGCGCAGCTGCGGCCTGTTCATTAGGGATTATGATAATGCCAAATAGGTCCCGCCCGATCAGATCAAAATCGGCCCTGGCTGCTGCTTCGGTTGGAAACGGCCCCCGTAGCACTCCGACCTTTTTTTCCTGCCAGTACCATCCGGCCGCGAGTAGGCCCGGCCATTCGGGGACATCAAAAATGACTACTCGAAATTCGTTTGGGATGGCTATTGCGCTACGCTCAGCCATGGTCGCCTCCCGCCCGGCGCCGTTGACGGTGGAGTTTCTTTCCGCGCAGCAGCGAACCGCGTGGTGTGGGAGCGCGGTATCGAATGCGAGCGCGCCTAGCGATCCAGTCCTTGACCTGCGCGAGGCGCCACTGCTTCTTGCCGCCGTCGATGGCCTGGATAGGTCGGGGAAACTTTCCGGCTGCGACCCATTCGTCCAGCGTGTTGGCCGCTCTGCCAACAAGCTCGGCGACCTGCCGGCGATCAAGGAGCCGGACCTGATCTAAAAGTTCATCGTTTGCGTTTGTAGACATCGTGTACCCTCTCTCTCTCGCGAAGGCGCACGGGGGAGTCACGCGACCTTCCCTATTACATACTGAGGAGGTTTTCAGTGGGACGCGGCGCGTCGGCTCGGCAGTCCTCGAAAAAATTCCAGCGATTAAAGCGACCTTATATGGGCTAGGTAACGGTGTGAATTACCTTAACGGCATCAATAGCTTAGCGAATTATAAAAAGGCTGTTAGCCTAACGAGACGTTAACTCGCAGGGCAATCCGGTCATAACCGGCTGGCGGCGCAACCAATATTAAACCGTTTGCCAACACACTGGCCGCGCCTCCCGAGCGCCGGTCGGCAGGCCTGCGTCTTGCGTCGAAAGCGTCTTCTCCATGGATGACCTGCTGCGCGAGTTCCTGGCGGAGACCGGCGAGAGCCTCGATGCCGTCGACAACCAGCTGGTGCGCTTCGAGCAGGAACCGAACAACATCAAAATCCTCGAGAACATTTTCCGTCTCGTCCACACGATCAAAGGGACTTGCGGCTTTGTCGGCTTGCCTCGGCTGGAGGCGCTGACACATGCGGCCGAGGCGCTCATGGCGAGCTTTCGTTCCGGCGCGCCGGTCACGAGGGATGCGGTCTCGCTCGTCTTGGCCACTCTCGACCGCATCAAGGCGCTGCTGCATGCGCTGGAGCGAAAAGGTGCAGAGCCGCACGGCGACGACAAGGAGCTCATCGTCCGTCTGGAGCAGATGTCTGCTGCACATGAACGCTCCACGGCGATGCGCCAGAAGGACGGCAGCGCGCCAGCTGCAGGAAGGCGGGTTGCGCCGCCGCATATCGCGGGGGGCGATACGATCGCGCGGTCCGCGCTCGAGAGCGCCCCGAGCAGGGCGAGCGAGGCACAGCCGTGCGCGGCGGTGAGCGGCGCATCCTCCGAAACGCGCGCCGGCTTCGATGCCGCTCCCAAAGTCGACGAGGAGCGCGAGGATACCAGGAGCGCAGGCGGCTCCGTCCGTGTGCATGTAGATACCCTCGACCAGCTCATGACCATGGTCTCGGAGCTCGTTCTGACCCGCAATCAGCTCATGGAGATCGTGCGCCGGCATCAGGATTCCGAGTTCAAGACCCCGCTGCAGCGGCTGTCCAACGTCACCGCCGAGCTGCAGGAAAGCGTGCTCAAGACCCGGATGCAGCCGGTCGGAAATGCCTGGAAAAAGCTGCCCCGGATCGTGCGCGATCTTTCGGCAGAGTTGGGCAAGCCGATCGAGCTCGAGATGCGCGGCGCCGAGACCGAGCTCGACCGCCAGGTGCTCGAGGTGATCAGGGACCCGCTGACGCACATGGTGCGCAATGCGGCAGATCACGGGATCGAAGCGCCGCAAGAGCGGCTCGCAGCGGGCAAGCCGGAGCGCGGCCGCATTCGGCTTTCCGCGCGGCACGAGGGCGGGCACATCCTGGTCGAAATCTCGGATGATGGGCGCGGCCTCGATTTTGCTCGAATTGCGGCCCGGGCGATCTCGCTCGGGCTCGTCGCGGAGCACGAGATCGCCAAGCTGACCGAGACACAGATTCAGCGGTTCATCTTTGCACCGGGCTTCTCCACCGCCGAGCGCGTGACCAACGTTTCCGGCCGGGGTATCGGCATGGACGTCGTACGCGCCAACGTCGACAGCATCGGCGGAAGCATCGACGTGAGCTCGGTCCGTGGCGGCGGCGCCGTGTTCACGATCAAAATTCCCCTCACGCTTGCAATTGCGCGGGCGCTCATTGTCGGGGTCGCCCAGGATCGTTTCGCCATTCCGCAGGCTGCGGTGCTCGAGCTGGTGCGCCTGCGCAACCTCTCGGGGCCGAGCATCGAGCGCATCAGGGACAGCGCGCTCCTGCCTCTGCGCAACAAGCTTCTCCCCGTCATTGACCTGCGCAGCCTGCTCGATCTTTCCGCTCGTGCTGAAACCGCGACCGGAGCAGGATTCGTCGTAGTCATGCAGGTCGGCATGCAGACTTTCGGCCTCATGGTCGACCGGGTTTTCGATACCGAGGAAATCGTCGTCAAACCGATGTCCAGCGCCCTGCGGCAGATTCCGCTGTTCTCCGGCAGCACGATCATGGGTGACGGCTCGGTGATCCTCATCCTGGACCCGAATCGCATTGCCGATGAGATCGGCATTTCCAAACGTGCGGCAGTGGAGAGCGAGCGTGAGTTGCCGATGCAGGACGAAGCACGTCTCGACGCCATGCTTCTCTTTCGCGCCGGCTCGCCCGGTCCCAAGGCCGTTCCGCTGTCCCTCGTCACGCGGCTGGAAGAGATCGATGCCGGCACGATCGAGCGATCCAACGGGCGAGCGATCGTCCAATACCGCGGCCGGTTGATGCCTCTCGTACCCGCCGCTGAAGAGGTCAAGCTCAAGACCAGTGGCGCGCAGCCAGTGCTCGTGCTCTCGGACGACCGGCACTCGATCGGGCTCGCCGTCGACGAGATCATCGACATCGTCGAGGAGCGGCTCGAGCTCCAGCTCGCCAGTGAATGTCCCGGTCTGCTGGGATCGGCGGTGATCAAGGGGCGGGCGACGGAAGTGATCGATCTCTCGCATTTCCTGTCGCTCGCGTTCGACGGTTACAGCTGGAACGCCGGCGCCGGCGTCAACGCAAAGCGCAGCGCGCTTCTCGTCGATGATGCACCGTTCTTTCGCAACATGCTTGCGCCGCTTCTCGAGGCCGCGGGCTATGCGGTTACCGCTGTCGCGTCCGCGTCCGAGGGGCTGGCGGCCGCGCAGTCGGGTCAGTGCTTCGACGTCATCATCACGGACATCGAGATGCCGGGAATGGATGGATTCGATCTGGCATCGATGCTGCGCCAGCATCCGCGCACGGCGCACACCCCCATCATCGGCTTGTCCTCCTCCATCTCCCCTGACGGCTTCGAGCGCGGCAAGCAACTCGGCATGCGCGGCTACCTGGGCAAATTCGATCGGCCCGGCCTGATCGCCGCCCTGAAGAGCGAAACGGCGAGCCCAAGCCGTGCGGCAACGGGGTAACACCATGGAGCGGCAGGTCGAATACGTCACGGTGACGATTGGAGGGCAGCTCTTCGGGCTTCCGATCGCGCGCGTGCAGGACGTGTTTGCCCCGGATCGCTTGACCCGCGTCCCGCTTGCACGGCCCGAGATCGCCGGGCTTCTCAACGTGCGCGGGCGCATCCTCACCATAATCGACATGCGGCGACGCTTGGGCGTGGAGCCGGTGGAGGAGAGCCGCCGTGCGCTCGCGGTCGGTATCGAGCACAACGGGCAATCCTACGGTCTTCTGATCGACAGTGTCGGCGAAGTGCTCAAGCTGCCGGCGCGCAGCTTCGAGGACAACCCGATCAACTTCGACCGCACTCTCGCGTATGTGTCCGCGGGAGTGCATCGGCTGGATGGCAGGCTCATGGTGGTGCTCGATCTGGATCGCGTGCTCCAGCTCGACATCGCCGATGAGGCGGCTTGACGTAAACCGGCGCCCGGATGTGACCGGCATGAAGCGAGGGTGAGATGAAGAATTGTCTCGTGGTCGATGATTCGAGCGTAATCCGCAAAGTGGCGCGGCGAATTCTCGAAGGTTTGGAATTCCAGATCGCAGAGGCGGAGGACGGCGAGCAGGCGCTGGAGGCCTGCCGGCGACAGATGCCCGACGCCGTGCTGCTCGACTGGAACATGCCGAAGATGGACGGCTACGAGTTCCTGCACGCGCTGCGCCGAATGCCGCATGGAGATCTGCCCAAGGTGGTGTTCTGCACCACCGAGAATGACGTCGCGCACATCGCGCGCGCGCTTCACGCCGGAGCCGACGAGTACATCATGAAGCCCTTCGACAAGGAGATTGTCGAAGCCAAGTTTCAGGAAGTCGGCCTGATCTGAGGCTTGCGATGAGCATCGGGCTCGCGGCGCCGGCGTCGACCGGATCGGCCTTCGATGAGCGGATCCGCGTCATGGTGGTCGATGACGCTGCCGTCGTGCGCAGCACGATTGGACGCTGGCTGGAGGCCGAGCCCGATATGGCAATCGCAGGGCTGCTGCGCGGAGGGCGCGAGGCAGTCGAGCAGATCAAGCGGCAGAGCCCGCACATCGTCATTCTCGACATCACCATGCCGGACATGGACGGGATCGCCGCGCTGCCTCTGCTCCTGCGGGAGAAGCGCGACCTCGTCGTGTTGATGGTCTCGACGCTCACCCGTCGCAACGCCGAGATCAGCATGCGAGCCCTTTCGCTGGGTGCCACCGACTGCATTGCCAAGCCGCAAAGCGACCGCGAGATCGGAAGCTGCGATCTGTTTCGGCGCGAGCTCATTGCCAGGATCCGGGCGCTCGGCGGGCGCGGCAAACGGGGCGGCAATGTCTTTCGGCAGGGTCTCGGGACCGGCGAGCTGCCGCAGTTGGAAGCTCCGGGTATCGCAAGCGGCTCAGCCGAGACCGGAAGAATTGCGCTGCGCCCTTTTCCTGCGGTGCCGCCGCGCGTGCTCCTGATCGGGGCTTCCACGGGCGGTCCCCAGGCGCTCAATGCTCTGCTCGCTGCCATGGGCCAGGTGATCGATCATGTGCCCGTTCTGGTTACCCAGCACATGCCCGCAACCTTCACCGCCATCCTCGCGGAGCATCTTGCGCGTGCCAGCGGGCGCCCCGCCGCAGAGGCGCAGGACGGCGAGCTGGTTCGGGCGGGGCGCATCTACGTAGCGCCCGGAGGCTTTCATATGTGCGTCGGGCGTCGCGCCGGCGAGCCGGTCATCGTCCTCGATGACGGGCCGCCCGTGAATTTCTGCAAGCCTGCGGCCGATCGGATGTTCGTCTCCGCCGCGGCCGTGTGGGGCGCATGGTCGCTTGCGGTCGTGCTCACCGGGATGGGCTGCGACGGATTGCGCGGGGCGGCCTCGCTGGCGAGCGCCGGCGCGGGCATCATCGCTCAGGACGAGGACACCAGCGTGGTATGGGGCATGCCGGGCAGGGTGGCGCAGGCTGGGCTCGCCTGTGCCGTGCTTCCGCTCGATAAGATCGCATTCAAGATTGTTCGTCTGTTCTGTGGGGGCCGGCGGTGATCGCCGCGGATTACGACTACCTGCGCAAGTTTTTGCAGGAGCGCTGCGGCCTCGTGCTCTCCGCCGACAAGCAATATCTGGTCGAGAGCCGGCTTCTGCCCGTGGCCCGCAGGGCCGGATTGGCCGGTATTTCCGATCTGGTGAACCGGCTGCGGGTACCCAGCTTGAAGTCTCTCGCTCAGCAGGTCGTCGAGGCAATGACGACCAATGAGACGTTCTTCTTTCGCGACAAGATTCCCTTCGAGCATTTCCGCGACATCATCATGCCGCGGCACCTTGCCACCCGGGCGTCGCGGCGGCGCCTGCGCATCTGGTGCGCGGCTGCTTCCAGCGGCCAGGAGCCCTATTCGCTTGCGATGTCGCTGAGCGAGATGGGCGACCGTCTTGCCGGCTGGCGCATCGAGATCGTCGCAACCGACATTTCCCTCGAAGTCCTGGATAAGGCGCGTTCGGGCCTGTACAGCCATTTCGAAGTGCAGCGGGGCTTGCCGATTGCGCTGCTGCTCAAATATTTCGCGCAAATCGGCGAGAGCTGGCAGATTGCCGGGGCCATCCGCGCGATGGTCGATTTCCGCCCGCTCAATCTGCTCGGGGATTTCGCTCAGCTCGGCACATTCGATGTGGTCTTCTGCCGCAATGTGCTCATCTATTTCGACCAGGCGACCAAGAGCCGCGTGCTCGAGCGTCTCGCGCAGGTCATGGATCGCGATGCCTATCTGGTGCTCGGAGCTGCCGAAACCGTTGTCGGGCTGACTGACCGGCTTCGTCCGGTCGCGGAGCATCGCGGGCTCTATATGCCGAGCGCAGCTGCGGTCGAGCCGCTCAACGGCAAGGTCGGCCCGAAGCCGCGCGACTTCTCCCAGGTCAAGCCACGTCCTGCCCTGCGGGTCGTCGCGGGCGTGAATTAGCTCGAACGCTGCTCGGCGGCGAATGCGAAGCCATGACCGGAAGGAGCGGAGCGGCAGCCCATGACGCTGCGGTCCGCTCCGAGGAAGCGTCGTCGTACAAGGTGGTGCGCTGGCGTGGAACCCGCCCGAGCTTTCGGATGAGGGCTTCCATCTGAGGCGGGGCAAGCTCCTGGCCGTGGGCGGCGCCGGCAGCGCGTGAGATGGACTCGTTCATCAACGTACCGCCGAGATCGTTGCAGCCCGCCGACAGGCAGACAGCCGCACCCTCGGGCCCCATCTTGGGCCACGACACCTGGATGTTCTCGAAGAACGGATGGAGAGCCAGGCGCGCGACGGCATGCATCAGGACGGCCTCGCGGAATGTCGGGCCCCGGCGCGAGCCTCCGCGCAAAAAAATCGGCGCCTCCATGGGCACGAACGGCAGCGGTACGAGCTCGGTGAAACCGCCGGTACGCCGCTGAAGCTTGCGCAACGCGAGCAGGTGCATCGCCCAGTGAATCGGACGGTCCACGTGGCCAAACATGATGGTTGCGGTCGTTCTGAGACCTTGGCGATGGGCGGTTTCAATAACGGACAGCCATTGATCGGTGCTGATCTTGTCCGGGCAAATCACCTGCCGGACCTCGTCGTCCAGGATCTCGGCGGCCGTGCCGGGGAGGGTCGCAAGCCCGGCATTCCTGAGCCGCCGCAGGAGCTCGGCAACGCTCAGACCCAGGGTCGCCGCCCCTTGCGAGATCTCGAGCGGAGAAAAAGCATGGATATGAATGCCGGGGACCTCAGCCTTGATGGCGCGGCAAATGTCGATATAGGTGCGACCCGTATATTGCGGATGTATGCCGCCTTGCAGGCACACCTCCGTCGCGCCCCGCTCCCATGCCTCGCGTGCACGGCGGACGACCTCGGCGAGATCGAGCACGTAGGCCGGGCCGCGCAGATGCTCGGTGCGCTTGCCTTTTGAGAACGCACAGAAGGCGCAATGGAAGTAGCAGACATTCGTGTAATTGATGTTTCTCGTCACCACGTAGGAGACGCTGTCGCCGTTCACGCGTTTGCGCACCTCATCGGCGGCTTCGCACACCGCCGTAAATGCGTGCGCGCGCGCCTTGAAAAGCGAGACGATCTCGTCTGCGCTCAGATCGCATCCCCTGACCGCGCGATCCAAAATCCGGCCAATTGCATGCGCTGCGCCCACGGCGCAATTGAAGGCACCTCGGCGGTGCCCATGAGAGATCTGGACCTGCGGGAGAGAAGCTTGCTCACCCGGCGCCCACTGCTCGGCTCGCGCGAAACCCTCGCTGTCCATCGACAGCAGCACCCGAGATCGCATGGCGGCATCCGTCCAGCGCGCGGGGTCGAGCGCGAAGGACGGGTAGATCGTAAGCCGCTCGAGAAGGGTCTTGCCGCTCGCCGCTGTCACCGCCTCGAGCGCGGAGATCTCCGGCCACGCCGCCTCCGGATTGACGTGGTCGCGCGTGACCGGTGAAACCCCACCCCAATCGTTGATGCCCGCCGCGATCAGCGCTTCGAGCGCGTGCAGATTGAGGTTCGGCGGCGCCTGGATGCTCATCGCCGGATCGAGAGCGAGGCGGGCGGCCGCGACGGTCCACAGCATCTCTTCCGCGCTGGGCTCGGGAGCCCGCGCCATACGCGTATCCGGCTTGGCGCGAAAGTTCTGGATGATGACCTCTTGTATATGGCCATGCCGCCTGTGGCTGTCGCGGATGGCAAGCAGCGCCTCGATGCGCTCGCGGCGGGTCTCGCCGATGCCGATCAGGATGCCGGTGGTGAACGGGATGCTCAGGGCCCCGGCGGTCTCGATCATGTCCAGGCGCACCCGCGGCTGCTTGTCCGGCGATCCGTAATGGGGCCCGCCGGGGCGGCACAGTCGCTCGGAAGCGCTCTCCAGCATCAGGCCCTGCGAGGCACTGACCTTGCGCAGAGCCTTCAACTCCGGGGCGGCCATGATGCCGGCGTTGATGTGAGGCAACAGACCGGTTTCATTGAGCACGAGCTTGGCCATCTCGGCGAGCAGCGAGAGCGTGCTCGCGTGCCCGAGCGCATCGAGCTCCTCGCGGGCGAGGGCGTAGCGCAGCTCCGGCTTGTCGCCGATCGTGAACAGCGCCTCCTTGCAGCCGGCCGCCGCTCCGGCTCGCGCGATGCCGAGCACCTCCTCGCGCGTGAGATACGCGCGGCTCGCCAGCCTGGGGGTGGTCGCAAAGGTGCAATAGCCGCAAACGTCACGGCACAATCTGGTGAGCGGGATAAAGACCTTGCGCGAGTAGGAGATGATCGCGCCGTGCGCGTCGTCGCGCAAAGCACCCGCGCGGCGGATCAGAGATGCGGCATCGGCATCGAGGAGGTCGAACGGGTCGCCGGTGTTGGACATGCAAATTTCCTGCTGCCCTCAGTCCCAGATCGGCGCGCGGCCGGCGGGATTGGCGACGCGGCCGTCAGGGCGCTCGAGGGCGGCGATCCGGTGCATCTCCTCCGGGGTCAGCGCGAACCCGAAGATATCGAGGTTCTCGCCGAGACGCCGCGGGTTTGAGGAGCGTGGAATGGGGATGATGTTTCCCTGCTGTATGAGCCAGCGCAAGGCGATCTGTGCGACCGATCGTTGCTTTTTTGCGCCGATCTCCTTGATCACCGGGTCGTCCAGCAGCCTTCCGCGCGCGAGCGGGCAATGCGCGGTGAAGAGCAACCCGCGTTCCCGACAGGCTTCCAGCAGCCGGTCCTGGTCGAGGTAGGGGTGGTGCTCCGCCTGTAATGTCAGGAGGGGCTCGGGAGAGAGCCGGATCGCCTGATCGAGCAGCGCGATGTTGAAATTCGCAACTCCGATATGCCGTGTGAGGCCCTGCCGTTTCGCCTTGGCCAATGCGGCGACCGTCTCGGCCAGCGGGATCTCCGGGTTGGGCCAGTGCACCAGCAGCAGGTCGACGAAATCCACCCCTAGCGCCTCCAGGCTCTCATCCACGGAGCGCGCGAAATCGCCCGCCCGCAGATGCTCGTGGGAAACCTTGGTGGTCAGGAAGATCTCATCGCGCGGGACGCGTGCCGCGCGCATCCCCTCGCCGACGCCGCGCTCGCTGCCGTATTTCCGTGCCGTGTCGATGAGCCGATAGCCGAGCGCAAGGGCGGTCGCAACGGTTTCGCCGCAGTTGCCGAGGCCGGAGGTGCCGAGACCGATTGCCGGCATCGCAAGCCCGTGCACAGCGAGCCGCGGGATTTGCTCTCGCCCAGTGGCGACTGTCATCGGAGCCTGCTCTGCCCGCGCGGAAGTCCTATTCCGCGGCTTCGCTGCGGACCACGTTGTCCCACCACGGACAGATGCCGGGCATGAGCGTGTAGTTGCCTTCCATCACGTTGACCGGGCGGCGCAGTCCGCTCGCGGCGGCTGCAATCCGGATCTCCCGGGCCTCGGCGCGCTTCTCCGGACTGAGCCACAGGCGGTCGTGGCCCCACATGCTCGGGCCCCAGGCGACCTCCTCGGGCTGCCAGCTTTCAACATCGATGACGCGGCCGCCCCAGCCGTACTCGACCATGAAGGCGGACGGCGAGTTGGCGTAGAACGATGTCACCTCGTCGTTGATGTGGCGGCCAAGCGTGGTTGCGATGCGTCCCTCCTCGCCCAACGCGAGATCGTAGCCCTGTCCGACGTCGTCGAGCGAGAACAGCTCCAGCATCAGATGATGTGTCGCGTTGCGGCCGGTCTCGATGAAGGCAATGGAATGATGGCGCGGATTGGCATGGAAGAAATACGCGTTGAAGGGGCGCCGCATGTAATCGGAAAGATGAAAGCCGAGCACGTCGCGATAGAAGGGCAGCACGGCATCGACCTGCTCGACGTGCAGGACGACATGGCCCATCCCAAGCGGACCCGTGCGGAACCCGGAGATCGAACGGCCCGGCCTGAACGGATTGCTCGCGCTTTCTGCGCCGTGGAAAATCTCGAGCCGATTGCCGAGTGGATCGGCGAGCACGATGAGCTCCTTGACCCGCCGCTCGTCCGCAAGGGAGTGCGTACCGCGTGCGATCTGCAAGCCCGCTTGCTCCAGCCGCGCGGCCATCTGCTCGAGCTTGTCTGCGTCCTTCACCTCCCAGCCGAAGAACGCAATGCCTTCGCCGCCGTCCTCGCTGACCACGACGCGCTGCTTGCGGTCGTCCATGCGCAGAGCAAGCGTCCTGCGGCCTTGCTCGACGAGCTGCATGCCCAGGAAGCTGGTCCCGAAGCGCGCCCAATCCTCGATCGATCTTGCATGAACACCGACATAGCCGAGAGCCTGAATATCCATATGGTGCCTCTGCCTCGCCATGCCTGACGTCGATCGGAATATGGCCCTGCGCGTCGCCCTTGGCAATTCGCGGTCAAGGAATGCAGCTACTGCTGCGGGCAAGGCTGTCATTGCCGCCGCCGCGGGCGCCTTGCATAATGCGTGGCCAAGGAGGGAACGGTGCCCATGGCAATGGCCGCAACAAGGCCGTCACCGCGCGACCCGCGCCAGGCGATCGAGCGCATTCCGCGCGACTACAACTTCGCCGCCGACGTGATCGAGCGCAACCTTGCCGCCGGCCGCGCCGGCAAGCCGGCCTTCATCGACCCGCGCGGGTCCTGGACCTATGCAATGCTTGCCAAGCGCGTCGCGCGCTTCGGGTACGTGCTGCGCTCGCTTGGCCTGCGGCAGGAGGAGCGCATCATGCTCGCTCTCCTCGATACGATCGACTGGCCCACCGCATTCCTCGGCGCCATCAAGGCCGGAGTCGTTCCCATCCCGGTCAACACGCTCATGACCGAGGAGGACTACGGGTTCATGCTGGCGGATAGCCGCGCCCGGCTTCTCGTCGTGTCGGAGCCGCTCCTCCCCAAATTCGCCAGGCTGATTGGATCATCCCCGCATCTCACCCATGTGCTGGTGTCGGGCGACAACGCGCAGGGACACTTGAGCTTCGAGCATCTCCTGAGCAAGGCAAGCCCGGATCCCTGCACTGCCGCGACCACCCGGGAGGACATGTGCTTCTGGCTTTACACGTCGGGATCCACGGGTCGTCCCAAGGGAGCGGTGCACGTGCATTCCGATCTGCCGCTCACCGCCGAGCTCTACGGCGAGGGCGTGCTCGGGCTTGCCGAGAGCGATGTTTGTTATTCCGTTGCCAAGCTGTTCTTCGCCTATGGGCTCGGCAATGCTCTGACCTTTCCCATGGCGGCGGGCGCCACCACCGTACTCTCCCCGGAGCGCCCGACTCCGGACGGGGTGGCCGCCCTTCTGCGGCGCCATCCCATCACGGTCTTCTATGCAGTGCCTACCTTCTATGCCGCCTTTTTGGCGAGCCCAGATGCGTCGGCGCGGTCCGAGCTCAAGCTGCGCTGCTGCGTCTCCGCCGGTGAGGCGCTTCCTCCCGAGATCGGTCGCCGCTGGAAGGAGCGTTATGGGCTCGATATTCTCGACGGGATCGGCTCAACCGAGATGCTGCACATCTTTCTCTCCAATCACCCGGGAGATGTCCGATACGGCACCACGGGAAAACCGGTGCCCGGCTACGATATTCGCCTTCTCGATGACGCGGGCGGCGTGATCAACGCCAGCGGAGAGTTGGGCGAGCTGCAAGTGCGCGGCCCCACGAGCGCCGTGATGTACTGGAACAACCGGGAGCGTTCGCGCGAGACATTCCTCGGCGAATGGACCCGCTCCGGCGACAAGTATCTACGGGACGCAGACGGGTATTACGTCTATTGCGGGCGCCGCGACGACATGCTGAAGGTCGGCGGGATCTATGTCTCACCGTTCGAGGTGGAAGGTGCGCTGTGCACCCACCCCGAAGTGCTGGAAGCGGCGGTAGTAGCTTGGCCGGATGATGATGCCCTGGTCAAGCCCAAGGCCTTCGTGGTGCTCAAAACCCCGGAGAAGGCCGGTCACGCGCTCGAGTGCGCCCTCCAGGAGCACGTCAAGAGCAAGCTCGCCCCGTACAAATATCCGCGCTGGATCGAGTTCCGCGCGGATCTGCCGAAGACCGCGACAGGCAAGATCCAGCGGTTCAAGCTGCGGGGGGAAGCTGCGGGGGAAATCTCTCCGGCCGTAAGCTAGAGACCAAAGCGTTTCGCTGTCTCCAGCACCGCAGCATCATCTGTGGAGGCGGGCATCGTCTGGTCCGCCGACCAAGGTCTCCGCCGGCTCCGGCTTGAGACCGCGAAAAACCCTTCCCGCAAACTGGCTCTCGATGCCGCCGCCGGTCAGCACGAACGCGCGCTCGTCACAATCGATCTTGGTACGCGTGACTTGGCCGCCTTGCACCTCGCTGCGATCGGTGCCTACCGTCACGGTTCCACCAGTGATCGTCTCGCGTATGCATGAATGCAGATAGGTCAGGACAATAGCGTCATGGGGGCCCAGTCGAACGGTCTGCCCGGCATCGAGGTAGTCCATGGCCCGCACGGGGCTCGAATGCCCGATGACGTTTTCGACCAACGCGACCTGCAGCGGCGCGGCAACCCCGGCTGATGTCGTCGCGAGCACCGCGGCAACGGTGACGCCCGCCGGCCGGACCGCGAGCCAGTGAAAAAGTCCGGAGAAATCGCGGGGCATGTCGATCCCCTCCAATCCTGAACAGGTCCGATTTGTTATAGCCCCGACCAACCTCCCGGATCTGTGATGCTCATCACAAATGAGCGTTTTTCTCCGGCGAGGCATGGGCCCCGGCCGGGCTCCGACCGCAATGCCCTTGCCGGAACGAGGGTGACGAGTATCGGCTTTTGTTTGGTTGGAGACGGTGTCGTGTCGGCCAAATGTAGATGCGCGAATTGCATGGCGAGGTCGCGGCTTTTGTCGGGAGACAAGTCGCGGTCCTGCTCGTGTGCATTAACCTAGAACAATTACGCAAGTCATTGAGAATAGGGTCGAGGCCTATTTGAATCTGTCAAATAGTGTTCTTAGATCAAAGGTGTGATCGGACGAAAGTGAGGCGCTTGCCGCCTCTGCCGTTCACAAAGAACAAGAATGGAGAAATGCCATGACCATGACTATGTCTCAAACAACATCCACGGAGGCTGCTTACGGCTGGTTTGCCGACGCGATCGGTGGACTTGCCACGATAGTATTGGCGATCATAGGGCTCACCGGAGCTCACGCGGAAACGATAACGGCGATAGCCACGATCGTCTTTGGTGCCGCTCTGCTGATAGAGGGCGGGACGATGATGACGGAATATGCCCACATGATTTTTCCTGCCGGTGCGGCGACGGCGCCGACCCATGAGTTCAGCGGCGGCAGCCTCTCCGCGGTATTTGCCGCAGGTGTAGCAGGCATCGTGCTCGGCATTCTCGCTCTGGTTGGCATCCACGCCGCCGTCCTGACAGCGATCGCTGCAATTGCCTTCGGAAGCGCCCTTCTCTTCAGCAGCAATGCCGTCTGGCATCTGCACATGCTGAAGCGGTCTGCGGTTCCCGGGAGCGAGTGGCGCTCGGGGGCGGACATCGTGGTTGCCGAGTTGGGGCAGGGTGCAACCGGGATGCAGGCACTCGCGGGACTTGCTGCGATAGTGCTGGGGATTCTGGCGCTCATTCTGACCAGCTCCGGAGTGTTGACGCTCACGGCCCTGCTTATCGCAGGGGCGGCAATCGTGTTGAGCGGAAGCGCCGCCAGCGAGGCCTTCTTGAGCCTCATGCGTCCGTACACCGAAACGACGCGTACCTCGGTCAGCCGTACCTCGTCGTATGGCGCAGCAGAGTAGACGCCGAGGGAGAGCCCCCTGCGGCCCGCTCCAAGCGCCCGGATCCGGAGCGATCCGGGCGCCAAAGTGTGGCGCGAAACGGCTGCGATCGTTGCTGTCGAGCTACGGGTTAGCTTGAGCCGCGCGCTGCTTTATTCGGCTCAGGATTTCACCGGCGCGGGCGATCGCCGTCTGCTGATCGCTTCCCTTGAGGCTACGAAGCGACGAATCGCGCTCGCGCCGTGCGGGGACATCGCCTTCCAGCGCCGCCACCTCCGACCAGGCATATGCGGCGACGGGATCGGGCGGCATTCCCAGTCCCAGCTGATACATGCGGCCCAGCTCCATTGCGGCTCGGGGATCGCCGCGCAGTGCGGAACGCTCCAGGTAGCCTTTCGCCTGCGCGAAATCGGGAGGCACCGTGTCGCCCCGCAGATATATCTCTCCCAACCTGAGCTGCGCTGCAATCACCCCGGCATTGGCTGCCTTCTTATATAGCCCAATGGCCTTCCCCGTGTCGTGCGGCACTGCCAGCCCCAGCTCGGTCATGTGCGCCAGCCAATATTGGGCAGTCGGATTGTTCTTGTCTGCGAGCTCGGAAAATATCTGCGCTGCCGATTGATCGTGCCCGCTGCGAAACGCTTGCTCCGCGAGCTGCAGTGGCTTGTCCCGGGGCACCGCTGCGGACCCACCGGAATGCAGGGTCTGTACAAACCCGTTCAAAAACGCGCCGAACAGCAGCACGATGACAAAGCCGATTCCGGCGATAATGGATGTGGGATCGATCTGCTCCCGCGAAGGTCTTGGACTCACGCGCTCTATCGCTCCGGAAAGGGACGTCTCCCTTCAAGGACAACTCGGCCATCGCGGTTTGGTTTCGAGCGCAACCCTCGGTACCGATGCACCAAAGCATGTGGATCAACACAGACGCGGAGCGCTGTGGCCCGCAGGCATTTTATCGTGCAGGTCCGCGGGACCGCCGCGCTCTTCGCCCGACTCCGGCAAGCCTGTTGACGAGATCTGCGTCGTTCAGGAGCTCGGCAGCACGCCCGGAATATGTCACTCTGCCGTCGTCCATGACGTAAGCCCGATCCGCTATCGAAAGCGACAGCGGTGCATTCTGCTCGATGAGGAGGATGGACAATCCCTCGTCGCGCATGCGGCGCACCACCTGCATCACCTCTCGGACGACGAGCGGCGCCAGCCCCTGCGAAGGCTCGTCCAGGAGCATGAGCCGTGGATTGATCAACAGCGGACGCGCGATCGCCAGCATTTCCTGCTCGCCGCCGGATAGCTGGCGTCCGAGCTGGGACTTGCGCTCTTCCAGCCGCGGGAAGAGCTTGAACACGCGCTCGAGGCTCCATGGCCCCGGGCGGCTCACCGGCACTCTGAGATTTTCGAGCACCGTCAAAGCGCCAAAAATCTTGCGGCCTTCGGGGACGTAGCCGACGCCGAGCTCGGCAATCCGATGCGACGGCGACCGGGTCGTGTCGCGGCCGAACATCTCGACAACCCCATTCTGGGGTGGCGCGAGTCCCATCAGGCTGCGCACTGTCGTGGTCTTGCCCGCGCCGTTGCGCCCAAGCAGCGTGACGATCTCCCCCTCGCGAACCTCGAGCGATACTCCATGCAAGATATGGCTCTTGCCGAGGAACGTGTGCACGTCGGTTGCGCATAGGACAGCCTTCATTCCGCGGTTCCCAAATACGCGGCACGCACCTTGGGATCCGCTGAAATCTGGTCCGGCGTGCCCTCGGCGAGAATGCGGCCCTGGTCGAGCACCGTGATCCGCTGTGCGATGCCGAATACGATGTCCATGTCGTGCTCGATGAAGAGGATGCTTACGCCAGCCTCCGCATGCAGCCGCCGCACGAGCTCGACCATGTGCTCGGTTTCGGTATCGCCCATTCCGGCAGTGGGCTCGTCCAGGAGCAAAAGGCGTGGCTCGAGACTCAATGCCAGCATGACTTCCACGACGCGCTGGTCGCCGTGGGCCAGCTCACCTACTCTGCGATGTTGCTTGCTCGCTAATTCCGCAATTTCGATCAGCTCGCTGACGCGCGCGTCGACTCTCGCTTGCATCGATCGGGAGAGCCATGGCTTGCTGTTCAGGCGAAAAGCTGTCTCGACCCCGATCCGGATGTTCTCGGTCACTGTCAGATCGGGAAGAACCTCGGTGATCTGGAACGTTCTGACGATCCCTTTTGCCACGCGCTGCACGACGGTCTCTCGGGTGATGTCGCGCCCTTGAAACCATATTTGGCCGCCGGTTGGCGGAAGAAGTCCGCTGATCAGGTTGAAGAACGTGGTTTTGCCGGCTCCATTCGGCCCGATGACGGCGCGCAGCTCTCCCGCGTTCATCGCGAACGAGACCTGGTCTACTGCCCTGAGCGTGCCGAACTGGCGGGACACGCTCTTCAGACGCAAAAATTCGGAACCTGTCTCGACGGTTTCCGGTGTGCCCGCGTCGGGCCGTGACGCATGACAGTCGCTGCTCGTTTCAACGGTGCTCGCAGCCGTCACGCGAGCCTCGCGCGGGCGCCAAAAAACCCGAGAATACCTTTCGGGAACAACAGCACGATAAGGACAAACAACAAACCGATGAAGGTCATCCAGTTGCCGGTAAAGCTCGAGAGATAATCTTGTGCGACGATGAAGATGAAGGCCCCCAGGAGGGGGCCGAAGAAGCTGCGCATTCCGCCGAGCACTATCATGATGACGAAATTGCCCGACAGAATCCAATGCAAATCCTGCGGTGAGGTGAAATTGAACAGCAGCGCGTTCAACGTGCCGGCAAAAGCGGTAATGAAACCGGCGATGCCGAAAGCTGCCCAGACGTAACGGTCGACCCTTATGCCCAGGAACTCCATGCGACGCCGGTTCTCGCGAATGGCGACCCAGGTGTGACCGAGCGGCGAGCTCAACAGAGCCCACATGATGGCCACGGCGACGGTGAAACATAGAAGCACGAGATAATAGAAGGTCGTTTGCGTAAGCGGCACGACGATCGCGCCGAAATGAAGTGGCTGGCGGCCAAACCCCGCCAGCCCGTCCTCGCCTCCGGTCACTTCGTTCCAGCGAACGGCAACAAAGTAGAAGAGCTGGCCGATCGCGATGGTTATCATCGCGAAATATATGCCGCGGCGCCGCATGACCAGTGGGCCGAGCAGGGTCGCGGCAATGCCGCCTGCCAATGTGCCGACGAGGATCGCCAGGGGCGTGCTCGATGCGATGTATTTCAGGGTCATCCCGGCGCCGTAGGCTCCGAGCCCGAAATAGGCAGCCTGGCCGAACGACAGCCCGCCGGTGAAGCCGAGGAGCAGGTTCAGCCCCATCGTTGCAATCCCGTAGATCAGGATCTTGGAGCCGAGCGCGGTATAGCCGCCGAGAATAGGCAGCCAATAAGGCAGCGTCAACAGCCCCAGCCACATCGCTGCGATCGGTGCGAGGGCCGTCATTCGAACAGCCCCTCCTCGCCGAGCAGCCCGCGCGGCCGCACGACCAATACGATCAGCATCATGAGATAGATCACCGCCTCGCTCGCTGCCGGATAGTAGGTGGTGGTGATCCCGGCAGCCAGACCGATAATGAGCCCACCCAGGACCGCGCCGAAAAGGCTGCCTACACCGCCGACAATGATTGCGACAAAGCTCGGCATTATGAGGCTGTTGCCCATTGGCGGGGTCAGCCCCAGGATTCCAGACGCCAGCACCCCGGCCAGCCCCGCGAAGAAACATCCAAATCCGAAATTCAGAGCGCGAAGCCGGTAGATGTTCACGCCGAGTGCCGAAGTGGTTTCAATGTCGCGCGTTCCCGCGCGGATCCGGATCCCGAGCAACGTATAGCGCAGCAGGAGATAAAGGCCGATCGCCGCAGCCGCCGTGATCGCGACCACGAAGATCCGGTACCCTGTGATAAAGAAGAATTGGCTGCTGGCGGGTGAGTTCAGGATCGCAGGAACTTCAAGCGGCAGTCCCTGCGCGCCCCAGATCGTGCGGGTCAAATCCTCGATGATGAGAGCCAAGCCGAACGTCAGAAGAAGACTATAGAGCGGGTCGGAGCGCTTGTAGAGAGGTCGGATCAGCCCGCGTTCGACGACAAGCCCGATGACGCCGGCGAGAACCGGCCCGACGATCAGGGCGCCCCAGAAGCCCAAATACGGATTGAGGGTGTAGGCGAGGTACGCCCCGATGACCAGGAAGCCGCCATGCGCCATGTTGATTATCGAATTAAGACTCAGAATGAGTGCCAAACCGAGCGCCATCAATGCGTAGAAGACGCCCTGGATCAGGCCGTTGAAGGCGTTGAACAGCAGGAGCTGCATCGTCAGCCTTGGCCCCGCAATTATCTCGAAAAACGTGCTGCGCCGCTCACCATGGCCGTGAGCGACGCAACAGCAGGCGATTCCCGGGTCGGAGCTCTATGACTGATAATCGAGGTGACAGCCGGTTTGACTTTCCGGTAGCGCGATTTTTTCTCCTGCCACGATGTCCGCGACCTTGAAGAGGTTCGGATACGTGCCGTTCTGAATGATCTCGCCGGGGAACTCGCTGGACATCAATTGGTGGTCGCCCGGACGGAAATAGACATGATTTGGTTGAAGCTTGATCTCCGGAGGCAGCTCCATGCCTTCCAGCGCCCGTGCGACCTTGACCGCCTCGAGCGACTGCGCCTTGCCGACCCCCATTGCGAGCGAATGCATGCCGGCATAGCCGAACCACGTGCGGGCGCTGGGATAGCTCTTGTCGCCGTAGGTTTTCTGATAGGCCGCAACCCAGTCCTTGACGTGAGGGGTGCTCGGCTGGTCCCACCACCATTCCAATGTCCACCAGCCTACCTTCGCCTCGCTCGGCAGCGCCGCGAGCACTTCAAGCTCGCTCAAGCCGCCTCCGATCGCAAATTGCTTGGTCAGCCCGAACTGCGCAGCCTGCTTCATCGAGTTCACCAAGTCTTGACCGTCGCACAAATTGATCAATACGTTGGGATGCGCTTGCTGGGCCTTGATGAGATAGGCTGTGAAGTCGGTCGTTCCGAGCGGCGACAGGGAGTTGCCGAGCACCGTACCGCCCAATTTCTTCAGCAGCGTCGCGTATGCTTCCTGCAGGGTATGGCCGAACGCGTAGTCGGGTGTGATGAAGTACCACTTTCCGCCGAACTTTTTGAAGAGCGTGTCGGCCAAACCAGCAGCGAGCATGTAGGTGGTCGTACAGATCCGGAATGTGGTCCAATGGCACTGGCTGCCGGTGACAGGGTCGGTGTGCCCGCCGGTCACCATGTAGACCACGCCTTTGTCATGAGCGACCTGGTTGACCGAGAGGGCTGTCGCGGAGGAAACGGCGCCCATCAGCAATGACACCTTGTCCTGCTCGATGAGCTTGTGCGCTTTCTGGGCCGCCAGGCCGGCATTGGCATTGTCGTCCTCGACCACCAAGTCGAGCTTGCGGCCGAGCACTCCGCCCTTTGCATTGATCTCTGCCAGCGCCATTCTGGCGCCGCGGACCTCGCTCTCCCCCTCGGCTGCATAGGTCCCGGTCAACGGATCATGCATTCCAATCTTGATGGGCGTCTCGCCCTGAGCGTAGGCAAGGATGGAAGGCGAGCAGACGGCCGAGGTCCCAAGTGCTGCGCCCGCCTGCAAGACGCGGCGTCGCGTAAGATGGAAGTTCATTTCGGGCATTCCCTTGTTGGTGTTTGTACGGGGCGGCGCGCAAGGTTACGCTCCGGGCAGCCTGATGCCTTAACCAGACTTATTGATGTAGATCAAGCAGCTGCCAGATTGCGCAGTGGCCTCCCTCAGATGCGGCCGGTGCGCTCGAGATGCGCATGCGGCAGAGCTCAGCTTATCGTAACGTTGCCCTACGCGCGGGGTTCCTGCGACCTTCGTCGCGGCTTCTCGGCGTAGGCGCGACGGCAACGACGAGCACCGGCTGAGCGCTGCTGGCATCGCTCGGTGCACCGCATGTCACGCTCGTATTGTTTGGCAATACAACCAGTTGCTCTGGAACTTGCAGCCTCTTGCGCAATTGGCTTGCGAGAGGCGACATCTTTCATGGCCCCGCATTCCGCGCTTGCCAGCATCAGCATCCCCGATCCGCAGGATGCGGCCGAAGGCGCGGGCCTCACTTATGTGAGCGACGAGGACCCTGGCATTCGCAGAAAAAGAGCTGGAAAAGGTTTCTCCTACATTACGTCGCAGGGCACCAAGGTCGGCGACGAGGAGACGCTCGAACGTATGCGCAAGCTTGCGATTCCTCCCGCCTGGACGGACGTGTGGATCTGCCTCGAGGCGAACGGACATCTGCAGGCAACGGGACGCGATCTCCGCGGGCGAAAACAATACCGTTACCATGCTGCCTTTCGCGAAGTGCGCGAGAGCACGAAGTACGAGCACCTGATGGAATTTGCAAAGAGCTTGCCCGGCATTCGTCGAGCCGTTGCCGAGCATATGGCCTGCAAGGGCCTTCCGCGCGAAAAGGTGCTCGCCACCATCGTGCATCTGTTGGAGAGGACGCTCATCCGGGTAGGAAGCGGCAGCTACGCCAGGGAAAACAAGAGCTATGGATTGACGACCCTGCACAACGACCACGTCGAGGTGAATGGGACTCAGCTGAAATTCCATTTCAAGGGAAAGAGCGGCAAGACATGGCGATTGCGGGTCAGCGATCGGCGAGTCGCCAGGATCGTGCGGGCCTGCCAGGATCTGCCGGGGCAGGAGCTGTTCCAATACCTCGATGAAGAGGGAGTGCTGCGCGGTGTGACTTCGTCGGACGTCAACGTCTACCTCAAGGAGATCGCCCGACATGACATTACCGCCAAGGATTTCCGCACCTGGCAAGGAACCGTGCTGGCCGCGATTGCGCTCCAGGAATTACAGACGTTCGACAATAAGGCAGCGTTCAAAAAGAATGTGAAAAGCGCCATCGAGCGCGTGGCGGCCCGCCTGGGGAATACTGCTGCGATCTGCCGGAAGTGCTATGTGCACCCGGAGATCCTGCAGGCCTATGCCGAGGGCGAATTGCTGCTGGAGATCAAGCCCGGTGTCGAGGATGAGCCTCGCCACGATCTTCCGAGGCTGAGCCCTGAGGAGGCGGCAGTGCTGGCGCTGCTGGAGGCGCGGCTGGGCCGCACGCTCAAACGCAAGCTGCAGGACAGCGTCGCCCTGGTGCACAAGGCCAAGCACGACGGCAAGGCGCCAGCCGAACGACACAACCGTCGCAATCAGCCCTCGGCGGCCCACCAGATTCTGCATTCGTAGCCCGGGCAGGCGGCGCGCGCAGTCTTGCCGCTCACGAAATGGGGCGGATTGACATCCCGTTGATATGCATTATATCACATGAATTATAGTGCACGCAGCAGCCGCCGCGAATTTTGTTGCAAGCGGTCAAAACTACGATGATTGCGCCGTTAGACATGTCCGAGCTCAAGCCACATCCTGCGCCAAGGCTTGAAATTGCACCCCCCGAAGCTGTGGCGGCCGAGGTCGGACGCCTGGTCCGGCTCTCCCGCGCCAAGCGCGGCATGACGCGGCGGCAGCTGGCGCACGCTTCCGGCGCGTCGGAGCGCTATCTGGCCCAGATCGAGGCCGGACGCGGCAATCCTTCCGTGATCATGCTCACCGCGATTGCGCACGCACTCGATCTCCCCGTCATCGACCTGTTGCCCCGCGCGAATGGCCGCCCCGCTGCGCTCATACGCATTCTTGACGTGCTCGGGCGCGCCCCGGCGAGCGAGCTGGCCGCGCTTGCCGAGCTGATCGAGGGTCGCGCAGGGGAGGGGACGACGACCGATCGAGCCCGGCGCATCGCACTGATCGGGCTTCGCGGCGCCGGGAAATCAACTCTGGGCCGGGGCTTGGCCGACGCACGCGGGTTTCCATTCATCGAGCTCGACCGTCTGATCGAGCAGACCTGTGGCACCAGCATTTCCGATCTCATCGAGATGGCGGGGGTGGCAACCTTCCGCCGCTACGAGCGGGCCTGTCTCGATCGCGTCGTTGCGCAACATGAGGCGGCGGTGATCGCGGCGGCCGGAGGGATCGTTTCGGATGCGGAAACATTCGGGTACCTTCTTCGCCGCACGCACACCGTGTGGATCAAGGCGCGGCCGCAGGAGCACATGGCGCGTGTGCTGGGCCAAGGCGACTTTCGTCCGATGGCGCACAATCGGGAGGCGATGGCGGATCTGGTCGCCATCTTGGACGCGCGCGAGGCCGATTACGCCCGCGCAGAGGCGACGCTCGATACCTCGGGCGACACGATCGAGCAGAGCGGTGCGAAACTGCTCGAGCTCGTCCAGCGTTGGACCGTGCAATGACACTCGAGGACCGGGGTTTTCTCGATCTCGGTGAGATGCGGCTCGAATACCGCTTCGACGGACCACGTCCGCACGCGGCGCCGACCATTGTGCTGCTGCACGAAGGGCTCGGCTCGATGGACGTGTGGGGCAGCTTTGCGCAGGACCTTGCAGCGGCAACAGGCGCGGGCATCTTTTCCTACTCGCGCGCAGGCTATGGCCGCTCTTCACCCTCCACGCTGCCGCGTCCAGTCACTTTCATGCACGACGAGGCGCGCCGCGTGCTCCCGCGTGTGCTCGATGCAATCGGTTTCCGCCGCGGACTGCTTCTCGGCCACAGCGACGGCGCCTCCATCGCCGCGATCTATGCAGGCAGCATCCAGGATCATCGTGTGCGGGGTCTGGTCCTGGTCGCTCCGCACTTCGTCACCGAGGACATGGGCTTGGCCGAGATCGCCCGCGCCAAGGCCGCATTCGAGCAAGGAAGCTTGCGCACGAAGCTTGCCCGCATCCATGCCGATGCCGACAACGCGTTCCACAACTGGTGCGATCCCTGGCTGCACCCCGAGTTCCGCAAGCTCGACCTCACCGAGGAGCTTGCCCACATCCGCGTGCCGATTCTGATCGTGCAGGGCGAATACGACCAATTCGGCACGGTGCGCCAGATAGAGGTGGCACAACACGAGTGTTACTGCCCGGTCGAGGTCGTGCTTCTCCCCAGAACGCGCCACGCCCCGCACCGCGAGAGACCGGAGCGGACCCTGCGCGCAGTTGCCGACTTCTGCAATCGGCTTCTGCGCGATCACCGGGAAGGCATTGTGTTCGAGGAACCAGCCCGATCAGTCGTGAGCTGAAGCGAGGATCACATGGTCGATGCAGCGCGCAACTTGAGCAACGGCAAGACACGCATCGATTTCCAGACCGAGCCGGCGAGATACCGGCACTGGAAGCTGAAGATCGACGGCGATGTTGCCACGTTGCTGATGGACGTGGACGAGAAGGCAACGTTGTTCGAAGGCTACGAGCTCAAGCTCAACTCGTACGATCTCGGCGTTGACATCGAGCTCGCCGACGCGCTCGAGCGGCTGCGGTTCGAGCATCCCTCGGTCAAGGTCGTTCTGCTGCGCTCGGGCAAGCCGCGGGTATTCTGCGCGGGCGCCAATATCCGCATGCTCGCGGGAGCGACCCACGCGCACAAGGTCAACTTCTGCAAGTTCACCAACGAAACGAGAAATGGCATCGAGGAGGCGAGCGAGACCTCCGGGCTCGCCACCATCTGCGTGATCAACGGCACCGCCGCCGGCGGCGGCTACGAGCTCGCGCTCGCCGCCGACCACATCATGTTGATCGACGACGGCTCGACTGCGGTATCGCTGCCGGAGCTGCCGCTGCTTGCCGTGCTTCCCGGCACTGGCGGGCTCACCCGCGTCACCGACAAACGCAAGGTTCGGCGCGACCGTGCCGACGTCTTCTGCACGACCGAGGAGGGCGTCAAAGGCAAGCGCGCGGTGGAATGGCGCCTGGTGGACGAGGTGGTTTCGGGCTCGAAGCTGGAACAGGCCGTCGGCGAGCGGGCGAAGCAGTTTGCCGCGCGCTCACGTCGTCCGAGCGATGCCAGAGGAATTGTGCTCGAGCCGCTCCGGCGCGAGCGCTCGGAGAATGCCGTCGAATTCAGCACGCTTACCGTGGAATTCCAGCGAGCACAGCGGCTTGCGACCATCAACCTGCGCGGCCCGGATGCGGCTGTGCCCGCCGGCGCGGACGCGATGGTGGAGCTCGGACCGGAGTTCTGGCCGCTGCGACTTGCACGCGAGCTTGACGATGCCATTCTGGACATCCGCGCGAACGAGCATGATGTCGCAGCCATCGTGTTCACGTCGTCGGGAGATCCGGCGCAGGTGCTGACCTACGATCGGTTCCTCGACACCAACGCGCAACATTGGCTCGCGCGCGAGGTCCGCAGCTTGTGGAAGCGGGTGCTCAAGCGCGTCGATCTCACCTCGCGCTCGCTGGTCGCCCTGGTCGAGCCGGGCTCGTGCTTTGCCGGCACTCTTGCAGAATTGGTCTTCGCGGCCGACCGCTCCTACATGCTCATCGGCAGTCGCGAGGGCGACAACCGCCCCGCAGCAGCAGTTGCGCTCGGGGAGGTGAGCTTTGGCGCCTATCCCATGGCGAACGGGCTCTCTCGCCTGCAGAGCCGGTTCCTTGCCAGTCCCGCCGATGCCGATGCCGCGAAGCAAAGGATCGGCGACATGATCGATGCCGCGCAGGCCGAGCGGCTGGGCCTCGTCACCGCTGCACTGGATGAGATCGACTGGGAGGACGAGATCCGCGTGTTCCTGGAGGAGCGCGCGAGCTTCTCTCCCGACGCGCTGACCGGCCTCGAGGCCAATCTCAGATTCGCCGGGCCCGAGACAATGGAATCGAAAATCTTCGCGCGCCTGACCGCCTGGCAAAACTGGATTTTCCAGCGGCCCAATGCGGTCGGCTCTGACGGCGCGCTGCGACGCTACGGCACCGGCCAGAAGCCGGCCTTCGATACGACAAGAGTGTGAGGAAAAGTCATGGCCGATATCATCAATGTCGATTACAGCACGAAGATCCCCAACAATGTGGGCTTGACCGAAGATCGCACCGTGCTGCGCGCGCTCGAGCACTGGCATCCCGGTTATCTCGACTGGTGGCAGACGATGGGCCCCGAGGGCTTCCAGCAGGCGCTGGTATATCTGCGCACGGCGGTGTCGGTCGACCCGAAGGGCTGGGCAAAATTCGATTACGTGAAGATGCCGGATTACCGCTGGGGCATCCTGCTCGCGCCGCAAGAGGAGGGCCGCAAGATCCCGTTCGGGCATCACCTCGGTGAGCCGGCTTGGCAGGAGGTGCCGGGCGAATACCGCGCCATGCTGCGCCGGCTGGTGGTCATCCAGGGCGATACCGAGCCCGCATCGGTGGAGCAGCAGCGCCATCTCGGCAAGACCGCCCCATCGCTGTACGACATGCGCAACGTGTTCCAGGTGAACGTCGAGGAAGGCCGCCACCTCTGGGCCATGGTCTACATCCTGCAAAAATATTTCGGACGCGACGGGCGCGAGGAGGCGCAGGAGTTGCTGCAGCGGCGTTCCGGCAGCCCGGACAAGCCGCGCATGCTCGGCGCGTTCAACGAGGCCACCCCGGATTGGCTCTCCTTCTTCATGTTCACGTTCTTCACCGATCGCGACGGGAAGATGCAGCTCGAGAGCCTGGCGCAGTCCGGCTTCGATCCGCTCTCGCGCACCTGCCGTTTCATGCTCACGGAGGAAGCCCATCACATGTTCGTCGGCGAGACGGGGGTTGGCCGTATCCTGCAGCGCACGTGCGAGGCGATGAAGGAGGCAGGGATCGATGATCCTGCCGAGATCGCGAAGGTTCGCGCGCTCGGTGTGATCGATCTGCCGACCATGCAGAAGAAGCTCAACCTGCACTATTCGCTCTCGCTCGATCTGTTCGGCTCCGAGGTTTCGACCAACGCCGCGAACGCATTCAACGCCAGCCTCAAGGGCCGTTTCCAGGAGACCAAGATCGAGGACGACCACCGGCTCGAGCACTCGACCTATCCGGTGCTCAAATTCGTGGATGGCGAGATCAAGCGGGTGGATGAGCCCGCGCTCACCGCTATCAACATGCGTCTGCGCGATGACTACACGGCCGACTGCCAGCGCGGGCTCGATCGCTGGAACAAGATCATCGAGCGCACCGGTGTGCCCTTCAGGCTCATGCTGCCGCATGTCGCCTTCAACCGCGCCATCGGCGAGTTCAAGGACGTGCATGCCTCGCCTGCGGGCGATCTCCTCGACGCGCCGGCTTGGCAGCGCGAAAAAGACAAATGGATGCCCTCCACCGCCGACGGCGAGTTCATCGCGTCACTGATGAAGCCCGTCTATGCGCCCGCTCAATTTGCCGGCTGGATTGCACCGCCGCGCGTGGGCATCGACAACAAGCCGGGCGACTTCGAGTATGTGAAACTGGCGGCGTAAGGCGAGTTGCGCGCGACAGATCTACCGGCTTACCAGAACGGCCAGAAGTGCTGCTGGGCGTAGCGGCCGTGGCGAGCGGACTGTTGGTACGCATGGCGGTAACCGTTCTGCTGGCGCGCGGTCCTTCGCGGCTTTGGCGCAGGCGTTTCGGCAACCGGGGGCTCGACCGCGGCCGGTAGAGCGTCGGCTGTCTTCGGTTGGCTCAGCTCCACGACGGGCGTGGTCACGGCAGGGGCAGGTGGCTCCGCGTGAGCAAGCACCGGCGCAGGGCTGCCGCCGGCATGGCTGTCGCTGCTACCCGGGACAGCCGTTGAAGGCGGCGGATCTGACGCTGCATCATGGGCTTCTGGATTTGATGCGGTCACCGAGACAGCGCATCGGTTCGCGGCCCCGTGCGCCGAGCTCGGCATGCACGAGTTGAAGCTCTCCCGCTTGCCGATTTCGCGCGTGGTGCTGTCCGACCGTGCGGCCTCGGGCGCGAGCGCCGTCTCCACGGCCCGCACCTGCGCGTTTGCATTCGCAGCGGCTGTGCCGACGTTTGCTGTTTCCAGAGGGGCGAATGCGAATGCGCTGCGGGGATTCGAATCGTCATCCGCGGCGATGAGCGAGAGTCCGCTCGCACCGGCAATCAATCCGAAGCCCAGGAAGGAAGAGACGAGAGCAAATCGCCGGCGAAGGCGCGGCGGCAGCCAAAGATCGCGTATTTCAGCTAACGTGCTCCACCCCAAGCTCATGACGGCACCCCCCCTGCTTTGCTTTTACGCCGAGGGCACGCTCACGCTGCAACGCGAAAGCCGCGGCACAAGCCTCGGAACAGCAGTCAGAACATTAGTCGCACAAACGGGTTAAAGGTTCGATTTTGCCCGGTTGGACGGCTCGGACGCGGCACATGTCTCGTGATCCCGGCAATGCCGACGCGGAAAACTCCTGTGCTGAAAGGGGACGTCGGTTGGTTTATGAGTTCTTGCCGGCGGGTCGGTTTTGTCGGAGAGTTGAGCAAATCGAATTGATGGAGCCCTTGATGGAAATTGTGCCCCTGGGTCCCGGTTTCGCCGCCGAGCTACGCGGCGTCATGCTTGCGGAAGTGGCGGCCGACCCGGCTGTTTACGCCAAGGTGCGCGCCGCCTTCGAAGAGCATTCGGTGCTGATCTTCCGCGCGCAGGAGGTGAGCGACGAGGCGCAGCTCGCGTTCTCGCGCCGATTCGGTCCCCTGGAAATAACCAAGGTCGGGTCGCAGGGAACGGGCACCAATCTGGTGATCCTCAGCACGATTGACGCGAACGGGAAGGTCGTCCCCGCCGATCACCGGCTTTCACTGCGTAACAAAGCCAACCAGCTATGGCATACGGACAGCACGTTCAAGCGGGTCCCGGCATTGGCCTCGGTGCTGTCGGCGCGCACCATTCCCGCCCGGGGCGGAGAGACGGAATACGTTTCAACGAGGCTCGCCTGGGACCGGCTCGATCCGGCACTGCGCAGGCAGCTGGAGAGCTCTTTCGCCTGGCACGATTATGCGCATTCGCGCGGCAAGATCGCTGCCGATCTCGCGAGCCCGGAGGAGCGCGCGGCGCTGCCGCCGCAATGCTGGCGTCTGGTATGGAGGAACCCGGTCAACGGCCGCATGGCGCTCTATATTGCCTCGCATGCCTACACGATCGAGGGAATGGAGCATGGCGCCGCGCAACGCCTTCTCGCGGAGCTCATGGATGCGGCGACCGCGCCGGGGCTCAGCTACGCGCATGCCTGGCGCAAGGGTGACGTCGTCATGTGGGATAACCGGGCGACCCTGCATCGCGGCCGCCCCTGGCCGGCAAATGAGCCGCGGCTGATGGTACGCACCACGATCTCCGCAACCGATGCCGACGGACTCGACAGCATCCGTCCGCCGTCGCGCCAAGCCGCTGAATAGGCGCCGACTGCGTGTGCCGCACAAGCCGCATGAATGAGTGGGCCTCTCTCGGGCGTGAAGGTAGTGGAGCTTGCCGGGGTCGGGCCGGGTCCGTTCTGCGGAATGATGCTGGCCGACATGGGGGCAGACGTCCTGCGGATCGACCGGACCGAGCCTGCGGACATCGGGCTGCCGGTTGATCCCAAGCTCGACATCACCGCGCGGGGCCGCCGCTCGATAGCGCTCGATCTGAAGGCGGCGCAGGGCGTCGAGATCGCGATGGCCATCGTCGAGAAGGCGGATGCGCTCATCGAAGGATTCCGGCCGGGCGTCACCGAAAGACTGGGTCTCGGTCCTGATGCGTGTCACGCGCGCAATCCGCGGTTGATCTACGGCCGGGTTACCGGATGGGGGCAACATGGCCCGTTGGCGCAGAGTCCCGGTCACGACATCAATTACATCGCCGTCTCGGGCGCGTTGCATGCGATCGGCGCGGCAGGACAGCCGCCGGTGCCGCCACTCAATCTCGTCGGCGACTACGGCGGCGGAGCCATGTATCTCGCCTTCGGCATCGTCTGCGCACTGGTCGAAAGGAGCAGGTCGGAAAAGGGGCAGGTGATCGACGCTGCAATGTGCGACGGTGCGGCGAGCCTGATGTCTCTCTTCTATGCCCGCATGGCGGCGGGGCTATGGCAGGACGAACGCGGCGTCAACGCGCTCGACGGCGGCGCGCCCTGGTACGGCGTTTATGAGACTGCGGACGGCAAATACATCGCGATCGGGGCGATCGAAGCCCGCTTCTACGGGCGGCTGCTCGAATGCATGGGTCTTGATCACAGGAGTTTGCCTCCACAACATGATCGCGCGCGCTGGCCGGAGCTGAAAGAGACCCTGCGCGCAGCCTTCAGGCAAAAAACGCGCGATCAGTGGTGCGACACGCTCTCTGACTGCGATGTGTGCTTCGCACCGGTGCTGTCGCTCGCCGAGGCGCCGTCCCATCCGCACAATCGCGCGCGCGAAACGTTCATGCAGCGGCGCGGTCTGGTTCAGCCGGCACCGGCGCCACGCTTTTCACGCACCCTGCCTCGTGTCGAGCGCGATCCTCCCCGACTCGGCGAAGGGGGAGCTGCTGCGCTTGCGGACTGGGGCTTTGCACCCGCCGACATCGCACGCTTTCGCCGCAGCGGCGCATTGATGCTGCAGGATTGATATTCCGGGGCCGGGCCTCAACCCGCTTTCTTCTGCCGGCCGCTCGCGCGCGCCGGCTTCTTCACCTCACGCGCGTCGCGTTGCGCTTCACGCGCCTCACGTTGCGCCTGCTTGCCGGCAATTGGCAGCAGCATCTCACGCTGCCCTTCAACCCGCTTGCGCGGCTTCTTCGCCGCTGCCGGTGCTGGACCCGCGGCCTGCACGCTGCGGCGCAACGCATCCATCAAACTGATCACGTTGCGCGGCTCCGACGCCGGCTCTTTCTTCGCGATCGGAATGTGGGCCTGCTTCTTGCGCAGAAACTCGACCAATGCCTCCTCGTAGTGATCTCTGAATTGCGACGGATCGAAATCTCCCGATTTGGTTTCCAGAATGTGCTCGGCGAGCTTGAGCATTTCCGCCGGAACCTTGATGTCGGGAATTTCCTCGAAATATTCCTCTGCCTTTCGCACCTCGTAAGGATAATGCAGCGTCGTACCAAGAAGCCCTTTGCCGAGAGCCTCGAGGGCGATGACGCGCTCGCGCTTCGACATGACCACCCTTCCCAAGGCCACCATGCCCTTTCCTTTCATCGCTTCGCGGATGACAGCGAAGGCTTCCTGGCCGACCTTGTCGTTCGGCATGATGTAGTAGGGGCTGTCATAGAAGCGCTTGTCGATCTCGGCGGCCGGGACAAAGCTGTCGATCTCGATCGTATGATTGCTCTCGATCTCCAGCGTCTCGATTTCCTCGTCCTCGATCGGGATGTACTCGTTCTTGCCGACCTCGAAGCCCTTGCACTTGTCGGCTGCATCGACCGGCTCGCGCGTCACCTCGTCTACCAGTTGCTGGCGAAGGCGATTGCCGGTTTTCCTGTTGATCTGGCGGAACGAGACCCGCTCCGACGACGAGGTCGCCGGATTGAGGGCAATAGGGCAGGAAACCAGCGACAGCTTGAGATAGCCCTTCCAATACGCACGGGGCGCCATGACATACTCCAACGCTGCAAGACCTTGAGACGGCGAGACCCAGGGACGGCGAGACTTGGCAATCGAGATTTGGCGATCGAGTGGCGATCGAGATTTGGCGATCGAGACTTGGCGATAAGGTATACGGTTCGCTTATTACCGCCAGCTTGACATGTGCACCCCGTTCTTTCTTCGTTCACGCCGGTCGATGGGAGGCTGGCCGGCGCTCGCACAAGCATGGGGCGAGATGGCGGCAGGAGCTTCTACTTTAGTCGAAGTGCCGGGGGCAGCCCATACTTTTTGTAGGTCGCCGGTCCGTCCCTGCAGAAATTTTCAGTGACCCGCAGCAAAGATTTGTGCTACAAACTTTCCGGGGATTGGGGCGGAACGTTCAAGGAGACGAAGAGCCCCATGCATCCACCCGATGAGTTCCTGAAGCACGCAGCAGAATGTAAGCAGACGGCCAAATTCGCGCGCGACCCGCAAAGCAAGGCTACGTGGAACCAGATGGCCGACCGGTGGGCGCGATGTGCCGAGTTGGCCAACCGGCAGATTTTGGAGGCACGCCAGGGCGCGCCGGGAAAGCGCTCCCGCAGCAGCCATTTTTGAGATTCCATCGACCTGAAGACTGTCCCAATTGGGACAAGATCTTCGGGAAACTGGGGCGCTCGCCTCTGGTCTCTTCCAGGAGCGACCCTGTTGAAACTTAGCCCTGCGGCGTATCAGCGGGGCTTTTTCTTTGGGCAAACCGGCCCGAACGCCCCCTACGCACCCCGGATCAGCCTAGGCAGCCGCGCCCGGAGCATATCCCACAGCAGTTGGGCCAGGTTCAGCGGGCTGGCGTTGCGCGGGACAGAGCCTTCGCCGTCTGCCTGCAATCGTTGATCGAGATTCCCGGCAAATTCCGCGATGAGCCGCCTGCCGAGATCCTGAACCAGCGCGGTGCGGGAAAACTGGGCCAGCATTCCCTGCAGGCTGTACTCCACCACGATCGAGACGCGGGTCTCCCGGCCCTCGTTCTCGGGAAAAAGCGCGTAGGTCACTTCGCCGCGGGTGCGCGATCCGCTGCGCTGATCCTGCCCGGCACCCCGGATCACGCCGCGCATTGCGGGCTCGTCCCGCTCGATCGAGGCGGACCCGGCGAAGGCGGCGGCAATCGGACCGAGCTTCACACGCATGCTGCCCTTGGCGTTGCGCGCGTCATGCTCGGTCAGCGCGGCTCCGGGCAAGCAGGCCGCAACCACGGGCACGTCAGCGAGCATGCGCCAGACTTCCGCCGGTGGACGGCGAGCGACAAAGCTCTCCTCGAACCGGTTTATCGCTTTGCCGGGAGCGGCGCGCGGGTCGGAAGGGGCCACAAGGACCGCCGCGGCCGGTAACCGGGTAGCACCATTGTCTGCAACGAAGGCCTCGAGCGTCGCTGCAGCCTCGGCTTCCGGTCCCTTCGTCAGACCAGCGCGCTCCGCAGCGGGTTCTTGCGTTTCCGCGACGCTGCGCACGGCGGCAATGATGCCGCGATAGCCGGTGCACCGACAAAGGTTTCCGGCAAGCTCCATGCGAATGCGGCTCTCGCCGGCACCCGGCACCCGCTTCACAATGTCGCGCGCCGCTATCAGCATGCCAGGGGTGCAGAAGCCGCATTGCAAGGCGTGCTCGCGCGTAAACGCTTCCCGCAACCGCAGCATCAGTGCGTCGTCCTCGAAGCCCTCGATCGTTCGCACCTTCTGTCCGTCGCATGAAACGGCAAAGGTGATGCAGGAGCGCAGCGGCTCCTCATCGACAAGCACAGTGCACGCGCCGCAGACGCCGTGCTCGCATCCGAGATGCGTTCCGGTGAGCCGACACTGCTCGCGCAGGAAATCAGCCAGATGGGTGCGTGGCTCCACCATCGCCGCCACCTTTCGGCCGTTCACGGTGAGGGTGAGCGGGATCATGCGCCCAATGCCTGATTGAGCGCGCGCATCACGACCGCCGCAGCCATCCTCCGCTCGACGACGTCCAGATCCGGGGCCACCTCGGTCAGCGCGTCCAATACGGCATCTCGCATTACGGCGGCGCGGCCATGCGCGGCAACGTCGGCGGCCAGCTTGGCGAGCGGCAGCGGCGAGCCGCGCAGCGCACCAAGGTAAAGCCTCGCCGTGCCGTTCTGCGGATCGAAGACGGCAGCCGCGCTCACCTCGGCAAAATCGCCGACCTTGCGGGAGAACTTGTAGTAGCCCCAGCGACCCGTCGGGGAGAGCTTGGGCACTTCGATCGACTCGATCATCTCGTTATCGGCGAGCGCGGTGGTAAATGCGCCAAGCACGATACTCTCCACGCCAAGAGTTCGCGTCCCCGTGGCACTGCGAACGCGTGCGCGGGCGCCGATGGCCGCGAGGGCAACCGGCCAGTCGGCAGCCGGGTCCGCATGAGCGACACTGCCGCCGATCGTGCCGCGGTTGCGCACCGCCCGATGCGCGATACCGCGGGCGACCTCTGCGAGCATCTCGGCTCCGCGCAGCGCTGCATCCTCGAGGCGCGAATGGGTGACTGCTGCGCCGATGCGCCAGGCCATGCCCAGATCCTCGATGCACCGCAGCGCCTCGATCCGCGCAATGTCGATCAGGATTTGCGGCCGCGCGAGTCGCAGGTTCAACATCGGCCCTAGCGATTGTCCGCCGGCGAGGACCTTTGCTCCTTCGCCACGCTCGGACAACAGCTCCAGCGCGTTCGCGACATCGGAGGCGCGCACGTATTCGAACTGTGCTGCCTTCATGCGAGCCAAACCGTGCAGTCTGCGAGACAATGCATGCCGTGGCCCTACGACCGCTCTGCCCCCGCGTGCGCGATTGCCTCGAGCAGTCGACGCGGCGTGAGCGGTGTTTGCGTGAGCTCGACCCCGAGCGGTTGCAACGCATTGTTCACCGCATTGAAGATGACCGCTGGTGGGGCGATGGCGCCGCCCTCGCCCATGCCCTTGATGCCGAACGCGGTGTAAGGCGAGGGCGTTTGCATGTGAAAGATCCGCATTGCCGGGATCTCGGTTGCTCCCGGCAGCAGGTAATCGGCAAAAGTCGAGGTGAGCGGCTGGCCGTTGCTGTCATACCGGCTCTCCTCGTACATCGCAGTGCCGATCCCCTGCGCCGCGCCGCCCAGCGTCTGGCCGTCAACCACCATCGGATTGACCAGCGTCCCACAGTCCTCGGCAATGACGTAATCGAGGATCTCCACGTCGCCGAGCTCGGTGTCGACCGCTACCACTGCGGCATGGGAGGCGTAGCTGAAGGCTCCTGTGTCCACCTTGGGACGGAAGCCTACCGTCGCTTCGAGCCCGCCAAGATCGACGTCAGGCGGGAGCCGCTCAGGCCGCAGATACCAGGCTTCCGCCACCTCGCGCAGGGAAACCGAGCGCTGCGGGCCGACGATCGCGCCATTCTCATAGCGTGCCGTCGAGAGCGCGCACTGCATGAGATGCGCTCCGATGGCGATGAAGCGCGGCAGCAGCGCCTTGCACGCGTTCCCGACCGCGCCGCCCGCCATTACGATCGAGCGGGACGCATAGGTGCCCGTGGAGTAGGGCGTAAGCCCGGTGTCCCCGTGCACCACGCGTATGTCCGAGAGATCGATACCGGTGATCTCGTGCGCGATTTGCGCGAGCGTCGTTTCCATTCCTTGTCCGTGAGAATGCACGCCGACGCGCACCTCCAATCCGCCATCGGGGGTGACGCGCACGGTGGCCTGATCGTAGCCGGGGATGATCGGAAGCCCCCAGGCGGAGAATACGCTCGTGCCGTGCGCCGACTGCTCGCAGTAGCTGGCAAACCCGATCCCGACGCGGCGGCCGTCGGGCTCGCCCCGCGCCTGCCGTGCGCGCCAAGCCGGTAGATCGAGCTTCTCCCGCACGAGCTGCAGCGCTGCCTGATAGTCCCCGCTGTCGTAATGCTTGCGGGCGACATTGGTGTAAGGCATCGCCGCGGCTGGAACGAGGTTCTCATGACGGACTTCCCACGGATCGCGGCCGACCTCGCGGGCGATCGCATCGATCATCAGCTCCATGGCGAAGCAGACGCCGGTGCGTGCCACCCCCCGATACGGCAGGAATCCCGGCTTGTTGGTGGCGACACAATGCGTACGGCAGCGATAGCCGCGGAAGTCGTAAGGTCCCGGCAAATTGCCGATGGCTTGGCCGGGCTCAAGCGCAACCGTGAACGGCCAATTGGAGTATGCGCCTCCGTCGATAGTGATCTCGGCATCCAGCGCCTTTAGCCGGCCGCGCGCGTCGGCATAGGCGGTCACTCGATAGTGATGCTGGCGCGAATTTGCACCGGCTACGAGGTGCTCGCGGCGATCCTCGATGTAGCGAAACGGCCGGCGATATTTCAGCGCGAGCCAGGCAACGCATAGCTCCTCCGGCTGCAGCACGCATTTGTACCCGAATCCGCCTCCGACGTCGGGCGACACCACCCGCACCTGCCCCTGCGGTATCCCGAGAAACTGTGCGATGCCGACGCGAATGATGTGAGGCACCTGAGTGGAGGTGTAAACCATGAGCTGGCCGCTGCGCTCGTCCCAATAGGCGAGCACGGCCTTGCCCTCCAACGGCACCATGGCTTGCCGCGAGAGCGAGATCTCGCGCGTGACCACGACCGTCGCGCTCCTGCTTTCGGTCGCAAAGCCGCTGTCCAGGTTGAGAGTCAGAAAGTTGTTGTCCGGCCATTCCTCGTGGACGCGTACATCGTCGTTCGCCCGCGCAGCCTGCGCGTCGATCAGCACCGGAAGCTCCTCGATATCGAGCTCGATCTGCTCGCAGAGGTCCTCGGCCTCGGCGCGCGTCGGGGCGGTGCACATGGCCACTGCCTCGCCGACAAACCGTACCTTGCCGTGGGCGAGGGGAGGACATCGGGACATCCGGTAACCCGGCACCGTGTTGCTCGCGATGATGTCCGCAGCATCGGGCATGTCCTCGCGAACAAATACGCAAGGGCCGGATCCCTCGGGCTTGATGATGCGGGTGATGCGTCCATGTGCCACCGGGCTGCGCAGAAAGGCGACCTCGCTTTGGCCCGGCAACAACATGTCCGAGACGAAGCTTCCGCGGCCATGCAGATGGCGCGCATCCTCCTTGCGCGGCACCCGAGCGCCGATGCCTTGCTTGCTCACGGCGTCCCTCGCAGCGGGCTGCAGAGCTATCGCTGCTGCGCCGCCATGATGTAGCGGTAGTTGTCGAGGTTGTTCTCTGCCAGCCGGAACCAGAGGTTGGAATCGGCGAGGAACTTCTGCCAGGAGGCATAGATCTTCTTGAAGTCCTCGTTCTTGGCGGCGAGCTCGTCATAGGTCTCGAAAGTCGCCTTGTAGCAGGCATCGAGAACGGGGCGCGGAAATTGCCGGAGCTGAACCCCGGCCGCCACCAGTCGCCGAAGGGCCTCGGGGTTCTTGGCATCGTATTTGGCCATCATCATCACGTTCTGCTCGGCACAGGCGGCGTCGAGCGCGTCCTTGTAGAGCTGCGGCAGCGCATCGTAGTGCTGCGCATTGATCAGGAGCGTGATCATCGCGGAGCCTTCCCACCAGCCGGGGTAGTAATAGAATTTGGCGACCTTGTAGAGCCCGAGCTTCTCGTCGTCATACGGGCCGATCCATTCGGCGGCATCGATGGTTCCGCGCTCCAGCGACGGATAGATGTCGGCGGTGGGGATCTGCTGCGGCACGACTCCGAGCCTGGTCAGGATCGTCCCGCCGAGCCCGCCGATCCGGAACTTGAGGCCTTTGAGATCATCGACGCTGTTGATCTCCTTGCGGTAGAAGCCGCCCATCTGCACGCCGACATTGCCGCATGGGATCTGAACCATCCCGTTCTTGCGGAACAGCTCCCGCAAGAGCTCGAGCCCACCGCCATAATACAGCCAGGCGTTCTGCTGGCGGTTGTTCAATCCGAAGGCGACGCCGGAGTCGAACGCGTAGGCGGGATTCTTGCCGATATAGAACGCGGTCAGGGTATGGCCGCACTCGACCGTGCCGTTCTGTGTCGCGTCCATCACTTGCAAGGGCGGAACGATCTCACCTCCGGCAAAGGGCTGGATCTCGAGCTTCTTGTCGGTGAGCTGGCTCACGCGCCGGCAGAGATCCTCGACTGATCCGTAGATGGTATCGAGGCTCTTCGGCCAGCTGGCGGCGAGCCGCCATCGGACGGCAGGCTCGCCCTGAGCCCGAGCAGGCGATGCCATCGTGCCGGCGAGGAGGCCGCCTGCTGCCGCCTGCTGCAGAAACTTGCGCCGTTTCATGGCTTCTCCTTCAGGCATGTGCGAAAACACGCGCAATGACCGCGCGGGTGTGATGTAACGATACTGATGAAGCACGCGGAGTGAGTCAAACCGCAAGGTGGGCAAACGCGTCCTCGCAGACGTCGATCCGAGATCGAGCGCGCGGCGCGATTGCCGCGGTTCCCCCGCCCATCGGGGACCCGTTGCCGCGTGGACAAAATCGCCTGCACGCCCGACGCACGTCTTGCACTGGGGAGCGCGATTTTGCGCATGCTACAAGTATGCTACACAATTGCAGCAGCATCTAAAGATACGGAGATCGTCGTGAGCGACGGCGGAAACGGCAGTGCGGCGCACGCAGGAGGCGATGCCGTCCTTTTCGACCGGCAATATGTCTGGCCCGGCGATCTCACTGAAATTCCGGACTGGGTCTACACGGACGACGCCGTTTATCGGCGCGAGGTCGAGCGTATCTTTCACGGACCCACGTGGAACTACGTGGGGCTCGAGGCCGAAATCGCAAATCCCGGCGACTTCATCCGCTCCCACGTGGGCCCGACGCCCGTCGTAGTTGCTCGAGCGAAAGACGGATCCATCAACGTCGTCGAGAACCGGTGCGTGCATCGTGCCGCCGAGTTCTGCCGCGAGCTTTCCGGCAACGTCAACGAGTTCATCTGTCCCTATCACCAGTGGACCTACGATCTCAAAGGCAATCTCATCGGCGTGCCGTTCCGGCGGGGGGTTGCCGGCAAAGGCGGCATGCCGAAAAGCTTCAACTTGGCGGAGCACGGGCTGCGCAAGCTGAACGTCACGACCCATAACGGCGTGGTGTTCGCTTCCTACCGCGAGGACATGGAAACCTTCGCCGACTATCTCGGCCCCGAGGTACTGCGCGAGTTCGAGGCGACGTTCGACGGGCGCAAGCTCAGGGTGCTCGGCCATTACCGCCACTCGCTTCCCGGCAATTGGAAGCTCTATCATGAGAATTTGAAGGACCCGTATCACGCCACGCTGCTGCATACATTCCTGGTGACCTTCGGTCTCCTGGTGGCAGGCAACCGTTCGCTGATGCTCACCGACAAGAGCGGACGGCATGGGGTCATGGCCTCGGCAAAGTCCGAGATCAAGGATGTTGCGGCCGCCGACAAGAAGGAGATGCGCGCCTACCGGGAAGGCATGACGCTGCGGGAGACGCGCTTCATGGACTTCGTGGAGGAATTCGACAGCCCGTGGTCGGTGACCATGAGCACCATCTGGCCGAACCTGATCGTGCAGCGCGAGATGAACACCCTGGGCATCCGGCAGATCGTGCCCACCGGCCCGCACGAGTTCATCATGAAATGGACCATGTTCGGCTTCGAGGGCGACGGCGAGGAGATGACGCAGCATCGGCTTCGCCAGGGCAACCTCATGGGACCGGCTGGCTTCCTGGGCCTGGAGGACAACGAGGCGATGAAATTCGTGCAGGACGGCATGCGGCGAGTGCCCGGCAGGCGTCATCTGGTGAAGCTCGACCCCGCCATTGAAGCGGGTACCGCCGATACTCTGATATCGGAGGCTGCGATCCGCGCGATGTACAAGCACTGGCGCCAGGAAATGGGCGTCTGAACGCAATGCTCGACGTCGGCTCGGCCAAGACGCGCGATGCCCGGCTCGACGCGCTCCTGCTCTATCACGAGGTCAGCGAGTTCAATGCCGCCTACGCCGCCGCGCTCGATGAGCAGCGGCTCCTCGACTGGGTGGAAATGTTCACCGAGGACGCGTTCTATGTCGTCATCTCGCGCGAGAATGCCGATCACGGCATGCCGGTCGGTCTCATCTATTGCGACAGCAAGCGGATGATCTACGACCGCGCGTTTGCGCTGGAGAAGACCACCATGTTTGCCCCGCGCTACTTGCGGCATATCATCGGCAATCTGCAGGTTCTCGGACAAGCGCCTGGTGGCGGCATCCGCGCACGAGCGAACTACGTCCTGATCCAGGTCCTCTACGATCGTCCGGAAGCCAAGCTGCACCAGGTCGGCGCTTATCATGATCTGTTCCGCCGGGTGGACGGGGCGCTCAAGCTCGCGGAACGCCGCTGCGTCTACGACAGCCTGCTGATCGACAACGCACTTTGTTTGCCGGTGTGATTCTGGTTCGGTGCTGTAGGGTGGGTTAGTCTCATAACTCGGCTGCTTGCAGCCGAGTTATGAGGCGTAACCCACCAAGGTAAGGGGGCACATCCCGGCTGGATGGTGGGTTACGTTGTACAAGTTGGCCGCAGGCAGCCAACTTGTAAACTAGCCAACCCTACAGCCGCATTACGCCGCGTCGCCCTGCACTGAGGGATGCGCGGCTTTGAAGGCCGGAAGCTGCGCCGCCAAATCTGCGATCGCAACCGAGCGCGGGAAATCGTCGAGCGGGCAGTCGAAGCGGCGCGCATTGGCAATCTGCGGGACCAGGCACACGTCGGCCATGGTTACGCTGTCGCTCAGGCAGAATTTTCCAAAGCGCCTGTGCTGGTTGAGCGTCGCCTCGAACGAGCGCATGCCCTCCGCGATCCAGTGCCCGTACCACTCGTTCACCTCCTCCTGGCTGAGCTCCCAGCGGCTGGCGAGCCATTTGAGCACGCGGACATTGTTGAGCGGGTGGATATCGCAGCCGACGATCTGAGCAAGTCCGCGTACATATGCGCGTTCGATGGGATCTCGCGGCAGCAGCGGCGGATCGGGATATTTTTCGTCCAGATATTCGATCATGGCGAGGCTCTGCGCGAGTACAGCGCCGCCATCCTCGATCAGCGCAGGGACCAGCCCTTGCGGGTTCAACGCCATGTAGTCCTGCGCGCGGTGCTGCATGCGCGGCAGGCTGACGTAGTGCGGTTCCCAGTCGAGCCCTTTCAGGCCCAGTGCGATGCGCAGCCGATAGGACGTCGAGGAGCGGAAAAACGTGTAGAGGGCCCGCATTTTCCCGCGGTCACGACGCCGCCTTGTTGAGGATCTCGTCGGGCGTCGACGAAACCACCTCCACATATTTAGGCACAAACTTGCCGCCTTCGATGTATTTGATGAACTCGGGCTTGATCTCGTTGGCGAGGATCTTGCGAATGCGTGCATGCTCGTCGATGTCGGCCCATTCCGCGATCAGGAAGAAGCGCTGCGGGTCCTCGGTATCGCGGCAGAGCACCCCATCCTTCACCTGCGCCTTCGACTTGTGCATGGGGTTGCCATCCGAGTAGTCGAATTTCTCGAACGACTTGATGAACTCCTCCTCATGGCCTTTTTGCACGCGGAAATCATAGATATGCAGGTAGTTGCCCTTGGTCGCCAGCGGCACCTGTGCCATCGCGTCCTCCTCATGTACGCAGTCCGGACCATACTGATGAACCGGAAAATTTTTGGCAAGCAGGCGCCATGGAGCTGAGCAAGACGTTGCCGGATGCGACGACGCTCGCCCGCGAGCACCGCAGCGGAGAGCGCGATCCGCGTGCGACCGTGCGCGCGAGCCTGCAGCGCGCGCACGCGCTGCAGGAGAGGCTCAATGCCTTCGCCGTGCTCGACGACGAGGGCAGCAATGCGCGCGCAACCGAGATTGCCGCGGCGATCGCGCGCGGCGATGCCCCCGGCCCGCTCGCCGGCGTGCCGGTCTCGGTCAAAGATATTCTCGATGTCGCCGGCCTGCCGACACGCTGGGGCTCGCTGCTGATGGCGCAGGCGGCGCCGGCAAAGTCGGACATCGCCGCGGTCGCGCGGCTGCGCGCGGCGGGCGCCGTCGTCATCGGCAAAACTACCACGACCGAGTTCGCGCATTCGCCGCTCGGTTTTTCGCCGCTGACCGGACTGACCCGCAATCCCTGGGCGCCCGAGCTTACCTGCGGCGGCTCCTCCGCAGGGGCCGGGGTGGCCGCAGCCGCGGGACTATGCACCCTCTGTCTTGCGACCGATGCCGGCTGCTCGACGCGGCTGCCGGCGGCCTGCACCGGTGTTTTCGGGGTCAAGCCGACGCTCGGCACCGCACCGCATGATCGCGTGCCCGAGGCGTTCGCAAATTTCATCCACCTCGGACTGCTGGCGCGCGAGGTGAATGATCTGGCGATCGGGCTCGATGTGATCGCCGGCGCATCGGCCGTCGATCCGCATAGCCTTACGCGCCAGAAACCTAACGCCGTCGCCGCCCTGGCTCAGAGCACAATCGCGGGCGCTCGGGTGCTCCTTTGGATGCGAACGGGAAATCGGCACGTCGCCGATGAGATCATCGCCGCAACCCACAGAGCGGCGGGCTTGCTCGCGACTCTCGGAGCGCGCGTCACGGAGGAGATCTGCCCGCTGGAAAATCCCGATCCGGTCTGGCGCGTCCTGCAACAGTCGAACTGGGCCGCGCGCTTTGCGGCGCTCGAGGCCGATGACCGCGCGAAACTCAGCTCCACACTCAATGCCGGCATTGATGCAGGGCTTGCCTATCGCGGCCTCGACCTGCAGCGCGCGCTGATCAAGCGGACCGGGCTCTTCCGCGCGGTTCAGGGCGTGTTCCAGAGTTTCGATTTCATCCTGACGCCCTGCGTCTCCGCCCCGCCGGTGGCGGCGGAGCATGATCTCGCGGCGCCACTGATCGTCGATGGCAGGGAGGCGGGCGATCTGCGGACAGAATGGACGCCTTATCTCTCCCTCTTCGATCTGACTGGGCACCCCGCGATCACGATGCCGGCGGGACTTTGCGAGAACGGGGCTCCGCTCGGCGTGCAGCTGGTCGCGCCCTGGGCCCACGACGCGGCCTTGCTCGCGGCGGCAGCTGCCTACGAACGGGTGAGCCCTCCGCTGCAATTGCCCAGCGCGGCTTTGGATGGACGCGAATAGTCGCAGGGCGGATCGGCGCAGCATCCGCGGAGCGTAACCCGCGCTGCGCGGTCAGCGCGTCGTGAACGGCTCGATGCGCTGGGCGCTGCGGACGAAGGCGACCATGACGGCGAGGCCGCAGAGAAAGAATAGCCCCTGCATGATATGGACCCCATACGGTCCGAGATCGAGCAGGTTGGCAACCGCCCAGCCGGCGGCAAAAGCCGCACCGAAGACCTCCGCCCCTATCAGGATGGTAGCGCTGGCGACGGTGAGCAGGTTCTGCCATGCGATGCGGCGTCCGCCGCCTGGACCCGGTTTGGGGTTCATGTCGGTGCTCGGCCCCTAGGCTGCGTCGCGCGTTGCGGTCGCGGCGAGCAGGCCCGCCTCGATCAGAGCGAGGCGGATGCGATCGATCTCGGCGCACGCGAGCTTGACCAGCGGCGGACGCACGACGGCGCGCGGCAGACGCCCGAGCAGCACCAGCGCCTCCTTCATGCGGTTGTGCATGTCGGCCCAGGGATCGGCGTAGAATACGCGGGCGAGCGGATAAATGCGGTCGTTGAGCCGCTGCGCCTCGGCGAGGTTCTTGGCCTGCACCGCGCGGAACAGCGCTGCCTGCAAATCGGCGATGACGCTGCCGCTGCCGGAGAGCAGCCCGTTGCAGCCGAGCACCAGCGAGCTCAATAGCCATGCGCTGTGGGTGGTCAGCACGTTCACCGGTCGCGGCAGGCTCTGCAGCGTCCGGATGTGCATCTCGTGTTGCGGTACGTTCCCCGCCCAGTCCTTGATCGCCCGCACCGTCGGCACTTGCTCGACAAGCCGCAACAAGGTGTCGCGCGGATATCCCTGGCCGGTGGCGAGCGGATACTGGAAGGCGATTAGCGGAAGATCGGTCGCATCGGCAATGCGCTTGAAATGCGCGATTGCCATGTCAGGCGATTGACCGAGCGTGAACGGAGCCGGCGGGAACACGAGCAGCGCGGAGGCGCCGCCGTCGTGCGCCATGCGGGCGATGCGGGCGGCCTCGATGCTGCCGTCCGCCCACACGCCGCTCACGAGCGGGAGCCGCTCGCCGACCTCGTCCTGCGCCATCTCGAGCACCCGGCGCTGCTCATCGAAGCTGCACGAGGCGACCTCGGTGGAATGCGCGTTGATGGTGATGGCCGAAAGACCCTTGGTCGCCGCTACGTCGCGCAAATGGCTGCGGAAGCTGCGCTCATCGATGGAGAGGTCGTCGTTGAACGGGAGCAGCACGGCCGGGATGACACCGTGCGGGACGTAGTGCGGATGTCGCGGCATCTTGTGTCTCCTCGGGATGGGGTAGGGCGAGGCACCGCCACGCCCGTCCGAGACGGGCGCGGGGTCACCAGCTTATATCAGTCGTTTAATGTGAACTTCCAGTCGCCGGCTTGATGTCGGGCCGAGCTTGCGTTTACGTTGACTGGTGACGCTGCAGGGGCGAGGCATGCGGGACACCCCAAAAAACGCCTTGCGTTTTTTGGGGTCCCGCCCCTGCGAACGAGCACGCACAGGAGATCGCAATGCGTGTGTTCCACGGCATCCTGCGGCATCTTTGGCTGCTGCTGAGCCTGGCCGCGGCGCCGGCGTCGGCTGGCTCGGCGCTCGTCTATGTCACCAACAGTGCCGGCGACAGCATCCATGCCATCGATCCGGCAACCAATACGGTGGTGCAGGAGATCAAGGGCATCGAGGCTGCTCACGGCATTGCACCCTCGCCCGACGGCACGCGCGTCTATGCCAGCAACGAGGCCGATTCTACGCTCGACGCGTTCGACCGGGCAAGCGGCGCTTTGATCAAGAAGGTGCCGCTGAGCAATCATCCCAACAATATTGCGGTAGCGAAGGACGGCGGACGCATCTTCGTCGCCATCGCGCGCGATCCTGGTGCCGTGGACGTGATCGACGCGCGGACGCTCGCCCTCACCAAGAGCATCCCGGTGAACGGGAGGCTGCACAACATCTATGTCACCCCTGACGGCAAGTACCTGATCGCCGGCTCGATCCCGGCAAAGCGCGTGACGGTGATCGATCTCGAGCGCGAGGTGCCTGTCTGGGAGCTTCCGTTCGATCAGGGCGTGCGTCCGATGGCGATCGAGGCGGGCCCGGATGGCGCCACGAGGCGTTTGTTTGTCCAGCTCTCCAATACCAACGGCTTCGCCGTGGTGGATTTCGCGGCGCGCAAGGAAGTGGCGCGCATCGCCCTGCCGCAGCCCGCGGCCGACCTCGAAACGGATGCGGGACGCGCGACCGCGCCGTCGCACGGGCTCGGTGTTGCGCCCGACAACAAGACGCTGTGGGTCACCAGCATTCCGAACAATGCGGTATTCGTCTATTCGCTTGCCGACCTGAAGCTGGTCGGAGAGGTCGCGCTGCCGACCCTCGAGCTGGCGGGCCACGGCCCGATCGCAGCGGTGCCGAACTGGGTAACGTTCACACCCGACGGCGGCACGATCTACATCTCGAACGCGGCTCTGCGCTCGGTCACCGCCATCGACACCAAGGGGATGAAGGTCAAGGCCGTCATTCCCGTGGGCGAAGTGCCCAAGCGCATCAACACGCTGGTGCTCAATTAACACCTACATTCAGGCGCGCAATCTCAATCTGACCTTCCGGCCGCCGAATCGCGCGCCGGTGCGCGCCCTGCAGCGCTTTGAGATCGATGTCCGGCACGGAGAGTTCCTCTCAATCGTCGGACCTTCCGGTTGCGGCAAGAGCACGTTTCTCAACGTCCTTCTCGGCTTGCTGCGCGCGGACTCCGGCGACCTCACCATGAACGGAAGCCGCATCTCCGGCCCCGGCACCGACCGCGCCATGGTCTTCCAGGAGTTCGGGCTCCTCCCCTGGCGCACGGTGCAGGGCAATGTCGAGCTCGGGCTCGAGCTCAAGGGCCAGCCGCCCGAGCGGCGGCGCGAGACTTGCCGGCGCTTCGTCGAGATGGTGGGTCTCGCCGGCTTCGAGGCGCATTACCCGCACGAGCTCTCGGGCGGCATGAAACAGCGTGTCGGCCTCGCACGCGCGCTCGCGACTGACCCGCAGGTGCTGCTGATGGACGAGCCTTTCGCGGCGCTCGACGCGCAGACCCGCGACCTGATGCAGGTGGAGCTGCTGCAGATCTGGCAGCAGGCGCGCAAGACCGTCCTGTTCGTCACCCATCAGATCGAGGAGGCGGTGTATCTCTCCGATCGGGTGATGGTGATGACGAAAAGGCCGGGCCAGGCCAAGAAGGTGTTCGATATTCCACTGCCGCGTCCGCGCGACTATGAAATGCGGGTGACGCCGCAATTCAACGACCTCAAGCTTGCGATCTGGCAGACCTTGAAAGACGAGATCTCGGTATAGGCACGATAGCGTGAACGAGCATCAGAGGACGCAGGAAGCTCGGCCTGCTCCCTTCCCTCTTGCGGGGGAGGGGTGGGGAGGTGAGCCCGCCGCGCCGACGGCTACGGCATCTACCGGCACCGATACGGGTGATCTCGCGCTTGCCCCTGGCTTCGCGGCGCGGCACCGGAAACTGCTGCTGGGCCTATTTTCCGTCGCGCTCTTCTTCGCGACGTGGGAGGCGATCTTCCTGCTAGTGCCGTTGAATACGCTGTTCATCAGCAAACCCAGCCTCATTGCCGTGGGTCTCATCGACCTCATCAGCAGCGGCGATCTGGCACACGATCTGTCGGTGAGTGCTGTGCCGTTTCTCTATGGCTTCGTCGCAGCCGTGCTGGTCGGTGTCGCGCTCGGCGTGCTGATGGGCTGGCGCGCGCGCGTTGCCCATGCCCTCGATCCGCTGATGACGCTGTTCTATGCGAGCCCCCTGGTCGCGCTGGCGCCGCTCGTGGTCGTGCTGTTCGGGGTCGGTGTCGCAGGCAAGGCCATTCTCATCTTTCTGCTTTCGGTATTTCCCTTCATCTTCAACGCTGCAGCCGGCGTACGCGCGGTCGACCCGTTGCTGATCAATGTTGTGCGCTCGCTCGGCGGCTCGGAGAAGGACCTCTATCTCAAAGTCATTATTCCCGGCGTGCTGCCGTACATCATCGCCGGGGCGCGGATCGCCATCGGGCGGGCGCTCATCGGAGTGCTCGTCGCCGAGTTCTTCGCCGCCTCGGAAGGCATCGGCTATGCTATTGCGCGCTTCGGCGATCTGTTCGCGCTCGACCGGATGTTCGCCTGCATCCTGATCATCATGCTCATCGCCCTCGTATTCACGGAAGGGCTGCGCTGGGCGGAACGCACGGCATTTCCCTGGCGGGCAGGGCAGTAGAGAGATGCGCAAGACGGACGCGATCGTGGCGGAGCCCGCCGTGCCGCTGGAAAGCCGCGCAGCCGCCGGGCGCGCATGGCAGACCCTGGAGCCGTCGCTTCTCGGCGGCGGCACCATCGCCCTCGGATTGCTCCTCTGGGAGCTCGTGCCTCACCTCGTCACGCTCGCCCCCGGCATGGAGCTCTTTCTCACGACGCCCAGCCGGATCGCAGCCACGCTGTGGGACATGATCGCGACCGGCGAGCTCTGGCAGCCGCTGCGGGCGAGCGCGACCGCCTTTGCGCTCGGCCTCGGCATGGCGATTGCCGCCGGACTGCCGCTCGGCATTCTGCTGGGGCGCTCGCCGACGCTCGATGCTCTGTTCGATCCTTTTGTCACCGCCCTGAATGCCACCCCGCGCCTGGTATTCCTGCCGCTGTTTCTGCTGTGGTTTGGGCTGGGGCTGTGGTCGAAGGTGCTGATCGTATTCATCGGCGCGCTGTTTCCGATTCTGATCAACACCTATGAAGGCGTGCGCAACGCGGACAAGGTCCTCATCAACGTGGTCCGCGCGTTCGGCGCGCGCGAATGGGACATCGCGCGCCTGGTGATGGTGCCGAATGCGCTGCCCTACATCGTTGCGGGGTTGCGGCTTGCCATCGGGCGCGCGGTGCTGGGCGTCGTGGTCGCGGAGTTCTTCGGCTCGCAGGAAGGCCTCGGGGTGATGATGGTGCGCGCGGCGAGCAGCTATCACGTGGACATCGTTTTTGCCGGCGTGGTGGTGTTTGCGGCGCTCTCTCTGGCGATGACCTCTCTGGTGCAGATGATCGAGAAGCGCCTGAGCGGCTGGCGGCCCCAGCACACGCAGAATGGCGGAGGAAGGTGAAGCGCGGGCAAGCGGCCGTCTTCAGGCTCGTTTGGCCAAAAAATGCCGTGCCAGGCGCTCTCTGAGGTCGTTCGGCAGCGCGTTGTGCTCCTTCATATTCGTACGAAGCGGGCCTGCGGGAGCGCATTGTCATTTCCGAATTCCCGAGCGTCGCCCAGGCGGTCGCAGCCCACGACAGCCCGGCTTACCAGGAAGCGCTCAAGGCGCTGGACAATGCGGCCGTGCGCGACCTGCGCATCGTCGAGGCGCTGGAATAGAGCCACACATGACAACCGCTGGGCTCACAGCACGTGAAATCTGCCGGCGGCCGCGGCCTGAGTGCGGTCCGGCTGCGGCGACGGTTTGAACCCGGCCCGACAGTCCGCGATCTCTCCGCAGCCGCCCGCAAAAAAGGAGCGCGGCCGCGCCGCGCTCCCTGGTTCTTGTTGTTGGCCGAACGGTTGCCGGACCGGATCAGTAATCCATCCCGCCCATCCCGCCGCCGCCGGGCATGGGCGGGGTGGCTGCAGGCTTCTTCGGCAGCTCGGCAACCATCGCCTCGGTGGTCACGAGCAGGCCGGCGACCGAAGCCGCATCCTGGAGCGCCGCGCGCACCACCTTGGCGGGGTCGATGATGCCCTTGTCGACCAGATCGACGTAGTTTTCGGTCTGGGCATCAAAGCCGAAGGTCTCGGACTTGTTTTCGAGGATCTTGCCGATGACCACCGAGCCTTCCATTCCGGAGTTCTCGGCGATCTGACGCGCCGGCGCCTCGACCGCCTTGAGCACGATGTTGATGCCGGCCTGCACGTCGGCATTGGCATTCGTGATCTTGCCGACGGCGCGCTTGGCACGCAGCAGCGCCACGCCACCGCCCGGCACGATGCCTTCCTCGACCGCCGCACGGGTGGCGTTGAGGGCATCCTCGACGCGGTCCTTCTTCTCCTTGACCTCGACCTCGGTTGCACCGCCGACGCGGATCACCGCCACTCCGCCTGCAAGCTTGGCAAGGCGCTCCTGCAGCTTCTCGCGGTCATAGTCGGAGGTGGTCTCCTCGATCTGCTGCTTGATCTGGCCGACACGGGCCTCGATGTCCTTCTTCTTGCCGGCGCCATCGACGATCGTGGTCTTCTCTTTCTCGATGATGACCCGCTTGGCGCGGCCCAGCATCGAGGTGGTTACGTTCTCGAGCTTGATGCCGAGATCCTCGGAGATCAGCTGGCCGCCGGTGAGAATCGCAATGTCCTCCAGCATTGCCTTGCGCCGGTCGCCGAAGCCTGGCGCCTTCACCGCTGCGACCTTGAGGCCGCCGCGCAGCTTGTTGACCACCAGCGTGGCCAGCGCCTCGCCTTCCACGTCCTCGGCCACGATGAGCAGGGGCTTGCCCGCCTGCACGATGGCCTCGAGCACAGGCAGCATCGCTTGCAGCCCGGAGAGCTTCTTCTCGTGCAGCAGAACGAAGGCATCCTCCAGCTCGGCCACCATCTTCTCGGCATTGGTAATGAAATACGGCGAGAGATAGCCGCGATCGAACTGCATGCCCTCGACGATCTCGACCTCGGTATCGAGCGCCTTGGCCTCCTCGACGGTGATCACTCCTTCATTGCCGACCTTCTGCATCGCCTCGGCAATCATCTTGCCGACCTTGCTGTCACCGTTGGCGGCCAGCGTGCCGACCTGGGCGACCTCCGAAGAGGAGCCGACCTTCTTCGCGCGCCGCTCGATGTCCTTCACCACCGCCGAGACCGCCATGTCGATCCCGCGCTTGAGGTCCATCGGGTTCATCCCGGCGGCAACGGCCTTGGCACCTTCCTTGACGATCGCCTGTGCCAGCACGGTCGCGGTGGTGGTGCCGTCGCCGGCGAGATCGTTGGTTTTCTGGGCCACTTCGCGCACCATCTGTGCGCCCATATTCTCGAACTTGTCGTCGAGCTCGATTTCCTTGGCGACGGTTACGCCATCCTTGGTGATACGGGGTGCGCCGAACGATTTGTCGAGAACGACGTTGCGGCCCTTCGGCCCAAGCGTGACCTTGACGGCGTTGGCGAGAATATCGACGCCGCGCAGCATCCGTTCGCGGGCATCGCCGGAAAATTTGACGTCCTTGGCAGCCATTTCAAACTACTCCTTGAACAAAAGTGTACGGTGTCAGGCGATCACGCCCATGATGTCGGACTCCTTCATGATGAGGAGTTCCTCGCCGTCGAGCTTGACCTCGGTGCCAGACCACTTGCCGAACAGCACGCGGTTGCCCGGTTTCACATCGATGGGAATGAGCTTGCCGTTCTCGTCGCGGCCGCCGGGGCCGACGGCAATGATCTCACCTTCCTGCGGCTTCTCCTTGGCGGTGTCCGGAATGATGATTCCGCCTTTGGTTTTCTCTTCGGCGTCGATCCGGCGCACGACGACGCGATCGTGAAGTGGACGAAACTTGGTTTTGGCCATGGGCTTCCTCTTGGCGCTAATGCGCGTCTCATAAACAGAAAGTGTCGGCATATCAGTAGTTTAGCACTCACAATCCAGGAGTGCCAAACGCTGCATGGGAAATATTGCCTTCGTGGCGAGGTGTCAAGCTGAGCGGATCGGCGAGGGCGTGAATGATGAGTTGCGAAAGCTGCTTGCGCTGGCCGCTAAGGACCTCCAAAGTTGAGATCTGTCTCTGGGGAACCGAATGCATCAGCCCGCCCTCCTGGCGTTCTCGCGCGTCGCAGCACTTGTTTTGTTAGCCTTCGGGCTATTCGGCTGTGCCACCGGGCCTTCGCCGGAGACACCGGCCGCTCCGGCCGTCGGGCCGACACTGCCGCCGGCCTTCCCGCCGAGGGACATTGTCGGTCGATGGGGACTTGCCGCCTATCACAAGGACGAAGACCGCGCGCGCACTGAGGCGGCCGCCGCGCGGGGCTGTAGTCAACCCTACGTCATCACCCTGGGCCCGACAGGCGGGGTCATGATGCACCTTGCCGACCAGGCGACGCCGACCGAGCTTGCCCTAAAAGGTGGAGAGGGCGGCAGGACTTTTATCGGACCCGCCGAAGATCCTCCGGGCGGTGCGCAAGACCGCGAAGTTGTCTCATTTAATGGACGCGTTTTGATCTTGCGTTGGATGGATTCCGAAGTGCAGGGCCGTTACGGCACAATGGTTTATGTCCGTTGTGGCGCCGAAGGAAGACCGGCGGCCAAGCCGAAAACGTCCGCCAGGCCAAAAGCGGCGCCACCGCCACCCGCGCGGTAAAATCCAGATTCGTTACCGTTCACACTAGCGGCGTGGCAAAGTTGCGCATGGCTTTGGCGCGCCTCCCATGATCGCTCCACGTGAATTCATCGACGGACCCTGGCGTGCGGTGCCGGTGCTCGGCATCACGCAAATTCTGACGTGGGGCACGATTTTCTACACGCCGGTGCTGATCGTTCCGCTGATCGCAGCCGAGCGCGGCTGGTCGATATCTTTCGCGATGGGCGGATTTTCAATCGGGCTGCTCGTCGCCGGGCTGGTGGCTCCCTATGTCGGCCGATCGATCGACCGCTTCGGGGGCCATGTGGTGATGGCGATCGGCTCGCTGACAGGTGCGCTCGGTCTGTTCATGATTGTCTCCGCCGCGCACCCGATCGCTTACTACGCCGTCTGGATGGTGCTCGGCGTCGCCATGGCGGCAAACCTGTACGACGCGGCGTTTTCAACGCTTGG
>DATBHG010000008.1:0-71412 GCA_036557665.1 Xanthobacteraceae bacterium | reverse complement strand
TTCGGCGACAATGCCGCGCAGGCGGTCATCGAGTTTGTCGATCGCGACATCGACGCCAAGGGGAAGGACTCCGGGCCGGCGCAGGAGAAAAAGGCCGAAGAGACGGCAACCGCCGCGGCCTAAGTCTTTTTACATATTTCGAAAAGGGGCGGCACTTTTTGGCCGCCCTTTTTGTTTGCCGCACTTTCTCGGGTCGCTATGATCCTCTCTGCAAATTTTTCGTGGGGGAAATGTCATGGCAATTCGTTCGGCACTCTTCATTGTTGCGTTCGGCATCGCGTTGGCTGGCGCCGCCAATGCACAGTCTGCGAGCAACGACCTGATCAAGCGCGGCGACTACCTGGTCAACGGGATTCTGACCTGCGGCAACTGCCACACCCCGAAGGGACCGCAGGGCGACGTCATGGACAAGGCCTTTTCCGGCGGCTTGTCATGGGACGAACCCCCTTTCAAGGTGACGGCGCCCAACATCACGCAGGACAAGGAAACCGGCATCGGCAGCTACACCGACGCGGAGCTCAAACAGGTTCTGCGCAAAGGCATCAAGAAAAACGGCGTACCGGTCGCCATGGTCATGCCGAGCGGATTCTACGAGATCATGACCGACCGGGATCTCGATGCCGTCATTGCCTACTTGCACACGATCAAGCCGATCAAGAACACGGTGCCGGACCCGGTCTATAAAATTCCGCAAGGCCATCCGATCCCGCCCGGCGGCGACAAGCCTTTCACCGAAGCGATGTTGGGCGACAAGGTCAAAAAAGGCTTCTACCTGGTGACCATCGCGCACTGCATGGAATGCCATACGCCGATGGGCCCTCGTGGGCGCGAGTTTGCCGCCAAGCTCGGCGCCGGGGGCTTCGAATTCCATGGTCCATGGGGCGTTTCGGTGGCGCGCAACATCACCTCCAGCAAGGAAAAGGGCATCGGCGGCTGGACCGACGATGAGATCAAGCGTGCCATCACCCAGGGTATCAGCCGCGACGGCAGCAAGCTGAAGCCGCCAATGGGCTTCCACTATTATTCGACGGTGTCGGGCGGCGATGTCGACGCGGTCGTTGCCTATCTGCGCACGGTGCCTGCGAAGGAGTGAGCTCAAGACCTGGGCAAAGGCGTAATCGGAACGGCCAACGTATAACCCGCTTTTCCAGGCTAATCGGACTTGAGACCTGCCGCTTTCACGACCGCGGCCCATTTCTCGGTTTCCGCCGCGAGGAATTTCCCGTAATCCGCCGGTGAGCCGATCATCGTCGCGCCCCCCAGCTCGGCAAATCGCGCCTTGGTTTGGGGATCGCGCAGCACCGTGTTCAGCTCGGTGTTCAGCTTGACGATGATTTCGGCGGGCGTCATCGCGGGCACCCCAATCCCGTTCACATTGCTCGCTTCGTATCCCGGGACGAGCTCGCCCACGCTCGGGAGCTCCGGCAGGACGTCCATGCGTTTCGACGTCGTCACCGCGAGCGCATGCAGCCGGCCGGCACGGATGTGCGCGGTCGATGAAGCTGCGTTGTCGAACATGACCTGGACCTGACCTCCGAGCAGGTCGGTCAGCGCGGGCCCGGCGCCGCGGTACGGCACGTGAATGAGCTTGATGCCGGTCAGCAGGCTGAACAGCTCGCCGGCCATATGGGACATCGTCCCGACGCCGGCCGATGCCATGTTGATCTGGCCGGGGTGGGCCTTGGCATAAGCGATGAACTCGGGGACCGTCTTGGCGGGAAAGGATGGATGCACCTCCATGATGTGGGGCGCGCGGAACATGCTGCCCACGGGAGAGATGTCGTGCAGGTAATTGAAACGCAGATTCGGGTAGAGCGTGGCGTTGACCGCATTCACCGAGCCGTCCAGCAGCAGCGTGTAGCCGTCCGGGGGCGCGTTCACGACCACCTCCGTACCGAGATTGCTGCCGGCGCCGCCGCGATTTTCGATGACCAGGGGTTGGCCGAGCCGGTCCGACAACCATTGACCGACCTGGCGCCCAATGATGTCGCTCACGCCGCCGGGAGGAAACGGCACGATGAAGCGAATCGGCCGCGCCGGATAAGATTGCGCGAGGGCAGGGCGCGCGAGAGCCTGGAGCGCGCCAGCGCCCATGGCGAGATGCAGAAATTGTCTTCGGTCTGGACGTGTCAGCATTGGGCTCCAAACAACTCATGGCGGGGCCGCCGCCCGGGATTTGCCCATGCTAATTCAATATCGCCCTGACACGGAAGGCGCGTATGACAGTTTTTTCGCAGGGGCGACGCATGTGTCGCCCCTGGCAGCTCGGCAAGCGGATCGAGGGCGACCCGGTGCGTCGCCGCTGCGAGACTTCGGTCGTCGTTTCGTAGGGGCGAGGCATGCCTCGCCCTTTTTCAGCACGGCGTGGAGGTAGAGGGCGACCCAGTGGGTCGCCCCTACGAAATTGAGGATCGAGTCCGCTCCCGCGTACTGAACGCTACCGCAGCGAACTGCGCCTTTTGGCCACAGGAGCGGCGCTTTGTTGCCGCGAAGTGGCAAGACTCCGTTGAGATTTTTGTAGAAAGCTCATGCAGGAGTTGGAGGGACACATGAAGCGAGTTGCAATCACGTGCAGTGGAGTTGCCATAGCGATCTCGTGCATGGCAGCGAGCCCGGCGGCGGCAGGCGATCATTTCGCCGCCGGTCTTATCGGCGGGCTGGCAGCCGGCACGCTTTTCGGGATAGCCGCGGCGAGTCCACCCCCGGTGTACTACGCGGGACCGCCGCCGAGCTGTTACTGGACGCGCGGCCGGCCGGTGTGGGATGGCTATCGAGGAATTTGGGTCAGACCGCGCATCCAGGTATGCGACTGATCCCCGTACTGAGCTTTAGCCCCGGTGAACTCAAAGGCGGCCCGCTTCGGCGAGCCGCTTTTGCTTTCCGGATGTTTCGTATGGACCCATTGCCCGAGGCCCATGCCGACCAGAGCCGGCGCGATTCTATTGCGTTGCGGAGCTACCGCGCCGCGAGATCCTCTGCGTGACGATGCGCGCGACGGTGACTGGATGGGTAAGCGCTGCGGTGATGCGGCCGCGCAGGCTCTCAGGGTCGTCGATGATCCCTAGCTGCTGCAGCAGCGTAGCACGGTCGTAATAGATTTTCTCACCGGCCAAACGGTTATCATTGTCGAACGTGTAAATGCCGCACAGCGGAAAGTTGATACGACGACCTGTGGCAGGAAGTCCGCGCCAGGTCCCCGCGTGGCGCCCCTGGATAACCACCTCGAGGACAACCGCATTCTGGGCCGCGTGCCGGCACCGCACATCAATGTGCAGGTCCGGAACGGCTCGCAGCAATTGCGCGTAGAATTGGCGCACCTGTCCGCGGCCGATGTAATGGGCGCTCCATGGCTCATCGTCGTAGCGTGCGCTTTCTCCAAATGTCGCCATGATACCATCCAGGTTGTGCTCATTTTCCAGCCTGACATGCTCTTCGACGATTCTCAGTCGGGCAAGGATTGCGGCATCGCAGCTCGGCGTCATCATTTGTCTCCTTGACGCAACCATGTGAACGCGTGCTGCCAGCGTACTCGCGTTCCATTTGTGGACAAAATTCTCAAAGGGGCGAATCCCGGCGATGCTCGGTGTCGAAGTACCGCCGGCACTGGTCGTGCCGGTCCGGTTTGAGACTCTGTCGGCGGCACCTGTGTTGCGGCCGGGATACACTCTAAGAAAAAAGCGCGTGCAATCTCGAGAGCGCTGCAACGAAGCAAAGCGTTGCAACGAGGTAACAGGTCGTCAAAATCGCCCGGAAACGATGCAAACTGAAAGCGCCGCCTGTTGCTCCACGCACGGATTGGGTTCACTCTGGAACTGCACGGCGATGCGAGAATCGGCGACGCGCCTGACGTTTGTGTGCACACGGCAGGTCGCCCCGGCTTTTTGGGAGAAATGCGGCGTGAACGGCTTCCGTTGCGACCACATCCTCGCGAGTGCAGCAGTCGCGCTTCTGCTTGCTGCGCCCCTTTGCGCGCTCGCACAGGAGACGCCGCCCACCCCGGCGGAAATAACCGGCGACTCGCAGGCCAGCGATGCCCCGGCCAAGTCACCGGTCAAGTCACCGGCCATGTCACCGGCCACGTCACCGATCATGTCAGGTGATGAGGCACCCACCTCGTCCGCGACCGCCTCGGCCGCGGACATAGCGCCGGGCGCGCTGAGCGCTCCGGTGAGCGTGCCGCAGGAGACGCCGGCACGCGATGCTTTACCCGATGCCCTGGCTTTACCCGATGCCTCACCCGATTCCTCGGCATCGCGCGATCCCGCCGATCGGGCGATCGCGGAACGCATTCGCGATCTGCTGGCCACAAAAGCGGACCAGCTTTTCGTCCTCGAGAACGAGCGCGCGGCGGTGCAAGCCTTTTATCTCAAGCGCAACCTGGCGCCGCTTTGGCTCGACAAAGGCGCGGAGAATGCACGGGCCAAAGCGGTGATTGCCCGCCTCAAGAATGCCGATGCGGACGGCCTCGATCCCGGCGACTACAAGACACCGAGCTTTGCCGGGCTTGCTGCGGATGCGCTTGCCGAGGCCGATCTCGCGCTCACGCAGAGCGTGCTCACCTATGCGCGCCATGTGCAGGCCGGACGTTTTCCCTACCGCCTGGTCAGAGAGGACAATATCGGGCTGCCGCAAGCAGCGCCGGATCCGGCGCAGGCGCTCGATAAGATCGCCGAGGCTGCCGATGCCGGCAAGGCGCTCGATGAGTTCAGCCCGCAGCACGAGCCTTATCAGAAGCTCAAGGCCGCACTTGCGGAGCTGCGCGGCAGAGCAGCCGGAGGGCGGGACGAGATCGCCGCCGGCCCGGCGCTCAGCTACAGCCGCAAACACCCGATGGAAGATCCGCGGGTGCCGGCATTGCGCGACCGGCTCGAGCTCGCCGGCGAGGGGTCAGACCTGCGCTATTCAGACCTGCGCTATGATGCCAAGCTCGCCGAGGCGGTGAAACGGTTCCAGCGTGCAAACGGGCTGCCGGGGACCGGCAATCTCGACGCGCGGACGGTCAGGAAGCTCAATCATCCCACGCAGGACCGTCGCATCGAGACCGTCATTGCCAACATGGAGCGCTGGCGCTGGTACCCGCGCGACCTCGGCAAGGCGCATGTGGAGGTCAACGAGCCCGACTTCACGCTCAAGGTGCTCAACGAGGGCAGGCAGGTCTGGGCCTCACGCATCGTCATCGGCAAGCCGAGCTTGCCCACCCCATTGCTCTCGGAGACGATGAACTCGATCACCATCAACCCGACCTGGCATGTGCCCCCGTCGATCGTGCACAACGAGTACCTGCCGGCGCAGGCGAGGGATCCGGGCGTGCTCGCGCGCATGGGCCTGCGCGTGAGCTACAGCGGCGGCGAGGTGCAGATTACGATGCCGCCGGGCGGCGAGAACCCGCTCGGGCACATCCGCTTCAACTTCTTCAACCGCTTCATGGTCTATCAGCACGACACCCCGGACCAATACATGTTTACCCACGACGTGCGCGCCGAGAGCCACGGCTGCATGCGCGTGCAGGACGCAGCAAAATATGCCGAGGTGCTCTCCCACATCGCGGTCCCTGACGAGCAGTGGACGGCTGAAAAGGTCAAGAGCATGTACGGCAGCGCCGAGCATGAGATCAACCTGCTGCAGTCGGTGCCGATCCGGATCCACCTGACCTATCAGACCGCCTTTGTCGATGACGCCGGCAAGCTGCAGACGCGCCGCGACCTCTACAATCTCGACAGCCGCACGCTGGCCGCGATCAAGAGCACGCGCGCGACCCTCGGCCCCGGACCCGAGCAGAAACACCCGCCGGAGATCGCAGCCGTTACGCCGGCAGCCCGTGCCCCGGCAGCCCGTGCCCCGGCAGTTTCTGCGCCAGCGGCGCCTGCACACCACCGCCGCAGGCTCGCTCACCGTGCGCCCCAGCCCGCCGCCTATCCGCCGATCTTCTTCAACAGCGAGACGCGTTACGCGCGGCCGCGGCCGATGCGCGGCATCGCCTACCGCTGACGAGGCAATTTCGTCGCGCAGCTATGGCGTGACGGCCGCCACGCCGTAGGACGATTCGGACAGCGAGATGCCCGGCTTCTTTATGGCAAGCAACAGGTTCGACTGATTTGGCCGCCACCGGTAGCCGATGCCGAAATCAATGGGCTGGCTGCTCTTGAAGAGCGCTGCATATTTCGCCTGGTACCTGCCGCGGAAGACCGCGATCGGGCCGACATAATGACCGAATGGCTGCAAGTCCCATCTCTGCGGGTCGTAGTGGGCGAGAGGAATGCCGGTATCGTCCTGGACCATCACGGCGCTATTCGCGAGCAGGAACTCGCGGACCTTTGAGAAGCCGCCCGAGTGCAGAAGGTACGAGGCGCTCTTCACCAGGCCCTCGCCGGGCGCCAGCGTCTCGCAAAACGTCAAGAACTTGCTGTTGGCGACGCCGCCGTTGGCCAGATTGGTGCTGAAATAATAGAGAGTCCGCGGCTCGCCGTCGCTGCCGGCGAACACGATCTTGACTCCGCGTGCCGGCACGCGCCGAGCGCCGTCCACGTCCGGCTCCACGGCGCCTTGGTCGTCGAGCCTGACAGGGGCGACCTCGCGGACGGTCTTGCCCGAGCGCGCCAGGAATACGTACAGGATCGGCAACGTGCCGTTGAGCCGTCCACGGTGCAGATCCGACCCCATTTGACTCGTGATGAAGTAGCTGTAGTGCAGGATCCACCGCAGCGACGTCCGCAGCCTGGACAGATCCGGGGCCAGCGAGCCGCGCAGCGTGGCGAGGTCGCGCATCGCGCCGGCCGACTCGAGGCCGCTCAGCACGTAGGTCTTGGCATTGGGATAGAACGCGTTGGCGTAAAGGAAGTCCGGACCGCTGAACATGTAGAACACGGTCGGCCGGGATGGAGGGATATTGCTGCCCGACCAGGCGCGGATGTGCGCGAGCTGGCTATGCTCGGCTTCCTCGAAAGCAGCATCGAAAAGGCGGACATGCTCTTGCCAGGCGGGGTCCTTCGTCAACGGCGCGAGCGGAGACTCGTCGCTGGGCGGCAGCCCCGCGAGGAAGCGCGCGGTATCGTCCGCCGATGCGGTCTCGGCGGCACGCGCCGGCGCCGCTGCCGCGACAAACAGGCCGGTCGCGGCGGCAATGAACGTCCTGCGATCAAGCATTCGGGCGGGCTCCGGCTCCCGTTGGAGGACCGGGCTCGACCCGGGGCCGTGACAAATAGCGGATGGCGAGGCGCGACGCTACCGTCAGCACGCCCGATCCACCGAGCAATTGTCCGACGCTGCAAGTGGAATGGACTTGCGGCTGAACCCGCGACCGTCGAATTACAGTGCGTTCCGATAAGATTGATGCACACCGGCACCACGAGCTCGGTTGGACTTCCTCTCCCGCCGCAAGGGCGGGGAGAGGAAACAGACCGGGCTTGCCGCGCCCAATCGCGGATTTTTTCCGGCATACGACGTAAGCTATCGGCATGGCCTGCAAGCGGGATAATAATCGCGATCGGTGCGAGGCGAAGCGACACTTCGAGTCCGTGGCCTGCATGAGCGCAGCGGCATGCGAATTTGCGCGTCGCGGCGCCCGGATATCGCTTCGGGCATCCGGGCTGCATTGCACATGACGATCGCGCGTCCCGCGGCCACAGCAGCGAGGGCCGCCTCCGCTCCCACCGTCCTGTCACCCGCGGTGAGGCAGAGGATTTTCCTCTATCTCGCAGCCCTGATAATTCTGCTGGCGTTCGGCTCGCCCTCGGGCGGCTTGATCGACATCCCGATAACCTTCCTCCTCAAGAACAAGCTGCACTTGAAGTCGCACGAGCTTGCGCATTTCCGCCTCGTGTCCGCCATCCCCCTCTACCTGTCCTTCATCTTCGGATTCATCCGCGACAGCTGGGATCCTTTCGGGATGAAGGACCGGGGATTCATGCTGCTGTTCGGCGCCATCACTGCCGGCCTGTATGCCTTGTTTGCTTTCACTCCCATTACCTATGGCACCCTCCTCACTGCAATCGTGCTGTTGACGACCGCCTTTCTCCTCGTCGTGAGCGCGCAGAACGGACTTACATCGACGCTCGGCCAGCAGCATGCGATGTCGGGTCAGATCAGCGCGGTATGGAACATCTTCCTGTCGATACCCGCTGTCGCCGCCCTTCTCGTCGGGGGCGCGCTCAGCGACTTGCTCGAGGACATCAGCGCCGACGAGGCCGGCCGAGTCCTGTTTCTGGTTGGCGCCGCGATCATGGCCTCGGTCGCCGTGTACGGCCTGTGGAGACCCGCAAGCGTGTTCGACAACGTCCGCATCGAGCATGGCTCCGCCGCGCGCCCGCTGCGGGATCTCAACAGGCTGGCGCGACATTGGCCCATATATCCGGCGATGCTGATTTGGCTGCTGTGGAACTTCGCGCCCGGCGGAACGACGCCGCTTCAATACTACCTTCAGAACGTGCTTCACGCCCAGGACACCCAATGGGGGCAATGGAACGCCATTTACGCCGCCTCGTTCATCCCGACCTTCATGCTGTTCGGCATTCTCTGCCGCAGGCTCCCCTTGCGCACGCTGCTTTTTTGGGGGACCGTCGCCGCCGTTCCGCAGTTCGTTCCGCTGCTGTTCATCCCGTCCATGACCGCCGCTTTGATCGCGGCGGTGCCTGTCGGCCTGATGGGCGGCGTTGCCACCGCTTCCTATCTGGACCTGATCATCCGGTCATGCCCCAGCGGCCTCCAGGGCACGACGCTGATGATGTCCAGCAGTCTGTTCTTCATCGTGTCGCGATCCGGGGATGTCCTGGGGACGCGCCTTTATGACTACTATGGCGGCTTTGCTGTCTGCGTCATCGCGATCACGGTTGTCTACGCGCTGATCCTTCCGGCCCTCCTTCTGGTTCCGAAACATCTGACCGCCACCGCCGACGGGGAAATGCTCGATCGGCGCGAGCTCGCACCCGGGCAAAATGCCGGCGCCCATTCCGTCCGGTAGGAGGGTACGACACCCGGCTTGCTCGGCATCCCGCTGACTGACCCAGCCCGATCGGCTATGTAGCGGCTGCCTCAGTGGCGGAGGATGAATGCGGTTGCGGCAGCTCGAGCGGCGCGAGCTCATCACGGTCATGGCCGGCGCACTGGTGCGATGGCCCTTCGAGGCGCGCGCGCAGCAACCGGCCATGCCCGCGATCGGGTTTTTGCACGCCGGCTCCGCCATGGAGCGCAAGCGCGCGGTAGCCTCGTTTGCGAAGGGGCTGGCCGAGGGCGGCTACATCGAGAGCCGGAACGTGGCGTTTGAGTTCCGCTGGGCGGACGGTCAATTCGACCGATTGCCGGCGCTGGCGGCGGACCTGGCGGACCGCAACGTAGCGCTCATCGCCGCCTTCGGGAACGCCGCGGCACGCGCCGCAAAGGCCGCGACCACGACCATACCGATCGCATTTGCGAGCAGCAGCGATCCGGTGGCAGTCGGCCTCGTCAGCAGCCTCACCCGGCCGGGCGCGAACCTGACCGGCGTGTCCATTCTCAATCAGGAGCTGGAGTCGACGCGGCTGGAGCGGCTCGTGCAGGTCGTTCCGCACGCAACCACCATCGCCTTCCTGGTCAATCCACAGAGCGTGACCGCGGACGCAAAAATGCGAGAGATGGAGAACGCCGCGCAAATGCTCAATCGGCATTTGCAGGTGGTGGACGCGCGCGATGAGAGCGAGTTCGAGCAGGTGTTCTCGGCTGTCGAGCAACAGCGGATCGGAGCGATGGTGGTCGTCTCGGACACCATGTTCTCCAATGAGAGCGCAACGCTCGGCCGCACGTCGGCCCGTCACAAGGTGCCCACGATGGGAGCTTATCGCGATTTCGCCCGGGCTGGCGGGTTGATGAGCTACGGAAGCGACCTGGCCGATGCTTACCGCCGGGTGGGAATCTGCGCGGCGCGCATTCTCAAGGGGGAAATACCGGGGGATCTGCCGGTTACACAAGCGACGAAAGTGGAATTCGTCATCAATCGTGCGACCGCGACCGCACTCGGCCTGACGATTCCGCCGACGCTGCTGGCCATCGCCGACCAGGTGATCGAATAGGTGAAGGCGCCAGGCAGAGCAGGCGCGATCCAGCCGGTGAAGCATACACGGGGGTGAATCATTCACCAAAACTGAATGCGCGAAACGATGGGCCGCTGATCCGGGACCGCCACAAGGTCCAGCTGCAGTGTAGGGGCGGGTTTCAAACCCGCCCCTACAAGGCGCGGGATCCTTGTGCTTTGGGGCTCGGCAGCTAAAATCGCCGCAGCCCGGTGGGCAAGTCTCAAGGAGCTCAAGAATGCGCCGCTTGTTTTTAGCCGTTGTTGCAGCGATGGGTGTCGCGCTGCCGGCCGACGCGCAGGGGACAAAGACCATTGCCATCATCTCGATGAACGACACGCCGCAGCTGGTGGAGGTGAAGGACGGTGTGATTGCCGGGCTTGCCGAGCGCGGCTACGTCGAAGGCAAAAACGTCAAGATCGATTTCAAGAGCGCGCAAGGCAATTTCGGGACCGCCCAGCAGATTGCCCGGCAATTCGTGGGAGAGAACGCCGATGTGATCGTCTCCATCACCACGCCGGCGAGCCAAGCGGTGGCCGCAGCCACCAAGGACATTCCGATCGTGTTCACCACCGTGACCGACCCGCTGCGGGCCAAGATCATCACCACATTCAAGCATCCGGGAGGCAACGTCACCGGGATATCGGACCTGGTCCCGACCGAGCGGCAGATCGATGTCGTCAAGGAGATCCTGCCCAAGCTGCAGACGCTGGGCTTGCTGTATGACCCGAGCCTGGACAATTCACGTTCTACCGTCGACAGCATCAAGGAGCTCGCCAGGACCAAGGGCTTCAAGACCGTCGAATCCACTGCGATGGGCCTCAACAATGTTGCCGCGGCCGCGCAAAACCTCGTCGGCAAGGTGGACGCGATATTTGTCCCGAACGACACGACCGTGTACGCGGCGTTTGAAGCCGTAGTGAAGGTTGCGCAGGACACCAAGACACCGTTGTTTACGGCCGAGCGCCGCAGCGTCGAGCGAGGGGCGATTGCGACGGTCGGATTCGATTTTGGGGAGATGGGCAAGCTGACGGCGGGCTACGTAGAGCGAGTGCTCAAGGGAGAGAAGCCGGGCGATATCGACGCGATGTACATGAAGGACGACCCGAAATCCTTGAGCCTCTACGTCAACAAGGAGTCCGCTGCGAAGATGGGAGTCACGGTCCCACAGGCGGTGCTGAGCCGGGCGGCGCACGTGTTCTGACGCACTCTCCGATGCGGAGGCCCGTGTCGTGAAAACGACGGATGCGCGGGTCGAGTCCACGCATGACGGAGCTCTGCCCTTGTGAGCCTCTATGCCTTTGTCGGCGCCATCGAGACGGGGCTTGCCTTTGCGCTGGTCGCCCTGGGCTCATACCTGACGTTTCGCGTTCTGGATTTCCCCGACCTGACGGTGGAAGGGTCTTTTCCGCTCGGTGCCGCTGTCTCGGCACAATTGCTCGTAGCCGACAGCAACCCCTGGCTCTCGATGCTCGCTGCGATCGGAGCTGGCTGTGCTGCGGGCTGTATCACCGCCTTCCTCAATCTCAAGCTGCGGATCCTGCATATTCTCGCGAGCATCCTGACGGCCATCGCACTTTACTCCATCAACCTGCGCATCATGGGCCGGCCGAATATCGGTCTCCTGCGCGTTGACACGGTCTACTCGCAGGTAGAGAAGCTCGGGCTTCCTCCATTTTACGTTCCCATGATCCTGCTCGCCGCGATCGTCATCGTCTGCAAGCTGCTGCTCGACCTGTTTTTGAGCACCGGACATGGCCTGGCCATGCGCGCTGCCGGTGCAAACCCGCGCATGGCGCAGGCAAACGGCGTGCGCGTCCAGCTCATGATCCTGATCGGGCTTGCGATCGCCAACGGCCTGACCGCCCTGAGCGGGGCGCTGTTCGCCCAGATGATGGGCGCCGCCGACGTTTCCATGGGAATCGGAGTGATCGTGGTAGCGCTCGCGGCGGTTATCGGCGGAACGGCGATCATGCCCTCGCGGATCGTCGTCATCTCCACGCTCGCCTGCGTCCTTGGCTCCATTCTGTACCGGCTCGCGATTGCGGTGGCCCTGAATACCGGCTGGATCGGGCTGACGGCCTCCGACGTGAACGTCGTTACGGCGCTTCTCGTGGCGCTTGCGCTGTTCGTGCCGGGGCGCAAATCCGGAAAAACCGCGATGCGAACGGCTAGATGATCCGCGCCGATCATATCGGGATCACGTTCAACCGCGGCACTCCGCTCGAGATGCGCGCCTTGCGCGACATCGATATCACGGTGCCGACCGGACAGTTCGTGACGGTGATCGGGTCCAATGGTGCGGGCAAATCGACGCTGCTCAATGTCATCGCCGGCGAGCTCGTTCCGGATCAAGGCCGCGTGCTCGTCGATGATCTCGACATTACCACCTGGCCGGTCTACCGCCGGGCGAAGCTGATGGCGCGCATGTTTCAGGAGCCTCGATCCGGCATTTGTGAGGACATGTCGATCGTCGAGAATATTGCCGTTGCCTGGGCCCGAACCTCGCCGCGCGGATTGCGGTTTGCAATCAACGCCGACATCCGCCGCGCAGCAGTCGCGCGGCTCGCAATGCTCGGGCTGGGACTGGAGAGGCGCCTCAACGACCGCGTTGCGCTCCTCTCCGGCGGCCAGCGTCAGGCGCTCGCCCTTGTGATGGCGACGCTCGGGCCGACCCGCGTGCTCCTGCTCGACGAGCACACCTCGGCATTGGATCCGGGCGCGGCAGAGTTGGTGATGAAAGTGACCGACCAAATGGTGCAAATGCTGGGCATCACCACAATCATGGTGACGCACAGCATGCGGCAGGCGATCGACTATGGAACGCGCATGATCATGTTGCACCAGGGCCATGTGACTCTTGACCTCATGGGCGCCCAAAAGTCGGCAATGACGATGGACGAGCTGCTGCGACTATTCAAACGGAAGGAAGGTACCGCGGTCAGCGAGGATCAGTTGCTGCTGAGCTGAGACTCGTTAGCTTTGCAAAAACCGCGCGTCTTCGAGCGCACAACTACGGAGGTCCTCATGATCGCATCAAAGGCCGTCGCAGCACTCACCGGTGGTCTTGTTGCGGGAGCGGCTTTTTGCGCCCCCGCTGCCTACGGCCAGCAGCAGCAAACGCCGGAAGCGCGCCTGGTCGTGATCGGGGAAGGCACGGTCAGCGTGACGCCCGACTATGCCCGGATCATTGCCGGCGCCACCACGCGAGCCAAAACGGTCAAGGAGGCGTCCGACACCAATGCGCGAATAATGGCCGCCGCCGGCGCTGCGCTGCTTCAATCCGGCATCGCGCAACGCGATATCCAGACCTCGCGATTTTCAGTCCAGCCGGTTTACGCGCCGCAGGAGCCTCCCGCCGAGCCGAAGCTGACCGGCTATAGCGTTTCCAACCAGGTCACCATCCACCTTCGGGATCTGACCAAGGTCGGCGACGTTCTGGACCGCCTGATCACAGCCGGGGTGACGAGCGTGGGAAGCATATCATTTCTCGTGTCGGATCAATCAAAGGCGCTCGATCAGGGACGGGCAGCAGCGATCGCCGACGCTCGTCGCAAGGCTGAAATCTACGCGCACGCTTCGCAGCTACGGCTCGGCGACGTTGCATGGGTAACCGAGGACACGGGCTTTGCGCCTCCCATTGCGATGCGCGCATCGGCAGCGGCGCCAGCCATGGCAACTTCCGTTCCGATAGCGCCTGGGGAGGACATGTTGCGCGTGAGGGTCACGGTCGGCTTTGCCGTCGCGCATTGACACGCCGATTGCCGCTCTCCTCCCCCTTGTGGGCTCTTGTGGGGAAGGGTTGGGGGTCGTGAGATATGGCGGCCCCCGCATTCCGCGGCAGCTCAATCCAGGCTACATTCCCTGGAGAGCGATCGCCACAGCGACGCGATGACAAGCATGGCGAAGGTCCGCGCAACCTCTTCATCCGGCCAAGTGAAGGTCATCCCCTCCACCTGCAGCGAATGCTCGGTGCATTGCGGCTCGCTCGTGACCGTTCGCGACGGCGTGGTGGAGGACATCAAGCCCAGTCCCGCGCATCCCCTTTCCAAGGGCGCGTTCTGCATCAAGGGGCTCAGGGGCTCGACCGGGTTGACCTATTCGGAGCGCCGCCTGCTGCATCCGCTGCGCCGTCTCGGGGAGCGCGGCGAAGGCAAATGGCAGCGCATATCCTGGGACGAGGCGCTGGATCATGCCGCCGATCGCTTCGCCGCGGCGCGCGAGCAATACGGCCCGCTGGCACTGATCGGCGCCTGCAACAACGTCTATTTCGGCCGCGGACTGGCGGTGGTGATGCTGCTGCGCTCGCTCGGATCGCCGAACTGGATGATCAACCAGGATCTCTGCGGCGGCTGCCGCGCGGTGAGCCTGCGCTCGACCGGGCTCGACATCACGCGCGGCGAGGACATCGACCATGCACGCTGCGCACTGGTGGTGGGGCGCAACTCCTACGAGGCCGACCCGATTGAATGGATCGCGCTGAAAAAGCTGAAGCAGCGCGGCGGGCAGATTGTGGTCATCGATCCGAAGCGCATCCCGACCGTCGGCATAGCCGACCTGTGGCTGCGGCCGAAGCCCGGTACGGACGCCGCGATCGGCCTGGCCATGATCCATGTGATGATAGCGGAAGCGCTGTTCGACAGCGAGTTCGTCGCCCGCGCCACTCACGGCTTCGACAAGCTCGCGGAACGGGTGCGGGAATTTCCACCGCAACGCGCCTCGGAGCTGACCGGCGTGCCCGAAGCCGACATCGTCGCGGCGACGCGCCTCTACGCGCACGGGCCCTCGACCTTCGTCAGCGGTCACGGGATCGATGCCTTCAGTGCGGGGGTGCAGACTTTCCGGACGTTCCACTGTCTCACCGCGATCAGCGGCAATGTCGATCGGCTCGGCGGCAATCGCCGGGTAAAGAAGCCGCAAGGGTTTCTCGACAATCTACAGCTGGTTCACCATCCGGATTTCCGGCTGCCTCGCGAGATCGAGGAGCAGACGCTCGGGGCCGACAGGTTTCCGCTGTGGGCCGGGCCGCGCGGCTGGCAGACTGCCTGCCACAACCCGACGGCGATCGAGGCCATTCTCACCGGGAAACCCTACCCGGTGCGCGCCATGTATGTCAGCGGCGCCAACGTCGTGGTCACCTATCCGAACACGCCAAAGACCGTCGAGGCGCTGCGCTCGCTCGATTTTCTGATGGTGGCGAGCGACACCATGACGCCGACTGCGGCGCTTGCCGATATCCTGGTCCCGAAAACGACAGGGCTCGAGGAGGACGAAATCCGGCTGCAACCCGGCGGGCCGCTCATCACCATGACTCAGGCGGCGGTGCCGCCGCGCGGCGAAGCGCGCAACGACCTCAAGATTGCGCGTGGGCTGATCGAGAGGATGCAGGCGCGCAGCGCCGTCACCAGGAATTTTCTGCCTTGGCGCAACCAGGACGAGCTGATCGAATTTCTGCTCGGCGACAGCGGGATCACTTTGCAGAGTCTGCGCCGCGACGGCTACGCCACTTTTGCTTATTCGCTGGAAAATTTCGAAAAATTTCCCTCGCCCACTGGTAAAATCGAGCTGTACTCGGAGGCGATCGCCGGCATCGGGGGAGACCCGCTGCCGAGCTATGTCGCGCCGGCGCGCGAGCGCGCCGCGGCGGAGGTGAAGGCGCAGTTCCCGCTCACCCTGCTCACCGGCGATCGGGAGAAGACGTACCATCATTCGCGCTTCCGCGATCAGCCGTGGGCGAAAAAGATTTCGCCCGATCCGCGACTCCTGATCCATCCGCAAACCGCGCGGACGATGGCGGTTGTCGAGGATCAATGGGTGCGCATCGAGACGCCCGGCGCGCGCGGCTCATGCAAGGCGAAGGTCAGGATCACCGAGAGCACGCCCGAGGGCGTGGTCTCGACCGGGATGGGATGGTGGCGGCCCGGCAGCATGACGCCGGGCAGCGGCGCCTTCGACGTCAACATCAACGCTGCAATGACCTACGACGGCCCCTGGGATCCGATTTCCGGCTCGGTGGATTCGCGCGGCATGTGCTGCCGCATCGTCGCGCTGGCGTAAGCTCGTCATCGCCGGGCTTTGTCAATCTATCACTTTGACGGCGCGATCACATGGGCAGCATTCCGTAAATCTGTTGCAAATGGAACAAAACAGGCTTCGCAGTGTTCCTGTTACGTTGATTGCGCGAGCAAAGGTCGCAGGGACACTTTCACATGAGGAAGCTGTTCTCGAGGATCTCATCAGCCATCGCCCTCAAAACCGGCCGGCCGGTCGTGTTCCTGCTCGCTGTGGCCACGATCATCGTCTGGGCGTTGACAGGACCGGTCTTTGGCTTCTCGGACACCTGGCAGCTGATCATCAATACGGGGACCACTATCGTAACCTTTCTGATGGTCTTCATTATTCAGAATACTCAGAACCGCGATGGCGCCGCCATTCAGGCAAAGCTCGATGAGCTGATCCGCAGCAGCAGAGCGGCACAAAATTCTTTCATCGGCATCGAGAACCTTACGCATGATGAAATCGAGGAATACAAAGCAAGCTGTGTCGCTTTGGCGAAGAAGGCAGCCGATCGGTCGGCGAAGAAGGGCCGCCGGAATGGGGGCGAAGCCTTGCCAGTCCGTTGATGCGCGCACCCGGTTGACGATCCTGCTTGGATGTAGCTCCGGCGTTTCCGGAGAACGGTAGCGTAAGCCACGATCTATGATCGGTCTCGAGCTTATCGCGCGTTCAGGCGCGGCCGCGAAAACGTCTCGATTGCGAGCTACCGAGCTGGCGCCGCGGGCAGCTTTCGCGTTCGGAGATGGCAATAGCGCACCTGAAAGGACGCATCGGCCGCCTTGTGCGGCGCTTCGCGCTTCTGCCTGGCCTCGCCATGCTCGCGGCAAGCTTGGCGGCTGCGCAGGACAAGGGCAGCGTCAATCCCGAGCCACTGCCCCCGCTGGCAAACCCCAACGCCCCGGCGACGCCCGCCAAGGAGCTGTTCGGCCGCAAAACGACGCCGACCTCGGGCGCGGCGCATACCATCGGCTTTTATTCCCGGGGCTGCATCGCGGGCGCAAAAGCGTTGCCGCTCGACGGCGAGACCTGGCAGGTGATGCGCCAGTCGCGCAACCGCAATTGGGGGCATCCGAGCCTCGTGCGGTTTCTCGAGCGTCTCGCTGGCCAGGCGCCCAAGCTTGGTTGGCGCGGGCTTCTGGTCGGCGACATGGCGCAGCCGCGCGGCGGGCCGATGCGCAACGGGCATTTCAGCCACCAGGTAGGCCTGGACGCCGACATCTGGCTCAGGCCCATGCCCGACCGAAGGCTGAGCCGCGAGGAGCGGGAAGAGATGATGTCGACGGTCGTGGTTGCGCAGGATGGCAAGGACGTCGACCCCAATGTGTGGACGCCGGCGCACTTCGCCATCATCAAGGCGGCCGCGAAAGACCCGGAGGTCTCGCGTATCTTCGCCAACCCCGCCATCAAGAAGGCGCTGTGCCGGGAGGCAGGGCGCGACCGCGCGTGGCTGCGCAAGGTGCGCGTGTGGTATGGGCACGATTATCATTTCCACGTGCGGATTTACTGCCCGGCGGACAGTCCAGCCTGCCAGCCGGATGCGCCGATCGTGGGAGGCGAGGGCTGTAGCGGCCGGGATCTCGATCACTGGTTCAGCGATGCCGTGCTGCATCCCAAGCCCTCGCCGGTTCCGCCCAGGGAGAAGCCGCCGCTGCGGATGGCCGATCTACCCGCCGCCTGCCGCCAAGTCCTGCTGGCGCCATGAAGGAACAATTGCATCCAATTCTCAAAGACGAATTCAACATTTCGGCGCTATCGAAGAGCCGACCATCAAACGAGGGCCGGCTGATGCGTTTAACTGGCAGGATCGCTTTTGCGGGCGGACTGGTGCTCCTCGCAGGTGCAGTCCAGGCTCAGACCTATACGACAAAGTCGCAGTCGGTTACGACAAGCTCGCGCGTCGGCAACACCACCACGTACACTACGACCACGCCGCGCGGCAGCACGATCACCACGAAGATCGAAAACAACCCGTATGTCGGAACCCGAACGGTCACAACGACCTTCGAGCCCGCCCACAAAAGCGGCTACGATACATCCGGCGGTAACAAATCAACAAGATGATCGCCGATGCGGCGTCACTTCATTCGCCGGCGATGAAATGGCCGAGATAGGCCTCGATCACGCGCTCGTTCTGTGACAAATCCTCGCCTTCCAGCACGGTTCGGCCGCGCTCGATCACGTAGCTGCGTTTGGCAAGCTCCAAGGCCGCGCGGGCATTCTGCTCGACCAGCAGCATCGCGACGCCCTGCTCATTGAGTGCGGTGATGATCTCGAAGATGCGCGCTGCAATGCGCGGCGCGAGACCGAGTGAAGGCTCGTCGAGCAGCATGAGTTGCGGACGCGACATCAGCGCGCGGCCAATGACGAGCATCTGCTGCTCGCCGCCCGACAGCGTTCCGGCGGCCTGATCGATTCTCTCGGCGAGGACGGGAAACCGTTCGAGCACCCGTTCCAGGTCGCCGCGGGTCTCGCCGTCCCAACGGCGGGAGAACCCGCCGAGGCGCAGATTTTCGCGAACGCTCAGCTCGCGCAGTGTGCCGCGTCCTTCCGGGACATAGGCAAGGCCGAGCCGGGCAATGTCATGGGTGCGCATGCCAAGGAGGGGGCGGCCCTCGAGCTCGACCGTGCCGGTCGCCGCGGGGACAAGGCCCATGATGACCTTCATCAAGGTGGTCTTGCCGGCGCCGTTGGCCCCGACCAGGCCCACCAGCTCTCCCCGTCCAACGTGGAGGGAGACGCCGTGGAGCGCCATCACTTTGCCGTAGGACGCCGTGACGTCATGAATCGAAAGCAGGCTCAACGCTTTTTCCCAGATACGCCGAGATGACTGCAGGATCGCGCTGGACCACGCTCGGCGGCCCGCCAGCGATAACGCTGCCGGCGTTCAGCACGGTGACGTTGTCGGCAATCTCCATGATCAGCCGGACGTGATGCTCCACCAGGAGGACCGTAATACCCGCCGCGCGGATGCGCAGGAGCAGGCTGCGCAACTCGTTAAGCTCAGCAGGATTCATCCCGGCAGCGGGCTCGTCGAGAAGCAGAAGCCGCGGGTTGCCGGCGAGCGCGCGGGCAATCTCGACACGCCGCTGATCGCCCAGCGTGAGCTCCAGCGGCTCCGCCTGCCGCTTGTGGTGAACACCGACAAAGTCAAGGAGCTCACGCGCTTTCTCGACGGCCGCCCGCTCGCCTTCGGCGAGGCCGAGCAGGGCCGCCGTATTGCCGAGAGCTCCTCGGTCGATCGAGGTATGGCAGCCGATCATCACGTTCTCGACGATTGATAAGCCGCGAATCAGGCGGACGTGTTGGAAGTTCCGCGCGATGCCCATCTTCAGCACACGATCCGGCCGTCGGCCCGTGTAGTCGTGGCCGTCGAAAACGACGTGGCCGCTGGTCGCTGTGAGAGTCCCGCTGATGATATTGAACAGCGTGGTCTTGCCCGCGCCATTGGGACCGATCAGGGCATGGATATGGCGCGCGGCCACGTCGCAGGAGACCTCGTCCAATGCGAGATATCCGCCGAAACGGCGGCTCACGCCGGCAACGCACAGCAGAGCGCTCATCGGCGGCGCGCACGCAGGGGTGGGAGCAGCCCGTCCGGACGCCATATCGCCATCGCCACCAGGAGTGTGCCGAACACGGTCATGCGCCAGTCCTGCACCACACGCAGCATCTCCGGCAGCAGCGTCACCGCTGCCGCGCCGACAATGGGGCCAAACGGGTTGGCTGCGCCGCCCAGGATGACATAGAGAAACGTCAGGGCGGAGCGCATGAAGTCGAACTGGTTGGCATCGATGAACAAGGCCTGGTGCGCGTAGAACCCCCCGGCGATCCCGGCGATCAGTGCGCCCAGCGTGAACGACGACAACTTGGTACGTGTCAGGTTGATGCCCATCGCTTCGGCAGCAACATCGTCCTCGTGAATCGCAATCATCGCACGGCCGAATCGCACGTGCCGGATTCGCCACACCAGCAGCAGCGCGGCGGCGGTGGCCAGGAGGACCTGCCACAGCTCCGTGAGCGGGCGAATGCCGCCCATGCCGGAGGCGCCTCCGGTCGGCTCGAAGCTTGCAAAGAACACGCGAACGATCTCGCCGAACCCGAGCGTGAGAATCATCACGTAGATGCCGCGTATGCGCAGCGCTGGGGTGCCGACGATGACGCCGGCAACACCCGCGGCGCAGCCGCCGGCGCACAGCGCGAGCCCGAACGGCACGTCCGCCTTGGTGAGCAGCGCGCAGAGATAGGCGCCGATCGCCATGAAGCCGCCCTGACCGAGCGAGATCAGCCCGGCCATCATCGGGACGTAGAGGCTCATCCCCATGAGACAATTGATGCCCGTGAAGATCGCAACCGACTCCCAGTAGCTGCCCAGCACGATCAGCGTTCCACGTTCATCGGCTGGAACAGGCCGCTCGGACGAACGATCAAGACCAGGATCATGAGGCCGAACGCGAATGCATCGCGATAGGCGGATTCCAGATAAGCCACGCTGAGAACCTCGACCATGCCGAGGATCAGCCCGCCCGCCATGGCACCGTAGATGCTGCCGAGGCCGCCGATCAGCATCACGGCCATCCCCTTGATCCCCATGTCGATGCCCATGTACGGCGAGATGGCGTTGAAATTCAAACCGACGAGCACGCCGGCGATGCCGGCGAGCGCGGAGGCTACTGCGAACGTCAACAGGATCAGCGTGTCGACGTTGATGCCGAGGATGCTCGCGACCTCGATGCTCTCGGAGGCTGCCCGCATCGCAATGCCGTAGCGCGTGCGCCGCACGAGCTGGTGGAGGACGATCATCGAGATCGCGGCGGTGGCGACGATGAACAACTGGGTGCCTGTAACCGCGACGAATCCGAAGTCATAGACGACGCTGTGCAGATCGGACGGGAACGCGGTCTGCTCAGCGCCGAAATATTTGGTCATGAGCTCCTGAATGACGAGGCCGATCCCGAGCGTGCTGACGACCGGCGCGAGATGCGAGTTGCCACGCCGCCGGATCGGCCGGAATGCCACGAGCTCGAGCAGCATGCCGAGCAGCGCGGCGCCGATCAGCCCGCCGATCAGCGCGCCGAGCGGTCCGAAATGCCACAGCAGCACGAGCTCAACGCCGGCGAACGCGCCCACCATGAACACTTCGCCGTGCGCGAGATGCAGCAGGCGCAGCACGCCGAAGATCAGCGTGTAGCCGATGGCGACCAGGGCGTAGGTGCTCCCAAGCATCACCCCGTTGACGAGCTGCTGAAGGAGCATCGGCGCTGCCGCGTTCCGGTGGAAGGGTGGGTCGGATTAGCCGCAAATTCTGTGCCGATTTGCGGCGTAACCCACCTCGGCCCGGCTGCAGACAAGTCCGCAGGTGCCGCTGGGTTACACCGCACAAGTCGGCTTTTCAGCAGCCGACTTGTGCAGCTGACCAACCTACCTCTTCGCCATTCACTGCGCGACGACGAAATTGCCCCCTTTGACCTCGAGCACGGCGGGAATCCGGGTCCCGTCGCCGTTCTTGTCGATGCTGGTTGCGCCCATGAGCGGAGCTGCGGCACCCTTCATGTTCGACCAGCAGTCGCGCAGCTTCACGCGATCGGCCTTGACGTTGCTGCCATCGATGCCCGTACTCCTGATGCATTCGCGCATGAGATAGAGCGTATCGTACATTTCGGCCGACGCGTTGCTCGGCTTTTGATTGTAGCGCTTCTCGTAGTCCGACACCCAGGCCGCCACCTTCGGCTCGGGATTGGCGGCAAAGAAATCCGAGCCGGTGAGCACTCCCTCCGTGGCGGCACCGCCGATCTGGATGAAGCGCGGATCGTTGATGCCCACCCCGGCGATGATCGGCTGCTTCATGCCTTGCTTGCGAATTTCGGCAACGGCATGGCCCGCTTCATTGTAGAGCGCGGACACCACCAGCCCGTCCGGATTGAGGGCCTTTGCGCGCGTCACCTGAGCCGAATAGTCGATGTCGCCGGTCTGAAAGGAGACCGTATCGAGGCTCTCGATGCCGTGCTCCTTGAGCAGCTTCGGAAAGACCGTCTTGCCGTCGAAGCTCGAGACCGCGTCCTTCGCATCCATGAAGATCACGACCCTTTTGATGGGGGAGGACTGCTGCTTGAGCCAGATGTCGATGAGCGGCCGATAGACATTCTCCGTCGTCAAGGCAAAACGGAACGCCCACGGCCGGTTCGCGGCGGCGATGCCGGCCTTGGCGGCCATCGGCGTCACCATGGGCGTTTCGCCGCGCACCGCCAGCGGAAACGCCACCTCGGCTTCCGCGCTGAACTGCGGTCCGACGATCGCCGCGACCTGATCGGAATCGATCAGCTTGCGCGTGAGATTGATGGCATCGGTGTTCTCGCCGCGCGTGTCGTAAATCACCAGCTTCATCTTGCCGGCCGGGCCCCCGACAGCAGCATATTTCTCCACGAACATGTTGATCGCGTTCTGCTGCTGCTGACCGTACGAGGCACCCTTGCCGGAGGACGGCACGAGGATGCCGATCACGACGTCAGCTTGTGCCGGAACGGCTGCTGCGAGCAATGTCGAAGCAACGACGGCGGCGCCCATCATCTTCATGCGGCAGCAGTTTCCTGTGGATCGCCGGTTATCATCGCCATGCCCGGCAACGCAGTCAAGCTGGCGCAGACTGCGTGACTTTGTCCGCACCGCGCGCGCAAGGCGCGCAATCTACCACATCCCGCCGCCCGCGCCGCGCTCCCAGGTTTCTATCTCGCCCCTTGCCCGGCGGCTGGTTGACCCTGACCCCCCACACGCGCCCGCAGTCTGAACCGCTGGATCTTGCCCGATTCGGTTTTGGGCAAGCTGTCGATCACCTCTATTTCGCGCGGATAGGCATGATCGCCCACGATGCGCCGCGCCGTAGATTGAATCTCCTGCGTCAGGCCCGAGCGGGCATTCTGACCGGGGCGAAGCGTGACGTACGCCTTGACGATGTTGCCCTTCAGCGGATCGGGCTTGCCCACGACGGCAGCTTCCGCGACGGCGGGGTGATGCAGAATTGCGCTCTCGACCTCGAACGGCCCGATGCGGTATCCCGAGCTCTTGATGACGTCATCGGCGCGCCCCTCGAACCAGAAATATCCCGCCTCGTCGCGGCGCGCGAGATCGCCTGCGGTGATCCATCCATGGCGAAAAAGCTGATGCGTTCGCTCAGGGTCTTGCCAATAGCCCAGCGCGTAGTAGCCGTGCTCGCTCGGGCGTTGCGCCAGATGGCCGACTTCGCCGGGGGGAAGCTCGCGACCCTCCTCGCCGAGGATGGACATCGCGAATCCGGGCATGGGCAATCCCATCGAGCCGGGCTTCACCTCGGCATCGAGCGCGTTGAAATTGCCTAGCGGGAGCCCATTCTCGCTCGACCCGAAATGATCCCGCGGGGTCAGTCCGCGCGTCTCCCGGAAGAAGCGGATTACTTCGGAATTGAGCGGCTCGCCGCAACTGCTGATGCAGCGCAGGCATAGATCATATCCGGCAAGCTTCGCCGCCCCGAGCGCCATCACGCCTCGTAACAACGTCGGCACTGTCGCTACGTTGGTTACGCGGTGCTCCGCCAGAGACGCGAGAAAGCTCTCGGCCGTGGGCGTCGCCTCGAAGCTCATGACCGGCAGCCCCATCGAAAGCGCGACGTGGTAGCAAACAAATCCGTATCCCCAACCGGGGTCGCCGGTGGGCCAGAACATGTCGGTCGGCCGCAGATCTACCCCGAACCGCATGTAGGGTGTGATCGCAGCCAGAAAGTTGCTGGCAATCGCCACGCCTTTGGGCTCTCCGGTCGAGCCTGACGTATACAAGATGACTGCGGGATCGCTTCGGCTGCTTGGTTGCGGGTCGAAGCTGTCATTTTGCGTCCTGATCGCCTCGGAGAAGCTGAGGTCGCCTTGTCGGATGCCGGTACCTTTCCCGCCGGCAATGGTCACGACCGCCAGCTCGATCGGCTCGGGGAGACGGTCCCGATATTCGTGGTGCGTAAACGCAACCTTGGCCCCGCAGTTGCCCAGCCGGAACCGGATCGCCTCCGTGCCGAAGCCGGTGAAGATGGGGACATAGATGCCGCCGATCTTCCAGGTGCCGATCATGACGGCGATGGTTTCCGGGACGCGAGGCAGGACGCCGGCAACGCGGTCGCCCTTGCATACACCGAGGGAGCGCAGCAGGCTCGCGACCTTGTTGCTCGATGCGCGCAGGTCCCGGTAGGTCAGCGTCGCCCGGAATCCATCCTTTCCGATCCAGTAGAGTGCGACGCCATCAAGGCTTGCATGCCGATCGATGATCGTGTGCCCAAGATTGATGGGTGCCTGATTGTCCCATCCCAGGTCGCGCAGGACCGAGCTCCAGTCGAATGCGCGTACCGCATCCGCGTAACCGGTTGTGGACATCGCCGTAGACTACGACATCAAACAACCGGCTCCTCGAACTTGAAACCGATCTTCTGCAATCCTTCGATGGCGCTTTTGCCGTAGTCCTTGGCAATTTCCTCGGCGAGGCTTGGGGCAAATAGCACCGGGTCTACTTGCTCGTCGGTCTGCGGCACGATCATGACGAGCAGGCGGCCAAGCTCGTTGGAGATGTTACGAAAGCTGCGGTTCTCTCCGACCGGCACGGAAACGAGATCGAGCGGCTCGAGCACGAGCGTGTTCTCGCCCTGATCGCCCCAGGCGATCTCAAAACGGCCGGAGAGACATAAAAAATTCTCGACGGTATTGAGATGGCGATGCAGACCGGGTCCGTTGCCCGGCTCGCATTCCGCGATGCTGACGATCAGTCCACGCGGACCCTTGACCGGGGCGCCGGCACTGCGACCCTGATAATCCGGCGGCACCATCACGGGATAGACCCGCCGCGCCGTGACCTTTTCCACCGCACCGGGCGGAATGTTGTGCGCCTCGAAATTCTGACGTTGATAGCTTTGCAGGCTGTTGAACCGGGCGACGCGAGCTTGCATCTGCTCGGGACTGAGCGAGTTGGTGGCCACGGCGGTTCCTCCTATCGAGCCATCATTCTGACGCGCAGCTTACCCCCTGAGTGTCGTCCCGGCCAAGCGACCCCGCCCCAAGCGCCCCCAGGCGGGCTCGCTCGGCTGCAATGACATGCCGACCACCGGCGCGGAACCAGCAAGGGCTCCACATTTGCCCCTCCCGCCATCTGCGGATTCGACGGCTCGAACCCGTTGTGCAGCTCGCGTTTGAGGATGATGCCGCGCGCACTGTTGAATGCGTCTCGCAAGCTTGCGCTGTGACGCAGCGCCGCATTGAAGAATGCATCGCCAAAGTACGTCCATTTGGCGCGATCCTCGCAGCCGAACGAAGGATGTCTGGCATCGGCGGCGGTGATCACGAGCGTGTCCGCGGTGGCGAGCGGATTTATGAAGACTCCGGAATAGCACGCCGAGATTACCACGACCTTGTACCGCATGCCCACCCGGTCGAGCATGTTGCCGAGCTTTCCCGGGCTCAACGTCGCGCTGCTGTGGCCGGCGCTGACCTCGAGGCCGTCGGGAGAGCCGTGCGAGGTGAGGATGAGGAATAGCACGTCCGTGCTCGGCTGCATCCTTTTCCCTGTCGCCTCCAAGGTTGCGGCAAGCGCCTCTATTCGTGCCTCGTGCTTCTTTCTGGTATTGTAGCGCACGATCACCGGATCTGCGCCGAACCGGCTCGCGACAACGCTTGCTGCCCCCGTCGCCTCGCTGCGAAATACATCTTGGGCGCCGGAAAGTCCGAAGGACACCACCGCTGTCTTGCGCGCCTCTTGCGCCGGCGCGGCGCCGCTTGCGGCCGCGACGCAGACGGCGGCGATGAACAATGCGCGTGCGAGCCTCAATCGGTCTCTCCTTGCGGAATTTAAACGCAACACGGATGCGATTGCCAGGGACCGCTTGCTCCGCCGCCCGTTCCCGCGCTAGTCCGCGCTGTCAAGGGAGCAGCCTGTACCGGCGCCTTTCCGGACGGCATGCGGCTCGCACATTCATCACATTTCTCGGCGGCGGCGTGGCAGCGGCTTGAGATTGAACGAGGAGCCCTATGTTTCATCCTGGCATGGAATCACCGGTATCCGCGAGCCTGGCCCGGATAGCGGAACCTTGATCATTTCCGGTTTGCGACGGCTATGACCCGGCACCCGACTGCTGCCACGGCAAGCTTCATCGGTGCCGCCGGCAACAAGCTCGTTGCCGAGGTGCTCGGCGAGAGCGGGCCGCCAGTACTGTTGCTCCACGGCGGCGGTCAGACGCGTCACGCCTGGAGCAAGACCGCGGCGGCAATCGCCGGCAAGGGTTACGTTGCCTACGCGCTTGATCAACGGGGCCATGGCGACTCGGATTGGCTCGCAGCCGGCGCTTATGAGTTCGCCGACTACGCAGCCGATGCCAAGGTCGTTGCCGCGGAGCTCACCCGGCGCTCGGGTACAAAGCCGATCGCAATTGGCGCTTCGCTCGGCGGCATTGCCTCGCTGCTCGCCGAGGGGGAGGCCGAGCGGGACGAGGGTGGAAACGTGTTCTCGGCGCTTGTTCTCGTCGATATTACCCCGCGCGTGGACCAGACCGGTGTTGCGAGAGTTCTGGGGTTCATGCGCGCACATGCCAGGGAAGGATTTGCCTCCATCGGCGCGGCAGCGCAGGCCGTTGCAGATTATCTGCCGCAGCGGCCACGGCCGAGGAGCACCGATGGATTGAAGAAAAATCTTCGACTCTCGCCCGATGGACGCTGGCGCTGGCACTGGGACCCGCGCTTCCTGGACGGTCCGCGGACAACGGGCGCGGAGCGCGGCGCGCTGGAAGCATCATTGATAGATGCCGCGCGGCGAATTCAGATTCCGGCGCTGCTCGTGCGCGGCGCCTCATCCGAGCTCGTCAAGGAGGCCCATGCCAAGGAATTTCTCGAGCTCGTGCCGCATGCCGATTACGTCGACGTCGGTGGCGCAAGGCATATGGTCGCGGGTGACCGCAACGATCATTTCTCCGCGGCCGTCTTGTCGTTTCTCGATCGCCTGGGAGCAACGCAGACAAGAGCTAGATAGTGCGGTGCCTGGGAGCTTCGAGCCATTTCAGCAGAACCTGATTCTCGAAGTGAGGGGGCGGGGCGCGCGCTTTCTCGTGCTAGTCGCCGATCACCAGCTTGCCGCCGTCGCGCTCGCCTTTTTGTCTGTCCCCATGGCCGCGTTCACAAGCGCAGCCATCCGATGGCCTTGGCTCGTATGGTGGTCCAAGAAGGTCTCTGCCTCAATTGTGAAATCCCGACATTTGCTGATTATCGCTGCCAAATAAATGTTCAGCATTTCCAGCGGAATGGCTTTCTCGAAATCCTTTTGGTCAAGTAACGTAACCTGCAACCGAAGCAACTCTTTAAGATATTGCATTTGGGTGGCGCGCGGTAGCTGAGCAAAACGGTCGCGGCTGCCATGCTGCGCAATGAAGCCCTTCCAAACGATTGCGAGCGTCAATTGAAACGCAAGTTGTTCGGCAGGGCTGGCATTTTCGATTATCGCCCGCCGCTTGCGGAACGTCGAGACCACCCATTGGTCGTCTGTGTCGTTGGTTTCAGCCGTATTGGGCCATCGAAACATGGCGCATGCCCCCCCGGACCGCGTGCTGCGGGAAGTATCCTTATGCTGTGCGGCAACAAAATGGCCTTCGTAGCCTATGGCGGCGGAGATGACGAGGAAGCCGTATCGCGCCCCAGGAGGATATGCAGGGGAGCAAAGGGCCCTGGCGCAACTCAGTTTTGTTCTCTTGTCATGGTCGGGGATAAGCACCGGGAATAGCCGTGCGCTTATGGCAAGAGCAACCATGCCGAAACCGGGGCGGCATGGTGCTTTCGAAAGTCCGCTTCCTCAGCGTCGTCGGCGCAAAACTCCGAACAGAAGTGGTCGCCGTTGGACGCTCGCCAAAATTCAAGATAACCATTGCGAAAACGGAAAGGCTTGTTGCAGAACACGCAGCGGTTTGGGCTGTCGTTGATGAGATACCTGCTGCTCGTAATCATCAGATTTGCCCTGCCCACCGAAAAGGGAATCACGATTATCGGAGGCAATAAGGGTATTTTGGTGGGATACTCCCCTAATAAAGACTCGCGCGCGCCGCGATTCCGGCGGATCCTGGCAATGCTATTCTTACTGTGAGGGCGGAACCTGCCAGGGGTGCCCGGTACGCGACTGGAGGAAGCCGGATCGATGGTGATCGCCTGCGGCTTGCGCCGCGAGCGAGACTTGCAGGCCCCCCCCCAGAGTCACCTTGCGCCCTGACGAGCGCGTCGAACGGTCAGGCTGCGGCGTGAAAATGAGAGCCCCGGCTATTGCCGGGGCTACTGTACGCAAGCTCGATGCGACTCAACCACCTACGCAACACCTGCTTAAATGCAGCCTGGCGTGCCCCCATTAAGGATCGATTGTGGCTGTCCACAGCGCTTTCCCGCTGCAGCTGGGATGGTCAGCTCCGAATAGGTCAGATGGCTATCGCACGATGAAACGGTAGTTCAGTCCAACACGCACGACGTTGTCAGCCACCTTGTTGTTCCATGTCGCAACATTGCCCAAGGCAGTGATATTGACGGTGTCGGTGAGGGTTCCCAGATCAATGTAGAGGTATTCCAGTTTGGCGCTCCAACCAGCTCCGAAGGCTGCCTCGATACCGGCACCAGCAGTCCATCCTGCCCGTGTGTCCTGGAAGCTCAATGAAGCGACGGAAATACCTGCCGCATTGATCGTGTAGCTTGATTTGATCTGACCGTAGGCGATTCCCGCAGTTCCGTAGAGCAAGATGCTTTCGGTCGCCAGGAAGCCAATGCGGCTTAGGGCAGTCCCCAGCCACGGCATCCTGTGCTCAGCGGAGGCGTTGACCAGCAAAGCGGGAGCTGCGCACGCAAATATACAATAGGTGGCTGTGCCTCTCTGGCCGGACGCCTGGAAATCAGACTCCGTGCCCAGCACCCACGCGCCAACCTGCCAGTTGAACCCCGACTGGAACCCGCCGATAACCCCATTCATGTCTTGTCGTTCAGTCGCAGCCGGAAAGCCCAACAGCGTCCAGTCGTTGCTTACTTTGCCCGAGCTGTATCCAATATTGACGCCCACATACGGGCCCGTCCAGCTATTTGGCACGGCCACCGCGCCGGCCCTGTAGTAGACTGGAGGCTCTGGCAGATCGGCGGCGTAAGCGTTATGCGCAGCTCCAGTCAAGAGCGTTGTTGTCGCAAACATTGCAGGACCAAAATGGCGCATGGCACCCCCGTTGCGTCTGATCCGTTAAAATTGCAATCGATCTTGTTAGGGACTGTTAACTTCGATGACCGAAATTGCCGCATGCCGTCGAATTATTCGACACTGTTGCCCGAACGACACATATCGCGTAAAGCTCTATGACCTCGCGCCTCCGTCCTGCATCGTCGTTAGCGCATCGATTTTGTAGAACCGGTCGAGTCAAACTCACCTACCTCATGCTGAGGTCACGCCCAGCTTGCTGCGCGTGACCGTCTCGAAGCATGGTGAGGCGACGGGCGCGGACCTAGCCGCGATTCTTACCCGCGTTTGTGCCCCCTTGGGTTGGCCGACCGCAAAGGCACGAGACCCAGCTCAAGTTGCTCTGACGCGGTCCTGTCGGCCCTCTCGAAGCTCGACAGCGCCACACCGACCAGTCGGATGCCTTTGACTGGGGGAAACACCGTCCGCACCAGGTCGATGCTGACGCTGCGCAATGTTTCCCGAGACGTGACGACCGCAGCCAGAGTTCGGCTGCGCGTGACCTGCCGGAAATCGGCGTACTTGACCTTCACGGTCACCGTCCGACCAAAGGCCCGGGTCTTCTCGCACCAGGCCCAGACCTCGTCCGCCATCGCCTGTATTCCGGACTCGATGGTGGCGAGGTCGGTCAGGTCGCTGGAGAAGGTCGTCTCTGAGCCCGAGGACTTGCGCGGGCGGTCCGGGACCACCGGACGGTGGTCCTCGCCATTGGCGATGGCGTGATACCAGGGACCGGACTTGCCGAAGTGCTGCTGCAACAAGGCTAACGGCTGTCGCCTCAGATCCGCGCCGGTAAAGATGCCGAGCCGGTTCATCTTCTCGGCAGTGACCGGCCCGACGCCGTGAAACTTGCCGACGGGTAAGGTCTCGACGAACGCTGCGCCCATCGCCGGCGTTATCACAAACTGGCCGTTCGGCTTGTGGCGCTCGGAGGCCAGCTTGGCGAGGAGCTTGTTGTAGGAAATGCCGGCTGACGCGGTCAGCCCGGTCTCGTGGTAGATGCGAGAGCGGATTTCTGCCGCCGTCGCGGACGCCGTGGGAATGCCTCGGAGATTTTCGTGACGTCGAGATAGGCTTCGTCGAGCGAGAGCGGCTCGATGAGCGCCGTATAGTCCGCGAAGATTGAACGGATCTGATGCGATACGATGCGATAGATCTCGAACCTGGGGGGGACGAACGCCAGGTCCGGGCATTTGCGCAGCGCTGTGCTCGACGGCATTGCCGAGCGAACGCCGAAGGCGCGCGCCTCGTAGCTCGCTGCGGCTACAACCCCGCGCTTTGCAGCATGGCCGACCGCCACCGGACGGCCCCGCAAGGCCGGATCGTCGCGCTGCTCGACCGATGCGTAGAAGGCGTCCATGTCGACGTGGATGATCTTGCGTGCGTCGGTTTGGCCCATGGCAAAAGCCACTCCGGTAGGACGCAACAGCAGACCCCTCCCGCGAGGCTCGGGGCAATAGATCGAACGATACCACACCAAGTCAGGGGGGTAGGCTGTCGAAAATGGATCTGGGTACGAAATCACTCACAGTTATCTGACGCACCCGGACGGGTTTGGAATGCATCGGCGTTTTGAGTCCGCCGCTCCTCCGGCTGTTGCGCCGCAACACCAATGGCCGCTGCTCCTCCATCAGCCGACACCCGTCCGGAATGCTCATGACGCAATTTCGGTATGCCTCGTACGCTGAGTCCTGGCGGCCTGCCTCGCGCACCCTCGGCGATCCCCCGCGCGATCTCGCAAGGCCAGATCTCGCAAGGCCATGTTGCGCTCGACCTTTGCCCATGCATCTATAGTGGGCGGTTGCCTGCGCCTCTCTGACCGGTTCGCATAGACGCGGATGATTCGTGTGGCTCCCGGCGGAGGAAAGGGGGGTGACCGCCAGGGGTCTGCGGCGTTTCTTGCGGATCACAGGCTGCCACGCGTTCAAACGGAAAGCACTCCGGAAGGGTCGGGGATGAAACGCGGTACTCCACTCATTCTGCTTGGGGCAGGCGCCGGCATAGGGCTCACGTTAATCGGTGGCTCGACCCCTCTCTTGCTGCAAGGCACACGCGCCCAAGCCGCACGCGAGGACAGCTACGCCCAGCTCAGCCTGTTCAAGGCCGCGTTCGAAAGAGTGCGCGCCGACTACGTCGACAAGCCTGATGACGGCAAGCTCATTCAATATGCGATCAACGGCATGCTTTCCGGGCTCGATCCGCATTCAGGCTACATGGATGCGAAGAGTTTTCGCGATATGCAGATCGAGACTCGAGGCAAGTTCGGCGGTCTCGGTATTGAAGTCACCATGGAGAAGGGGCTGCTCAAGGTGGTCACACCGATGGACCAAACGCCCGCGGCGAAAGCCGGCATTTTGGCAAACGACATCATCACGCATCTGAATGAGGAGCCAGTACAGGGACTGACCTTGGAGCAGGCTGTGGACAAGATCCGCGGACCGGTAAACACCGCGATCAAGCTGAGGATCCAGCGCAAAGGCCAAGACAAGCCAATTGAGCTGTCAATCCGGCGGGAAACCATCCGTGTGCGACCCGTGACCTCCCGGCTCGAGGGCGAAGACGTGGGCTTTGTTCGCGTTAGTCAATTCAACCAGCAAACGGCGAGCGACCTGAAAACGGCGATTTCCGAGGTCAAGGCTGGAGCCGGTGCCAAGCTCAAGGGCTTCATTGTCGATCTACGCAACAATCCGGGCGGGCTCCTCGACCAGGCGATTCTAGTATCTGACGTCTTCCTGGAGAGGGGGGAGATCGTCTCGACACGCGGCCGCAATGCACAGCAGGTTCAGCGGTTTAATGCACACGCGGGAGATCTCACCGGGGGCAAGCCGCTCATCGTACTGATCAACGGCGGCTCCGCGTCGGCTGCCGAGATTGTGGCCGGCGCTCTGCAGGACAACCGGCGCGCGAGGGTGATCGGCAGCCGCTCGTTCGGCAAGGGGTCGGTGCAAACAGTCATTCCGCTGGGCTCCGGTAATGGCGCTTTGCGGCTGACAACGGCGCGCTATTTCACCCCATCGGGCCACTCGATCCAGGCCAAGGGCATCATCCCTGACATCGAGGTGCTCCAGGATGTGCCGGATAATCTAAAGGCCGACAACGACCCGCGAGGGGAGGCGTCCCTACGCGGCCACCTCAAGGCGGAGGGGAGCGAGCAAACCGGGTCCCAATCCTATGTCCCTCCGGATTCAAAAGACGACAAAGCCCTCCATGCTGCACTCGGCCTCATGAGAGCAGCCGACCCATCCGCCCGGCGCTAAGGCTGGCGCGCTGGACCGGCTCAGGTCTCATTCGAACTGAACATGAACGACCCTGCTCGGCGCCAACGTAGACAGTTTCTGCACTTGATCGCGGGTGCGGCCACTTTCCCGGCGGTACCGCGGGTCGCGCGGGCGCAAGCCTATCCGTCACGGCCGGTGACCTTGGTCGTCGGATTTGCGGCCGGGGGAGGCAACGACATCGTCGGGCGTCTGATAGGGCAATGGTTGTCGGAGCGACTCGGCCAGCCGTTCATCATCGAGAACCGGCCGGGTGCCGGCACCAACATCGCGGCCGAAATGGTCATCCGTGCTGCGCCCGACGGGTATACGCTGCTGCTCGCAGGGCTTCCGAACGCGAGCAACGCGACGCTCTATGCCAATCTCAAGCTCGATTTTATCCGCGACACCGTGCCGATCGCAGGAGTTGCCCGCAGCCCCCATGTCCTGGTGGCCAATCCGTCCTTTCCGGCCAGAACGGTGCCCGAGCTGATTGCTTACGCCAAGGCCAATCCGGGAAAGGTCAATATGGCCTCAGCCGGAACCGGCAGCGGAGGGCATCTCGCGGGAGAGCTGTTCAAAAGCGTAGCGGGCGTCGACCTCACTCACGTGCCTTTCCGCGGCAACGGACCGGCACTGACGGCTCTGCTCGGCAGCCAGGTCGACATCACGTTCGCAACGCCTCCTTCATCGATTGAGTACATCAGGACAGGCAAGCTGTTTGCGCTCGCGGTCACCAGCACGACGCGCTTGGACGCACTGCCGGACGCTGCGACCGTCAGCGAGTCTCTTCCGGGGTTCGAGACCCAGGTGTGGTATGGCGTGGTCGCGCCGAGGGGCACGCCCGCCGAGGTCATTGACAAGATCAATAAAGAGATCAACGCGAGCCTTGCCGATCCCAAGCTGAAAGCGCGGCTCGCAGACCTCGGCGACTTTCCCTTCACGCTCTCTAATGCCGAGTTCGGCAGGCTGATCGTCGATGAAACCGAGAAATGGGGCAAGATCATCCGCGCGGCGAGCATCAAGTTGGATTGAGACCATCCTCGCCGCCACTACCTCGATTCGAAATGCCAGAGGATAGGGAGCCCGGCTACGACCAGGTTGGTCAAAAGCGGCGGCTTTGGCCTGCTCGCCGGCATTTTGCCAAACAGCGGCGCGTGAAGGGACGTTAGCTATCGGGTGAGCGTTATCGTGGCATCGGGGCAAATCACCGTCGGCCGACTGCTCGCCACGCCCGGAAGGGGAGGGTGTACCTACGGCGCGACGATCTGCTGGGAGAACGGCAAGGTCTCGTCCGTTTCAGCCGGCGGTCGCCCGGACGATGTCAAAGCTGGCAAAGGTCTTCTGGCACTTCCCGCACTGGTGAATGCGCATGACCACGGCCGCGGCCTGCGCCAGCTCGCTTTCGGCGCGCGCGATCAGCAGCTCGAGCTTTGGCGCCCCGCGCTATACGCTCACCCGCCAGTCGATCCTTATCTGAACGCAGTCGTGGCCTTTGGCCGCCTCGCGCGCGCCGGCGTCGGTACGGTTGTGCATGTTCACTCGTCGATCGTCGTCCACAAGCTTGTATCAGATGCCGAGGCCGTCGCCCGCGCGGCCAATGCAGTAGGTATTCGCCTCGCCTTTGTGGTGCCGCTGCGTGATTGCCGCACCCTCGGCTATGGCGACGACCAGGAAATGCTTGCACGACATCCGCCTGCGGATCGCGAGATGATTCGCCAGAAATGGCTTTACAGATTTCCGTCGCCTGCCGAATACATGATGCTGGTACGCGAGATCGCGCGGCGGATCGAGAGCCCGACGGTCAGCGTGCAGTTGGGACCAAACAGTCCCCAAGCCTGCACGGATGCCCTTCTCGAAGCTATCGCGGCCGAATCCGCGGATGGCAATCGCCGGGTGCACACGCATCTGCTGGAAACCGCAACACAGCGGCGTTGGAGCGACGCGCAATACCGGGAAGGCATCATCCGGCATCTGGATGATCTGCAACTGCTTTCGCCCCGGTTCACGGGCGCGCACGGCGTCTGGCTCAAGCCCGAGGATTGCCGGCTGCTGGCCGAGCGAGGAAGCTCGATTGTCATCAATACGAGCTCTAACCTGCGGCTGCGGTCGGGCATCCCGCCGGTATCCGACTATATCCATGCCGGAATGAAATTCGCACTCGGGGTGGATTCATCATCTTTCGACGACGATGACGATGCCTTTCGCGAGATGCGCGTAACGCACTGGCTGCATTCGTTGCACGAGAACCCAGCCCCGTTGACCCCCGAGCGGCTGTTCGACGCGGCGCTCCGCAACGGGCACGAAGTGGCGATGAGCTCGCGACATTATGGGTCGATCGAACCCGGCATGCCGGCTGATTTCGTCATTCTGGACTACGATTCGATGGCGTACGACGTCATCGAGGGGATGGTCGAAGAGCTCGACGTCCTGCTCACGCGCGCGACACGCAACCACGTCAAGCATGTGTTCGTGAACGGTCGGCCAATCGTGCAAAATGGAGGTACGGCAGGTCTAGACCTTGCGGCGCTCGAACGTGAGCTGTTGATGCAGGCTCATGCTGCCGCCCCGGCGATGCGGGCATTGCAGCCGATCATGGAAAGGTCGCAGGAAACATTGCGCGCCTTCTATGAGTCTGGTGGCCACCTCACGCTCGATTGATAACTTGCCGATTGGCTGGCAGGATAGAGCGGATTTTCACAGCGGTTGAAAACGCAGGCCGGCAGGCAACTCCCGGTGACGGAGGGCCAGTTCATGCGGAATTGCAATATTCGCGACGTTCTCATTGGAATGGGCTCGGCTGCTGCAGCGACCGGCATTGCCATCGGTTGGCTTGCAGGTTCGCTGCCTGCGGCGCGTGCTCAGGAAAATGGAATTACCCCGTCTGAAATCTCGATCGGCGCCATCGGTGCCTTGACCGGGCCACTGGCGTTCATTGGCACGCCCGGCCGCGACAGCATGACGATGGCATTCGACGAGATCAACACCAAGGGCGGCGTCTGCGGCCGCAGGCTGCATCTGGGTTTCGAGCACGCCTCCTCGCCGGCGGAGAGTCTCGCCGCGGTCAAGAAGCTCGTCGAGCAGGACAAGGTGTTCATTCTCGTGCTGGCATCGGGCAGTACCGGTGCAGCTGCGGCGGCGGATTACGTCCGGCAGGTCGGTGTTCCGACGTACAATCTCTACGGCTCGACGCCGATTATCCGCAATCCATTTGCAAAAAACGTCTTCAATGGGGCAGTCGTGCCGGTGGAAGTTTCCGCGGCCGCCCTGATCGACATGTTCCACGACGGCGGCTACACGCCGAAGAAATTTGGCATTTTGGCGGGAACCTACGCATTCCCGCAGGCAACTCTGAAAGCGGCCGAGGATAATCTGAGGCGGAAGAAAGCGGACTTTACGGTAGAGCAGTTCGATATCGGGGCCCGTGACTTCACGTCGCAACTGGTCTCGTTGCAGCGCCAGAACGTCGATTCCGTTCTGGTCCTGGGAAGCTTTTCCGAGGCCGGGTTCGCGATCAAGCAGTCGCGGGAAGTAGGGATGACCGCGGTTCGCTGGGTAGTAGACGGCTCCGCGGTGTCCAGCGCGATAATTCCCATTCTTGGCAATGCCGATGGCATTCGCGGCTACTACAACGCGCCGGCGTTTCCCGGCCAGACCCCGGCCACCCGGGAATTCGACTCGCGGCTCAAGAAATTCCTCGGCTCGATGCCGCAGGGGCGTCCCAGCGTATACGATCTGATTGGCTATGGTTCCGGATATGTCATCGCCGAGGCGATCAAGGCGACGAATTGCCAGTTGACGCGCGACAGCCTCATCAACGCCTGGTCGAATCTGAAAAACGCAGGCCCGACGGCGCTCGGCGGCCTCGATGTCACCTTTCCGGAGAGCTACACACCGGCCGACCACCAGGGCGTCTACCGGATCGGCGCGGCGATCGTAAAAGATGGACAGTGGCAGGTGTACCGCGTGATCGATAAGCCCTGATCGTCTCGATGCTCGGCGAGCTGGGATTTGTCCTTGTCGCGGGCATCAAGTTCGGCGCGCTCTATGCGCTGGCGGCGCTGGGCCTCGTCGTCGTCCACAAGGCGACGAAGACCGTCAACTTCGCCCACGGCGCATTCGCCATGCTCGGCGCGTTCGCGGCCTTCCTGTTCGTAGTGAAGTGGCAGTGGCCCTATGGGGTCGCTTATCTGATGATTCCGCCGGCGATCGGGCTGATCGCGGCGGCGATCGAATCGCTCATTTTGCGCCCGCTGCGGCAGGCCGACATGTTCACCGTCGTGATCGCGACGGTGTTCCTCGGCATCGCCCTCTCGGAAGGGTTTCGACTGACCTACAACACGGAGCTGCTGGCGGTGCCCTCCCTGTTTACCGGGCCGCCGTTTGTCCTTGCCGGCGTCTTCGTCACCAGGGATACGCTGTGGGTCACCGCGGGGGCTTTGCTCACCGCCTCGGCCTGTATCGCCATGTTCCGCTACGGCCGGCTCGGCCGCGGCATGCGCGCCATGGCCTCGAATATCCGTGGCGCGCAACTGTGCGGTTATTCGGTTGACGGCGTCTATATGCTGGCCTGGTTTCTCGGCGGCGTGCTGGCCGGACTGACCGGTGTGTTCATCGCGCCGGTCACCGGGGTGTCCGTCGATCTTTCAATTGCCATCATCACCGCGGGTTTTGTCGCCGGCGTGATCGGCGGTTTCGACAGCCCGAACGGCGCGATTGCCGGAGGCATGCTTCTCGGCATCGCCGAAAGCTTGTCGGCGGCTTACGTGTCCAGCGCCATGAAGAATTGCGTCAGCTTCCTTTTGCTCTTCCTGGTGCTGATGTGGCGCCCGCAGGGCCTGTTTGCAGAAAGGGTCAGCCGCAGTGTCTGACCGCCGGCCGGACTTCGCGGCGCTCGCACCGGCGGTGTTCATAGCTCTTTTCGTGGGCCTCGGACTTCAACTCGACAGCTATCCGCAATACGTCGTCGCGGTGGCGACCATATCGATGCTGGTCGGCATCGCCCTCGTGGTGCTGGTCGGCCTCGGCCGCTGCATCTCGCTCGCCTCCGGCTCGATCATGGCGGTCGGCGCTTATGTGTCGACGCTTGCGGTGGCCGATCTGCATTTCCCGTATCTGGCGACGTTGGGACTGGCGCTCGCTGCCGGCGGCGTGGCCGGTTGGGTAATCGCTTTCCCGGGAACGCGGTTTCGCGGACATAACCTCGCGATGGTGACTCTGGTCTTTCAAAGCGTCTGGATCATCCTCATTCGCCAAAGCACATGGCTCACAGGTGGCGCCGAGGGCATTCACGTGCCGCCGCCGCAGCTCTTCGGTCTGACGATAACGACCGACCGCTCGTTCCTGATCCTGATTGGTGCAGCTGCGGCTGCGATCACGCTGGTCATTGCTATCCTGGTCCGCGGTCCTTTCGGCAAGAATCTGCAGGCCGCGGCGGGCAACGAGATCGCGGCCGAGGCGTTCGGTGTCAGCGTTCGCGGCTATCTGACCGCGGCGTTCGTCGTCAGCTCGATGGCGATCGCATTTGCCGGCGCGCTGCTTGCCCCGCGGATTCGCATTCTGGATCCCGACAGCTTTGGGGTGTTGGAATCGATCTTCATGCTGGCCTATCCGATCGCCGGTGGAATGCATTCGATCTGGGGCGGCTTGCTGGGGGGAGGGAGCTTGCGGATTTTGCCGGAGTTGCTGCGGCCGGTGGCCGACTATCAGGAGCTGTTTTTCGCGACACTGGTGATCCTGGTGGTGATGTTCTTTCCCGGTGGCTTGACCGAGCTCATCCGCCGTGCCGCCGCATCCCTCGTCAAACAGGACCATCCGGGCGGCGTGACGCCGGCTCGGAGGAAACCGGCTCTGCCGGCCGTTGCTGCAAAAGCCGGAAAACGCGCCGACATGCTGCGCGTCGAGGCTGTCGACAAGCATTTCGACGCGCTGCATGCGGTCAATGCTGCAAGCCTCAGCGTTCCCGTGGGCGGAATTCACGGCCTGATCGGCCCGAACGGCGCCGGCAAGACGTCGCTGTTCAACATCATATCGGGCTTTCTCAACGCCGATAGTGGCCGCGTCGTATTCGCCGGCATGTCGTTGCTCGAATTGCGCGCCCGCGACCGCATCAGCCTCGGCATCACCCGAACCTTTCAGAATGTTGCGATATTCGGCCAGCTGTCCTGCCTCGACAACGTGATCATCGGATTGGGACGCAACGCGGTCACGCAGGCGGTGGTGACGAGCTTGGATCATTTTGCCGGCGGTCCAGCCACCCACGGCGCCAAACGCCGGGCGCAGGCGGTCCTCGAATCGGTGGGCCTTGACGGTCAGGCTCATTCCCGCGGCGGATCGCTGTCGCTCGGCGACCAGCGCCGCCTGGAGCTCGCGCGCGCCATCGTCTCCGAGCCGCGGCTCATCCTGCTCGACGAGCCGGTGTCCGGTGTCGCCGAATCCGAGGCCGAAGACTTGCGCGAGCTCCTGATCCGCATCAATGCCGAGCGCGGAATCGCAATGCTCGTCGTCGAGCACAACATCCCGTTCGTCGCCAAATTGTGCCAAAGCATGTCGGTCATGGGAGCGGGCCGCATCATCGCCGAAGGAAGGCCGGAGGAGGTGATTTCTTTGCCGATCGTGCGGCAACTGTATTTCGGCGAGGAAACGGTCGCTTGATCGCATTGCGCGTCACGGATCTGACGGTAGCCTACGGACCGGTGGTCGCGGTAAGCGGGCTGAGCTTCTCGGTCGAGAGCGGGGAGGCGGTGGTTCTGCTGGGTCCTAACGGTGGCGGCAAGACGTCCGCCGTGGAGGCCATCGCCGGACTTCTTCCCAAGCGCCGGGGTAGGGTGGAGTTTCTCGGCCATGATATTTCCCGCTTGAGCGCCAGCGCGATCGTGCGCAGGGGGTTGGCTCTGGTCCCGCAATGGCGCGAGCTGTTTCGCACATTCACGGTGGAGGAGACGCTGCTCGCCGCAACCAAGGCGGCCGTCGGTCGCGCACCGACGCCGCCGGCATCGGTCTACGAGCTGTTTCCGGTGCTGAAGGAACGCCGCCGGCAGACCGCGGGGTCGCTGTCGGGAGGCGAGCAGCAGATGCTGGCTATCGCGCGCGCGCTGGTGACAAATCCGAAGCTCCTCCTCTTGGACGAGCCTTCGGCGGGCCTGGCATCAGGCATCGCTCGCACGCTGATCGCCGCCATTGGCCGCATCCGGCAACGCGGCGTCGGTATCGTCCTGGTCGAGCAGAATATGGAGATAGCGCGCGCAGTTGGCGAGCGCTGCTGCATGCTTGCCGCCGGCCGGCTGGCGTGGGCAGGCTCGATGCAAGATGCCATGGAAAGAAACGAGGCCGAGCGCGTCTATTTCGGAGAGCATCGGCACAGGCAGGGCAGCGATCGCTGACAGCAGGCGAGGATAAACGATGAGCGCATTGTTTAGCGTTGGATTTCCGACGGGCATGGAAGGTCTGACCTACCCGATCCCGTTTTCCAACATCGAGGATTTGGTCCGCATCGCCCGGCACGCCGAGGCGCTCGGCTATCATTCCGTGTGGGGCAACGATCATATGACCACCCAGCATTACGTGCGGTCCGAATTTCCGGTTCCGCCGCGCTTCTGGGAGCCTCTGGTCACCTACGCTTATCTCGCTGCCCATACCAGGACGCTGCGCTTCGGCACCGGCGTCCTCGTGCTGCCGATGCGCCGCGATATCGTGGTGACGGCGAAGCAGATTGCCACGCTGGACCATCTCAGCGATGGCCGCCTGGAAATAGGTGTCGGCATCGGAGCCTACCGTGAGGAGTTCGAGGCGCTCAATCCGAGCGGCAAGGTCCATCGCGGCGATATGGTAGAAGAGGGCGTGGAAGCTCTGCGCATCCTGTTCTCGCAGCGCGAGGCGTCGTTCGACGGCAAGTATTACAAATTCAACAAGGTCGAGCTGTTCCCCAAGCCGAAGCAGCAACGGCTGCCGATCTACTTCGGCGGCAATAACCAGGCCCACCTGCGGCGCACGGCGCTATCCGGCGACGGGTGGATTCCCGCCGCCATGCCGCAGCAAACGCTGCAGCGCATGGTGACGGAGCTCAAGGAGATGACCGAGTCGGCAGGCCGCAGGTTCTCCGAATTGCAGATCGCACCGCAATACATCGTGCATGTCGGCCGCGATCAGGAAAAGGCGGTCGCGCGCTTCCGCGAGAGCCAGATGTTCAAGCATCTTGAATCGCTGAAGAAGTCGACTCTCAAAGGCCAGGCTTCGCTCGATCCGGAGGACGTCAATCTCGTTGGCAGCATCGAGACGGTGATTGCGCGGGCGACGGCATTCCGCGAGGCCGGAGTGACGCATTTCCTCGGGCTGTTCTTCGCCGCTGACAGCGTTGCCGAGCTGCTTGATCAAATGCAGATCTTTGCGGAAGAGGTCAGACCACGGGTCTCGTGACGTGACAGCGAACGTGCATCGCATGAGAACCCTGCGTCGGTGCCGGTCGTGCTGGTGACCGGTGAAAGCCGGTGATGGCGTCGAGCGGATCAGCGGCAATCGGGCAACGCTCGCTGGGCGACCCCACCCTGCTGTTTCCGCTCGACCCGCCGCTGTTGCACGGCTGTCCGCGTACCAGCACGCCGGACATGCAATATCCGCTCGAAATCGATTTCGATTACGCAAGAATTTCCAAGGACATTTTTCGCCAGCCGCCGCTGCCGGGCCTGTTGCGCTGGGCGCCACTGCTGCCGCCGCTCGGAGCGGAGCTGTCTTTGGGCGAAGGAGGCACTCCGCTCGTCGCCAGTCGGCGGCTGGCGCGCTGGGTCGGTGTCGAAGGTCCGATCTGGCTCAAGGACGAAAGCCGGAATCCGACCTGGAGCCACAAGGATCGATTGAGCTACTGCATTGTCTCAACGGCCTTGGCGATCGGCGCGCGCGGGATAGCCGTCGCCTCGAGCGGGAATCACGGCGCTTCGTCGGCCGCTTATGCGCGCCGGGCCGGCTTGCGCTGCGTCGTCATTTCCTCACCCGGCGCGCAGAGCGCCTTCGAGCATTTTCAGAGCGCGCTCGGCAGCGACTTTCTGCTGGTGCCGCACGAGGAGCGCTGGGCCGCGCTCAATCGCATTGTCGACGAAACCGGCTTCATGCCGGCGAGCAATCTCACGCGTTTCCATACTGGAAATCCGTTCGGGCCGGAAGGCTACAAGACCATCGCCTATGAGATTTTCAGCCAGCTTGGCGCCCGCGTACCCGGCACGGTCGTCCTGCCTACGGGCTATGGCGAGCTGTTGTTCGGCGTAGCCAAGGGATTTGGCGAGCTCAAAAGTCTGGGATTGTCGGATGCGGTTCCGCAAATCCTCTCGGCCGAGCCCGCGGTCCGGGCGCCGCTCGCCCGTGCGGTTTCGCGCAACGCGGCGGCGGCGGAAGTCACCGGTCCGTCCTCGATTGCGGCCGGCATCGCCTGCACCGTAAGCTCCTATCGTGCGGTAGTGGCGCTGCGCGGGACTCGCGGCCGTCCGCTGACCTTTTGCGATGACGTGCTTGCGCAAGCCGCCAGCGAGGTGGCGCACGAGGGCCTGTGGCAGGAATATTCCGGAGCCGCGGGGCTCGCTGCCTTGCGGGAGGCGAGACAGCGCGGCGAGGTCTTTGCCGAGCCGATCGTGACGGTTCTGACCTCGACCGGATTGAAGGAGATGCCGACAACCCCGATGGTATCGTCCGCCGCCGCGCGATCCTCGCTCGACAGCGTCATCGCATCCCTGCAGCGCCAGTGAGAGCCGGATGGCGCCGCCGCTGCTGATCAGTGTTTCGGTCGACGGCAGCGATCCTCCCGCCTCGTTGCGCGCGCTGGTCGAAGCGGCTGAGGCGGCGGGCGCCGCAAACCTGTGGCTTGCCGCGCATCTTTTTAACCGCGAGCCGATTGTGTCCGGCGCGGCGGCGTTGGCGGCAAGCCGCAATCTCGGCATCGTCCTGATGGCGATCAGCCCGTATACGGTCCATCCGGTCTATGCCGCGATGGCGGCGGCCACCCTCGATGAGCTCTTTCCAGGCCGCGTGCAACTCTGCTTCGGAGTTGGTGCACCCGCGGCTCTCGAAGCGGCGGGGCTGGCCGCGGAGCATCCGGTCGAGACGCTGCGCGAAGCCCTCGATGTGACACGCCTGCTGTTGTCCGGGGAGTCGGTCAGGTTTGCCGGCCGCCGCTACCGCATATCCGGCCGCCTTGCCATGGGTCCGCACCGGCTGCCGCTGTGGCTCGCCGCATCCGGCCCGCGGATGCTCGAGCTCGCGGGGGAAAAAGCCGATGGGGTGGTGGTCAGCGCCGGCACGTCTCCCGCTTTCATCGGCTGGTGCCTGCAAATCGTGCGGCGCGGCGAGGAACGCGGCGGCAGGACCATCAGGAAGGCGGCACTCGTCGTCTGCTCGGTGGATGCGCATGCGCCTCGCGCGCACGAGCGCGTGCGGCGGCGGCTTGCCTACATCCTGCGTGGCGCGCATCACGCGCGTAATCTGAAGCTTGCCCGCAGCCGGCTGGATCAGACGGCCCTGGCGGAGGCCATGGCGCAGGAGAATTGGGGACGCGTCGACGCGTTGATGACCGATGATCTGGTGATGCGCCATTGTGCCAGCGGCACCCCCGACCAAGTGAGGGGGACGCTGGAGACCTATCGGGATGCCGGCCTTGACGAGATCGTGGCATACGGCATGCACGGGCGCAGTGAGCTGCAAGAGGTGCTTGCCATGGTGCGCCCGCCGCCTCAGTCGATGGGGAGATGAAAGATGTTCGTCAGGGACGACTTGAGAGCCATCGCCCACAAGGTGCGCAGCAAGGTATTCGACGCATGCGATCAGCCTGTCGACGTCATAGTCTCCAACGATCCGACGCATGTGGGCTACCTGTGCGGCTATCGCAGCCTGCTGCTCGACCTCATGCGCGATTATCGCACGGCGGCGATCGTCACCCGCGAGACGGCCGTTCTGGTCACCGGAGCAAGCGACGTCGCGGCGGCACTCGAAGTGCTGCGCGATCCTGCCGGCATTTACCGCTACGGCGTGTTTTTCTTCGAAACAAGCAACGCGACCGGTCTCGATTTTTCCGCTTTACCGAAACTGGAGGCGACGTTCGCCGATGCACTTCGCGCCGCGATTGCGGCCACGATAAAGCCGCAACAGCGTGTCGGCCTCGATTGTGCAAGCGCACGTGAATTGCAGGAGCTGCAAAACCTGGCCGGGGCGCGCAGCTTCGATGCGCGGCCAGCCATCATGAAGGCCCGCCGCACCAAGCTTTCCGATGAAATCCAAAAGATCGCTCACGCTGCCGCCATCGCCGAGCGTGGCCTCGAGAAGGCGTTCGCTCACGCCAGGGCCGGCGTGACCGAGCTTGAATTGAGCGCGATCATCGCCGGCGAGATGCGCGCCGGCGGCGGCGTGCCGCGGTTCGTCGTCGTTACTCGTGGCGAGCGCAGCGCACTCGCGGACGCGTACGCGACGCCGGCGAAATTGAGCAATGGCGATCTCGTGCGCTTTGATATCGGTTGTACGGTCGACGGCTATTGGGCCGATATGGCGCGCACTGCCGTTGTCGGCGAGCCGACGCGCGAGCAGGAGCAGCGCTACGCCGCTCTGCTCGAGGGCGAGCAGGCCCAGCGCGCGCTGGCGCGATCGGGCGTGACCGCCGGCGACATGTTCAAGGTGGCGGTCGACCGGGTGCGCCGGGGTGCGCTGCCCGGCTATCAACGCAGCCATTGCGGGCATGGTATAGGCATCGAGGTGTACGAATATCCGACGCTGAATGCGGCGAGCCATGCCGTCGAGCTCGAGGAGGGCATGGTGCTGTGCGTCGAGACGCCCTATTACCAAATCGGTTGGGGTGGCATGATGGTCGAGGACATGATCGTCATTCGGTCAGCCGGCAACGAATGTTTGACGCAGGTATCGCGCGAGCTGCGGCGGCTTCCCTGAGCCTCTGCACTTCTCGGTCCTCCAATAGGGGAGCTCATTTCCGGGCGAGGCTCGTCCGCCCGCGTGCATGAGATCAGGTTGAACCGGTTCGCCATTGGCTCGGCGATCGGCCGACGTGCTTTTTGAAAGCGCGGCTGAATGCAGCCTCGGACTCGTATCCCACCTCATGAGCGACAGCGGCAACCTTGGCGGTGGGATCTGCCAGACGTTTGGCCGCCATCTGCATGCGCCATTGAGTCAGATACTGCATCGGCGGACAGCCGACCAGATGGGTAAATCGATCGGCCAGCGCCGACCGTGAGGCAGCGGCCTCCGAGGCGAGCTCCTCCAGTGTCCAGGCGCGGGAGGGCCGCGCATGCAACAGCGTCAGCGCGCGGCCGACCAAGGGATCCCGCAGTCCCGCGAGCCAGCCGGTATTGTTGCTCGCAAGCTGATCCATGTGCGAGCGAATGACCTCTACGAACATCAGCTCCGAAAGCCGGTTGAGAACGCTTTGGCTGCCCGCGCGTTTGTTGCCCGTCTCGGCGCTGGCGAAACGGACAAATTGGTCGAGCAGACTTTGTGACGCCAGTGATGGGTCGCGCCTGAGCCGCATGAAGCGCGGCAGCGCGTCCAGCAGCGGATTGAAAGGACGCACGTCGCAACTGAAGAAGCCGCAAATCAGATGGGCGTCGCTCTGACCGTCGCCGCCGGTTCGCAGCGTGAAAGGCAATGTGTTGGCGTCCTCGGGCTGGCGGAAGAGATCCAAATTAGGCTCGGCGCGCATGCCCGGCTCGCTCGAAACCACATGGGGGTCGCCATGCGGAATCACCGCTATGTCCCCCTCCTCGAGCTTGACCGGCTCGAATCCGATATCTCCGAGGAGGGATATCCAGCATGAGCCGCGGGTAACGACATGATACTCGATGGCATGCTGAGCGCCGGGCGTTACCTCGTTGGCAATCTGTGCCGCAGGCGGCGCTTCCGCGACCCATGGCGACTTGGCGGTGACGTCGAAAAACACCGACCCGGACAAATGCACGGCCGAGAGGAGGTCCGACAACGCGTCCGTGCTCATCGGCATGATCCTTCGAACAACGTCGGCTGTATTCGCGCGTTAGTGTCCTGGACGCAGAAGCAAGCCTCCCGGACGATCGGGCAAGGACGATAGCGACTCTGGATGTGCGAGCAAGAGGTTCGGCATCATGGTCATTCAACGCGGGCAGCGGCTGGCATAGCGATGATGGAAGGTCGCCACGCGATGTGCGCGTCGTCGAGACATCGCCTAGGCAATGTGTTGCGATTCCGACTCTTCGAGGAGAATCATCATGACTACGATCATTGAATGCCGCCCGCCAATGGCCGGAAAGCCTGCGCCGGACCTGAAGTCCCTCAAGGCCAGGCAGCAAGTGGCCTGGTCGTCCGGCGACTACGCCGTCATCGGCACGACCTTGCAGATCGTCGGCGAGCAACTGGCGGAGGCCATGGACTTGCGCGCCGGCCAAACAGTGCTCGACGTCGCCGCCGGCAATGGCAATATCACACTGGCCGCCGCCCGGCGCTGGTGCGAGGTCACGTCCACCGATTACGTCGAGACGCTCCTTGCTCGCGGTCGCAAGCGGGTCGAAGCGGAGGGGCTTCAGGTCAAGTTTCAGATAGCCGACGCCGAGGATCTGCCGTTTGCCGAGGCGTCCTTCGACGCGGTGGTTTCGACTTTCGGCTGCATGTTCAGCCCCGATCAGGACCGCACGGCTGCCGAGCTGGTGCGGGTATGCAAGCCCGGCGGCCGCATCGGCCTCGCCAATTGGACGCCGGAGGGTTTCATCGGCCAAATCTTCAAGACGATCGGCAAGCACCTGCCGCCGCCGGCCGGCGTCAAGTCGCCGCTCGTCTGGGGCACGCGGGATTGGGTGCAAACGACGTTCGAAGCCGCGGCATCCACGATCGCCGCGGAGCCGCGCAACTTCGTTTTCCGGTATCGCTCGGCGCAGCACTTTCTCGACATCTTCCGGAGGTACTACGGACCAATGCTCAAGGCCTTTGCCGCGCTCGATGAGACCGGCAGGAAAGCGCTCGCCGGCGATATCATCACCCTTGTCGGACGCTTCAATGCCTCCGGCGACGAGACGATGGTGCTTCCGGGCGAATACCTCGAGATCGTCATCACCAAGCGATGAGAGCCCTTGCAGGCCGCCGCGAGTCGCTCACGGCATCTCGATGGGAGCAAATCGAAACTGATCTTCCCGAGAGTCGATGCCGGCCATGTCCGATTTCGCGGACATGGCCGCTTCTTCTGCATGCGAAATAAAGTTCGCTCCGGATCGGGCATCACCGCGCTGCGCGAGCAATGGCCGTGTCGATCTGCGCGGCCATAGTGGCCGGCTACGGCACTTGCCCCTTCGAGCGGGTGTGGCTGATGCGCCGGATACGGCGGCACGGCGGATCAATCGTGGGTTTCCTCTTTAAAGATATCGGCCACTATCGCCCGCGCCCGCTTATGCAATTCGGCGATGTGTGGAACAGACCGTTTGAATCTCTTCAGCGCGAGTGGAGTGCCTCCGTCATCGAGCGGATCGGCGAGTGCCATGCTGACGAACTGCTGCCGGATCGACTCGGCTAGAGCCTGATCGATAGCATCGAGCGCGAGCTCTCTGGTGGTCTTTCCTGTCATTTTCTGACCTTCCTCCAATGCGTTTCAGAGTAACCGACGTGAGCGCCGCCCTGGTTCGCTCAGTCCTTTCGACAGGTATGATGCGATTGCACCGTCCGATGTATGCAGCCCCCCACGAGGCTCAGCGCCGCGCCAGGGGATACTCGCGGGTGGCGATTTGCCGACGCCGAAGGACCTTGCACAAGACGTGCCTCCGATTGCGAGCGTAGGGACGCACCTGGCGCGGCCAGCGGCCGGCCGCTCCCGCCTTCGCCCGCTCCGGTCTGACAAGGACGTGTGGACCGTCAATTTCATACACGGTACTGTAACGCGCGCCTTCGTGGACGATGGTCCGCGTGGCCGCCTCCGATGCTCGCTTCGAAACCCTCTCCCTTGATGCGAGTGACAGCATGGACCCCAGGAGCTCTTAGAAGATTTGGCATGCGCTCAGTGTCGTAGATCTCGTTGAAGAGAGATTCCTTGTCCGGATCGACGTCCATGCTTGCTACGAGGATATATTTCGAGTTGATGCTCATTTGAACCTGCAGCTCGTGAATTCCCCGAAAGCCGGGAGCACCCGCTCATGCCCGCGACATCCGTATCCGGCGCAACCGATGCCGCTGAAGGAGGAACGAGAAGATGGCTACAAACGGCGAGTTTCCCGCCTTTCTTGCCGGCGTTCGCGTTCTGGACCTGACCCAGTTCGAGGCCGGCCCGTCCTGCACGGAGGCACTGGCCTGGCTCGGTGCCGAGGTCGTCAAGGTCGAGAACCCGCAGGGCGGCGAAGCGGGCCGCTATTTGTTGGGAAGGTCCTCCGACCAGGCCCGGAACCAGGACTCCTGGTATTTCCTGCTGTTCAACGCCAACAAGAAATCCATCACCGTAAACCTGAAATCGGAACGCGGGCTCAAGCTCGTCAAGGACATGGCCAAGCGCGCCGATGTCATGGTGGAGAATTTCGCGCCGGGTGCCATCGAGCGGCTGGGGCTCGGCTACGAGGCGGTACGCGCCATGAATCCGGGCATTGTCTACGCCCAGGTGAAAGGCTTCGGCACCGGAGGACCCTACGAGAGCAATCTCGCCTTCGACATGATTGCACAGGCAACTGGCGGCGTCATGAGCATCACCGGCGAGCCCGACGGCCCGCCGCTGAAACCCGGCGTGACGCTCGGCGATACCGGCACCGGGATGCTGCTCGCCATCAGCATCCTGGCGGCACTCTACCGGCGCCGCGGCACCGGCCAAGGCGAGCGCATCGAGATCGCCATGCAGGACGCCATGCTGCAATATATCCGCGTGGCCCTTTCCACCCAGGCAACCTATGGCGTCGCGGCGAAGCGCAATGGCTCGAAAGTGATCTCCGGCTTCGCGGCGCCGAGCGGCATCTATCCGTGCAAGCCCGGTGGCCCGAACGACTACCTCTATGTCTATACCAGCCGCACCAATCCGGCGCATTGGAGCCGGCTGCTCGAAGTGATCGGACGCAAGGACCTGATCGGCGATCCGCGCTTCGAAACCGCAGCGGCGCGTTTGGAGCACGAGCCCGAGGTCGACGCGATGATTGCCGCCTGGACGCGCCAGCGCGACAAACGCGAGGCGATGCGCGCCCTTGGCGCGGCAGGCGTACCGGCAGGCGCCGTCTTCGACACGATGGAGTTGACCGAGGACGCGGACTTCGAGCGGCGCGGCATCATGCAGACGATGGAGCACCCGACCATCGGTCCATTCAAGATGCCGGCGTGGCCGGTGCGCTTCGGCGGGCGCACGCCGGCGGTCAAGCCGGCGCCGTTACTCGGACAACACACGAGCGAAGTTTTGGGTGAATGGCTCGGTCTCGAGGCGGACCAGATCTCCGAGCTCGGCAAGGACCGCGTCATCTAAGGAGGATGCAGACATGGCGGAGCTCACTGGCTCGGAGATCCTGGCCAAATCGCTGAAGAACGAAGGCACCGACATCCTGTTCTTCCTGATGGGAGGGCCGATGCTGCTCGCGGAGTCCTCCTGCATCAAGGAGGGAATCCGCCCGCTCGATGTGCGGCACGAGCAATCCGCCGCCTTCATGGGACAGGCCTATAGCCGGCTGTTGCAGAAGCCCAGCGTATGCATGGCGGCGAGCGGTCCGGGGGTGATCAACCTGACCACCGGCATCGCCAATGCGCTGATCGATTGCTGCCCGGTCGTAGCCATCGGCGGCTCGAGCCCGATCGGCCTGAACGGCCGCCAGGTTTTCCAGGAGATCGACCAGCTCGCCATCATGAAGCCCTGCACCAAATGGGCTGATCGCGTCTATAACCTCAAACGCATCCCCGAGCAGGTGAATAACGCCTTCCAGAAGGCGATGGGTGGCAAGCCTGGCCCGGCGTATCTCGATTTCCCCGGTGACCTTCTCTATGCCAAGATTCCCGAGGAGCAGGTCGACTGGAGTCTGTCCGGCCGGCCGTTGCTGAATGCGCGGCCGCTGGGCGATCCCGACAAGGTCGCCGCGCTGGTCGACGCGATAGCCAGGGCGCGCCAACCGATCATCCTCTCCGGCAGCGGCGTAATCTGGTCGAAGGCCTGGGCGGAGCTGCGGGAGCTCGTCGAGGCGACCGGCATTCCGTTCTACACCACGCCGCAGGGTCGCGGCGTCGTGCCGGACGATCACGACTACTCATACCTGACAATGCGCTCATCGGCGTTCCGCGACGCCGACCTGATTATCGTGATCGGCACCCGCATGAACTACATCATCAGTCACGCAGCGGCGCCCCGTTTCAATGCCGCCGCCAAGATCGCGCGCATCGACATCGATGCCGACGAGATTGCAACCGCGCCGCGCAGGGTGGACATCGGCATCGTCGGCGACTGCAGGATGGTGCTGCGTCAGCTCATCGACGCGAGCGCCGACCGCGTCGATCCAGGTCGCTTCGACCCGTGGCGGCGAAAGCTTGCCGATGCAGAGGCGGCGAAGCGCCGGGCGCCCGGCGCCAACAAGCCGATGGACGGAGTGCCGATCCATCCGCTGCGGCTGTGCGACGAGATCAAGAATTTCATGCGGCGCGATGCCATCCTGGTGGTCGACGGCCAGGAAATTCTGAATTTTGGCCGCCAATCGATGCCGACCTTCGTGCCGGGGCATCGCCTCAATTCCGGACCGTTCGGCACCATGGGTGTCGGGCTGCCGTTTGGAATCGGCGCCAAGATCGCCAAGCCGGAGAAGCAGGTCATCGTGGTGCACGGGGACGGCTCCTTCGGCCTCAATGCGCTGGAGCTCGACACGGCGGTGCGCCACAACGTTCCCATCCTGGTGGTGGTGAGCCTCAACGGCGGTTGGACCGCCGACCCGGAGCGCAACAAGCCTGGCCGCAATCTCGGCTACACGCGCTTCGACAAGATGGCGGAATCGCTCGGTTGCTACGGCGAATATGTGGAACGTCCGGACGAGATCCGTCCGGCATTGGATCGCGCCCAACGGGAGGTCGATCGCGGCTCGGTCGCGCTGGTCAACGTCAAGACCGACGACCGCGCCCGCGCTGCCACGCTGGCGTTCTCCCAATATACCACCTGAGACAACAATCCGGATCGCCCGTCAGCGACGATATCCCGCTCCGCTCCGCGGCGGACCTTCAGCCCTTGACGCCGCCCATGGTGAGGCCGGCGGTCATGCGGCGGCGAAACGCGTAATAGATTGCGACCGGCGGCAGCGCGTAGACGATGGCCGTGGCCATCATGTAGTTCCATGGCGCCTCGTCGCTGTTGAGAAACTGCGCCAACGCCACCGGCACCGTCATGTTCCTCTTCGAGGACAGCAGCAGGAACTGGTAGAGGTATTCGTTCCACGCCAGAAGCAGTGCGTATGTGCCGACCGCGACCAGCGCCGGCGCCATCAGCGGCAGGTAGATGTGCAGGTAAACCTGGATCGGCGAAGCGCCGTCGATTCGCGCCGCCTCGTCGAGCTCGATCGGAATGCTGACGGCGTATTGCTGGAAGATGAAGATCGCATACGGGGCGGCGAAGGTTACCTCCGCGGCGATCACCGACCACAGGTCGTTCGCCAGGCCGTATTTCTGCATGATCCGATAGAACGGGATGGCGAGGAACGATGAGGGGATCACGTAGGTCAACAGCGCGGCGTTGCTCACGAGCCAGCCGTGGCGCAGCCGCATCCGCCCGATCGAGAAGCTGGCCAGCGAGCCGATCAGCAGCGTCAGGATCACGGTAATCACGCCGACATAGAGGCTGTTGCCGAACTGCTCCCAGAAATACTCCAGGTACCAATAGCCCTGGGTTACGACGATCCGGAAGCTTTCGAGCGAGGGGTTCGCCGGCCAGATGTTGCTCGTGAAGACATCGCCGCGGGATTCGAGCGCCACGGCGATCATGTTGTAGATCGGCGTGAGCGTCCAGATCAGGATCATGACGCCGAGCGCCAGCGCCGCGGCCTCGGTCAGGCTGCGCCGCAGCCGGTAACGTCGCCGGTGCCGAGCCGGCCGGCTGTATGCCAGCTCCGCATTCACAGCTGCACCTCGGTCGTGCGCAGCTTGCGCATCAGGATGATGATCAGCGGGATCATCAGCGGCAGGGCCGACATTACCGCCGCCACCCCGAGCTCCGGCCGGGCGACCTCGAAGGCGTTGCGGATGCCCAGCGTCGCCAGCACATGCGTCGACAGCGCCGGCCCCCCGCCGGAGACGAAGAACACCGTATTGAAGTCGCCGAGCGTGAAGATCGTCGAGAGCAGCGTACAGATGAGATACAGGTTGGCAAGCAGCGGGAAGGTGAGATGCATGAACCGGCGCAGTCCGGTGGCGCCATCCACCTCGGCCGCGTCGTAAAGCTCCTGCGGGATCGCCATCCGTCCTGCGAGCAGAATCACGGTCCAGAACGGCAGCCATTTCCAGATATGGGAGACGATGACCGAGGCAAGCGCCAGCCAGCGCGACGTCTCGATCCAGCCGGGGCCGTCGATGCCGAAGACCTCCCACAAGAAATTATTGAGCAGGCCCCACTGGCCGTTCAGCATCCAGTGGATCGATATGAAGACCGGCAGCGCCGGCACTGCCCAAGGCAGAACGTAGATCAGCAGCAGGCCTTTCACCCACCAGCCGCGGCGCATGAAGAAGCCCGACAACAGCAGCGCAAGGAACATCTTCAGGTTCACGCCGATGCCGACGTAGAGCACGGTGTTGACTACCGTGCGCCGGTAGATCGGATCCTCGAGCAACTCCGCGTAGAGGCTTGGCGCGTGGCCGAGCCACAACCCGTAAAGGACGGGGTAGGCCACGAAGGCGAGGAACACCCCCGCATAGGGGACGACGAAGGCGACCGCCCAGGCATACTCCGATCCTTGCAGCCCGCCCAGCCAGGCGCGGCGGCGCGGCCGCAAGGAAGGCCATGCGCGAGCCGGGAGCGCCTGAGCAACTTGCGTATAGGCGCCGTCCATGATCGGTCTTTCAGCTCTGCTCGATCGGGTATTTCGCGAGTATGTCCCCGATCCGCTTGAGCGCCTTGGCCGCTGCGGCTTGCGGCGTCATTCCCTCTCTGATGACATCGGCGGCAGCGAGGCCCCAGATCTGCTGCGCCTCGGCCTCGGCATAACCGGGATTGTACACGGGATATTGCGGCACTGTCGGACCGAACACCCCCTGCCGGGTGTAAGCCGAGACGTGCTGGTCCTTCGGATCGAGCCAGAAGGGATCATCCTTGGCAATTTCCGGGATCGCCGGAAGCCATCGTCCCAGGCCGCCTTTGAGATAGGCATTCGCCACCTGCGGTTGGATGACGTATTTCGCGAAATCCTTCGCCACTTCGACGTTCTTCGCCCCTTTCGGGATGAAGCCTCCGCCGATGGCGAGCTGGGACGGAATGGGATTGCCGGCGTTGTCCAGCGGCAGGCCCTGTGTCACCATGTCCTCGTATTCCTCTTTCTTGTGATAGAGCGCGAGCTCGGTCGAGATCGTGCCGTCAAAATCCATGATCATCTGCTTGGCGTGGAACGCGTTGTTGTCGTCGGCGTCGTTCCAGCTCACGGCCCCGGGCGGGACGTAGCCCTCCTTGAAGGCCGTGGTGATGTAGGTCAGCGCCTTGATCACCGCCTCCTTGACGCGCGGATCGTCGAGATGCGGCTTGCCATCCGCGGTGAGGATGTCCTTGCCGCCATAGGCGATCAGGAAACCATGGAACAGGTAGTTGCCGTCGTTCGGCCCGGTCGTTGTGGGCTGCAGTCCAAGCGCATAGACGCCGCGCATGCCTTGCTCGCGCAGCTTCTTCTGCATCGGCTTGAAGAAATCCCAATACGCGTCCCAGGTCTTCGGCGCGTCCGAGAGCTTGTAGCCGGCCTTCACCACCAGCGAATTCCAGACATGGAACGGACAGACATTCGACTTGTACGGAGCCAGGTAGACGCCGCGTTTTTTCTCGATGTTGTTGTAGTACCGTGTGGCGAGCAGCGCCGTCGGGTGGTAGCGTGATTTCTGAGTCTCCACGACGTCGGTCATATCCACCAGCTTGTCGAGCCAGGCATTCTGCGGAACGATGCGGCGATCGGAGCCGTCGACCGAGATCAGATCCGGGACGTCGCCGCTGGTCAGCGCCGAGATCACCTTCTGGTTCAGCGGCGCGAAAGGAACGATGCTGTAGTCGATCTTGTTCCCGCTCGCCTTCTCATACTCGGCGACCATGCGGCGGAAGGACTCGTCCTCCTCGCGGACGAAGCCCTGCGCCCACCATACGCTGGCACTCGTGGCCGCCGCATTGACGACGTGCGGGCGTGCCAGCGCGCCGGCCGCTGCCAACACCACCGACGCGTGAAGCATCGAGCGTCTGCTCAGCTTGCTCATCTCGATTCTGCCTTTGATCTTTTCCCCGACATGCGCGCGGGCTCGGGACGCTTGAAAGGGTCCCAATCAGTAACTTGAATGAAATGGCTTCCGAACGCTTTGAGCTGGCGTCTCGGGCGTCTTAAATATGCGCCTTGATCCGCGGAGAGTCGAGAAAACATTCGACATCCGTCCTGCGGCGAGGTGTCGTGCTCACAGGCCGGGGCTGGCCCGACCTTTCGCCTCGTGACCAGCTGCCAGCCGGCAGCGGGGAGCGAGCGCGGGAATGGCTAGCCTGGGCAGCCGCACATACACCTGCAAACCAGTGAAGAACTGAGGAAAACTCGCGCCTGGCTCGTCATGCAGGGAGATCGGCGGCGTCGGGGTGGAGAGAAGAAGCGAGTCAAAAAGGACGAATTGGTGCTTATTCGAGCACCTCATCCGCAAAAACGTAGAGCTGCGGCGGAATGGTCAGTCCTAGCGAGTCTGCGGTCTTGCGATTGATCACGAATTTGAACAGTGCCGCTTGTTCGATCGGCAAATCGCTGGGTTTAGCGCCTTTAAAGATCTTGTCCACAAAGTTCGCGGTGCGCCGGTAAAACTCGAACAAATTCTCGCCATAGCTCATTAGACCACCAGCGACCGCATATTCGCGCTGCGGGAACATTGTCGGTAGGCGTTCCTCGAGCGCCAGCTCTACGAGTCGCTGCCGTTGCGAATTGAAAAATGCATCAGCGATCACTATCACGGCCCCGGCCCGCTCTTTGATCAACTCTGAGAAGCCAGTCTGAAGCTCGTGTGGCGTTCGAGCCTCAACTGGCACAAGGGTGAGGCCCGCCTGGTGTGCAGACGCCGCTGCGCTCCTGAGAACCGGAGACGCATTCGGATTGCCAGGGTTAGTCAAAACTCCAACACGCGAAAGGGCGGGCACAGCGCTCGCCAGCAGCTCCATCTGCTTTGGGGTGATGTCGTCGAGTGCACTCGCCAGTCCAGTCAGATTGCCGCCTGGGTTCGCAAGACTCGCGACAAATCCGTTCCCCACCGGATCGGTCGAGTACCCCATCACAATTGGAATGGTCGTTGTTGCCCGTTGGACAGTCTGGACTGCCGCTGGCGTAGACAAGACAATGACATCAACCTTAGAGCGTACTAACTCATCGGCGAACTCGGTAAAACGCTGATATTCTCCTTCAGCAAGGCGCCACTCGATAACAAAGTCTTTGCCCTCCACGTATCCAAGCTCACGCATTCCCTGCGGCAATCCATCGTAATTGGCTCGAAGCAGGGCCGTTCCACCTCCAATGAATCCAATACGCCGCATCCGATCGCCATGTGCAGGCGAGGGGATGAGGCAAACCGCAGGTAGCGCCACGAACCCGCCTAGCGAGCTCAGAAACTCGCGGCGCCTCATTCAATCACCTCATCGGCGAGTGCGAGCAAAGTCGGCGGAACCTCAAGGCCGAGGTTTTTGGCAATCGTAAGGTTGATCACGAGCTCGAACCTGGTCGGCTGTTCCACCGGCAGATCGGCTGGCTTTGCTCCCTTAAAAATCCGATCGACGTAGACGGCAGCCGCCGAAACAGGTCGTGCAGGTCTGGTCCATAGGACATGAGCGCGCCGGCCTCGGGCCACCGGCCCAGTTCGTGAATGGTTGGCAGTCGGGCCGTGGATGCCAGCTTCAAAAGCACTGTTCGGTGGGCAAAGAAGATCGGATCCTCAACTACATACAGCGCTTGAGCCCTTCTAACGTTAAGATCGGCGAAAGCAGGACCGAGTTGCTCGCCTGTGCGAGCAGCTTTCAAAAATCAGATCAATTGAAAGGGAGGGTCCGACCGGCTTGAGATCCTCGACTACCTTGGCGTGGAATGGGTGGTCTGGATTCCACAGCACACCGACTCGGGTAAGTTTTGGGTTTACTTCCTTAAGCATCTGCAATCGTTTGGGATAAAGCTCGGTTGCCATCATCGACAAGCCGGTGACGTTTCCACCGGGATGTGAGAGGCTCTTGACCAGCCCAGAGCCGACCGGGTCGAGGACGAGCGCCATTACGATGGGAATAGTCTGGGTAGCTCGCTTGGTCAGTTCGGTGCCGACAGTACTGTCCTGAACGATCACATCCACCTTTTTCTGGATGAGATCCGCCAGCAGCGCCGGTACGCGATCGTAATCTCCATTGGCTGATCGCCAGTCTATCACGACATCGCGTCCCTCAGAATACCCCGCGTCCCGAAGCCCGAGTCGGAACTGCTTTGCTTGCTTGCTGTCGGGCGAAAGGCCAACGAGCAGCACTCCGATGCGGCGTAGCGCTGCTTGTTGCTGTGCACGGGCGGTGAAGGGCCAAACAGCCGTCGCGCCGCCAAGTGCAGCTATAAATTCACGCCTTCGTACTTGAGACATGAGCATCTGATGGGCAGCATATCCACTTTCGAGTAGCTCGTCAGCCCCGCTGTTCAATCGACGCCCCTTCGCGGGCGCTGAAGCAGATAGGCTGCGACGGCGTCGATGCCACTGCTCGATACGCTCGGATGGTAGTGGAAGCCCATTGCCGACTTGCGCTTGCTGCCGCCGGTCCTCAATTCGAAGGTATCCTTTTAGGCACCCTCGTGCTCGACGGGCTTGAGTGTCGCCGAGCTCACACTTTTGCCGGATCAGGCAAAAAAACATTTTTTGTGATGCTCATCACATTCTGAAGGCGATGGCCGCGCTAGCGTTCGCTGGCTCACGGAAGATCGCCATGACAATCAGTGACTTCTTGTCTCCGCGGATCGCAGGCCCATTCGATCAGGGCCGCCGTTCAATCTGCCGGGCCTTTCTGGAGAGAGTCATGGAAGGAAGGATACGAAAGGCCGAGGATGAAATTGCCCGATACCTTGTGCGTTCCGACCGACAGTTACCTGCCGAAACTGCGCGTCAAGGTGCACTGATCGAGAGCTCGTAGCGCGATTCTCACGCAAACAAGTATATCCTGAAAGCGCAAGAAGTCGGCCATGCCTTACTGCGATACAATCGGCTACCTGGCCTCTGCCTTGGTGCTCGGCGCCTTCGCAATGAAGAACATGGTTCAGCTGCGCATTGTCGCGATATGCAGCAATATTGCCTTCATAGCTTACGGAGTGGCTCTGGGCTTAATTCCTGTTCTGGTGCTGCATGTGATCTTGCTGCCGATGAACGGTTGGCGGCTATGGCAGGTATTGCATATGAGAAGCGATCCAAGCGAAACTAACGCCTGCCGGGCATATCAGATGAAGCTGCCGATGAGGCTCGCACCCCTGGCGATGAGGCTCGCGGCGGTCATAGGGTCGCTCGCCGCCACAACCGCTGTAGCCGGATGGTTGATCGTGACCGGAGCAGAGTCGAATGCCGGAGACCTTGAGCTACGCCCTCTTGGCGTGAAGCACTCGAATTCACCGAGTGTGCCGGGTTTGATTCCAATGTGGTAAAAACCGCGCTCTCCTGCCGTGTAATCTCGACTTCGTAAGGGCGGGCGCCAGCGTCCGCCCTTCAATGTTCAAGCTCTTTGCCGAATTCCAGGAGCGCCGCGGCAAAGCAGGCCATCGGCGCCCGGGTCACGCCGGCGCCGATCTGTCCGACTCCCGGCTCGCGGTGGGCTATGCCCGTATTGATGACCGGCAGGATGCGCGTATCGACCACCTTGATGATGTCGATGCCGGCGGGTGTGCCTGAGAAATCCAAAGCGGCGAGCGTGAAGGCATTGTTCGCGCCGATGGTAATGTGGCGCATGGTCAGCGTATTGGCGACGGCATCGCTCGAGCTGCCGCCGACGAACTTGACGATGGCGGGCGCCGCGGCCATCGCAAAGCCGCCGAGGCCGGCGGTCTCCGTGATCGCGCTGTCGCCGAGATCGCCTGCCGCGTCCTCGATGCTGTAGCCGGGGAAATAGAGGCCTTCGACCCGCGGCGCCGGCGCGGTGAACCAGCGGCTTCCGGTGCCGCTCACGCGGATGCCGAACTCGACGCCGTTGCGGCACATCGCCGTGACCATGCTGCTGCGGCTGACCCGATGCGCGGCGTCGAGCATCGCTTTCGCGCAGGCCATGGAGATGTTGAGAAAAAAATGGTCGTTGCCGGCGATGAACTCGACCGCCGCCGCGACGTCGGCTGCGGCCGCTCCCGAGCGAAGCATGGCCGGCACCAGCCGTTTGAGCAGCAGGCTCGAGGCCGCGGCATTGCGGTTGTGCACCTCGTCGCCCATGTGCAGCGCCTGGGCGATCAGCGGCTTGAGCTCGATCTCGCCGAGCGCCTCGAACGCCTGCGCCAGCGTTGGGGCAAGCACGGTGGCCATCCACTTGAGGCGGTCAATGACCTCGCGGCTGTTGGCGCCGAAACGAAGAACCTTGCCGAGACCCTCGTTGAGGTTGCTGAAGGCAACATTGCCGCCGTTCGCGTTGCGTACGATCCACACCGGCATGCTGGGACTGATGATGCCCGCCATCGGACCGACCGCCGCGTGGTCGTGGCAAGGCGCGAAGCTGATCCTGCCTTCGGAGGCCAGGGTCCTTGCCGCCTCGGGATTGGCGGCCCAACCTTCATAAAGAATGGCCCCGATGACGGCCCCCTGCATGGGACCGCACATCCTGCTCCACGCAATCGGCGGACCTGCATGAAGAATGCTGCGCTCGCGCATGCCCGGAATCGAATCGCGGGCCAAGCCTATCCCGGCGAGCACCGGGCGAGCCTCGGTGTAGGCGGTGAAGGCCCGCTCGTTGGCAGCGGCAATCTCGGGAAGCGCCGCAAGGCGGGCGAGGACCTGAGCCTCGAGAACCCGCCCGGTTCCCGGCGGCGCCCAGTCCACCTGCACCGCCTCTCCGTCGCTGCCGGCGATGGTCTCTGCGAAGGAGGCAAGACCTACATTGATGACGCGCAGCTTGCCCTGGAAGAGATTGCTCATCGCGCATCTTTCGTCAGGATCGAGGCGGTGAGCCGCACGGCCGCAGCATTGCAGTCGGCAAGCACGACGCCTGCCGCACGCAGCCGCGCTTCCTGCCGCGCCAGTCCCTGCGGGTCCTGCTCGGTGCCGCAGACGAATCCGACAAAGATGAGGTCGGGCGCCTTGGCCCGGGCCTCGTTGAGAGCCGCGGCCATTTCTTCCGCCGGGTCCGGATGCGAGCCGTAGCCCAGCACGACGTCGAAGAGAATGACGCCCACCTCGGGATCAGCGGCCTCGCGAGCAAGGCGCTCATTGCGAAGTCGATGATCGATCATCGGATGGGGTCGGCCGCGGGTGAAGACGTCGTCACCCAGGTCGATGATGGTGTGACCGCGCGCAACCCACACGTCATCGAGATGGTCGCGCGGATCGACAGGCGCGTTCGATTGCACCTTGCCCAGCGTATGCGTGAGGAGAAGCGATGCCTCATAGCAGAATGTTCCTCCGCTGTAGAGGCCGCGTACGTAGCGGCGACCATTGCCGAGCTTCGGGACGGCCGGGCGTGGCTGCTGCTGCCCGCGATCGTGCGGGGAGGGCCGCTGCCCGTTTCGCAGCGCGACCGCAGCACGCGCCGCGTCCTCGAGCGTCGTCGCCGGGTGCAGGTTGGGAGCCTCGATGGCACGGGGATCCGCGCCAAGAAAATTGACAACGATCGGCTTTCCAGTCCGGCCCGCCGCCTCGAGCACGGCCTCGCCGACCTCCGGCGACGGCGGCTTTGAGATAAGGACAATCACTTTGGTATTGGCGTCATCGGCGAGCGCCGCAATGCCCTCGAGCATGGAGATGCCGCCGACCTCCGCCGAGAGGTCGCGGCCGCCGGTGCCGACTGCCTGCGATACGCCGGCGCCCAGCCGGTCGATCAGGCAGGTCACCTGCTGCAGCCCGGTGCCGGAGGCGGCAACGCAGCCGATGTCGCCGCGCCGTACGACATTGGCGAATGCGAGCGGGACGCCGTTGATGATGGCAGTTCCGCAATCCGGTCCCATCACGAGCAGCCGGCGCTCGCGCGCGAGACGCTTGAGGGCGATCTCATCGGCGAGCGGGATGTTGTCGCTGAAAAGCATGACGTTGAGGCCAAGGCGCAATGCCTTCTCTGCCTCGGCGGCGGCGTAGTCGCCCGGCGTCGACACGAGCGCAAGGTTGGCACGCGGCTCTCTTGCCAGCGCCATTGCCGAGCTTCGCGCCGGCATCTCGACGGACAGCGTGCCTTCTGTGCCGGAGGCTGGGCGCTCTTCCAGCGTCTGCCGCGCCACCTCCATGGCATCGGCGACCTGTGCATCGGTCGTTCCCGCAATCACAATGACCAGATCGTTCAACCCGGCCTCGATCGTGCCGTTATCGAGCTTTGCCTCCCGCAGCAGCGCCAGATTGCTCGGCGATCCCATCAGCGCGAACGCCTGCGTCACTCCCGGGAGCTTCGCGAGAATGGCCGAGAGGTGCATCAGCGCAATAGAATCCCGGTACTGATCGGGGACAACCCGGACCGCTCTCGCCATCATCGGGCCCCGCGCCTGTCTGCTGTGCATCTCGATTCAATTTTCAGATGGCCGATTTGAATACGATATTGCATACGAGAATGGCCGGCCAAGAGAGGTACCATCAGGGTTGCCGGACGAGCCTCGCACATACAGAGCGCGGAGAAGGGCGGGACTCGCTATAACAGTAGTCCAAGGTGTTCTGGTCGATGAGTCGGAAGATGTAAAATCCTTCGTCGTCCGAGCCCATCATCAGCTCACCGCCCGGGCTGAACGCCCCCCACAACGGCTCCTCCTCATCTCCGGTCGGATTTGAGCGTTTCAAACGCCCGGCAAAGATGTTGCCCTGTTGCTCCGTTATGACGAGGGTGGCGAGCCCACCGCGTCGTCCCTCGACTTTGGCGATCCGGTCTCTCTCTCCGGTCCATGTCCCGAGTAGCTTGGGGGCATCGGCGCTGATTGCGGGCTCCGATGCCAGAGTGGCGGCGATCAGCGAATACATCAGGCCTTTCATCGGGAAATCCATGCTTGCCTCTCTTGACAGATGCGGTCGGTAAGTCTGGAACGCAGCAATCAGCTTGCGCCACCGAGCACGCGCTGGAGGATATCGAATTGGCCGGGTTCAGTCAGCGGGTATCCGAGGACTTTGCAAGCATCGATCTCGGTGCGCTTGTGCCTCCTGGGGCGGAAGCTGCAGCCTCACGGGCTGTTCATCAGACGCTCGTATTCCTTGCTGATGGCGCGGTAGCAGACGCATGAGGCTTTCTCCATGTGGCCTTCATCGAGGCTCTCCCTCGTGCATAGGCAATCATCAAGGGCACCGGACATCACTTCGGGTCCGTGCTATCAGCCGGCAATCGTCGATCCTGTCCGATCACCTCGTCGGCGACGCGATCGAGGCTGGTGAAATGTTGAGCAAGCAGTCCTCGATACTCCAGGAATTCGCCGGCTCCGGATGTCGACGGAAGGTAGTGCCTTGGTAATGCATTCGAGAAGCCCGATTGCGGCCTCCGCCGTTGCTTGGCTCGGCAAGGCATTTGTTCGCGTCTTGCTTATCCTGATCGCGGCTGCGGGTGTCGCAGCGTTTGCTGCAGGCTTCGGCATAGCTTACGACTACGGCTACCTGCACGCATCGATTCTGACGGGGTCGCAAGGAGGCCAGTATTACGCGTTGGCTACGCGCTTGGCTGACCGCGCCAAACGAGAGCACGGCAGGCTCGAGGTCATACCAACCGAAGGTTCAATCGCGAACGTCAACCGCCTCGCTGCTCGAGGGGGACACTGTGCCGAGATGTTCGCCCTCATCCAGGACGGCACTCCTGTTCCCGCCGATGCCCGGCTCGAGCTGCTTGGTCGGCTCCCTCGGCCGGAGGCCCTGCTGCTGCTCGGCAGACAAGGCAACACTTTTCACAACTTTTCCGACTTGCGCGGGAAATCCATCGGGATCGGCCCGGAAGGCTCCGGGACGACTTACCTTATGCGCCAGCTTTTCGATGGCGCAGACCTGCGGGAGCTCAATGCCCGTCTGTCCAACCATGAATTGCAGGACCAGGCGCAACTGGTAGCGGAGGGTAAGCTTGACCTGGCCGCTTTCGTCATGGACGAGGACGCCGAATTTCTACGCGACGTCATGCGTCGCTATGACCTGGATATCGTGTCGCCCCAGGATCTCCAGGGCCTGATCGCGCGCTACCCGTGGCTTAGTCTCGGCCGTATCCCGGCAGGGCGTTATGATTTGGTGCGCTCAATTCCTGCAGCGGACAAGCAGATTGCGCAGGTTGGAACTTTACTGGTCTCCAGTCCGTGCGCGCAGCGGGCCGACCGCGTCGCGCTTCTCATGCTGGTAGCGGCGGAGCTTCCGGGTTTCATCCGCAGCAATCCCCCGATCTCCACGAGCTCCGCCACCGCGTTGACCCTGGCGCCTTCGGCTCATCAGTTCTTTCTCAGCGGTGAGCCCGAGATGGCCGATCGATACTTCCCGTGGCTGGTGAATCTCATGTCGCCGGCATACTGGGTCTACCTTTTCATGGCCGCGACAGTTCTTTTCAATGGATTGAAAGCATTCAGCCGATACCGTCTTTGGCGGATCGACGCCGCACGCGAGAAGCTCGAGACAGCACTCAAGGGACTTGTCGATCCGAAGCTTACGCACGCACAAATCCGCGAGCTTCCGGCAGAGGGCAAGATGGCCGGCTCGGAGAAGCGCACTGCTGCCGGGGCGATCATGGACCGGTTAGTGGAGCTGCGTGCCCGTTGTCAGCGCCAGACCAATTCTTTCGTCACCCCTATGGGGGACGAAATGTTCTATCGCTACCAGCAAGCCTTGATAGACGAAGCGACAACCACTGTGGGAGCATTGCTCCAGCGGCCGCCGGGCCCGACAGCGTCCGGCCCAAAATCCAGCAGATTGAAGGCACACCCTCGAGGACCGTGAGACGCCGCGTAGAGCCGGCGCGACGCACTCGCAGCCGGCGCTTGCTCGACTTACCGTTTCCTGTTGAGCCGCGTTTTCCCGAGCGAAGCCGGGATTCGGCCGATCACGGCCTGCCGGCCTTTAGCCACGAACCCATCGCATCCGCCCAGGCTTTCTGCCACTGTCCGGCGAATTGCATGTAGAACCCCAGAGGGTTCGCCGCCGTCATCTGTAAACCGTCCGGTTTGAACCAATCGCTCATCGAGCCGACGCCGGGCAGTGCCTTTAGCTTTGGCAGCATCGCCGATGGGTCCGGCGACTTTATCTGCTCCTCCCAAGCGTCCATTATCTGATCCACCGTTTGGATCTGCATTTTCGTCATGCTTTGAATTTGCGCACGGGTAGCCTCGACAATTTGCTCCGGCCAACCGAGTGCCTGCGCAGCCACGGCCATCTTCTCGATGACCTTTTCGCTGTTTTTCTCACTGTTGCTCACGATGTCCGTACGCCAGCTCGACACCGCTTCAAATGCAGCATTGACCGCCTTGCGTGCCTCATCTGAGAGCAGTGGGCCTGACATTGGGCTGACATTGCGGGAGCTCACCATGATTACCTCTCCTGTGATTGCCCTGATAACTCGTATGACATTTGACGGCTTGTCCGAGCAGTGCTCCGATATTCGCCGGCCTCAGGCTGCCAGCCTGAGGGCGCTCGATATCTCTGTCAGAGTCGCCTTCTCGGCGTCGCTCACCCGCACGCCGCCGATACCCAACAGCCCGCCTTCGGTTGCTGCCTCAGCGACATGTTGGCTGATTTGACGCAGCCAAGCCTTGAACGCGGATGCATCGGCTGGCGCCTTCGCATCCACCACTGCTGCGACTTCTCGCAATGTCTCGATGCATCTGGCTGGAATATCGGCCGGCTTTAGACCCTGGAGCTTCTCCTTCAAGCCGTCACGCGCAGTCTTGCGCCCTTCCGCGCTTTCAAAGTCCGCGACGACAGCCTTGATCAACGAATTTGCCCCCGGGCCTATCTTCGCCTTCACCAGCTCGCTGCCGCTTGCAAGGCCTTCCTTCAGCAAACCCCAGAGCCCGCTTGGATCCGCCGCGCTGACGGCAATACCCGCCATTGTCACGCTCTCCAGCAGGAGTTTCCATTCATCAGCTGTAAAATTCGATTTGTCAGCCATGGTTTTGCTCCTCTATGCGTCGCTCCGGCGGGCCCGGGAATCAGGTTTGCAAAGGTTGAGCCGTTCAGGACGGCGAGCCTGTCTTTAAGACTGTAGAACAGACCATGGGGCGCGTGTGCCCCGCAACGCCTTGCCGCCCGGGCAAAGGAGAGGGGCACCTGCTCCGGGGGCATAAACCCACCCCTTGCTCGACAATCAGTCAGGCAAGCAGAGCACTATATCGGCCCTCTTACGTGAAAGACCTTGATGAGACCCGATGAGATTGTCAATGTCCATGTGATCAGCAGCGTGATCAGCAGCAGCGCCGAAATTGCATGCCTGCAAATCGATGCAGTCATCAGTTTGGATCGGAAGGGACGTCGCGGACTTCGTGCTCGAGCTGGTCAACCGGCGCCTGCTGACGTTGCCGCACATTAGCAGGTCAGCTCACGCCTGCCGTTCCGTGGGGTCCATGCCTTCGGTCGCAGACAGCCGTTCAATGTTTCTTTGCGACTGCTCGATGGCTGCGAGACTGCGATCTACGAGCTGCTGCATCTCTGAGACCAGCCGAGTTGTTCGCTTCACAAGCAGCGTCGAGGTCATGACGTGGTGCTCTTGCTCCGCAAGCTCTCTCAGGATGTCGCTCGTTTTTTTCATGGGGGCGCTCAGCAGCTCCTCATAGTGTGTGTCACGGGCCTCGCTGTCTCCGGTCCGGCTCGTCAATGGCGCTCGACGTGCCCGCCTCATGGCTTTCCGGGAGATCGAGGCCAGGCTCATCGGACTCGACCCTGCCGCCGGTGTGTAGGCGAAAATAGTAGCGCATGCCGAATGCTTTCCGACGCGGGTGTTGCTTTTAACGCGCTTGCAAGCAACTCGGTTTCATACAGGCGTCGAGCGCGTTACACTGACCCGTCGCCTCTACGCCGGTCAGGTCAGAATGCACCTGCGCCGAAGCCCAGCCGCTGCGTGACGTCATAGTTGGTCTTGCTGGTTGGAAAGGCGTAATCGACGTGCAGCGGGCCCAACGGCGAATCCCAGATCAGGCTTGCGCCAATGGAAGAGCGGATCCTGCGGGAATCGGCAGGCGTGAAAGACTGCGACAGCGCGGGAAACGCGCTCTGGCCGCGATACCCCCAGAGGCTGCCGGCGTCCGCGAAGAACGCGCCCTTGAGTCCGGTTCCGGGGGGAAGCCCCGGAATTGGCGCCTCGAGCTGTGCCGATGTCGCCCAGTAGCTGCTGCCGCCGATATTGTCCATTGTGGTACCGGGTGTGAGATCGCGCGGCCCGAAGCCGTTCGGCGCAAAGCCGCGCACGAGCTGCGGCCCGCCGAAAAAGCTGTTCAGCAAGGGCACGCTCTGGCCGCCGAACGGCGTAATCGTGCCCGTTTGCAGATGGGTGCTCGCAACCACATCGTCGCCCATGCGCTTGTAGGCGCGCAGCTCCGCGGTTGACCGCAGGAAGTCCGCGGTGCCGCCGAGTCCGGCGGTAGTCTGGTTGAAATCGGCGCGCAGCCCGTCGCTTGGTCTGCGCGGATTGTCGAGTGTGCTGTAGGTCAGCGTCGGCCCGATGGCCGAGGTGAGCGTGGGGCCGTTGAGCGCCGCCTGCTTGACGGCGGCCGATGCGGCGACACACGCGGGCGGCACGCAATCGAGCAGCCCGGGCGCCAGCGACATGCTCTGGCTGACGAGCGAATAGCGCAGCCCCGCGCTCACGTTGTCGGTCAGCGGAGCGCCGATCTTGACGTCCCCGCCCCAGCTCGTGCTGCCATAGGACTGGTAGGAGTTGGTCAGGGTCTCGCGGTAGAAGAGGTCGCCTCCCACCGATACGTGGTTGCCCAGAAGATATGGATCGACAACGCTCAACGCGCCTCCGCGCACATACTGGCCGAGCGTCGCCGATACTTTCACGAACTGGCCGCGGCCGAGAAAATTCATCTCCGAGACGGTGACCTCGCCGACCACTCCTTCGGCGGCGGAATAGCCGCCGGCGGCGTTCCATTCCCCGGTTTTCTGCTCCTCGACGTCGACTGCAAGCACCAGCCGGTCCGCTGCCGAGCCTTGCCTGATCGACATGATGACCGACTTGAACAGGCCCATCGCCCTGAGCCGGCGCTCTGAACGATCGACCAGGGTCTGGTTGTAGGGGTCGCCTTCCGCGAGCTCGAGCTCTGCGCGGATGAGATCGTCGCGCGTGCGCAGATTGCCGCGAATGACGATGCGCTCCACATAGCGGTGCGGGCCGTCATCGAGGATGAGCGCGACATCCATTGCGCTCGCGGACATGTCGCGGGAAAGCCGCGGACGCACGGAAGCAAAGGGGTAGCCGCGCTTGCCGAGCGCCGTGACAACCTCGCGCCGGGCATTCTCCACGGCATCGGCGTTGAAAGGCTCGCCTGCCGCGATCCTCACCAGCCCTCGCAGCTCGGCGCCGCTCACTGCGGGAATGTGAGATTCGATGTCCACGCGGCGGATCGTGTAGCGCTCGCCCTCGTCGATGGTGAAGCGCAGGATGATCCCCTTGAGCGTCGGGTCGTAGCTGCCCACGGCAGATGTCACCTGCGCATCGGCGAATCCGTGCTTACCGTAGAGCTTTTTGACGAGCTCGGCATCGGCAGCTACACGATCCGGGTCGTAGATGTCGCTGGTCTTGAGAAAGCCGAGCCAGCCGGACTCGGAGGTCTTGATGACCGCCTTCAACCGGTTCTCGGACAAGGCCCGGTTGCCGGCGAAGACGATGCGCTTGACGCCGGTCTTCGCGCCTTCATTGATCTCGAGCACGAGGTCGACGCGCCCTTCGCCGCGCGCGATGGTCTTCGGCGTGACCTGAGCGGCGTATCGACCCTGCCTCTGGTAGAGCTCGACGATGCGTGCGACGTCGGCCTTCACCGCGGCTTTGGTCAACGGGGCGTTCCGCTCGAGTCTGGTTGCCTTGGCGAGATCGGCATCCTTGATCAGCCTGTTGCCCTCGAACTGCAATCGCCCGATCGCAGGCGCCTCGACGACGCGCACGATCAAGCGGCCGCCGGCGTGAATGATCCGCACGTCCTCGAACTCTCCGGTCGCATAGAGCTCCTTGAGCGCCGCATCGAGCGCGACCGTCTCGCTCCCCGCATTCGAGTGCAAACGAAAATGCGCTTTGATGGCGTCGGTGTCTACGCGCCGGTTGCCCTCCACCGTGATCAAGTCCGCTGCCGCGGCGGGGCACGTGAGCAGACCTGCGAGCGCGACCGCGAGAACAGCGGCGAAAAGCAGCTTCGGCTGAGGCCGGAACGTCCGGTTCTCTGATACCATTCTACCTTTCTCCGCCCGGGAGACTCCTGCGGGTTGACGGCGAAAGCATGATCGGTTTCAGCAGAGACGAAGGTGCTCTGGCGGCAGCGGTGCTCCGCAACCTCCGGCGGATTCTTTCAGAACATGCGTGTTTGATGGCGATGTCACCCTGAAATCGGCGACCATTGAGCGCGCCCGGATTCAGGGACGATTAACCGTACTCAGCCTTTTCAAACGGTTCTTGGCAGCCGGATCGTGAAGGTCGAGCCGCGGCCAGGCTCGCTTTCGACCGTGATATCGCCACCCATCATCTGACAGAAGCGTTTGCTGATCGCGAGCCCAAGGCCGGTGCCGCCGTATTTGCTCGCCGTCGCAGAGGAAGCCTGGGAAAATTCCTGGAACAGCTTGCCCATCTGCTCCGGCGTCATCCCGATGCCGGTGTCAGCCACCGCCAGCGTGATCCAGCCGCGTCCGTTCCTCTGTCCATGGTGGGCCGTGATGGTGACAGTGCCTCTCTCGGTGAACTTGTTGGCGTTACTGGCGAGGTTGAGCAGAGATTGCCGGAAGCGAGTCTGATCGGCGTGGATCGTGCCGAGATCCGCCGGGCAATCTATGACGATCTGGTTGCCATTTTTATGAGCCATTGGCTCGATCGTCTTGCTCACATCCTTGATTACAGGCGCGAGGGGGAACGTTTCGAGATGAAGCTCCATTCGCCCGGCCTCGATCTTGGAGAGGTCGAGGATGTCGTTGATCAGCGCAAGCAGATGGCGGCCGGCGCCAAGAACGCGATCGAGCGGTTCCGTGTCCTGCTGCGATGCCTCCGCATCCTCCCGCAGCATCTCGCTGACGCCGATGATGGCGTTGAGCGGGGTGCGCAGCTCGTGGCTCATATTGGCGAGGAACTGAGACTTATGCTGGCTTGCCTCGGCGAGCTGGCGGCTCTTGTCCTGGATTTCCTCAAACAGTCGCACGTTCTCGATAGCGATCACCGCCTGGTCGGCGAACGTTGTGACCAGCTCTATGTGCTTGTCGTCGAATGGTCGCACCGTCCTCCTGCTCAATAGAATGACACCAATCGGCTTTCCCTCGCGTAGAAGAGGCACCCCGAGATGGGTGCGAAAGCCGCCCAGTCTCTGCACTTCGGTCAAGCTATATTCCGGGTCATCCAGAACGTCCGCGATTTGCAGTGTTTTGCCCTCTAATAGGACTCTTCCGGTAACGCTCCCTCGTCCCGGCGGAAATGTAAGATTCTTGACGTGTTCAGCGAACTCCTGCGTATGGCCGTAGCTCGCCGCAGAATAGAACCCGGCGTCTCTCGGACGAAGGATTTGAGCACTATCGGCCTCGCACAGCCGCGCCGCCGACTGTACCAGCGCGTCGAGCACGGTTTGCAGGTCAAAAGTCGAGCGGCTGATGACCTTGAGCACGTCGGCGGTCGCGGTCTGCTGTTGAAGCGATTCGCGTAGTTCGGTCAGCAAGCGCGTGTTCTCGATCGCGATCGCGGCCTGGTCGGCAAAGGTCTGCACCAGGGCGATCTGCTGCTCCGTGAAGGGCCGGACCTCACGGCGCCAAATGCTGATGACTCCGACCAGGTTCGTCTCCCGAAGAAGCGGGACGGCCAGCACAGTGCGGGCTCGCTCGTACTGAAGGACCATGGGTGAGAAGCCAGGCTCGACGGTCATATCCGCAACGTGCACGGTCCGGCGCTCTAGGGCCGCCAACCTTGTCGGTCCCTCCCTTCCCGGCGTGAGCCTCGAACCCATGAACTTCTCGGTAAATTCTGGCGAACCATTACAGGTTGCCTCCCCCACCAGAACGTCTCCAACATATCGACAGAGCAACGCAAAGTTGCCCTCGCACAGGCGCGTTGCATTGGTGAGGATAGCATCGAACACGGGAGCAAGGTCCGTCGGGGAACTTGAGATCACCCGCAGCACCTCGGACATCGCCATCTGCTGATCGAGCGAGGCGGAGAGGTCCTCAGTGCGCTGGCGCAGCTCCTTGAGCAGGCGGGTGTTCTCGATGGCAATGACGGCCTGGGCAGCGAAGTTCTGGACCAGTTCGATCTGCTTGTCGTTGAAAGGGCGGACTTCCTGGCGGTAGATGACGATGGCACCGACCAGCTCGTTGTCCTTGAGCATGGGCACGAACATAAGAGTCCGAATACCCGCCAGCTCAACCCCGGTGACCGCTCCTGCTTCGCCGTCGAGATATGTTTGATGCGCCGCGAGATCGAAGACATGGACCACCTGCTTGGTTTCGACCATGCGGCCTAAGAGGCCGGCAGGCCGCAAGGGGGCGCGCTTGCGCTCCTCGACCAAAACCGACGGTGTGTTGTGCGCGGCAGCGAGGCGGAACACCTGCCCGTCGCGCAGGTACATATTTCCGAACTTAGCTTCGCAGATGCGGGTTGCATTCTCCAGCATGGCCTGGAACACCGGCTCGAGTTCTCCGGGCGAGCTTGAGATCACGCGCAGCACCTCGCTCGTCGCCGTTTGCTGCTCCAGCGCGTCGGAAAGCTCGCGCGTGCGCGCCTGCAGCTCGTCGAACAGCCGCACGTTCTCGATAGCGATCACCGCCTGATCGGCGAAGGTGGTGGCGAGCTCGATCTGCTTGTCAGTGAATGGTTCTACGACATTTCGCGCCAAGATGAGCGCGCCGATCGAAAGTCCTTCGCGGACCAGCGGCACTCCAAGAGTCGTGCGCAGATTTTGGAAGGCGTCGCCTGCCACCAAGGTGAACTCCCGGTCAGCTTTGGCGTCAGCGGTCTGAACAGCCTTGCCCTCGAGCACCGCGCGGCCGCCGATCGATCCTCGATCCGGCTTCCAGGGATGGCGCTTCATGTAGTCCTTTTGCTCGGACGTGAAGCCGCGGCTCGCGAGGTGATGGTAGGCGCCGTTCTTCGCCAGCCGGATCACGGCAATGTCCGCGCGGCACAGCAGCGCGGAGGAGTCCACGAGCGTGTCCAGGACCGCTTGCAGGTCGAAAGTTGAGCGGCTGATGACCTTGAGCACGTCGGCGGTGGCGGTCTGCTGCTGCAGCGACTCGCGCAACTCGTTGAGCAGCCGGGTGTTCTCGATGGCGATGACTGCCTGGCTGGCGAAATTCTGCAGCAGCTCGATCTGCTTGTCGGTGAACGGCCGCACCTCCTGGCGGTAGATGACGATGGCGCCGGCCAACTCTCCCTCCCTGAGCATCGGCACCAGCAGCATCGTGCGCAGATTGCCGGAATCGACCAGTGAGACCAGCCGCGGGTCGTGCTCGATATAGCCGGGCTCCGACATGAGGTCGGGGATGTGCACGACCTCTTTGCTGGCAGCGAGGCGGGCGAGCGGCATATGCGGATTCTCGCTGACCGGAGCAACCGGCTCCCGCTCCCACCGCTCGGCGTAGGCGCGCGGTGCGTTGTGCATGGCGACGATGCGGAAGGCATCGTTATCGTACAGAAACAGGTTGCCGTACTTGGCTTCGCAGATGCGCACCGCATTTTCCAGCATCGACTCGAACACCGGAGCAAGCTCGCCGGGCGAGGCCGAAATGACCTGGAGCACCTCCGAGGTCGCAGTCTGTTGCTCGAGCGCCTCGCTGAGATCATCGGTGCGCTGCCGCAGCTCGTTGAGCAGCCGCATGTTCTCGATGGCGATGACGGCCTGGGCGGCGAAGTTTTGGACCAACTCGATTTGTTTGTCCGTGAACGGCCGCACTTCGGTGCGATAAATAAAAAACGCGCCAACCAACTCCTTCCCTTTGAGCAGCGGTACCCCGATTGAAGATCGCGCGCCACCGTACCTGGCCGAAGGGCTCGGCGTGGGCTCAGTCGCCCGATCAACGACGTGAATAACTCTTTTTGTCTGAGCAAGGCGGCCAAACAACCGACCGCGCACGGGCGCGAACGAACCCTGTCGGTCAAGGAAATTAGCAAAAGCGGGAGGCACATTAGTCATTGCTGCCGGCTGGAACATGCCGCCTTCGTAACGGAACAGAATGCCAAATTTGGCCCCGCAAATGCGGGTGGCGTTCTCCAGCATGGCCTGGAACACGCGCGGCAGCTCGCCGGGTGAGTGCGAAATGACCCCAAGCACTTCGGACGTTGCCGCCTGCTGCTCCAGCGCCTCAGCGAGCTTCTTCTCCAGCTCGGCACGGGAGTCGCGGATGCGGCTGACACGCACTCGTGCCTTCGTTCCAATCGAACGGAGACCGGTAGC
>DATBHG010000007.1:0-74869 GCA_036557665.1 Xanthobacteraceae bacterium | reverse complement strand
GCGTGCGGCGAGCGGATCGCCACCCGCTTGGTGGCGCGCAACAGCGACTCGATGCAGCCGAAGCCGCTGAGCACGCTCAGCACCAGCAGAAACGCCCCGATCACCGTGAGCGCAATCTGCGGCAGATTGGAGAATACGCCGGTGGTCGTCTCCACGCTCATGGCGGTAACGACGCGAGACCAGCTCAGGCCCGAATGATAGAACATGCCGGGCACCGCGTAGCCATAAACCGCGTAGAGGATCAGCACGAGGTTGAGCACGAACAGCGGCAGGTGGCGCTTGCGCGAATATTCCAGCACCAGCACGGCCATCAGACCGCCCATGACGAGGTCATTCGTGTTCCAGTCTCCCGCGCGCACGGTTCCGATGTCGTAGTACTCGGTATGCATGTACGCGGCGACGGCGAGCGCAAGGCCGATGTAGATCGCGGCGATGACGTAGTTGGCCGCGCGCGGGAGTCCCGGATACAGATCGTTCTCGCGCAGCGCGTTGAGCACGAACAGCACGTAGGTGATCGGGACCAACGTCATTGCCAGCAGGGTCGGCCCCCCTTCGCTGGTCCACAGATACGCGAAGAGATAAACGAAGAAGAAGATCGCAGCGACGTAATAGACGCTCTCGATCGCCAGTCGGGGCCGGCCGGCAATGTTTTCAGTCATGATTGCTACCCCCAAGTCGTCATGCGCAGGGTCGACCCCAACCTGGCGCGCGTGCGGCTTATCCCGCGCATGACGCGATGACAGCGATTCAACGCAACCGGAAAATACCTTGGGCCGTCATGGCTTGGCGATCTTGGAATCCCACTTGGATTCCCAGACCGCCTGCTCGCGCATCCATTTTGCAAGCCCGGGATGGATGGAAACGAGATCGGCGGAGGATTCCACCCCGCGTTTCTGGAAACCTTTCATGTCCTTGGCGATCTGAGTGAAAGTCGGATCGATCTGGGCCAGCTCGGCGGCGTGCTTCTCGACGATGTTCAGCATCTGATAAACGTCGGCTTCGGGAATATCGAGCCCGACATTGAAGCTGTAGTAGAATGGCAGCTCGACCACCTTCTCGCCATGGACGTCGCGGTTGAACACCTTCGCGCTCACCTCGACGCTGCCCAGGCCCTTCGCCTTGAGCTGGGCAATCTCCTCCGGACTGGGGTTGAGCACCGCCCAGTCGGCGGCGAGCGACGCCTCCGACAGCCACGGCGGCGGCGCGCTTTCGGAGCCGGTATAGATCGACATGGCATCGAGCGCGCCCGATTCGAGCTGCGACCCCGCAGTCGCCAGATCGACCTGGACATAGGTGAACTTGACGCCCAGCGTATTCAAGGCGCGCTCGGTCTGCGCCCGGGTATCGAACGGCAGCGGCCCGGTGAACACCCGCTTGCCCGCAAGATCGCCCCATTTTTTGATCTTGTCCTTGTTGCGTACGTGCACGGCCAGACCGACCTCGATGGTGTTCGACCAGAACGACTGCACCGGCCAGCGCTGAACGCGCTCCTTGAACCCCTTGAAGCGGCCCGTATCGGTCGCGAGCTCGTGAAATGCCACATCCGAGCCGTAGTTGCCGTCGAGCTCCTTGGTAGCGAAGCCCTTGACCGTGGCGATGGCACCCGCGGTGGGGAGCACCGAGATGCGGTACTTCGGCATCTCCTTGTTCAGCAGGTTGGCCAACGTCACCATCGCCTTGTGACCGGCGGTGCCGACCGGGGGCGTGCCCCAGCGGATGTCTTGTTGCGCCCAGGCCGCGCAATTCATCAATCCGACCAGGACTGCCGCGGCCAGGCCGGCAAGAGCTCGCTGGAGCATGGGGCTTCCCTCCGGTTATGGTTCAATAAGCGTCAAACGATCCGACAACTCAGAGGCGTTGGCAAATGGAAAAACGCCGCACGCCTTCGTGAGCACGCGCACGCCGTGATATCGCGTCCGGGTCCGTTCAAGCTTTGTCAAGTTGACCGTCCGGTTATTCCTGGGCCCGGGTTATCGCTGCAACGGAACAGTCATATCCGTCATTGTCCAGCCATAAATTCGTTGGCTATGACGCTCGCATGAGGAGGTAGTCATTCCGATGAAAAAGTTCCTTGTAACATACCTCGCCCCGGCTTCGGTGATCGACGATTGGAAGAAGACGGATCCTGAGAAGAGGAAGGCTGCGGAGACAGAGATGCAAGGCGATTGGAAAAAATGGATGACCAATCACGCCAGCATATTCGTCGACAAGGGGGCCGGCGTCGGCAAGACAAGGCGGGTTACCGCGCAGGGCAGCGCCGGTGCGCGAAACGAGATCATGCTCTACGCGATCGTTCAGGCGGAATCCCACGAGGCAGCGTCAAAGATGTTCGAGGATCATCCGCATTTGCGCATCCCGCAATCGTCCATCGAGATCATGGAGGTTCATTCGCTTCCCGGGATGTGACGGATGCAGGGCGACGCATGCGTCGCCCCTACAAAAATTGGCACCGTGCGCGCGCGGGTTTCAAACCCTCCCCCGCACGCACGGCGCTTGAGCCTTGGACGTGGATTACGAGGCCGCCTTGCGCAGCGGCTCGTGGCGCACCTCGCCCGGCTCGGCATGACCGATGGTGCGCGTGATCGAGGGAAAGCGAAGGCGTAACGCCCGCTCCAACTCATCGACCTTGTCGTGAACGTCCGCGACCCTCACCCCGGCATCCACGACGCAGTGGAAGTTCACGATCTCGCCCGAGCCGGTCTCGCGCACCCGCACATCGTGGATTTCGCCGACCAGGTCGATGTGGGCGGCGGCATCGGCGAGAGCCTTGCGGACCGCGGCAACCCGCTCCGGCGGCGCGTCCCGGCCGTGCTCGCGATTCGGCTGCATCGGCTCGATGTGGGTTTCCACCTCGACGCCCGGGCCCAATTCCTCACGGATGGCCTCTTCCAATCCGCTGGCGATCTCATGGGCGGCACCCAAGGTGAAGCTGCCGTCGACCTCGAGGTCGAGCGCCACGGACAGCCGTTGCCCTATGGCATGCACGGTCACGTGATGCACCGCCAGGCTGCGGTTGCGCGCAATGACCATCACGCGCTCGAGCATGGTCTCATCGTCGAGCGCGCGCGGCTCGGTGGTGACCGTGACCTCGGCGGACGGGCTTCCCGCGCGCACCGCCTCCACGATGCGGTCCTTCACCGCGGCGACCCGGTCGAGGGGCAGCGTTCGGCTTACCGCCACCACCAGATCGACAAACAGCACTCCGGCGGATTGGCGCGTGCGCAGCCGCTCGACCGCAACCACGCCCGGAACGCGTGTCACCGCCGCAGCGATCTTGCCCGCCGCGCCCACAGGCGCCGTATCGGTCAAGGTATCGAGCGTGCGCCGGCCGAGCCGCCATCCGGCCGCGCAGATGAAAATCGCGACCACCATTGCGGCCGCGGAGTCGGCTGAAGGATAGCCCATTGCGACGGCGCCAAGACCCACAAGCACCGCCGCCGATGACCACATATCCGAGCCGAAGTGCAGCGCATCGGCCTCGAGCGCCTCGCTCGATGTCTCCCCGGCGACGCGATAGAGAACCCGCGCGCGAAAGAAATCGATGACGATCGATCCGATCATGACGAGAAACGCCCATGGGGTCGCCTCGACTGCGTGGGGGTGGCCGCCGACGAGACGCCCGGCCGCCTCCCAGATCACGATTCCCGAAAGCAGGAACAGAAGCCCGGTCTCGGCGAGCGCCGAAACGCTCTCGACCTTGCCGTGACCGTAGTGGTGCTCCTCGTCGGCGGGCTTGTCCGAGATGCGCACGGCGAAATACGTCATCACGGTAGCGGCGAGATCGAGCAGCGAATGCGCCGCTTCCGACAATATGGCGAGAGAGCCGGTGGCGAGCCCGATGGCAGCCTTGGCGAGCGTCAAACCGCCCGATGCCGCAATCGACGTGAGTGCAACTTTTTCCTTGATGCTGGGCATGTGGGGCTCGTCCCGCACGCTGTAGCAGCCCGTCTGCGGCAGTCAACGGGGTGCGGACGGCGCGCTCATTGCGGGTTGCGATGACGTGGTATAGCGGTTGCCGATGAGCCCGAATCGTCAGCATGCCGTACGATACCCAAAATCGGACTCTTGCGCGCCCTTCCTCCGCGCACGCTCCGGCTTTACGGCACGCGCTGCAGCGCGCATGCTTCAAGCGGCAATCTGTGGCGTGCTTGCAAGCAGCTCTGCGGCAATTGTCGGTGTCGGGCTCTCGGTTGATCTCTTGGTCGACGGGGCTGCTCCGTCTGTCACGGCGTACATGGAAAATCTCAGCCTCATTTCCCCCGCACAAGCTCAGGCGGCGGCAGCGCTCACGCAATCGCAGTCGGAAGCGCTCCACAGGTACAATGCGGCGCTGAGCGACTTTAAAACCATCCTGCGCGAGCGGCGGGCACAGATCAACGCGAGGCAACCGTTGCCGAACCTGCCGGGACAGCCGCTCTATCTCGCGCGCAATGCAACGATAAGCGCCTACAAGGATCTCACCGACGCCCTCCCCTCCAGGATCGGAAAGCCGAACAAATTCGCAATTCCTCCGGCGTATTTCGATGCCGACAACGAGCCGCTGCTCGATGAATATGCAACGCTCTTCAACACCATGCAGGCGCCGCCCGCGAATGCGCAGAGCTCGGCTACCCCGTTCAAGGACGTTGTCGAGCTCGGTACCGCTATCGCACGAGTCAAAGGGCTCGACCCAGCCAACGCGGAGCTTGCAGGCCGCATCAGCCTGGGTCTGTTCTTTGCCGAGACGAACGGCAACCAGAACATCGGGAATGCGCGCTCGAACACGTACAAGGGCAGCTTGCAGACGGGCCCGTCGGAAGATCGCATCGGCCAAAGGAAATGGGCAGCGATCAAAGAGTCGATCGCAGCCCTCGACCCTGCGCTCAACGCCCGCGACGACAGGGAAGAGGCGCGCGCCGCGAATCTGGATCATCGGTACAATCACTGGACCGCCGTGCGCGACGGCCTCATGAACGCGCACGCGGAGCTTTTTCCGCGAATCCCCGGGATCGTGAGGGCATTGCCCGATCCGATCGACCAGATGAAAGTTTACGAGCTCATCCAGATCATTCCCAGCCCGACCAAGGCGGCGCTCAATTCCGGCAACTTGACCGGCCATCGCATCTCCGACCCGACGATCATGGGATATCTGCGCAACAACAGCGTCTTCACCTTCGGAAAGGCGGACCGGGCCAGAACGTCGGCGAGCTTCCGCGAGATCCTCGATGCGATGTGGCTGTTCAACGACAAGTTCGAACGCGCATTGTCCAAGTTCAACGCGATCAAGGCCGGGCAGAAGGAATGAGAAGCGATGCAGGACGGGCTCGCCTTACGAGCCGCTGCTGCGGCGGGGTGGCGATCGCATGGCAAGCGAGCCGAAAGACAGGGGGGACAATGCTCAACGACTTAAACGGCACTACCCGCACCGGTAGAGCACCTGCTCTTGAATAAACGAGTTGGGAAACTTCATGGGCAAGGACGTATACCTCAGGCCTCTGGAAGAGGCGGTGCAGAGCTCGCTGCTCCTGGGCTTGTTCCTGCCGCTTCAATCCGGCGCCTGGAGCCCGTCCACGGCGCCGCGCGGCACCTCCTGGACGTTCGATTACAATGCGCGGTGCGCGGTGCGGGCCGAGCAGCTGGGTTTCGATCTGGTTTTCGGGCTGGCGCAATGGCTCGGCAAAGGCGGCTATGGCGGCAAGATGCAATTTCGGGACAAATCAACCGATCCCCTTCTGGTGACGGCCGGCCTCGCTGCGCTGACCAGGCGCATCATCCTGATCTCGACCGTGCACGTGCTTTATGGCTGGCATCCGCTGCATCTCGCCAAATTCGGAGCGACCATCGACAACATGAGCAACGGACGGTGGGGGCTCAACGTCGTCACCGGCTACAAGAAAAGCGAGTTCGAGATGTTCGGCCTCGAGCCGATGGAGCACGATTTTCGTTATGAGATGGCGGACGAGTTCACGGCTCTGCTGGAGAGACTCTGGCTGGAGGACGAAGAGATCAGCGTGGATGGCCGCTTCTGGAAGATGAACAACGCCTATGTTTCCCCCAAGCCGGTCAACGGCCGCTGCATTCTGGTGAATGCGGCGTCCTCCGGAGCAGGACTGGCCTATGCGGTTCGCCACTCCGACCTGATCTTTGTCACCAGCCCCGCGGGCGCCGATCCGCAAAAAGCCTGCGAGGCGCTGCCCGCACATAATGCGAGAATCAAGGATGGCGCGAGGCAACTTGGCCGCACGGTGCGCACGATCATCAATCCGCATGTCATCTGTCGCGACACGGAAAAGGAGGCGTGGGCACAGCACAAGGCCATTCTCGACAACCAGGACCCGGTCGCCGCCGACAATTTCTACGCTACCTTCGCCGGCGGCGATCAGGCCTCATGGAAGCAGGCAACCCGCGAGCAGTGGGTGATCGGCGGCAACGTGCATCTGGTCGGGACGCCGGAACAGATCGTGGATTGGTTCATCCGGCTCAACAAGGCGGGCTGTGACGGCGTGCAGGTAAATTTCTACGATTTTCTGCCCGATCTCGAGTATTTCGGTCAGCGAGTCCTTCCCTTGATGCGCCAGGCCGGATTGCGGGCCGGCCTGGCCGCCAATGCGGCATGAGCGCGAAAGTTTTGAGGAGAACCCAGCATGAGCTTACGTAACCGCGGCCTTGCCGCTCTGCCTGCTGCCGCGCTTTGGCTGCTTGCGCCTTGCGCTAACGATACTTGCGCTAACGACTCTTGCGCTCATGCGCAGGGTGCCCGCGACACGGTGAAGATCGGCGTGCTCGCCGACATGTCGGGGCTGTATTCCGATCTCAGCGGAATAGGCTCGGTGGCCGCCACCCAGATGGCGGTGGAGGATTTCGGCGGCACGGTGCTGGGCAAGAAGATCGAGGTTGTCTCGGCCGATCATCAGAACAAGCCGGACATCGGCTCGAATATCGCGCGCGAATGGATCGATCAGCAAGGCGTCGATGCGATTGTCGACGTTCCCGTGTCGTCCATCGCCTTTGCGGTTCAGCAGATTGCGAAGGAAAGAAATCGCGTTCTTCTCATTTCGTCGTCCGGCTCTTCCGATCTGACCGGCAAATCGTGCTCCCCGACCAGCGTGCACTGGACCTACGACACGTACGCCCTCGCGCAGACGGCCGGCAAGGCGATGATCGAGCAGGGCGGCGACAGCTGGTTCTTCATCACCGCCGACTATGCGTTCGGCTACGCGCTGGAGCGGGACACGGCGGCGATCGTCAAGGCGAATGGCGGCAGGGTGCTAGGCTCGGTCCGACATCCGCAGGACACGCCGGATCTGTCCTCGTTCCTGCTGCAGGCCCAGGCCTCGAAAGCCAAGGTGATCGGGCTCGCGAACGCCGGCGGCGATACGATCAACTCGATCAAGCAGGCCAACGAGTTCGGCATCATTCGCGGCGGGCAGAAGATCATCGGCCTGCTCACCTACATCTCCGATGTGCACGGGATGGGACTGCGGAATGCGAAGGGTCTCATCCTTGCGTCGGCGTTCTACTGGGACCTCACCGACGAAACGCGGGCCTGGACGAAGCGCTTCATGGAGCGGACCAGAAAGATCCCCACCATGGCAAATGCCGGCGATTATGGAGCCACCCTGCATTACCTCAAGGCCATCAAGGAGGCGGGAACCGATGAAGCGCAAGCCGTGGTTCGCAAGATGAAAGAGCTGCCGGTAAATGACTTCTTCACCAAAGGCGGCAGGGTGCGCCAGGACGGGCGCGTGATCCGCAACATGTATCTGTTCCAGGTCAAGTCGCCGGAAGAATCGAAATATCCCTACGACTACTACAAGCTGCTCAATACGGTGCCGGGCGAGCAGGCTTTTCGGCCGCTGGCCGATGGCGGCTGTCCGATGGTGGCCAAGAAGAGCTGATCCGAAGGGTGATCGAGCGAGCCGAGCGGGGTCCCGGCCACCGGCAGCGGAGGCAGAAAGGCGCTACTCCCGAGCGATCAAGGCGCGATATAGGCGTAGCCTTTGGCCTGATAAGCCATCAGCGAGATGAACCCGTTGCCGACGACGCGGATCTCGGGAAGCAGCTTTTCGACGTTGATTCCCTGCTCCCGCGCCGCCACCGAGCATTGCTCGAATCCCTCGATTCCCTGCGAGGCGCTCATCTGTTTGATCTTTGCGGCGATCCTCCCCGCCATCTCGCGATCCTCGGGTTTGATCAATGTTGCGTCGGTTTGCACCAGCCTCGTCGCCGGCCCGCGGAAGGCGAGAATGAAATGCGGCTTGATGCCCTGCTGAATCAGCGACTGGCGGGTCTCGTCAATGACGTCGAGCCGAGCGAGCAAGAGCTTCCCGTTGCCTTCCTTGAGGTCGAAGCCCGCCTTCACCTCCTTGAGGCCGGTGAGCGCAGCGCTGTCGTCGGCCGCGAAGGCCCCGCCCGACACGGGCATGAGCGCCGCGGTAAGAACGCACGCGACGATACGCAAAATCCTGAACATCATAGGTCTCCTCCCTTCGTGTGCCTCATGAGGTGCGCCTGATGAAACGGCTTTTCGGCTTCCACTGCCCCAAACGGCCTCCAAAACGTTGCCTTGGGCTGGAGGGGCTGCTGGCCGCGCCCGCCATGTCTATAAGCTCTGGAGCGGTACAGAGCCAGCTCTTTGGGAGCTAAGTAGATGCGCAGGCGCCGGTTCTGGATGATGTGGGTCGGCTATCTCGGCGCGGCTGCGCTCTGGTATGCCAGCGTCAAATGGCTTCCGATCGGCTCCTTCCAGCGCCTGCCCGATCCGGTCACGGTGCTCGCGGAGTGGCTCAGCCCCAACCCGACGTTCGGCATCTCGATCTTCACGCGTCCTTATTACCTGCACATCCTGTACAGTACATATCGCGCGACGGCGGCGTTCTTGCTCGCTCTGCTCCTGGGCGTGCCGCTGGGGATCTGCATGGGCTGGAGCAAAAGCTTCCACCAATACGCATCATCGTTGCTCGGGCTGTTGCGCCCCATACCGCCGCTCGCATGGGTGCCCCTTGCGATCCTGCTTTTCTCAGGTGTCGAGTCGGCCGTAATCTTCGTCACCTTTCTCGTGGCTTTCTTCGCCACTACGCTCAATACCGTGGTGGGGGTCAAATCCATCGACCAGGATTATTTCCGAGCGGCAGTCTGTCTCGGCGCAAGCCGCAAAGATGTGCTCTTTGACGTCGTGATCCCCGGCGCCCTGCCCTACATCTTCACGGGGCTGCAGATCGCCATGGGAGCTGCATGGTTCTCGCTGGCGGCCGGCGAGATGATCGCAGCGCAGTACGGGCTGGGGTTCCTGATCATGGACTCCTACAATCTCATTCAGTTTCCGACGATAGTCATCGCCATGGCCACTCTCGGCATCATCGGGTTTCTCAGCAGCGCGCTGATTCGGGTCCTTGGTGCTCGGTTGATGCGGTGGCGGGAGCAAAGCTTGGGATTGGCCGGGTGACGAGGGCGCACGCCGCAACGCAGCTTGCGTCCCCCCCTCCCTCGGGGGAGCCTTCGGCGGGCGGATGCCTCTCGATTCGCGAGGTGTGCAAGACATATGAGCCCGACGGCGCGTGCGTGGAGGCGCTCAAGGATTGCAGTCTGGAGATCGGCGCCGGCGCCTTCGCCGCCATCGTGGGGCCTTCCGGCTGCGGAAAGAGCACGCTGCTCAACATGATTGCTGGGTTCGACACGGTGAGCAGAGGAGAGATCTACCTGGATGGGCGGCTTCTGGCCGCCCCCGATCTTCCCCCACGGCCGGGCCCCGACCGTGTCGTGGTGTTTCAGAACGGCGCGCTGTTTCCATGGAAGACGGTACTCGAGAATGTAAGCTACGGCCCGGTTCGACAGAGGATTCTCACCCGCAAGCAGGCAGGGGAGAAGGCCACCGAGCTGTTGCGTGCCTGTAAGCTCGAGGCTGTCGCCGGCTCGTATCCGGCCCAGCTTTCATCGGGAATGCAGCGCCGGGTGGAAATGGCGCGAGCGCTCATGAACGAGCCCAAGGTGCTGCTTCTCGATGAGCCGTTCCGGGCCATGGATACCGTATCAAAGACGACGATGCATCAGCATTTGCTGGACATGTATCGGATGTCCCATACGACCATCGTCTTCATCACCCATGATCTGGAAGAAGCGATCTACCTAGCCGACACGGTCATCGTCATGACCACGCGGCCGGCAACGATCAAGCACCTCATCAGCGTCCAATTGCAGCGGCCCCGTCATCCGAGGGTCCTGTTCTCCCATGAGTATCTGGAATTGAAGCGGCAAGCTGCCGAGAGCATTCATGCAGAGGCCAGGAAGGCCTTCGAGCGTGGAGAGCGCGAGCAGGCGTAATCGAGCGTGCGGGACATCATGGCGTCGGGCAACAAGCCGAGCTCGGGAATTGCATCCCGGCTCGCCACCGTCGATCTCCCGGCCCTCCGGCTGCGAGCCGCGCGCATGAACTGGCGCGGAGCGGTTTCGGTGGCCGGATTCGTGCTGTCGTGGGAGATGCTGGCTCGTTTTGGAGGAGGGGGGTTCGAGAGCATCCCGACACTGACCGAAGTGTTGAACGCCTTCTGGAGCAAGTATCTGACGAATGCACACTACTGGCAGTCATGGATAGTGAGCTTCGAGCGGGTCGGCTATGGATTCGCGCTGGCGCAGTTGCTGGGAATCCCGTTGGGGCTGCTCCTGGGTACCCGCAGGCTGTTTCACGAGGTCGTGTATCCGGTAGTCGAGCTGCTGCGGCCTATTCCGCCGCTGGCCTGGGTGCCGCTTTCGATCCTGTTCTGGCCGACGACGGAGCTTTCGATAATCTTCATCACTTTTATCGGCCCCTTTTTCATCATCATCATAAACGTGCACGACGCTGTTCGCAGCCTGCGCAAAGAGCACCTATGGCTCGCGCAATCGTTGGGTGCGAGGCCCGGTTACGTCTTCCGCCGTGTCGTACTGCCGGCCCTGATCCCGTCGATTGCGGTCGGCATGACCTTGGGAATCGCGGTAAGCTGGAATGTGGTGATCGCGGCAGAGATGATCGCGAGCGACGTCGGGCTGGGCCGGCTGACCTGGGAAGGGTATGTCAGTCACACCGCTACGACGGTGATAATAGGCATGATCAGCATCGGTCTCGCCGGCTATCTGTCCGGCCTCGTGGTGAGCTACGTCGAAAGAAGGCTGATGCCTTGGCAGAGATGACCTAGGTTCGGATAGCCTCCATCATGCCGGGAAAGAAACTGTCCGGAAATGTGCGGGCGGTCGGTTTGTGCAAGTGGTACTCTCAGGCCTCACGGCCGCCGGTGCACGTCCTGGAAGACTGCTCGTTCGAGATCGAGCCCGGAAGGCTCACGGTGCTGATGGGAAGCTCGGGATGCGGCAAGAGCACGCTCGCCTGCATGTTGGCCGGATACCTGCGGCCCGACACCGGCAGGTTGACCATCGATGCACGCTCGATCGAGGGGCCAGGTCCTGACCGGATCATGGTGTTTCAGGAAACGGCGCTGTGGCACTGGATGACGGTGCTCGATAATGTTCAATTCGGGCCGTTAGCATCAGCATCCATGACCAAGGCCGAGGCTAGGATCAAGGCTGTCGCCCTCCTCGACAGGTTCGGCCTGCTCGATTTCAAGGACAAGTACCCCGGGCAACTATCCGGCGGGATGAAGCGGCGCGTCGAGCTTGCGCAGGCTCTCATCAACAATCCCGACTTGATGGTCCTGGATGAGCCGTTTCGGGGCCTCGACATCATGACCCGCGAGCTTATGCAGGAATATTACCTGAAGCTGTTCGAGGAGACGCAGCTCACGACCCTGTTCATCACCTCCGATCTGGAGGAGGCGATCTTTCTCGCCGACCGGGTTCTCGTCATGTCCGGCACTCCGGCAAAAATCGTGAAAGCTGTCGATGTGGACCTGCCTCATCCCCGGAAATTCGAGGTGCTGATCAGCGAGCGCTATCTGGCTGTCAAGCAGGATCTCATGACGGCCCTGTTCGGCGATAGTGCCGGCGAGGCGGTTGCGCTCGATTGAGCGGCGGCGCTACAACTGATGCAATCTCGTGAGCCCGTCGCACTGAGGGAGAGCATATGAGGAGCAGAAAGGGGCTGGCCGGCCTGCTTGCAGCATTGGTTGCTGTCGTCGGATTCGCCGGGCCGGCGTCGGCGGCGGAACCGGTCCAGATCACCTATGGATATCATCCGTATTGGACCGGAGCGTGGTACGGAGTGATCCTGAAGAAAAAGGAGCTGTGGAAGAAATATCTTCCGCCCGGGAGCACGGTGAGGTTCGAGCCCCATTTGACCGGGCCGCCGATGATCAACGCGATGCTCGCGGACAAGATGCAAATCGGCACCATGGGCGACATGCCCTCGATCGTGCTCTCCACCAAACAGAAGATCGCGGACGTGCGGCTGGTATCCGTGACGATGTTCAGCAACGGGCAGACCTGCAACAAATTTCTGGTTGGAAAAAGCGCTCCCCAGTTCAATGACTACAACGATGCCATGAAATGGATGAGCGGCAAGCCGTTTGCCTACCATAAGGGTACATGCTCGAACCGGGTCACCGAATCATTGATCGCAAAGGGCGTGTTCAAGCCCTCCGAGATCCTGATCATGCCGATCGAGGTGATCGCCTCCAATTTCGAGGCGGGCAAGCTGACGGCGGGGATCATGTGGGAGCCGCATGCGCGGCGCCAAGTCGAGCTCGGCAACGCCCGCTATGTCGCGACTGGAGCGCCCTGGCACGAAACGGACGCGAATTTCACGTCCATGCGTGAGGACTTCATTGAAAAACATCCCGAGGCCGCGGTGGGTTGGCTCAAGGCGGAGATCGAGGCGTTGCAATTCCTCATCAGCAATCCCCAAGAATCCGTCAAAATCATCACGAGCGAGCTTACCGGCTATGACGAGAAAACGGTCTGGGCGGCCCTGTACGAGGTCAATCCGCCGTCGATCGGCGGCGACCCGATCAACTATGTCGCCAAATTGACTTTCGACGATGACGTCTTGGGGCTGATGACGACCGGATATCGTTTTCTGCATTCGATAAAGGTGATCGAGTCGCCGGTAATGCCGGAGAAAGCCATCAACCCGGAACCGCTGAAGCGGGCGATGAAGGAAATGGGCGTGACTGCACCGCTCGGGGAAATCCGCGGGCAGCCGCGCACCGCCTTTCACGAGTAGGAGCGTATCGCCCCGGGAACGGATCATTGCAGTTGATCGGCGACTGTACCGGGCTCAGGCACGCACGGGCGGTGTGGGACTTCACCACCGGCGATGCCCGCCGTTTCTGCGACCGGCTGGAGCTCGCCATCGATGCGCTCGAGCAGTTCACGCAGCAAGCGATCGCTCCCGACTTCGTATTGCTGTTGCACGGTCCGGCGACCCAGTTCGCGGCGAGCACCCTCGCCGGCTCCAAGCTCGCCGGGCGCCACGAGCAGGAGTCTTCCACCGCCCACGAGCTGCTACGACGTTTCGCCTCGCTGGGCGGACGTATCGAAGTCTGTGGCATCGCCATGGAACGGTGTGCAATCACTCCGGAGAACATCCTCGACTGCATCACGATCGAGCGCAACGTGCTGGTGAATTCTGTCGCGCTGCAGAACCGGGGTTACGCCTACATTCCGATTTTCTAAAGCGCGAGACCGCGCGGCCAAAGCGTGTACGATGAGGCCCAGCCAGGACCGGGATAGCAACGCCGTCAACCTGCGCTTGCGGGCGAGCCCAGTCGCTCGAGCGACGGCAAAACCGAGTAGAGCTCTCATGCGCCTTGTTTCATGCCATCGCGGCGCAGCACGGAACGTGCTGCCAGCGCTTGCCCTGCTTGCGGTGTGGCAATCCCGTCTGACCGTAGAGGCGGCGGATTGGCCGGCAAGGCCGGTGACGGTCGTTGTCGGCTACGCCGCGGGCGGCAACACCGACGTGATGGCGCGCATGGCGAGCCGCACGCTCTCGGAGCAGTTGGGGCAAAGCTTCGTCGTCGACAACCGCATCGGGGCGGGCGGCGCTTTGGCGGCGGCTTACGTGGCGCAGGCCGCGCCTGACGGTTACACCTTGTTCTTCGCGGCGGCTCCACAGGTCGCCATCGTGCCGCGGTTGCAAAAAGTCGGTTACGATCCGGCGAAGGATTTCGCGCCAGTGAGCATCTTCGGCACCGGCCCATTCATCCTCGCCATCAGCACTGCGATCCCGGCGAAAACCCTTGCCGAGCTCGTCACATATGCGAAGATACACAGGATCAACTATGGATCGAGCGGTGCCGGGTCCGTTGCCCATCTCGCCGGCGCGCTCCTTGCCGCGCGTGCCGGTTTCGAGGCCGTACACGTTCCGTTTCGCGGCAGCGGGCAGGTGACAACGGCTCTGCTGGGCGGGCAGATCGACATGTTCTTCGGCAATGCATCGGATCTCGTGCCGCAGGCAGACAGCGGCAAGATCAGGCTCCTGGGCGTGGCAACGCCGCGGCCAATGAAGCAGCTTCCGAGCCTGCCTACCATCAGCGCAACCTTTCCCGGCTTCTCTCTCACGAGCTGGAACGGCTTTCTGGCGCCTGCGAAAACGCCGGAGGACATCATCGACAGGCTCGCCCAGCATGTCATCGCCGCAGCAAAGGAGCCCGCCAATGTCGCGCAGCTCACGGCGCTGGGCATCGAGCCGAATGGCACGACCCCCGAGGAATTCCGGGCGCAGATCGAGCGAGAGCAGCCGCAATTCGACGCCGCGATCCAGGCCGCCAATCTGCAGCAGCAATGACGGCGCGCCGAGAACGACCGATGCTCGAGGATGTCAAATGATGAAAAAGGACTTTCTTGCGGAAACATTCACGTCCGGTGCCACCCTCCTCGCCGCAATGGCGCTGACGCTCGCTGCAGGGCACGCGCAGGACAAGACCTACGTCATGAAATTCACACTGCCCACTCTGAACGATCCGAGCTATCGATTCACGAAGCGCTACGCCGCTGCGGTCGAGCGGGATTCGGGCGGCCGCATCAAGGCGGAGATCTACCCGGCGAGCCAGCTGGGCTCGATCCCGCGCCAGATCGAAGGCACGCAGTTCGGCGCGATCCAATGCGCGGTCATTCCCCCCGAGTTCTTTGTCGGCGTCGACGAGCGGTTCGAGCTGATGGCGGCGCCGGGGCTTGCCGATTCCATGGAGCACGCGCAGCGGCTCGCCGCCGATCCGAGCCTGTTGAAGCTCATGCTTGGGCTCGGGGCGGACAAGGGGCTGCACGGGGTCGGGCTTTTTATGAACGCACCTTCCTCCTTGATTGCAAAGTCGCCGATTCGCCGCCTCGCCGACCTCAAGGGAAAAAAGATTCGCGTCTTCGCCTCGCAATTCCAGATGGTTGCATTGGAGCGGCTGGGTGCCACCCCGGTGGCCATGACCCTCGGCGACGTCCTGCCCGCGATCCAGCAGGGCACCATCGACGGGGCGGTCGGAGGCATCGTCGTCTACACCCCGATGCATTTTCAGGACGCGGCGAAATACGTGACCGAGACGGGCCAACCGTCGGTCTTCGTCGTCGTCGAGATCAGCAGGAAGTGGTACGACTCGCTCCCCGCGGACCTGCAGAATGTCGTGGATGCGGGAGCCGCGCGGGAGACGGTCGCGATCAATCCTCATGCGATTGAAATCGTCAACAACACGCGCAAGGGCTGGACCGACGCCGGTGGCGAGCTGATCAGCCTGTCGCCGGGGGAGCAGGCGGCGATGATGAAAACGCTCGCGAGCGTCGGCGCCGACGTGTCGAGCGCGAAACCGATGCTGCGCGACGCCTATAAGACCGTGACGGACGCCGCCGCACGAACGCGATAGAAGTCATAGGCGGGCGAAAATGCCGAGATGAATTGAAGGAAAAAAGCCGATGCAAGCGCTGCATGACAAGACTGTGCGGGTAAACAGTGGGCATGCCTGGGAGATGAAAAAAGGCCAGCGGGCTCGCATCACGTTTCAGTCCATCGTGGACTTCGTCGTGTTCAACCTCGACAACCTCTCCGAGCGGTTCGATCAGGCGCGGACCAAGGCGAACCAGGGCAAGATCTATTTGAGCAAGGGCGACCAGCTGCTCGCGAAGACGAATACCCCGATGATGACCATCGTGGAGGACACGTTCAAAGGGACCCACGACCTTCAGTATGGGATGTGCAGCGAATGCTCGTACACGAGCCGCTGGAACCGCAGGCACCTGCCTCCCTGGAACAAGCTGTACCCCGAAGCGGGCATCACCTGCCGCGAGGATCTGCCGCTGTGGGGCTGCTACGAGAACATCATGACGGCGCTGCAGAACTATCCCATCGTGCCGCTCGACATCCCGGCTCCGCTGAACATCGGTCAGCACATGGAGCTCGACGAGAAGGGTAACCTGATCTGGGCGGTTTTCTCCAAGCACAAGGAGCTGTTCGACCCGGTCCCGCACATCGATCTGCGCGCGGAAATGAATTGTCTGTGCGCGGCGAGCTGCGACCCCGGCAGCGGCAAGCTGGGCAGCTCCAAGGGCTTCCATCCGAAGCCGATCCGGGTCCAGGTTTTCGAGCAGTAAGAATTGCGCTTTGACCGGATTTGCGAGCGGGAAGGATTGTCTGCCGCTCTCGGCGGGCGACCGGATGCGAAGGGAATTTGCCTGCGCTGAATCGAAGTGCAGATAACGCTGGACATGGAATGTATGTTGGAAAGCCGCTGCCTCGCCCCGAGGATTTCCGGTTCCTGACCGGAAAGGGAAAATACGTCGACGACATCAAGCTGCCGCGCTGCGCGTTTGCAGGTTTTCTGCGCAGTCCACACGCGCACGCACGCATCGTGCGCCTCGATGCGAGCCAGGCGCTGAAATGCGCTGGCGTTCTGCGCATCGTCACCGCGCAGGATTGGGCCAAGGCCGGTCACGGCATGCTGGTTTGCGTCCATCCGATGCCCTCCTCTGATGGCCGGCCCATGCAGGAGGTGCTGCGGCCAGCTTTTGCGACAGGCGAAGTTCACCATGTGGGGGATGTCGTTGCGGCGGTGGTCGCCGAGACCCGTTACCAGGCGCTCGACGCGCTCGATGCCGTCGAGGTCGAATACGAGCCGCTTGCGACTATCAGCGTTACTGCGCGCGCGCTCGATGACGGCGCGCCCGTGGTCCACGAGCAGTTGGGAAGCAACCTGATAAGCGAAATCCTGCGCGGGGATCCGGCTTATGCGAGGCGGTCGTTCGCTCGCGCGGCCCACGTCACTGCGTTGACGCTCGAGAGCAATCGCCTGGCGGGGAATCCGCTGGAGCCGCGCTGCTACCTCGCGAGCTACGAGCCGGAAACGGACCATTGCACGCTGTGGGCAACCACGCAGGTGCCCCACATGCTGCGGCGTTGGATCTGCAAGTACGCCCTCGACATCCCCGAGCAAAAGTTGCGCGTGATCGCACCCGATGTCGGCGGTGGCTTTGGCAACAAGGTGAATTTCCACGTCGAGGTGTCCACCGTTGTCTGGATGTCGCGTGAGCTGGCGCGACCGGTAAAATGGACCGCAACGCGCAGCGAGACCCTGCAGTCCGACACGCAAGCGCGGGATCACGCAACGCAGGCCAGCATGGCGCTTGGCGCCGACGGGAAAATACTAGCCCTGCAGGTCGACACGATTGCGTGTCTCGGCGGTTATCTCAGCAACTTCGCCCCCAGCATCCCGGGGAACTCCTATCCGCAGACCATTACCGGCCTGTATACGACGCCCGCGCTCGATCTGCGGGTTCGCACCGTTTACACCAATACGGTGCCGATCGATGCGTATCGGGGCTCCGGTCGGCCCGAGGCGACGTGGGTCAACGAGCGGCTGATCGAGAACGCTGCCCGCGAGATGGGAATCGACGTCGTCGAAATCCGGCGACGCAATCTCCTGCAAAGCTCAGATTTTCCTTACAAGACCCCCGTTGGCCGCGTGTATGATTGCGGGAACCCGCCCGCGCTGCTGGACCGCCTCGTCGAGATGGCGAAATACAAGGAGCTGCGGCGGGAGCAGCTCGAGCTGCGCAAGCAGGGCAGGCTCATGGGCATCGGCATCGCTGCCTTCCTCGACAAGTCCGGCACCGGTCCGAGCCGGCAACTCTCGACGCGAGGGGGTCTGCATGGCGGGTATGAATCGGCGACCGTCCGTGTGCATTCCGACGGCAAGGTCACCGTGCTCAGCGGCAGCCATTCCCACGGCCAGGGCCACAGCATCACCTTCGCGCAGATCGCTGCGGATCGCCTGGGCCTGCCGATAGAGGATATCACGCTCGTTCAGGGCGACACCGATCAGGTGCCCTACGGGAATGGAACCTGGGGCTCGCGATCCGCATCAGTCGGCGGCACGGCAATCTATCGCGCGAGTGAAACGGTGCTCACCAAGGCCCGGCGCCTCGCCGCCCATCTCCTCGAATGCGGCCCCGAGGATCTCGAGTATGAGAGCTCGTTGTTTTCCGTGACGGGAGCCAATCGCAAAATCTCGTTCGCCGAGGTCGCAGATGCGGCCTATCACGGCGCCAGCTATCCCTCAGACCCCGGCTTTACCCCTGGACTCGAATGTACGATTTTCTATGACCCACCGGACCTCAATGATCCGCAGGCCATGCATCTTGCCGTGGTCTTGGTGGACGAGCGCATCGGCCGGGTAAAAATCCGCGAATATTATACCGTCGACGACTGCGGCACGATAATCAATCCCATGATCATCGAAGGCCAGGTGCACGGCGGCTTGGGTCAGGGCATCGGTCAGGCGATGATGGAGCATGTCATCTACGATCCCCAGGACGGCCAGCTTCTGACCGGGACATTCATGGACTACGCAATGCCTCGCGCGAGCGACATGCCGCCGTTGCAATCCGATTACGTCTGCGTGCCCGCCCCGAGCAATCCGCTCGGCGTCAAGGGAGGAAGCGAAACCGGAACGATCGGGCCGCCGGCAGCGATCGGCAACGCCGTCGTCGACGCGCTCTGGCATCTCGGAGTGCGCAGCATCGAGCTGCCGATTACGCCTTATGCGGTCTGGCGGGCGATTGCGTCAGCCTCGCCGGGGAAGGCATAGGTGGCGACGGTAAGCATTTCTCTAATCGTGAATGGCAAACCCGTCCTCGGGGAGGTTGAGCCACGCTGCTCTCTTGTCGAGCTCCTGCGCGAGCATCTCGGCCTCACCGGCACTCATGTCGGCTGCGATACCAGCCAGTGCGGCGCCTGCACGGTTCACGTCGACGGCGTAGCCCTGCGCTCGTGCACGCTGTTCGCCGTTCAGGCGGACGGCTGCGAGGTGAAAACCATCGAATCGGTTGCGACCGGCAGCGAGCTGCATCCAATGCAGGCCGCCTTTCACCAGCACCATGCGCTGCAGTGCGGGTTTTGCACGCCCGGAATGATAATGAGCGCGCTCGACCTTGTACGACGTGAAGGCCACGAGCTGAGCGAAGAAACGATCCGGCACAATCTCGAGGGCAACCTTTGCCGGTGCACCGGCTACTACAACATCGTCAAGGCGATCGCAGCCGGCGCCAGAGCGATGCGTAACGTTTCGCCAAGCTGAGCGGAGCTGGGCATGCACGCATTCGAGTACCGCCGCCCTGCGACGCTGGAAGAAGCCTGCAAGGCACTCGACGGGCTCACCGATAGCAAGCTGCTCGCCGGAGGCATGAGCATCGTCCCGGTCATGCGCCAGCGTCTTGCCAATCCGTCCGCTCTGATCGATCTGGGCAGGATCGACGCGCTGAAGACGATCGAAGAGACCGATGGGCGCCTGCGCATTGGGGCGATGGCCACGCATTTCGCCGTGTCGCGATCCGGACTTGTCAGGAGCAAAATCCCGGCCCTTGCGCAACTCGCCGGCGGCATCGGAGATCCGCTGGTGCGAAATCGTGGGACCATCGGAGGCTCGTTGGCGCACAATGATCCGGCGGCCTGCTATCCATCATCGGTCCTCGCGCTCGATGCTACGGTTCATACCAATTGTCGCGACATCAAGGCCGGTGATTTCATCCTCGGCACGTTTGCGACGGCGCTCGCATCAACCGAAGTAATCGTAGCGGTCAGCTTTCCGCCGCCCGATGCGGCCGCCTACATCAAGTTCATCAATTCCTCATCCCGCTTCAGCATTGTGGGAGTGTTCATCGCGAGGAGCGGCGCAACAGTTCGGGTGGGAGTGACGGGCGCAGCCGATCATGCGTTTCGATGCGGGCCGATCGAGACGGCACTTGCGGCGGCATTCACCCCGCAAACGGCTCGGGCGATAAAACTGCCGGCCGATGACCTGATCAGCGATATCAACGGCAGCGCCGCGTTCCGGGCGCATGTCATTCCCGAATTGGCAGCTCGTGCCGTTGAACATTGCCTGGCGGGAACAGCCGGGGCAATTGTGTGACCTGGAAGCCAGCGCTCGTATGATGCGCGCGATCCCGCAAATCGCGCTGTAGCCGGAATGCCGGCCTTGGGAGCATCAGAGGTCCCGGTCCGGACAGGAGAGACAATCTCCTCAGGCTGCAAAGCTGAAAGCGAGCCGCCATCCACCGCTCGCCGGCGACCCCCATCGGATCGCAGCCAAGCGGCCGCAGATGTCCCTCGATTGCGGCAGGTTAGGCCATCCCAACCGGCCGACCCAGCCGACTTGTGCGGCGAACCCACTCCACTAAACTGTCCTGGAAATAAACAAGCGCGGCAATCAGGCGTCATGGGAGGAGTAGGGAACATGCGCAATTTCCAGCTCGGTATACGCGCTCGCACGCTTTCGGCATTGCTCATGCTTTGCGTGCTGATCCTGCCGAACGCGGCGCGAGCGGCCGATCCAGTCAGGATCGGCATGACCATGGCATTGACCGGCGGGGTGGCGCCGATCGGCAAGCAGGTGCTCGCGGCGCTCAAGATCTGGCGCGACGATGTCAATGCGAAAGGGGGCCTGCTCGGACGGCAAGTTGAGCTGGTCTTCTACGATGACCAGAGCAATCCGACCAATGTCCCGCAGCTCTATACCAAGCTCATCGAAGTGGACAAGGTCGACCTTCTGCTCGGTCCGTATGCCACCAACATGGTCGCGCCTGCCATTCCGGTGCTGATGCAGTACAAGAAGACCACCATCGGCATCCTCGCCAATGCCGCCAACAGCAAGTTCCACTACGATCAGTACTTCTCCATGCTGCCGACCGGGCCGGAGCCGCAGAAGGCCTTCGCCTTTGGTTTCTTCCAGCTTGCCGCGGCGGCAACGCCCAAACCGAAGACAGTCGCGATCGTCGCGGCGGATGCGGAATTTGCACAGAATGCCGCCGATGGAGCGCGGCAGAGCATCAAGCAGGCCGGCGGCTTCGAAACCGTGGCGGACGTGCGCTATCCGCCGTCCACCACCGACTACACGCCGATCATGCGGGCGGTGAACGCGCTCAATCCCGACATCATATACGTTGCGGCTTACCCGCCGGATTCGGTCGGCATCGTGCGTGCCGCCAATGAGATCGGGGTCAGCCCCAAGATGTTTGGCGGCACCTTCATCGGGCTCCTGGTCACGCCCATCAAGGCGCAGCTTGGCCCGTTGATGAACGGTATCATCAATAACGAGATCTTCCTGCCGGCACCGGCCTTTGTATTTGCTGGAACGCTCGAAATGCTGGCCAAGTATCAAAGCATCGCCCGGCAGGAAGGCATCGATCCCCTCGGATGGGCCTTTGCCCCTCTGGGCTATGCCGCAGGCCAAGTGCTGGGTCAGGCGGTCGAGGGCACCAAGAGCCTCGACCAAACCGCGATCGCGAACTACATGCGCAGCCACACCTTCAGCACCGTGGTCGGCGAGATTGCCTTCGGCAAGGACGGCGAATGGACGAAATCGCGCGTCGTCTTCACCCAGTTCCAGCACGTGAGCAGCAATAATGTGGATCAGTTCAAGGATACGGCCCACGAGGTCATTGTATGGCCGAGCGAGTACGCCTCCGGCAAGATGATCTACCCTTATGCCGAAGCAAAGAAGCCCTGACGCTGGCAAAGTCGTTTGCAAAAGAGCTCGAGCAAGTCGGAAGGACATTCGTATGAAAACCTGGACAATTCTTGCCAGCGCTGCACTGTTTCTGGCCGGGGTAGCCATTCATCCCCATCAGCTGCGCGCCCAGACCGGAGTGGGATGGGTCACGCTGCTCGACGGGAAGAACCTCGATAACTGGAACAAAATCGGTAATGCCAACTGGAGGATCGAGGACGGAGTTGCCAGCGCTGATCGAGGAAGCGGCTTTCTGGTATCGAAGAACACCTATGGCGACTTTCAGCTCAGGGCCGAGTTCTGGGTCGATGATGACGCGAACAGCGGCATCTTTATTCGCTGCACCGATCCGGAAAAGATCACCGGCAGCACCGGTTATGAGGTCAACATCTGGGACAGGCGGCCCGACCCGACCTATGGCACCGGGGCGATTGTCAATGTCGCCAAGGTGTCGCCCATGCCGAAAGCCGCCGGCAAATGGAACGTCTACGAGATCACCGCAAAGGGCTCGAGCTTTACGGTGATCCTCAACGGGCAAAAAACAGTGGACGGCGCACAGGACACGAAATTTGCAAGCGGTCGGATCGCGCTTCAGCATGGCCTAGGGCTCAAGGACGACAAGGGCGTTGCGAATGACAAGGGCGTAGTCAAGTTCCGCAAGGTGGAGATCAAGCCGCTGTAGGCAAGGTGCCTGTCACTCCGGCCGACCGAGCCGGTTTTGCCCGGCGACGGAGAGCCGGAATCCAATAATCGGTGCCGCCGTGTGCATTCACATCAGCCGTGGATTGCCCGGGTCGCGGCACGCGCATAGCCCTGCCGCCGGGCGCCCAGCCTGGCCATGATGGGCTCTACCTCATTGGAGACGCCGATCTCACCCGTGCCGGGCTTGACGGATCAGATCGGTAAACCGCCTGAACAGATAATGGCTGTCGCGCGGACCGGGTGATGCTTCGGGGTGGTATTGCACCGAGAATACCGGCTTGCCCGAGAGCGCAAGCCCGCAGTTCGAGCCATCGAACAGCGACACATGGGTTTCAACGACGCCCGCCGGCAGAGTAGCGCGGTCCACGGCGAAACCGTGGTTCATCGACGTGATCTCGACCTTGCCGGTCGCAAGATCCTTCACCGGGTGGTTGGCGCCGTGGTGACCCTGATGCATCTTGACGGTCTTGGCCCCAACCGCGATGCCGAGCATCTGGTGGCCGAGGCAGATGCCGAAGGTGGGGATGCCTTTATCGATGATCTCCCGGATCACCGGCACCGCATATTTGCCCGTGGCGGCAGGATCTCCGGGGCCATTGGAGAGAAAAACCCCGTCCGGCTCGAGCGCGATGATGTCTGCGGCAGGCGTAGGCGCGGGCACGACCGTGACTTTGCAGCCGTTGCCGGCAAGTTGGCGCAGAATATTGCGCTTGATCCCATAGTCGATGGCAACGACATGGAACTGCGCCTCTTGCAGGCGGCCGTAACCCTTGCCCCATTCCCATCCGGTCTGGTCCCATTCGAACCGCTGACCCGAGGTGACCATGGGCACCAGATCCATGCCGACGAGCCCCGGCCACTCGCGCGCTTCCTTCTTGAGGAGCTCCAAGTCGAATTGACCCGAGGGCGCATGGGCGATTGCCGCATTGGGCATGCCCTTGACGCGGATGAGGCTCGTGAGCGCTCGCGTGTCCACCCCGCCAAGCCCGATCACGCCGCGTGCCTTGAGCCAGTCGTTGAGGTGGCGCGTTGCCCGATAGCTCGATGGCGGCGTGATGGCGGTGCTGAGAATGACGCCGCGCGCTCCTGGGGTCGCCGCCATATTGACGGTCTCGATGTCGTCCTCGTTCGTGCCCACATTGCCGATATGGGGAAATGTGAAGGTAATGATCTGGCCGGCATAGGAGGGATCGGTGAGGATCTCCTCATAACCGGTCATGGCGGTGTTGAAGCATACCTCCCCGACCGCATGCCCGATCGCGCCGAAGCCGAAGCCTTCGAGCACGGTTCCGTCGGCGAGCGCGAGGAGCGCAGTCGGCTTGCGCTCTTCAAAGGCGAGCTGTCCGCCCGGATGCTCGGGTTGTTTCTCGTGCGGCGACAGCATAAATCGGGATTCGTGTTCCTTCGGACGACATAGGTGGGCTCGAGCCCGCGGACGACAAGGCCATAGCTGTGCTGGGTGAGGAGATCAACACTGCTCTGAAACACGCCATGAAGGCGCGGGACCAGAGGCGCGTCTCCGCGCTGCGCCTGATCATCGCGGCCATCAAGAACGCCGAGATCGAGGCGCAGATGCGCGGGCGCGAGTCGCTCGGCAATGAGGATTTGCTTGCACTCATGCAGAGAATGATCAAGCAGCGTCAGGAATCGCTGGAGATCTACGAGAAGGCTGGTCGCAAGGAGCTCGCCGAGAAGGAGCGCGGCGAGATAGAGATCATCAGCGCGTATCTGCCGCAGCAGATGTCCGAGGCGGAGGTGAAAGCGGCAGTCGCAGAAGCCGCAAAGCAGGTCGGAGCGCAAGGCATCAAGGACATGGGCAAGGTGATGGCGGCCCTGAAACAGGCGCACGCGGGCAGAATGGATTTCGCCAAGGCCAGCACGATGGTCAAAACGATGCTGGTGGGGTCGTAATTCGCAGGATGAGTCGGCCGTATAAGTCGGCTGTCCCTGTTCACAAGCGCTCGAGCAGAATCTCGACCAGCCGATCGGGCCGGTCGATCATCACGTCGTGTCCGCCATCAACCTCGTAGGTACGCCATGACGGGTCTGCTTTTTTCGCGGCGTAGTATTTGTCGAAAGCCGGCTGCGGGTAAATTGGAGCCCGGATATAGGTTTTCTTCCCCACTTTGTCGCGCGCACCGGCCAGGCTGATCGGCTGCAGGGACACCCCGACCGGCTGCGGGGTTAGCTTCGAGTTCACCCAGGCGCGGTCGTTCTCGTTGACCTGGAAGACCTCGGCCTTCGGTGGGCCATGCGAGATTTCGCCCTTGGCCATGGCCTGCATCATGCCGGCGCGACTGAACTCGGACGCAAGATCGAGTCCTTTCTGACCATGCTCCGGTACGAACGCGTCGAGGTAGACCACCGACCCCACCCGGTTCCCCACCTGCTCGATGGCCCCGGAAACGGGCCAGCCGCCATAGGAGTGCGCGACCAGGCAAATGCCGGAAAGGTCCTCCCATCGGATCACATTAACGACGTCCGAGATATGGGTCGCGAGGACGATGTCCTTGCTCATCAGGTGGGAACGTTCGCCGAGCCCGGTCAGTGTGGGCGTGAACACCTTATGCCCTTGCCGCTGCAAGGCGTCCGATACACGCCGCCAGCACCAGCCGCCATGCCAGGCACCGTGAACGAGAACGAATGGTGTCGGGGTGCCGACCTGCGCCATCGCTGCCCTCCCTCTCGACTAACGAGCGGCTTGGCCTGCCACTCGGGATTGTGCCGCCGCGTGCGAGCCTGCTCGCCCTCTCCAGATCTCGTCCGCATAGCGAAATCCCACAGTCGCCTCCCAATCAGATATCAACAAATGATGCACCTTCTCGGACACGTAGGCACGCGCGCTCAAACCATGAGTGCATGGCTCGTCGTTGGAAGCGGCGATCACGGCAGAAACGAATTGTGTGCCGGCTCGCAGCGCAGCTGCCGCACGTGCGTGGCCGTCCACGATATAAAAGACGTGATCCACATAGAGGGTGCGTATGGAGCTTGCAGATTCGAACCCATGCTTTTGCATGGCCTCTTCCAAATTACGGATCTGTTGGCGAGCGGATGCGTCCATCGCTAGCGTCGGGACGAGATTGCGCGGGTCGATGAAACAGAGCGGCTTATTGTCCGCGGCGTCGAAGTGTGTGATCCGTTTTACGATATCGTCGACGGAGGCAAATGTCGTGTCGATCACCACGTCGTAATTGCGCAGATCGTCTATATCCACGCTGTAGTATTTCTTGAACCTGATGATCTCGCTCTCTCGCCTCGCCAGAATGGGACGCGTGGGGTCGGAATGGAAGCGATAGTCCTCATCGCTGCGCTGGGCATCGAGGATGCGCCGAGCCGCGGCCCTGTCGGATATGTACAAATACACCTTCAACGTATCGGGAACGAAATGCCACGCCATTCGGGACTCGACCACAAGGTCACCGGGCGGGAGCGCCATCAGGTAGCCATCGATTTCCGTATCGATGCTCGGATCCTGCTCGGCGAGCTTGTTCAATTCAAGCACGCTCAGGCCCCTTGCCTGCGCCAGCTGTCGCTGTATCCCTCCGGTCGACAACGGCTCGACCCGCGAGAGCTCGGCCAATCGTTTCGCTATGGTCGATTTGCCGCTCCCGATATCCCCCGCAATGGTGATCCGAACTGGCATCACCCCTCCAATCCGCTGCGACTCTTCTTTAACGCTGCCACTGAAGACATATATTGCGCCCCCGGTGTCAAGGCAGGGGTGAGCGCTTCGGCCTTTTTTGATGCCGATCAAAACACGGCGCGACGCGTCCAGCCATCTGCAAACCTGTGATGCTGCAGGGGCAGTGCGCTATAGCCTGCGATCGAGGAACCTGCCGATGCGCTCGATGGCGTCACGGCCCTCCGGAATGACGCGGGCGTATAGCTGCCATACATGCGGCATGCGCGGCCATTGCTCGAGCTCGATATCGCAGCCGGCCGTTTTCAGCTTATCGGCCATGCGCACGGCATCGTCACGCAGTATCTCATCGCTGCCCACCTGAATGAGCCCAGGGGGCAATCCGGATGGATCGCCATAGAGCGGGGATGCATAGGGATGTCGTGGGTCGCTGCCCGCCAGATAATGACTCGCGAAAACCGGCAGCCCGCTCGCGTTCATCATCGGGTCCGACTGGGCGTTGGACTGCAAAGACGGCCCGATGAGGGCGAGATCGGTCCAGGGGGACAGGGCCACGACAGCGCCCGGGAGAGCTGAACCTTCGTCGCGCAGCCGGTGTAGTGCAGCAAAGGCCAGGCCGCCGCCGGCGGAATCGCCGACGAAAGCGATGCGCCGGTGCTCGACCCGCTGGCCGAGCCAGCGGTATGCGTTGATCGAATCTTCGACCGCAGCCGGGAACGGGTGCTCTGGCGCGAGCCGATAATCGAAATACAACACACAGGCGCGCGCCGCGGCGGCGATCCGCCACAGGAAATCGCGGTAAAGCTGGGCCGAGCCGACTACGTATCCGCCACCGTGGAAATAAAGGACGTAACGATCGCTGCGCGATTGCGGAACCATGACGTGGACACCATTGAGTCCACGATCTTCGATCCGATGCGTGCGCGTGCCGGCCGGGGGCGAGGGAACGATACGCTCGATCATCTTCAACCGGCGGCGTATCCTCGCAAGCGGCACCGCCTCGCGCGTCTGACGCCGCTTGAGATAGCGAAGGCAGAGAAGGAGAAGGGCGGCACGCCTGCTTGTCGACCGAGCTCTCCCGAGGTGCCGCGCCTGTCCGCCGCTCCCACCCATATCCACGCGAAGCTATGCCGCCGGTACCGCGATCACCGGGCACGGGGCATGCCGGATCACGCGCTCGGTCGTGCTGCCGCGGAATATGTCCAGGATGTTGCGATGCCCTGCGGTGGGCATGCCGATGAAATCCACGTCGAACTCGATGGCCACGTCGATTATGGTGCTCACGACGTTGCCCGACCGCAGCATCGCCTCGGGCGCGGGGCTTGAGCTTGCTGCCGCCGCCAGCGATGGAGCGGTGCGCCCGACATGCAGGAAGTGCAGCACGATCTCCGCTCCCGTGAGCAGCCTCCCCATGAGCGCAACCGTGTTGATGGCTTTGTCCGCGCGCGGCGAAAAATCGATCGGGATCAGTGCGCGCCGGAGCTTCAAGTCTCCGGTGACCGGGCTGACGAAACCGCGCGCCCCCGGGGCAATGAACAACGTAGGTGCGGCCGAGTGGCGGGCGACAATTTCCGAAACCGACCCGTTGAGCCACTGTTCGAGCCCGTCTCGCCCGCGGGTGGCAAGCACGATGAGATGGCTCGGGCTGTCGCGCAGAAAGCCGACAATGCCAGGCGCCGGCTCCTGTCCCTTGAGGAGGGTCGTGTCGACCTCGATCCCGAGCCGGCTCGCCACCACCCATGGCGGGTCGTCCTCTTCTGCAAGCCCCCACTGCATCAGCAGCTTGCGGACATGGGGAAAGGCCTGCGCGCCGGCGATCTCGTGGGGCTCGACGTGGAGGAGGTGGAGCTTGCTCCTGCCCGCCAAGGCAATACGCAAAGCGTGGGCGAAAGCTACACCGCTCAGCTCGGAAAAGTCGGTCGGATGGAGGATCGAGCGAATGGCCATCGGCCCAAGATCATATTGGCGGATTTTGTCCCGTACGTGTCGGTGGGGAACCGGCTCTACTCCTTCAGCGGGGTGGGATTTGCAGGAGGGGGATCGATCTCGAATGAATTAGCGGTGAGGCAGGTCATGGAAAAGCTGCCGGTCGAGGCGACCAGCGCCACCAAGCCTTCCGCTCCCATGATCTTTTCCGCGTCGGCATAGGTTTGCCGGCTCAAGCCCTTGCTGGCGAGAAGCTCGCTGACAACGAGAAAGCACGTGCGCTCCCGCGCATCCGGCAGGCTGGGAGCCCTGCGGGCATTGATCGCGTCGATAACCACCTCATCGATTCCGATGGCGCGCGAGTTGCGCACCTGCGCGAACCAAGGGTAGTGCGCGTTCCAGTGGCGGGCGACGGTCAGGTTCACGATCTGCTGCTCCCGACGAGACAGCGGCCCGGAAGAGAGGCAATTTCTCAGGTTCTGGCATGCCTCGAACAATTTAGGCAGACGGATATAGGCATGGTACGGGCCACCAACCGGACCGCCGGACTCCTTGGCTGCATCGTATACGCGCGCCTGCTCTGAATTCATCCCGGCGCGTTCGGTGATGGCTATCCGTGTCATGAGGCGGTTCCCTGGTAGGTGGGCCTGCGGGGGCTGGTCTGAAACTGCCCCCGACGAATTGCAAGCGGCGCGGCGTTTGTAACACGGTTCTGGAAAGGCATATTGTCGAAGGCTGACGAAACGGAAAACAACCGATGATGACCGGCAATGCCGATTCGCGCGGGATGATCGCCGTCGACAAGATGGGCGGCAAAGTTCTTTTTCTCAATCCCGTCACCTACGAGACCGAAATCGTGCTCGACGGATTTCCGCGCACCGTGCACGAATTGCTCGTCGTGCCGGAATCCGGCCTCGCTTATGTGCCTATCTTCGGCGACGGCATCCACGGGCGCAACCCCAACCCGCACCATCTCTTGTGCATCTTCGACCTGAAAAGGCGGGTCCACGCCGGCAGCATCGATCTGCGGCCCTATATCGCGCCGCATACGTTGAAGCTGGGCCCCGACGGCCTGATCTACATCACGTGTGAGAACAGCGCGGTCGTTGCGGTGATCGACCGCCACAGCCATCAAGTCGTCGATGCCATCGATTCCGGCTCGACCAACGGTCACCGCCTCATCATCGCTCCGGACGGCGCGCGGCTCTATACCGAGAACGAGGAGGACGCCACAGTCTCCGTCATCGACCTGCCGGACCGAAAGTTGCTCGGGAAGATCGCGACCCCCCGCCCGCTCGCGGGAATCGCAATTTCGCCCGATGCGCGCACCGTGGTTGCCGTAGATGATTCCGAGCCGAGCCTTTTTCTGATCGACACGCAGGCGGGCTGCGTCCGCGATGAAGTGCGTCTCGAAGGGGTGCCCAGGCCGGCGCAGATCGCCCGCTACGCGCCCGACGGCAGCCTGATCGGGGTGACGAGCCTCAACAGCGACACGGTCAGCCTCATCGACCCGTCCTTTCAGCAGCAGGTCGCGATCCATGTGGGTCGTCAGCCCATGGACATGGCATTCCGCGGGAACGAGCTGTTCGTGGCATGTCAAGGCGACGGCTCAATGCATGTGATCGACATTCCCAATCGATGCTGGAAGCAAAGCTTCCATGCGGGTACCGGCTGCGAGTCCGTCGGCTTTTTTTGATCAGGCGCTGGCCGCGTTCAACTGCATGGGCAGCGGCGCGAATGCCGGCGGAGGAATGCGGCGCTGCGATGCCGCCTCATAGGCGGAAGCGACTTTAAGCAGAACATCCTCCTTTCCAGGCTCTGCCCGGAACACGAGCGAGAACGGCAGGCCGGGCTCCGGGATGATGGTCGGGGTGTGTGATGGTGCGGAGACGTAACGCGTGCCGTCGGGGCTGAGTGAAAACACCGGATCATACACGGTCGTCACATAGCCGGCCGGGATCAAGACCTCGGTGAGTCCTGCATTCGGGCCGCTTAAAGATTCCGGACTTAGATTGCTGACGATGTCGTACTGATAGGCTCCCCCGATAAGCCCCGGAGGCCAGGGCGTGTGCAGCCGCACGAGCGCATCGAGATGGTTCTCCAGGATGACCATCACGTCGACCCGCCGGAGCAGCTCGCGCAGCATGATGCGCTCATTGACGCCTTGTCGTCCGCCCAACGCATTGCGTGGGTCGCTCACCTCTTCCCAGTTCTTGAAGGCAGCGCGCTGATCATCCCCCCAGAATTTGGACCGGCCGTTGAGCGCGGGCCAGTCGGCGAGCGTTTCGGTGAAGCCTTTCGCTTTCCAGTCCGCGGCGCGACGCATCAGATACTGGGCGATATGAAAGCGGAACGTGTTCGCCAATTCCTGCTGCTGAATGGTGGCGAGGTCGAGGTTTGCCGGAGCAGAGATGCGCCCTTCCGCCAGCGCGACACAGTAATCGATGGGCTGCATGCTGCCGGAGCCGAACACCTTGCCCGGCGCGAATTCGGTCGGGACGATCGCGGCCGCAAACTCCCTGAACACGGGGCGACCGTCGCGCCCGAGCCGGAACAGGAGATCCGGCATGAACACGGGCACAAGCTTTGCCAAGGCGCGACGAAAGTCCGTGGTCATCTGCTCGAGATCCGGATCGCGCTGCCAGCGCGGATCGGAGGATTCGACCAGGACCGCCCCGAGCTCTGCCCCCAGGATGTCCTTGATCTCTCTTGCCGCGGCGGTGACGATGGGCTCCTCGGTCTTCGACCCCTTCGGATAGATCATCGACTCGCGGATGACGCCGAGGCGCACGCCCTTGAGCGTATCCGCAGCACCGCCCGCCTTGGCATGGACGGCATAACCGCTGCTCAATACCGATGAGCGCGGCACGGTGGTGAAAGGATCGCGCGGGTCGTAATAGCCTTCGACCGGATGCTTGAGCGCATCGAGAATCTTGGCACAGTCGGCGATGGTGCGAGCATGAATGCCGCTGCGGTCGCAATAGATGTCGGCGCCGATCGCGCCACCATCGAAGCCCAACATGGACTTGTGCGGCAGGATCAGCGCCACGGCGTTGTGATTGGAGGGCCCACGGCAGGACGCGCGCGTCTCCTCGCCCAGACTCGCCATCACCAGATTGATGCTGACCGAGAGCGCCGAGCCCGAGCTCGATCCGAGCGAGGCTGAACGTCTGGTGTCGTAGGGGTTCGACGGGTTGCCGCCCCAGGTGCTGCGCTGATAGCCCAAGGTCGAGGGCAGCACCTTTGCGGGTTTGTGGCGCCCTCCCGGATCGCCGGCGCGGCCGTTGTATTCGGTGTTGACGGCCTTGGCGAAGATGATCGCCCCCTTGCTGCGCAACTGCTCCACCAACACGTGGTCGCGCGCGGGGAAATCGATGTCATAACGCGCGTCGCCCCCACCGGTCGAGCGCATGTCCTTGGTGTCGAAGGGATCCTTGAACGCGAATACGACGCCATACATGGGCATGGCCTCGAGGTCGGGATTCTGCCCGTAGGTGGCATCGAGCTGGGCTGCGCGTTCGAGCGCATCGGGGAAATGGCGGAAGTACTCACATACGGGCGGTGCGCCAGGCGGCAAAGGCCCGAGTGACGGGTGCCTATCAAGCTCGCCATGGCAGGTGACCGAGCGCTCGCCGCGTATGTTGAGCGTGGCGAGCGCATTCACCTGGCCGGCGCCCGGGATGCCGACGATCATGCCGAATTGTTGGTGCGCCTTGGGATCGGAAGCGGTCGGCTCCATGCGCCCGAATTCAAGTGGCGGGCCCTTGTATTTGTCCAAATCGGGAAGGATGTCCGAGGCCTTCACCGTTTGGGTGGGAAAGCGCAGCGGCGCCATCGCCCGAACGGTACCGCTCGCCTCCGGCACAGCGGCGCCGTCCTCAGTTACAAGCGCGCTCGCCACGCCATTGAACGCGCGCACCCGGTCAATGTAATGGCGCACCACCGCCACGCAGGTGGTGCGCCCATCCTTGATCGCCTGATGCAACTCATCGATCGTCGCCTCTTCGAGACGAAAGAGATTGCTCCCCACAACCGGCTCTTTTGACATTTACATCCTTATGCTCTCGCCCAGGATGCCGCCTCGCAAGCGCAGCGAAGAGCATGCACTGACTTTGTTGGACTGGTTACTATCGCTTTCGCCCTTCCGCACCCTCCTTGCCCTGCGGCATGGGATACTCATCGGCATTGAGCACCCAGCCGGGCTTTTCGGAAAAATCCATGCGCGGCGGACAAAAGATATCGACCAGCTGGTTCACTCCGGGCGCGGTGGCTTGAGAAGTGTGAATGCTCGGCGGCGGAATCACGACGAGCGAGGGTGAGCCGCAGTGCTCGTGATCATCCTCGCGCCAGGCACGCATGTCTGTGGTCCAAGGCCAGCGCAGATGATGCGTGAACGCGCCTTCGAGGCACAGCGAGCCCTGCTCGAAATCGTCATGGTGGTGGGGCGACATCTTGGTGACATCGCGGGGGCCGATGAAAGGATCGAGATAGTTGATCATGAAGGTCGTGCAGCGGAAGATGCGGCCGAAGCGTCCGGGTTGGGGAGGAACCTTGAGGCTGTAGACGCGAATGCGATATCCGGCTGGAGGGACCGGCCACGGCTCGAAGGGGGGAATATTGGGATGCCGCGTGGCGTAGGACTGGGCGTTCGAGCATTTCGCGGCAAGGTCCTCGGAGCGTGTCGTGAAAAAACGAACGATGCGCCCGCCGTTCGGCAGTGTCACGGTGGTGCGTCCCGGCGGCACGATCGCCAGCGATTCGCCAGGCACGTTCGCAACTGATTGTCCCACGCGAATGGTCGCCGATGTGTCGGGGACGGGAACGAGGACGACGTATTCATCGGGTTGGTCTTGGCGTTCGAAGGAGGCTCCCGGCTCGGCCTCCGAGTGGGCAACGATGAAGTTCTGCCCGCGGGCGTACCAGGTGCGTCCCTGTGGCCCGCTCTCCTGCGGCGCGCTCTCGTAGAATTTTGCATAATCCGCGCCGGCGAGGACGGTCGCCACGGGACTTGCAGACTTGGCTGTGGAGGCCAGGCTCGATCGCGGATCCGTTGCATCGTACATTGCGGCCTCCTTCTTCAGCGCAGGGTCGTCAGTCGTCTTTTTCGCCCGGCTCGTAAAGCGCCTCGCGACCTATGCGATCAAGACAGATCTCCGCCGTCCACGGCAGCATCAAGGAGCCACAGCGGCTGTCGCGATAGACGCGCTCGAGCGCAAGGCTTTTGAGCATGGCCTGGCCGCCGCAGGTGCGCAGCGCCTTGGCAGAGATCGCGTTGGCGTTCTCCATCACCGTGTACTGCGCTGCATAGGCGCGCAGCACCTGCGCCTTGCTCGGATTGGGGCGGGCTTCACTGATCGCCTGGAACCAGAGCGCCTTCGTCTGCTCGAGTTGAATATGCATCTCGGCAACCGCAATCTGCTTGGTCGGATACATGCGCCGCTTCACCGGAGGCGTGCCTGGCATCTCGCCGCGCAGATAGGCCACGGTGAAATCGTACGCGGCCTGGGCGAGCCCCATATAGGTCGGCGAGAGTGTCAGGAACATATGCGGCCAGCGCGTCGCCGCCTCGAAATAGATGCCATGCGGCATCAACATCTCGTGCTCCGGCACGAACGCATCCTTGAGCAGGAGCGTGCGCGAGACCGTGCCGCGCATGCCCAGGGGATCCCAGTCGCCGACTACCGACACCCCCTCGGCATTCGCCGGAACGGCGAGGTAAAGCGTGTTGCGGCGGCTGGCTTCCTCGCCCCGCGCTCGCTCGGTGCAGAGCACGCCATAGTAATCCGCGGCCCCTGAGAGCGAGGCGAAGATCTTCTTGCCGCTCACCCGAAAGCCGCCCGGTACCGGGCGCGCTTCGGTCCCGAACGCCACCACGCCCGCGGCGGCAGCGCCGCCCTCGGAGAACGGCTGCGCGTAGATGGCGCCCTCATCCAGGATGCGCCGGTAGTGCATGCGCCGGCGCCTGTTGTGGCCCTCTCGCTCAGCTTCCGCCATTGCCAGATCGTCAGCAAGCGCTCCCGACCACAGCGTGGAGCACACATGCATGTTCCAGGACAGCGCGGTCGCTCCGCAATAGCGACCAAGCTCCGCTGCGGCGAGGCAATAGGTCGCGAAGTCCGCACCGAGCCCGCCTTCCTCTTTGGGGATGCAGATCCCGAGCAAGCCCTCGCGATGCATGTCGCGGAAGTTATCGATCGGGAAGCTTGCTTCGCGGTCATATTTTGCTGCGCGCGGGGCGAGCACGCGCTGCCCGAATCCCCGCGCCTTGGCGATCAGCTCCGCCTGTGACGCCGAGAGCCGGAATGCATCGGGCGCAAACATCGGCCGATCGGGCGCATGCCTTTCGGCCGGATCATGCATGAGAGGCTTGCGCGGTGCGGCGCGGTAAAGCTTCGCGCAGGAAGTCAAGAATGGCGCGATCGAACGCTTGCGGCGCCTCGAGATTGGCGAGATGTCCAACCCCGGGCAGGCATACATAGCGCGCGTCGGGGATCTTGCCCGCCATGCGTTCCATCATCCGCGCCGGCGCGTTGCGGTCATGCTCGCCAGCAAGGCAAAGCACCGGAACCTGGATGCGGCCGAGATTGGCGCGTTCGTCGAATGCGATGAGGCAACGCACGCACGCTCGGTACGTGGAGGCGGGCACCGCCGCCATGCAGCTCTCCGCAAGCGCGCGCCCGATCGGATCCGGCGAAGGCCCCAGCAGTCCCGCGACGATCTCGGCCGCGATCTCAGGCATGCTCCGTCCCCGAGCCAGCGGCTCCAGGCGGTCGGCGACGAACTTCTGCTGAAACTCTCCTGACGGATCGCCGAAGGCCGGACTGGTGCCCGAAAGCACCGCCGCGCGATAGTCTTGCGGCCGGCGGCGCAGCATGGTCTGAGCAATCATCCCGCCCAAGGAGTGTGCCACGAGCACGGGGCGGTCGAGAGCACCGCCGGCGATTGCGTCCTCGACATCCTGCGCCAGCATTTCAAAATCCAGGGATTGAAGCGGTGGGCGGCTGCCATAACCCAGAAGATCCAAGGCAACCGGATGCAAGCCCGCACGTGCGAAGCTCCTGAGCTGAGGCTCCCAAATGCGGCAGGCGCCGCCTATTCCATGCAGAAAGACAACCGGCACTCCTGGGTCGGCCGACGCTGTTCTCTCTGCCGAGGTGCGGGTGTTTCTCTCTCTGGCAGACACGGCTGCTCCGCTCGATCTGCCCTACCCTAATGCACCAAGCGGTTCGAATAATCGATGATGAACGCCTTGATCTCGGGTGTTATGGTTCCGAGGCCGGCAAGAATGGCTTGGCCTTCCTCGCCGGTGACGAGCATCGGGGGTGTCTTGATGATGTTGGAATAGTCGCGAATGAATTGCTCATCCTTCCATAGCTCGATGAATGCAGCGCGCATCGGGTTCAACGCCTCCTCGGGAGTCTTCGGCGGCATCACGGCCGTACGAAACATCGCGAGCTGCGGATCGGCGCTCGCGCGCAGCGCCTCATACAACATCCCTGATGGCTTCTTGCCGCGAACGGCGGCGTAGAATTCCTCGAATGTGGGCAGGTTAGGAAGCGCCGGGCTGCGCGGATAACCACCGTCCTTGCCGCGCGGGGCGAGCTGCCATAACGGGATCACGATGTCCGCCATGGTCGGCTCGACCGAGCCCGTCCAGCCGGGAAGCGAAGTGTTCGCCAGTTGTCCTTGATTCTGCAGGATCGCGGTCTCGACATCCTTGAGTCCGCGGAACGCCGGCACCGGCTGATTCTTGATGCCGAGGAGGTCGAGCATGAGCGCCTGGTTGACGGTGTTGCTGCTTTGAAGATTAAGAGAGAGCGCCTTGAACTCGTTTGCTTTCATGATGTCGGTCGCAACCTTGATGCCGGGCGGCGTGTCCCTGCGCATGTAGACGACGAGGGGGTTGGCCACGCCGGCGATGAGCGCGAAATCCGCGTAGTTCACACGAATGGCAGGGTTGCCGACGATGGGACCGATGGTGTCCAAGGTGAAAAAGCCCATGTTCTCACCGTTGGGGGGCGCCTCGCCCAGCTGATTGGCCCCGATCACACCGCCGGCGCCGCCGACGTTCTTGATCACGATGGTCGGCTTTCCCGGTATATGATCGGGCAAATGCTGTGCGACGATGCGACCCTCGATGTCGCTAGGACCGCCGGCAGGATAGTTGACGATCATGGTGATGGTCTTGCCCTTGTAGAACTGGGCAAAGGCCGCCGGGGAAAATGTTGCGAGCAGGCCCGCAATCATCAGGATTCGCGCAAGCATGGAGCTACCCTTTAATCGGCCGGCGTCGTCGGCGCAGGGACCACCTACTTCTTCGCCGCCCTTGAGCTTTCAGCCGGCGGGCTCGTGCCCAGCCGGAACGGCTCGAACGTAGGTTTGTAGGATTTCTCGTCCAGGAACTGGCGCAGCCCCGTGTTGTAGGAATCCTCCGCGTCGGCGACCTTGATTGCCCTGCCCTTCTCGGCGAGATAATCGTAGGCTTGCGGTACATCCATGGTGCGCACGTGCCGGATGGCTTGCTTGGTGGCGCGCAGCACCGCGGGACTTTTCCTCATCAGCTTTTCCGCAAGCTCGGTGGTCGCCGTCTCGAGCTTCTCCGGCGGCACGGCATAATTGATCATGCCGATACGCGCGGCCTCCTTGCCGTCAAACGGATCACCCAGGCAGGCGTAGTAAAGCGCATGGCGCGGCAGCACCATGTCGGCGACCGCTTTGGAGACAAGTGCCCCGGGCAGGATCCCCCAGTTCACCTCCGAGAGGCAGAAGGTCGCATTCTCCGCCGCTATGGCAAAGTCGCAGGCCAGGAGCTGCATGAAGGCGCCGCCCACGCAATAGCCCTGCACCATCGCGATCGTCGGCTTGTCATAGCCGTAGAGGCGCTCCCACCGCCAACGATTGGCGGCTGCGGCCGCCTTCTTGCGCTCGCCCGGGTTTCTTTCGAGCTCGCGAAAAAACTTCTTGAGATCTTGTCCCGCGCTGAAGTTTCCCCCCTCGCCGGTGACCACCAGAACCTTCACCGTATCGTCAACCTCCAACCGCGCAAGCGCATCGTCCATCTCGTAATGCAGCTGTGGCGACATGGCATTGCGTTTTTCCGGTCGGTTGAGTGCCGCCCAGGCAATTCCATCCTTCACCTTCACGCTTACGCACTCGTATCGGTAATCGGTCATCCAAAGTCCTCCGCATGGGTCCTGCCAGCCCTCCGCTCCTGCACATTCCTATGGAAGCGTTGCATTAGAGCAACAGACTCGCACGGCCGGCCGGTCTAGACTCGGCTCGTTGGGTGTGGGTCAGTGAGCGCGTCATGAACAGGTGGTTGCTCGCATGCGTGCTGCTGTGCGGCCTTGCCGGCCATGCAGCGGGGGCCGACATGGCAGTCCTCGGACCTTACCAGCCTCCACCGCTTGCTCCGCTCTACAGTTGGACCGGCTGCTACATCGGCGTCAATATCGGGGGCGGCGCAGCGCCCATGAGCAGAGTCGATACCCTCGGGACGTTTGGGCCGGCGGAGCCGCCCTTCGGCACCTCAACAGTTGCGGCGGGAACGAGCCTCGGCGGCATGACTGCGCGCGGGGTGGCGGGGGGCGGCCAGCTCGGCTGCGATTACCAGACCGGCTCCTTCGTGTTCGGGCTGCAGGGCCTGCTCGATCTCTCTGGAATGAAAGGCAGCAACGTCCTGCCTGCGACCATTCTGGTCAACAACTCGTACATCCAGACCGTCGCGACCCTGACAGGTCGGGTCGGATACACGCTGCTGCCGACGCTTCTGCTCTACGGGAAGGCCGGCGGCGCGTTTGCCCATGACCTCCTCAACATATCCACGCCCGACGGGCTCACTGTTCCGTTCGTGCTGGGTACGATGATGGTCGCTCCCGAAACCGCACTCGGCTTCGCCCCCGAAGTTCCGCCGGGGAGCGTCGTGGCCTTGGGCAGCAGCTCCATGACCGGCTGGACAGCCGGCTTCGGCGCGGAGTGGGCCTTCGCCCACGCTCCGGTCTCACTATCCTTGGAATACGATTACCTGGGCTTCGGCACCACGCAGGTGCCTTTCACATCCGCCATCGTTCAAGGGAGGGTGTTTCCGATCGATATCAGTCAAAGGATCCACATGGTTCTGTTCGGGATCAATCTTCGCTTCGGAGGTGGAAACGGCTTCTAGGCTCGCGCGGGCCGATCCAGCAACTCCGGGCAATGAGGCCTAATCGGCGCGGTGCGTTCCTTTGATGGCGTCCCCTTCCAGCTTGGTGAAAGGCACAAAGGAAACCGAGCTGCCGTTATAGATGTCCGAGCGGGCCACGCTGGTGGCCCCGTCCGAGGCGCGGTGCTTGCTGATCTTCAATACGTGCTGGGAGCCCGGGCGCCCTACTGGAATCACCATGACCCCACCGGGCTTGAGCTGCTGCAGGAGAGGCGGCGGAATGTGGTCGATGCCGCAGGTGACGATAATTTTGTCGAAAGGCGCCTCTTCTTCCCAGCCGTAATAGCCATCGGCATGCTTCTTCGTTATCGCCTTGTACTCGCTGTATCCCCGCCCAATCAGAGATTCGTACAGCGCCCAGGTGCGCTCGGCGAGGGGTTTGATGATCTCGATTGAAAATACCTTCTCTGTCAGGTTCGAAAGGTATGCCGACTGATAGCCCGAACCAGTACCGATCTCGAGCACTTTGTCATCGAATTTCACATTGAGCGAATTCGTCATTCGGGCGACGGTGTGCGGGCCGGTTATGGTCACCCCATAGCCGATCGGTAGATAGTGCCACTCGTAGGCACGGCTTCTATTCTGAGGCGTAACGAACTCTTCCCGCGGGGTGAGCAGGAAGGCGCGCTTGTCGCGCTCCCCCCAGATGTCGCGCTGTGCCAGAAGCTCCTGGAAGCGGTCCCAGCGCTTTCCGAGGAATTCTGCATCCTCTCCGCGGTTCGCCGTCATCCAGTCGATGAAGCCGTCCTTCGACTCCGTCGGCGGAGTTGCGTTCCAGTCATACGGGGCGCGAACGTCTGCACGCGAATTAGACGGAAGAATCAGCGCCGTCAGAGCCGATGCGCCGCTCATGACGAGCTGTCGTCTATCAAGTGAGGTCGCTGTGCCGGCTGAGGCGGCTCGGTCGGATCTCATCGGCATCTCCGGCTGGCGGTACGATAAGGCTCAGGAGTGTGGAACATCCACCCTCGTTTGTCCAAAGGATGTCTTATCGATCGGCTGCCGCTCCCAAAGGACTCCCAGGCTTTTTTGCCCGGCGCGGCCCTTGTGAGCCGAGGTGCCGCGGCTTGCGGTTTGCGGGCGAAGATTCATCAACCATAGCGTGCAGTCTGTCGGGTATGCGACTCGCGGAACCCTTTTTCATGTCTCGCATTGTATTTCGCGAAACTATTGCGGCCGATACCGCGAGTAAGCGGCAAGTCCGTGAGGAACATTGCAACAGCGGTCCATTGTGACGACGGTGAATTGAGAGCCTGTTCATTCAAGAGGTCGACCGTGCTTCGTATTGTGCTGGTCCTGCTTCTGCTTTGTGCACCTGTGCTGGCGCGCGACTATGGCCAATACAATTCGGTGGCGCCCGAAGTGCGGGCCTGGTTTCGTGCGCAGAAATCCCCAAAAACGGGCGCGCTTTGCTGCAGCGAGGCGGATGGCATTTATGCCGAGGAGGATATTCGCGACGGCCAATATTGGACCCGTTGGCCGGGGCACGATTGGCAGCCCGTACCTGATGAGGTGGTGATCCGTAGCGGCAATCCACACGGTGCGCCTGTCGTGTGGTGGTACGTCGAGAGGGGCGAAACGAGGATCCGTTGCTACGCCCCGGGCGGGGGGGTCTAAGCTCGAGACTTGAGCGCTTTTCGCGCACCATGCGGCCCACTATGATTCGGCGGCGGCTGGTCCATATCTGGCGAAGGCGCGTCCGCAATGAGCGTTTCCGCGAATGTGCGCGAGAGCGGGGCATGGAGTGCTCCGACCGGCGGCTACCATCTTGTGCGCAATGAAGTCCACGTCTGGCGCGCGCGGTTGAATCAGCCTCGAGAGGCACTGAACTTATTTCAGCATGTTTTATCAGCAGAGGAGCGAGCCCGGGCCGAGAGATTTCACTTTGAGGCGGACCGCAGGCGCGCTGTCATTGGGCGCGGGCTGTCGCGATTGCTTCTGGGCCTCTACCTCGGTAGATCCGCGCCTCAGATCGAATTCAAATACAATGCATTTGGCAAGCCCGGCCTGGCTGACTCGAGCCTGCCGTTCCAATTCAATGTCTCCCATTCCGGGGAGGTGATACTCGTCGCCGCCGCGATTGATCGCGTGCTCGGGGTGGATGTCGAGCAGATCAAGCCGGACATGGCAAATGGGGAGATTGCAGCCCGATTCTTTTCGCGCCGCGAATGCAGCACGTTGATGGCCCTGCCGCGCGAAATGCGGGCTGAGGCCTTCTTTGCCTGCTGGACACGCAAGGAGGCCTACTTGAAGGCGCGCGGGGATGGGCTTTCGCTTCCGCTGGACCGGTTTGACGTCGCTTTTTCGCCAGCCGAAAACCCGCGCCTTCTCGCGACCCGGCATGACCCCGCCGAGGCCAGCCGCTACACATTAGCCGCGCTCGATGCCGGGCCCGGCTACGCCGCCGCGCTTGCCGTCGAAGGCTCTGATTGGCGACTCAAATGCTGGGAATGGCCGCAGACCGACCGCTCGCAGATCGACGCCTGGATCAGGCAAGCGGCCCCGTAACGGCGATCCTGGCCGCTTATTGTAAATCAGCCGAAAGGCCAGGGTAGCTCCTCACGCACGATCACTACTATGGGCTGCGCATTCGACTTGATGGTTCCCGCTTCGGACAACTCACCGACGATCTTTTCGATGTGGTCCATCAGCCTGCCTTCGCCGTTGCGCAGGCGCCTGATCTGCTTGGCGGACTGGCGATCTTCCAGATCGACGACAATGATCTGACTCTTCTCGGATCTTTCTTGCGGCCGATGCTCGCGCTGGTCCGAGGCGGGGCTGCTCGTGCTTGGCGTTGCCATGGTCGGTGCTCCTACCAGAGGTCACACTGAGAGCTATTCTTCCGGCACCTTCGGAAGCAATCTGAACGGTACCGCCTTACGCGCCTCATTGTAGGCCTTTACACCCGCATGCAGGACATTCGACGGCGCATCGAACAACCACCCGTTCCGCCGCTCACCAGATTCGAGATGACGCTTGTATCCCTCTTGGGCGAAAATCACCCCGGCCTTCAAAAGCCGCCTCATGACTCGTTCGACCGGGCGCAGAAGAGGCGAGCTTTGGACCGTTTCGTCCTCGCGCTCCTCCGGATGCTCATAGGCAACCGTCGCGGTACGGCTATCACCGCTGCGTTGTACGATCGTCACACGCCTGACAACCCTGTCCATGATCGACCTACCTCGTGGATACCAGCTGATTCGAACGGGCTTTTCTGCTCGAGGGCGACGCTGGAAGCGCGTGCAAGCCGCTCACGCTCAAACCGAAGCAGCCGGAAAGTCGGAAAAAACATCCTCTGTCCTTGCGCTGCTGGCCGAGCTGGTGCCGGCGCCTCTATAGCGCGGCCCGAATCGCTCGGCAACAGGCAACCGCCCGGCTGCGGTACACATACCGTGCTCGCGGTGAAGCTGTCGCGCCGCCCTGCCAACTTTATGAAAGACTCACCCCGCTCCGACGGGACGCCCGAGCTAGGAGCCTGCCAGGGGCCTGCTTGCGTTGGAGCCAGAATTTCGGCAGGCTGACGCCGAGGATAAGACATGCTTGCCCGCGCTTTGTTCGCTCTCCTTGCTTTTATTCCTGCGCTTTCGGCGCATGAGCAGCATCTTCGGATCGTCGGAACTGCCGGATATCTTTCCGAGTGGGAGCTCAAGGCCGAGGTCGCGCCAGAATCGGGGGCGAGCGACGGGGAGCTCTCGGGTCCACTGCGCATGAAGCACGTCGGACTATGCACCGTGAACGGCCCAGTGGAGAAGTCGGGGAGGTTGACCTTGCGGATCAACCAGTCCGTGGCGTCCTCGCGATTGCAAGCCACCCTTTCCCTCGACGGGGGCGATCAGTGCAGCTACGCGGGGCAATGGTCGGGCCGATCGACGGGGACCATGGACTGCTCCATGGGAAAAGGCATCCCCGTGACCCTTTCAGTCGAATAAGACAGCCGGCGCCGGCCAATTCCGAATATGCTTCGAAGCTCCTCGCGCGAGCGGGCGCGGCCGGTCAAGGCTCCCCGGCGTAGACCACCACGACCGGCACCAAGACCTTGTTGCCTTGTTCAGGAGCCGTGGTCCTGCGTACGAGCCGCATGACCTCTTCCACGTCGTCGACTATGCGCCCTACTCCGCTGCGGAATTCAGCAAGGTGCCGTTCGCGCGCGGTACCCAAGCTTACAACAATCGGCGCGATCACGGTGTGCGCCATGTTGCGCCTCCTCCCGGCCGCCTCAGCTACCGGCAAATGAAACCCGGTAGTCGTCTCTGCGGCGACGGTAAAGAATGACGACGGGCACCACCTCGGTTCGTGGATCCATCCCCAGGCCTTCGCAAGCCTTGCTCACAGACTGGGTGATCTGCCGAGCCAGTCGGCCACGACCGCGTTTGAGCCGCTTGATCTGCGAGCGGCTTTGCGGCCCGAGCTCGATGAGCAGGCCTTGATTCGGAAGTCGAGCGAGTGCGGGCAGCGAGGATGGCTCCCGGGCGTCATGCTCCATCGCGTGCATCTCCTGACATAGTCATCACTCCGGATCGACGCGTTTGTCCGGCTGGCTCAGGCGAATGATGATTCGCCGGATGACCACGAGGGTCAAGACGATCAGAATCAACTGTATCCAGCCGAAAGACGTCCCTACCTGCAGCAACCACGTCCAATCGATAGACTTGCCGGTCCAGCTTTTCCAGATCGAGTCTGCAAGCAGCGCTATCCCGGCGAGGGCCGCGGCAAGGTAGCCCATTCGGAGCAGCAGGGACGCGGTATAGGCGATCTTTCCGACAATATTCCGGAAGTGGATGAGTGGATCTTCGACGCTGCGCTGGAGCTTGAAGAGGAACTGAGTCGCCGTATCCGCGAGCTGCTCCAGAAACAGGTAGTCCATGTCCGTGGGGCCCCAGAGCCGCTCCCGTAACCCCTTGCGAACTCGCTTGCGCGCTTCCTTTGCCGCCTGGGCCGCATAGATCTGATACTCTCTGGCCACATTGATCTGCGGATTCAACCGGGTAATGATCGAATCATAAAGCAGGGTCGCCCGGAACAGCTGGATTGTCTCCAGGGACACGGGGACGCCGTACTCCTGGGCGACCTCGATGAAGCGAAGCCACGCAGAAGCAGAGCTTCGCTCCCACCACTCCGCATCCTTGCTGATCATCGCGAAGACCCACTCGGCAAAGACGTTCTCCATCGTGCTCGCCAACCGGTGCACGTCCATGGGCGGGAGAGGGCCGGCAAAATTCAGGGAAGCATTCACCATACGCGTAATGTCGCCCTTCATCGCATGGTATTGGAGCTCCCGCCATCCCTTGCGCGTCTGCGTCGAAAATCGGCCGATGGCGCCGAAGTCGATGAAGCAAAGCTTGTTGTCCGGCAGGACAACGATATTGGCGGGATGCGGATCGCCGTGATAGAAGAGCTCCTCGAGCAACTCGCGCTGCATGACGCGAACAATCTTCCGGGCGAGTGCTTTAGGCTCGATTCCACGAGCGCGGGCGCTCTGCAGGAACTCCTGGTCGTTGCTGTCGACTGCGGCTACCAGCTCCCACATCCAGACACCGGACACCAACTCACTCACCATGACCTCATCGGTGCAGTGCTGGAAATAGACCTTCGGCGCCGTGACTTGCCCCCGCTTCTTTGCCCGTCGCCTGAAAAGCTCGGTGTAGCGTGCTTCGGCGCGGAAGTTCAGCTCACTGAAAAGTATCGTGCGAAGGTCCTGCCGAAAGCGTCCGGTCAAGCCCGGCCGTATTAGTGTCAGCGTCTCCGCCACGTTGAGCAGCCAGTCGAGCGCTCGCAGGTCGGCCGCGATCATCGGCCCAATCCCAGGACGGCGCACCTTCACGGCGACCTTTTCGCCGGTCTTCAGGATCGCCTGAAACACGCATGCCAGCGATGCAGACCCTATCGGGTCGGGGTCGAAGACCTGGAACACTTGATTGATCGGTCGTCCGAAGTTTCGCTCGATGATCGCAATTGCCTCCGTCGTCGGGAATGGAGGCACTCGGTCGAGCATCTTGCCCAGCTCTGCACAATAGGCGTACGGCAGAAGGTCGGCGCGCAACGAGAGCTGCTGTCCCAGCTTCGTGAGACTGGGACCTGCATCCTCGAATACCCGGCGCAAGCGAGTGGCCCGGCGCTGCACGCTGCCTCGCCGCAAGATGAAGTCATAAAGGGTGCCGGAAAAGAACTTGGCCGCGGCCCACAGCCACGCGAACAGTCGGAGTATCGGTCGGATAATTCCCGGTTTGAACACGACGCGCCGCACCCGCGGCAACACGACCGGAGCGCTTGCAAGAGAATGTGTGATCTTGCGCCGCGGCATCGGGCGCACGACGTTGAGATCGTCAGGCCCGGGAGCTGGCGCCTGCGCAGGAACCGTGGCGGCGTACGGCCATCGGCGCAAACCCGCCGTTACGGCACGCCTGATTTTCTCTGCGCGAGGATTGTTCATCCGCAGCTCGATTCACACCATTGTTGCCGGCTCATTCATCCATGAATTCGCAGGAAACTCAAACCATGTCTGAGGCTGCCCTGCAGCGATTTGTCCTGCTGGATGGGGTGTTTTGGCGCAGCTCTCCGTGGCACTGGACTGTACAGTTACGCAATGATAACGCTTGATTTTTGAGCATGCGCCGGCCGAGGTCATCACCTGCGAGTGCGGGTTTCTTCTTGACGAACGGCTCATTGCGAGTCGGTCGATTATTGCCCACTGAGACCGGAGCGAGACGCAGATGGCTGTGAACATCTCGGCGTGGTCGATACGGCAGCCGCTTCCTCCGCTCGTGATAGCGCTCGCAGTAGTGGCTCTCGGCTATCTCAGTTTCAATAAGCTGCCGATCACGCGCATGCCGAAGGCCGATGTTCCGGTCATCAATGTAATCGTCTCGCAATTCGGGGCGGCACCGGCTGAGCTCGAATCGCAGGTCACCAAGACAATCGAGGACGCGGTCGCCGCAGTGGAGGGTGTGCACAAGATCAACTCGGTGATAACGGATGGATTGTCGACAACGACGATACAATTCCGGCTGGAGACCAACACCGATCGCGCCCTCAACGACGTCAAGGACGCGGTCACGGGAGTGCGCGCCGAGCTGCCGCGCACGATCGATGAGCCGTTGATCCGGCGGTTTGATATCGCCGGCCTGCCGATTCTCACCTATGCCGCAATCGCGCCAAGCAAGACGCCAGAGCAGATCTCCTGGTTCGTCAAGGATGTGGTCGTCCGTGAGCTGCAAGGCGTACGCGGGGTGGCCCAAGTCGAGCCGATCGGCAGCGTGGAACGCGAGATACGGGTCGGCCTCGATCCCGTTCGCCTGCAAGGCTTTGGATTGACCCCGCTCGATGTCAGCCGACAGCTCCGCGGCAGCAACGTCGACCTCGCCGGCGGGCGCGCCGAGATTGGCGGACGCGACCAGGCGATCCGCACGCTTGCAGGGGCAAAGACGGTCGCGGACCTCGCGGCTACCAGGATGGCGCTGCCCACCGGCGGCGAGGTCAGGCTCGACGATCTCGGCCTGATCAGCGACACCATTGCCGAGCCGCGAACGTTTGCCCGGTTCAACGGCACACCGGTGGTCGGGTTCAGTATTTTGCGTGCCAAGGGCGCAAGCGACGTGGTCGTCGCAGACGCTGTTGGAGCTCGTATCGACGCGATCAAGGCGGCAAACCCGGATGTCGACCTCAAGCTGATCGACAGCTCGGTCACGTTCACGCTCGGAAACTACGACTCGGCGATGCACACCCTGTATGAAGGTGCCGCGCTTGCGGTGCTCGTGGTGTTTTTGTTCTTACGTGATATCAGGGCGACGCTGATCGCAGCAATCACCTTGCCGCTGTCGATCTTGCCTGCCTTCTGGGCCATGGACGTAGCCGGTTTTTCGCTCAACGTCGTGAGCTTGCTGGCGATCACGTTGAGCACGGGCATTCTCGTCGATGATGCGATCGTCGAGATCGAGAACATCATCAGGCACATCCGCATGGGGAAATCGCCCTATCAGGCGGCGTTGGATGCCGCCGACGAGATAGGCTTGGCAGTGATCGCGATCAGCTTCACCATCATTGCCGTGTTCATCCCGGCAAGTTTCATGTCGACCCTGATCGGGCAATTCTTCAAGCAGTTCGGGCTGACGATCTCGGTCCAGGTTTTCTTCTCGCTCTTGTGTGCGCGGTTCATAACGCCGCTGCTTGCGGCCTATTTCCTCAAACCGCATCAGCATGCGGAAAAGGCTGCGGGACCGTTCGGTCGCTTCTACAACCGGCTCTTGAGCTTGTCGGTGCGTTACCGGTTTTTGACCATCGTCTTCGGCCTGGTGTGTTTCGCATTATCGATCTTGAGCATTCAATTGCTGCCCTCCGGTTTCATGCCCGCCGTGGATACAGCGCGATCGCTGCTCGCGGTCGAGCTGCCCCCTGGCTCGCAACTCGCCGATACGGAGGCCGTCACCGGGACGATCAGCAAACGCCTGAAGCGGCCCGAGATAGAGAGCGTGTTCGTCGATGGCGGGCGAATTCCTCCGCTCACGCGCGAGGTCCGCAATGCCACGCTGACGATAAATTATGTGCCGAAGTCGAAACGGTCGCTCACGCAGGAGCAGATCGAGCACGAGATCAGTCACAGCCTCGCCGACCTGCCCGACATCCGCTACTGGTTCCTCGGCGACGAGAACGGCAAGCGCAACATCAACCTGATCGTGACCGGGCAGGACAATAACATGGTCACCAACGTGACGGCCGAGCTTGCGAGTCAGATGCGCCGCATTTCCACGATTACCAACGTAATAGCATCGACCAGTCTCAATCGGCCCGAGCTGCGCATCTATCCCCGGCGCGATCTGGCCGTTCGGCTGGGTATATCGACCGAGAGCCTTTCCGAGACCATTCGCGTAGCAACCATCGGCGACGTGGGACCGGCCCTTGCAAAGTTCAATGCCGGCGACCGCATCGTGCCGATTCGCGTCCTGCTCGAGGAAAACGCCCGCGCGGATCCGCAGGTGCTGGAGCAGATCCGGGTACCGTCTCCGCGCGGGGTGGCCGTGCCGCTGAGCGCGCTTGCCGACATCCGCTTTGGCGAAGGTCCGATCAGCATCAATCGCTACGACCGGCAGCGCCAGGCGACGATCGAGGCGGACTATCAGGCCGGGACCGCACTCAGCGATGCCATGGATGCGGTGAAGGCCCTCTCGGTGATGAAGAATCCGCCGCCCGGCATCACCATCCGCGAAGGCGGGGACGCCGAGCTCATGTCCGATATGGCCGAGGGTTTCGGCTCGGCCATGCGCAACGGCTTGCTCATGGTCTATGTTGTGCTTGCGATTCTCTTTGGCAGCTTCCTGCAGCCGTTGACCATTCTGTTCTCGCTGCCCCTGTCGGTCGGCGGCGCGATTATCGGACTGCTGCTCACGAACAGGCCTCTGAGCATGCCGGTCGCGATCGGAATATTGATGCTCATGGGCATCGTCACGAAGAATGCCATCATGTTGGTCGATTTTGCGATCGAAGCGATGCACGCGGGCGCCGATCGAACGAGTGCGATCATCGAGGCCGGGCAGAAGCGCGCTCGGCCCATCGTGATGACTACGGTCGCAATGGCGGCGGGCATGCTCCCGAGCGCCCTGGCAATCGGAGCCAGCGGCGAGTTCCGGTCTCCCATGGCGATAGCGGTGATAGCAGGGCTGATCGCTTCCACGTTTCTGTCGCTGGTGTTCGTGCCGGCGGCGTTCACTATCGTGGATGATGTCGGGCGGCTCTCCTGGGCTCTGTTCGCGCGTTCGCTGACGAGCGAGGCAAAGGTCCCGCCGCCGGCCTCTCAGGCGACAAAGGAAGCGCCTGACAGCACCTCAAGCCATGGGGCCGGCAAACCGCTCGTCCCCGCTCATGCGGGCTTCCCACTGCTGCGCGGATCTCCCTCCCTGCTTGCAAAGCGCAGCACAGAGCTGCTGCGCAGATTCTCCCTGCTCGCAACGCGCAGCATCGAGCTGGTGCGCAGATTTTTCTCCCTGCTCACAACGCGCAGCACAAGACTGCTTCGCAGACTTTTCTCCCCGCTCGCAGCGCGCAGCACAAAGCTGCTGCGCAGATTTTCCGCCCTGCTCGCGACGCGTAGCACAAAGGCTTGATGTACACCCTCGAACCCTTGGCGATCGGGCGAACGGGATAACGAGCTGCGTCAGTGACAGGCTAGCGCTCATCTGGTGAGGATCGAGGATTGAACACGGAGTCTAGTCAGCTGGTAAGCGAGCGATCCCGATCAATCGTCCCTCAGCACGATAGAGCGGACGGCACATCCATTCATCCAGATCCGGTCTCGATCGGAGGCCTCGAAGCAGGCATTGAAGCAGCGACCACCGCGCTGCTCAACTGCCAGAAGGCTGACGGGCATTGGGTCTTCGAGTGCGAAGCGGATGCTACGAGTCCGGCGGAATATGTTCTGCTGCGCCATTATCTGGCTGAGCCAGTAGACACGGCGCTGGAAACCAAGATCGGCAACTATCTCCGCCGCATCCAAGGCGCACACGGCGGTTGGCCTTTGTTCCACGACGGCGATTTCGACATGAGCGCCAGCGTCAAGGCGTATTTCGGCCTGAAGATGATCGGCGACTCCCCCGATGCGCCGCATATGGTGCGCGCACGCGAGGCCATTCGCGCGCGGGGCGGAGCTTCCCGCGCCAATGTCTTTACCCGGATTTTGCTGGCCCTGTTCGGTTTCATTCCCTGGCGCAGGCTTCCGCTCGCGCCGGTCGAGATCATGCTGCTGCCGAAATGGTTTCCCTTCCACCTCGATAAGATCTCCTATTGGAGCCGCTGTACCGTCATTCCATTGATGGTGGTGCAGGCGCTCAAGCCGCAGGGCCGCAATCCCAGAGGCATCAAGGTCGAAGAGCTGTTTCTCGAGCCGCTGGAACAAAGAGGAGCGGCGCCCCGCGCCCCGCATCAGGATCCGGCATGGTTCTGGCTGTTCAAGGCAATTGATCTTCTGTTGCACACCGCTGAGCCGATGCTCCCCATGAGCATGCGCAAACGCGCCATCGATCGCGCAGTCGCCTGGGTCACGAAGCGGCTAAACGGGGAGGATGGTCTCGGCGCGATCTTTCCGCCAATGGCGAACACGGTGATGATGTACGACGCGCTCGGCTACGCGGAAGATCACCCGCACCGGGCAATCGCCCGCAAGGCGATCGAGAAGTACATGGTCGTGCACGAGCATGAGGCCTACTGCCAGGCGACCGTCTCGCCGATTTGGGACACCGTGCTCGCCTGTCACGCTCTGCTCGAAGTAGGTGGCGAGCGCTCCGAGGCACAAGTGCGCAGCGGGTTAAGATGGCTGCTGCCACACCAGATCCTCGGCGTGAGAGGCGACTGGAGCGTACAGCGGCCGAATGTCCGCCCAGGCGGCTGGGCGTTCCAATACGGCAACTCCTACTATCCTGATACTGATGACACGGCAGTGGCTGCAATGGCCCTGCACCGAGCGGGAGATCCGGAATTCCGCACCGCAATTGCTCGTGCACGCGAATGGCTGGTTGGCATGCAGAGTGGAAACGGCGGCTGGGGTGCCTTCGATGCTGACAATACCCACTACTGGATCAATCATATTCCTTACGCGGACCATGCCGCCTTTCTCGATCCCCCGACCGAGGACATGACGGCGCGCACGGTCTCGCTGCTGGCGCAGGGCGGCATGACGGCCGAGACCCCAATCCTTAAACGTGCGCTGGACTATTTGCGCCGGGCCCAGAGAAAGGACGGCAGCTGGTACGGTAGATGGGCCGTCAACTACATCAACGGCACCTGGTCGGCTTTATGCGCCTTCAATGCCGTAGGGCTGGAGCATGCCGCCCCCGAGTTTCGCAAGGCAGTAGCCTGGCTCGTTGAAATTCAGAACCCGGATGGTGGATGGGGAGAGGACTGCAGCAGCTACAAGCTCGATTACAATGGTCACGAGGCGGCGCCGAGCACCGCTTCGCAGACCGCTTGGGCCCTGCTCGCTCTGATGGCCGCGGGGGAGGCCGATAATCCTGCGGTCACACGCGGAATTGCATATCTCCTGAAGACGCAGGGCAGCGATGGCTTCTGGGAGGAGCTGCGTTTTACCTTCACCGGGTTTCCCCGCGTCTTCTTGATGCGCTTTCACGGCTACTCGAAATATTTTCCGCTCTGGGCATTGGCGCGCTATCGGAATCTCAAGGCGGCCCACTCACGCAGAGTGGGCGCGGCCATGTAACACAGCGACCGCAGCGAGGATCGTGAGATCCCGCGTGCCGCCGCGCTCTGCGCCGGCGTGCCTAGCCCCCCGGTCTTCGCCCCGTCGCGGTCACGATCACCGTGATCGGCTTGGACATGACCGGCGGATTGTGCGGGATGTGGTTCTCGTCTCCAAGCAGGAGTTGAAGCGTATGCTTGCCTGGCCTCAGCTCTATCGTTGCCTCGGTTTGCCCGCCGCCGAAATGCAGATGATTGAAGTCGTTGGGAATGGGGTCGTCAAGCGACGGCAGCTTGGTATCGATCAAAAGGTGATGATGGCCGGTATTGAGCCGCTCGATGCCAGCGGGTGCCACGCCCATGTTGCTGAGCCCGAACCGTATGGTCGCCTTCGGCGGCAGGTAAGCCCCATCGGCGAGGCCGACGAAGTAGACCCGGGCATCCGGCGGCGAGGGCTTCCGCAGCGAGGGGTCGACCACGCGCACATGAACCAGCGGGGACATGACCGGAGGGGTATGGGGAATGTGGTCCTTGTCACCGAACAGGAGTTGGAGCGTATGCGGGCCGTGCTTCAGGGTGATCTCAGCCTCGCTCTGCCCGGCGCCGAAATGAAGATGATTGAAGTCGTTGGGGATGGGCTGATCGAGCGGCGGCAGGTCGGTGTCGACCAAAAGGTGATGATGACCGGAATTCTCGCGATCGGTGCCGGCAGGCGCCAGGCCCATGCCCTTCAGGCCAAAGTATACGGTGAACTTGGGCGGCAGGACAGCGCCTTCCTTGATCGGATCGGTGAAATAGACTTGCGCGCCGGGCGCCGATTTCGACGGCCCGCCGGTAAGACCGGCGCCTTCGGACCCCTCGACCCGCACGTGAATGCGTTGCGACATGACCGGGGGTGAGTGTGGAATATGATCTTTGTCCCCCATCAAGAGTTGCAGCGTGTGCTCGCCGGGTTTGAGCGTGATCTCGGCCTCGGTCTGACCGCCGCCAAAATGCAAGTGGTTGAAGTCGTTCGGGATGGGCTTATTGAGTGGGGGCAGCTGGGCGTCGATCAACAGGTGATGATGGCCTGAGTTCGGACGATCAGAACCGGCGGGTGCAATGCCCATGTTGCGCAGGCCGAAGAAGAGCTTCAGCTTCCCAGGCACCGTCGCTCCATCCTTGAGATCGATGAAATACACCTCGGCGCCCGGGCCGGAAGGTGTTGGACCGCCGGTGCGTTGAGCGTAGGCAGCCGATCCGGCGGCTCCCCCGATAGCGCACGCGAGCAGCGCACGCGCCAGAAGTCTCACGGCCTTGTGCAATAGGGTTTGGTGGAGCGCAATCATTGTCTCGCGTCCCTCTCTAGGTTCGAAACCGCGTCTTGGGGATAGATCACCCCGTTGCCCTTCCGACAATGCTAGGCGAAGTTGCGCCTGCTGCAAAGCCACTCACGCTGCGACTGCGGGTCACCCTACGCACAGGCCGCGCGTCACTCTGCCGCAAGCGCCAGCACGTCGCTGCGGTCGCGGTGCGAATAGTAGGACGCATTCGCACGTCCGGACGTTGCCTCCCGCGTGAAAACGATCAGATGATGCGCCCCGATGGCTACCCGCAGAACGCACTCGATGTCCCCGTGCAGCAGCCGCCGCAGCGCAAATGTCCAGAACACGCGCTTGTAATCGCCGCGTACCCCCACATGCCACAGGACCCGAGAGATGATGCTGATACCCCGTTTGGCATTGCGCCAATTGATCCGGCCCGCGTTCCACTCCTGCCTTCGGCGATTCGGGTAGGTCGCTTTGACCTGATGCTCGAAACGGGCGAACACGTTCTTGGGATCATAAACTCGAAGCATGACGTCGCGGTACATCGCCATGACTTGCTCGTAAGGCATAAGGAATTCCACATTCGATTCGCGGCTCTCGTCGTCCACAATCCGACCGGAGCGTTCAAGCCGATCCCATAGGGGTGTAACGGGCAGTGCCTGCAGTAAATTGATGAGGAGGATCGGGATTTTGGACCGCTCGATGAACTCCACCAGGCGACAGCCGGTCTCCGGAGTGTCGGTATCAAAGCCAAGGATGATCCCGGCGAAAACTTCGATACCGAAGCTGTTGAGCGTCCCTATGGACTCCAGAATCGGCACCATCAGATTGTGGTCTTTCGCTATCGCCTTGAGGGCGTCGGGCTCGGGCGTCTCGATGCCACAGAACATTCCGTAAAAATGTGCTTCGCGCATGAGCCCGAGTATCTCAGGTCGCTTGGCAACATTGAGGGTCGCCTCGCAACCGAACACGAACGGATAGCCGTTGCGCTTCTGCCATGCGATGAGGTGCGGAAGCAGCTCTCGCGCCGCCTTCCGATTGCCGACGAAATTATCGTCGACGAAATAGATCCATCCCGACGATTCGCATTCGAGCAGCTTGTCGAGCTCGATCGTGACCTGCTCGGGAGTTTTCAGGCGGGGGTTGCGGCCATAGAGGTTCGGGATATCGCAAAACTCACAGACGTACGGACACCCGCTGGAGAACTGCAAGCTGACCAGAAAATAGCGCTTGAGCTCCGCAAGCTCGTAGCGGGGGACGGGGAAATCGGTGAGATCGCGCCGCTGCGTGGTCTTGAACACCACTTGGCACTCGGGTCGAGCCGGATCCTGCGCCAGCCGTTCCACAAGCTGGTCCGTTGCATCTCCCAGCTCTCCGACATGAAGATAATCGAAGCTGGGGTAATAGTGAGGACACGCCGAGACTGAGGAGCCGCCAAGAACCGCCGTGCGTTCAAATGCATGGGCACGCCGGCAGAGGTCTTCGATCTGGCGTCGCTGAATATGCATCCCGCTGACGAACACCACCTCCGCCCACCGGAAATCCTCTGCCTCGGCACGTCGAATATTCTCGTCGATGAAGCGAACCTCCCAGGAGGCGGGCAAGTAGGCGGCAATCACGAGCAGGCCCTGCGGCGGCATGTTTGCACACATGCCGTCGGTCAGGGGATAGGAAAATTCCAGTGTTCCGAAGGATGGGGCGTAATGGGGAAATACCAGCAGAACTCGCCGTGTACCGAAATTGTCAGCAAGCCGCATGAGCCATCCCGCAATCTGCATCGCAAATGGCAGCGTGCGCCAGCCTAAATCTTTTCATGTGCTGCGACAAGGAGTTGGTTGGGGCAGCAGGCGACGATCGGGCGACGAAGCGCCTGACCAACGGCGGGAGTTTCTCAACTGCTCGGATGTGCCACCATGCGATTCGCGACCGGACGGCACCGCTCGGGCCGAGCAGCAAATTTCGCCGCGCACACAGGCATTCATGGGCGCGTCGCAACACGCGCTCAGCAGGCCTCAGACGCCTCATGTGTGAGCGCATCGTCGGGCAGCCGTCTCCAAATCTGGCTCCGGCCGAGCAGCGAAATCCCGATGTAACCGCGCACTTCCAGCTTTTGGCCATCCGCACTGAGTCGCATCAACGCGCTGTAGCGCGAGCCATCGCGCGGATCCGTGATCGTGCCATTTTGGTACGAGGTCCCGTCCCGCCGCATCCCGGTAATGATTTTCACGCCGACAAAAGATGCGGAGCTTTTTTCCGCGCGGGTCGACGGCGAGCAGATTTTCGCGACTGTACCCTCATAGACACCGTCGCGCTCCGTGATCCTGAACCAGGAGTGGGTATCTCCGGACCTCTCGTCGATCTGCTCCCAGAGACCCACGGCGGTGGGCTCGGCGCCAGCCACGAGCTTCGACCCGTCGGGCTTCTCCGAACGATGCTCCCACACTCTTGGCGAGCCGTGCGAAAAATCCCAGAGGGTCAGCTTGCGGCCCATTCAAGATACCCACGAGATAGCGAACCTGGGATTCGTCCGGAACGTCCCGAGATCACCCGGACTCGACAAATGATCAAATCGGCAGGGGCCGCAAAACCTGCCTGATGCTGCAAACAAACATAACAGATTATCGCTTCCTCGGAAACCCGAAACCTGAGCGCCGCACAGCCCTTTGGCTGTTGCAAGATGGATCGAAGGCCGGGTCCGGCTATGGGTGTAGAGCGCGATGACCGCGACTCCATCGCCTGTTGTACGGTGCCGAAGAAAGCGGATAGAATGTTAGTATTGCTGGCGTAATGTCCAGGAGCGCGCGTTTGAACGGCGGAGAAGCTGCGACCTCGCGGCACCTACCGGTTCTGGAGCAGCCGTGCCCGATGCGGTAATGCCGGCGTGAGTGCGGACCTCCGGCTCAAGAGTGGTGATATTGAGTTCTGCTCGATCCAAAAGGCGTATAATGAACATGCGGCTCTTGTCATGGCTGGGCCTGATCTTCTGGGCGGCAATGCTGCTGGGTGGCGCGCAAGCGCAGCAGCGCCCTGGTCGCGTAGCTCTCGTTATCGGGAATGCGGCCTATCCCGATGCAAGCACCCCTCTCTCGACCACGATCCGGGACGCCCGCACCATTGCAGAAGAGCTACGCCGCAACGATTTTGACGTGGATCTCAAGGAGAACCTCAGCAAGGAGGACATGCAGCGCGCGCTTGATGCGTTCCTAGGCAAGATCCGAACCGGCTCGGCCGCGCTTCTGTACTTCAGCGGCTACGGCATTCAGACCGCAAGGCAGACCTATCTGATCCCCGTGAATGCGCAGATCTGGAACGAATCGGATTTGCGGCGCGAGGGGTTCAGCCTGGACAATACTTTGAACGAGATGAATCGCAGGGGGGCCAAGGTAAAAATCGTCATTATCGACGCCGCGCGCCGCAACCCTTTCGAGCGGCGCTTTCGCGCCTCTCCTGCCGGACTCGCGGTGATTGACGCGCCGGAAGGTACGCTTGCGATCTATTCCACTGCTCCGGGCAAGCTGCTCAATGAAGGCAGCGGAACCAACAGCGTATTTGTCACCGAGCTCACAAAAGAGCTGCGAGTGCCAAATTTGACGGCCGAGGAGGTATTCAACCGGGGACGCATCGGGGTCTCTCGTGCGACCAACAACGAGCAGGTACCCTGGGTCGCCTCTTCCCTGATCGAGGAGTTCTATTTCGGTGCTTCGCGATCTGGCGCCACCCCCCCTGGCCCGCCTCCTGCTCCTCCGCCCGCTCCCCCCATTACCCCGCCGCCGCCGCCTCCGCCTGTGTCAGCCGCCCCGCCCTCGCCTCCGCCTGTCTCTGCCCGGCCGCCCGCACCTGTGTCCGCCCCACCGCCCTCGCCTTCGCCTAGCTCCGCGTCGGGCGAGCCCATTCGCAGCGACGCCAAGCCGGGGCAGACGTTTCGGGATTGTTCCCAATGCCCTGAGATGGTGGTCGTGGGAGCCGGCTCGTTCGAGATGGGCTCAAATAACGACTACGAAAACCCGGTGCACCGTGTGAGCATCTCAAAGCCGTTCGCCATCGGCCGTTACGAGGTGACCTTCGATCAATGGGACCGCTGTGTGGAGGAGAAAGGCTGCAAAGCTCAGCCCGACGATCGTGAGTGGGGGCGCGGGGCCCGACCAATCATCGATACCAGCTGGGTCGATGCCAAGGCATTCACGGCTTGGCTTTCCAAGAAGACCGGCCAGACCTACCGGCTTCCGACCGAAGCGGAATGGGAGTACGCCGCGCGGGCTGGAACGACTACTCCATATTGGTGGGGTCGCGAGATGGGCTCGCATCAGGCCAACTGCCGGGAATGTGGGGCCGGCGCCGGCCAGCAAACGGCCAAAGTAGGTACCTACCCGCCAAATCCGTTTGGCCTTTATGACACCGCCGGCAATGTCGCCGAGTGGGTGGAAGACTGCTGGAATGACAATTATCGTGGCGCCCCGAACGACGGCTCGGCATGGACGGCGGGGCAGTGCCGGCTGCGGGTGCTCCGCGGAGGCGCGTACGACAGTCCCGGCAAGGCCGTCCGGTCCATGGCTCGTTTTCGCTATGATACCGACGTGCGCTATTTTCCCAACGGCTTCCGGGTCGTACGCGAGCTGCGTTGATGATCTCAAACCTCGGATGGGCTAAATGAATCGGGTTGGCTGGGGCTTGGCTGCGCTCGTCGCGGCGGCACTCGGGTGCGCCGCGCTCTGCGGTTCGGCGGCAGGCGCGGCCGAGAACGGCGGGGCGGCTCCGGTGCAAGTCTCCGTGATTCGGGTAACCCAGGAATGGTTCGCGGCGGAGATCCGAGTGACCGGTTTTCTGGTACCCCGCGAGGAAGCAGTTGTGACTTTGGACCCGGGCTACAGGGTGAGCGAGGTGGTCGCAGGCGAAGGGGACCGGGTGAGCGCCGGACAGACGCTCGCTCGTCTGACGCGCCAAGCCGCGGCAATGCCGGATCCCAGCATGGATCGGCGCCCCGCCACGGCAATCTTGAAGGCGCCCGCTGCCGGCGTGATCACGCGAAGTACCGCGGCGGTGGGAGCGACCGCTTCGCCCATGCAGCCGGAGCCTCTCTTCCGCATCGCCGTCGATGACGAGATCGAGCTTGAAGCCGATGTTCCGAGCATCCACATTCCGATGCTGGCGCCGGGACAAGCCGCTCGAGTCGAAATCGAAAACAGCCGCGAGCTATCAGGCAAGGTACGCCTCGTGCCCGGCTCAGTTGACCTGAGAACCCAGCTTGGTCGCGCCCGCATATCTCTGGAGCGCGACCCGCGGCTTCGAGTCGGAATGTTTGCGCGAGCTACCATCGAGGCGAATCGCAGCCGTGGAATATCGGTCCCTCATTCGGCGGTGCTGTATCGGACCGAGGGTCCGAGCGTGCAAGTTGTGCGTGGGGACGCGGTTGAAACGAGGCTGGTACATGTCGGATATCACTCGGATACGGATACCGAGATACTCGACGGTCTGAGTGAAGGCGATCTGGTCGTTGCCAATGCAGGCAGCTCGTTGCGGGACGGCGACAAGGTCAAGCCCATCGAGACCGACTTGTCCCGCATGGGGCTACGTTGAGCGGAGGGTCCGGCACGGCTTGGTTCCGTCCGCGTGGACTTTTCGGCAAGTATGTCGTTGCTTTCGTCGGCCTCATCGTGATCGTGCTCGCGGTGAATGGCACACTGGAAACATGGTTTACCTACAACGACACGATCGAGCTGCTGGCAAAGGCCCAATCGGACAAGGCAGACGCCGTTGCCAGACGAATTCAACAGTCCATCGAGGACATCGAGCGGCAGATCAGTTTTGCCACACGCGCAAGCGCGACTACGATTGATCAGCGGCGGTCGGACTATTTGCTGCTGCTGCTCGAGGTGCCCGCAATTGAGAGACTCATCCAACTCGACAGCACGGGCCGAGAGCAGCTGCGCGCTGTGCGCAACGAGGAGCCTGTGGTGGGGAGCGGGATCGATTATTCCGGCAACCCCAGATTCGCCGCGGCGCGCGGCCGCCCGATCTGGGTCTCGCCGGCGTATTTCGACGGACTCGATCCGTTCATCTCGATCGCCATGCCGCATTCGGGTCAAAATGCCGGTTCAACGGTCGCCGAGATAAGCCTTAAATTCATCTCCAGCTTCATCGATCCTACCCAAATCGGAAAAGCATTGGACGCCTATGTTGTCGGGCCTGACGGGCGCTTGCTCGCCCATTCCAATCCCGACGTGCGGCTTGGCACCAACCTTGCAGAATTGCCGCAGGTACGTGCGGTCACAAAAGACCGCGACGAGCCGCTGACCTTCGGACAGGATGCGGACGGCCATTCGGTCTTGACTGCCTCAGCGGCCGTTCCCGCTCTCGACTGGCATGTCTTTTTCGAGCAACCACGCACGACCGCGTTGCAGCCGGTCTACCGGGTTCTTGGCCGCACGGCCATGCTTCTCGCGCTTGGTGTCGCACTGGCCGTGATCGCGGGTATCCTGTTCGCGCGGCACATGGTGGTTCCGATCAGGGCGCTGCAGGTCGGCGCGCAGCAGTTGGAAGCGAGCGAGTTCGGACACCGTATCGAGGTACGGACGGGGGATGAAATCGCGGACCTCGCCGACCACTTCAATCGGATGGCCGCCCAGCTGCGCGAATCCTATACCCGCCTCGAGCAGAAGGTCGAGGAGCGCACGCGTGCGCTTGCTCAGTCCGTGAATGAGCTCAAGGCGCTGGAGGAGATCGGCCGTGCAGTTGCCTCCTCGCTCGACTTCAAGGCGGTGCTGGCAAGTATTGTCAGCCGCGCGGTGCAGCTTGCCAAGGCCGATGCGGGAGCGATCTATCGCTATGACGCATCACGCAAAGTATTCGAGCTTGCCGAGGCCCACGCTCTCGATCAGGATTTGCAGGACACCATTCGCTCGTCACGAATCACGCTGGACGGCAGCGTCATGGGAGTGGCGTCAAAGGCCGGCCGCGCAATTGCCATTCCGGATTTGCGGGCGACACCGGATTTTCCGCTGAGGGATCGCACTATCGCCGCCGGATTTCATTCGGTATTGGTGGTTCCGCTACTGGCGCAGGACGGGATTTCAGGAGCGCTGATGGTGCAACGTCGAAGCCTCGGCGATTTTCCCGAGAGCACGATTGGCCTCATGCAAACATTCGCACACCAGTCGGTGCTGGCGATGAACAATGCCCGCCTGTTCCGTGAGGTGGAGCAGAAGGGCCGCGAGCTGGCCATTGCCAATGATCACAAGGCACAATTCTTCGCGAATATGAGCCACGAGCTGCGCACGCCCCTCAACGGCATTCTCGGATTCACCGAGTTGCTTGCAGACGGACTCTACGGCACCTTGCCGCATGAGGCCATGGAAGTGCTCGGCCGCATCCAGAACGACGGGAAGCATCTCCTGGGCTTGATCAACGACGTTCTCGACATCTCCAAGATCGATGCGGGCCAGCTGACTTTGTCACTGAGCGATTACTCCCTACAGTCGATTGTGGAGAGCGTGATTTCCTCGACCGGCTCGCTCGCACATGCCAAGGGAATAGAGGTCAGGCCGGTCCTTGGCCCCGATCTCCCGATAGGGTATGGCGATGAACGGCGTCTCACCCAGGTGCTGCTCAACGTCGTGGGCAACGCCATCAAGTTCACGGATGCCGGTTTTGTCGAGATCCGTGCCGATGCGGTCGGCAATCTCTTCAAAATAGAGATCGAGGATACGGGGCCCGGAATTCCGCCCGAGCACCAGAAGCGGATCTTCGATGAATTTCAGCAGGTCGATAACAGCAGTACCCGCCAGAAGGGAGGAACAGGATTAGGACTTTCGATCTCGCGTCGGCTTGTACAGGCGCACGGCGGGCAGATCGACGTACATTCCAAGCTCGGAGTGGGGTCTACGTTCAATATCGTGTTGCCGATCCGTGCGAGCGAACAGAGGCAGGCCGCATGAGCAAACGCATTCTCGTGATCGAGGATACCGAGAACAACAGGAAAATTCTCAATGACCTGCTGACTCGCTCGGGGTTCGAAGTAATCGAGGCGAACGATGGGGAAAAGGGCGTGGCCATGGCCGCGGAAGGCAAACCCGACCTTATTCTCATGGACATTCAGCTGCCAATCGTCGATGGATATGAGGCTACTCGCCGGATCAAATCCAATCCGGCGCTGCGGGAAATCCCGATTATCGCCGTCACCTCGTATGCTCTGTCCGGCGACGAGGCCAAGGCACGTGCCGCAGGGTGTGACGGGTATGTCGCAAAACCGTTCAGTCCCCGCGTGATCCTCGCCAAGGTTCGTGAATTCCTGACGTAGCGGCGGAAAGGCTTGTGGATTGCGGACACCGCCTCGAATTTTGATTGTCGACGACAATCCTACGAACCTGGAAGTGCTGCGGGTGCGGCTCAACGCGCAGGGGTATGAGCTGATCACCGCAGTCGACGGCGAGGATGCGCTGGCCAAGACGCGTGAATTCGAGCCCGACCTCGTATTGCTTGATGTGATGATGCCGAAGCTCGACGGCATTTCCGTTGTGAAGCAGCTGAAGCAGGACAATCAGCTCCGCTTTATTCCGGTCATACTGGTCACTGCGAAGGCGGATACGCGGGATGTGGTAGCCGGCCTCGAGGCCGGCGGCGACGATTATCTGACCAAACCGGTGGAACAGTCCGCCCTGGTCGCTCGTGTCAGGTCGTTGCTGCGTATAAAGGAGCTGCACGACAAGGTACAAGCCCAGGCTGCTCAGCTGCAGGAGCAGACGGACCAGCTGTCGAGCTGGAATCAGTCGTTAGAGCAACGAGTCGCGGATCAGCTCCACGAGATCGAGCGCATGAGCCGCCTGCAGCGTTTCCTCGCGCCGCAAGTTGCCAAGATGATTGCGTCCTCGGATGCGCCCGAAGCGCAGCTGAGCAGCCACCGGCGCGATATTACCGTGGTGTTCTGCGATCTGCGTGGTTTCACCGCTTTTACCGAGAGCACTGAGCCGGAAGAGGTCATGGCGGTCCTGCGCGAGTATCATGAGGGCGTCGGTGAGCTCATTTTTCGCTATGAAGGCACCCTGGAGCGGTTCCTGGGGGATGGAATCATGATCCTCTTCAACGATCCGATTCCCTGCGCCGATCATACCGAGCGCGCGGTGGGCCTCGCCCTCGACATGCGGGCGGTCGTCGAGCGGCTGTCGAAGGAGTGGCGCCGCAAGGGGCACGTCCTTGGTTTCGGCATCGGCATCGCCTCAGGCTATGCGACCCTTGGACAAATTGGTTTCGAGCATCGGCGCGAATACACGGCCATCGGCAGCGTGATCAATCTGGCTTCCCGGCTATGCGACGAGGCGCAGCCCGGACAGATCGTGATAAGTCAACGCGCGTTCAGCTCGGTCGAAGACTCGGTTGAAGCGGTTCCAATAGGCGAGCTCACTCTCAAGGGCTTCAACCGCCCGATGCCTGCCTACGACGTCCTGCGCTGGCGCGGCGAACCGCCGCATTTTGCGGCACTCTCGGTGGGCCTATCCCAACGGGCTTCCTCGCAGGCGGCGCAATGATAAACATCCCTTGAATCCTGCATGAGCCGCGGCCCCTGCCGCGGCGGAGGCTGCCGATCGCGACGAGCGGAAATGGGGGAAACGTGAAGACCTGGGTTGTTGCAGCAGCTGCTGCACATGCGCTGATCACACTGATCTTGCCGCTGCGAATGGCCGAAGCCGACTCCACCGATTCATCCGACCGGGCGGTCACGGTCGCAACGGCCAGGAACATCTGCTTCGAGAACACGATCTCGGTGACAGGCGTAATCGCACCGAGGAAGGAGATATTGGTACGGCCGGATCGCGAAGGCTTGCAGATTTCGCAGATCAACGTCCAGGTCGGGAGCGCGGTCCGTTCGGGGCAGGCGTTGGCCCGACTCAATCCACCCGAAGGACAGCCTGGCGGCACCGTGGAGCTGCAGGCTCCTGCTGCAGGGCTCGTGACGTCCAGCTCGGCGGTCGTAGGGGCAATGGCCTCCGCGGAGGGCATGCCTCTGTTTCAAATCGCAGAAGGCAGTGAGATGGAGCTCGTGGCCGAGACGCCTGCCAAGACCCTCCAAACTCTTGCACCCAACCAAGCGGCAAAGATCGAAGTGATCGGGGTCGCGCAATTGTCCGGCAAGGTTCGGCTGATTTCAGCGGCCATCAACCCGACCACGCAACTGGGTCAGGTTCGGCTCTCAATCGAGAACGACAAGCGCCTGCGCGTCGGGGCCTTTGGTCGCGCAATCATAGAGCTCGGTCAGCGCTGTGGGCCGGCCGTGCCGTTGTCGGCGGTGCTGTATGGGGCCGGCGGGACGGTGGTGCAGGTCGTCCGCGATAATCGCGTAGAGACGCGCCGCGTGAACGTTGGTCTCGTTATCGCAGGACGGGCCGAGATACGCGAAGGCGTCAATGAAGGCGAGACGGTCATCGCCCGCGCCGGAGCATTCTTTCGCGACGGCGACCGTGTTCGCACCGTCCCCGCTGACGCGAGGTGGTCAAAGCAGTGAAGCTCACGGCTCGGCCTCGCGCCGGATCGCATCCTTCTTCTCGAGGCAATAGTAGCCCGCAAGCCGGCTCACCATCCCATGCTCGCTCCAGTCCTTGAGCACGCGACTCACGTTCTCGCGAGCTATGCCGGCCATTGCCGCCAGATCGCTTTGGTTGACCTTCTGTCGGATGAGAATGCGCCCGCTTCCAACGTCCTTGCCGAAGGCTTCCGCCAGGCTCAGCAGTGCGCGAGCCACACGCCCTTTCACGGACAGGAAGCTCGAGGCTGCGAGTGCGCTATTGGTGTCCCGCAGACGGCGCGCCAATACCTTCATCACATGCCGATAGATATCCGGTCTGGTTTTGCCGATGGCCTCAAAATCGGATTTGCTCAGGTAACACAACTTGGAATCGCGGAGCGCTGTAACCGAAGCGGAACGCGGCGCGCCGTCGATCATGGACAATTCTCCTACCACGGAGCCCGGTCCAAGAATGGCAAGTATGCGCTCGCCACCGTTCGGCGCGGCAACACTCGCTTTGAGCAGACCTTCCTCGACCCGGTAGCATCCGTCCCCTTCGTCCCCGGCCAGGAACAATGTCTGATCGGCATCAAGCGACAAGGGGCGCCCCTGCGCGAAGAGTCCGCGCGCCAGCTCGCTGGGCAGCGCGTCCAGAATATTGCCGAGATCGCTCGCGGGGACGTTGGGCTTGGCCATTACACCATCGCTTCAATGGCGGCCACGAGCCATCCTGTGGCGCCGCGGCATTCAGTCTAGCATCTCTTGCGCCATCATGTCCCAAACCAAGTACCCGCGGAATGCGGAAAGCTGCGATCATTCCTCATTCGAGGGCAGCCGCCGGATCGGCACCTCGCGGGCCTGCATGAGCGGGGCCGCCGGCTCCGTGTCACACGCTATAAGCTGCAGATCGCAATGCCTTTTGCACACCCCTAACGTGCTGCCTGCGGGGACTGATTGGTTGCAGCCGACATTGCAGCTCCGGTACCTTTTACCGCAAGTGTCCATTGCCGCTGCCGCGGCAGTGATGCTGCATGAAACAACCAGACTTGCGCCTGCAAGCACAAGGAGAGCATGGATGCCCAGGCGTGACATGATCATCCTCCTTGCCTGTTATCTCCCAGCCGTGACGTCTGTGAGTACGCAAGCCTAGAGCCTGTCGCGCTTTTGCTGTGTGACGGGGGTCACACTGGGCGGGTAGCTTCCAGCTGATAGCCGAATGCATCGCCGGGGCTCGGAGATCGTCCCGGCTACGCGGCCAGCCGGCGAGCGGCACCCTTCAGGCGGCTGCTCGGGGCGACGCTCGGCAAACACCAAGGCGATCGAGGAGGAGCGCGTTTATTGCGCCAGTGCTTCCCGATTCCGGCTGCTGTGCTGATCGCCGGCGGCGGCGTACTGCCGGCTGTTATCCGTAGCCTTCATCAGCTCTCTTACACGCTCCGGCAACTGCCCCGCCGCGAGCTTGCCGGGCGGCGGGCTTTCAAGACGGTCCACGACGGCAAGGCGGCTGATTTCGCCTTTGCGAAAGGCATCAAGGAACTCGGGATAATTCCGGAAGGCCACACACCCGTTCGACTGACCGCTGGGGCCCAGCATATAGGTGTGGGCAAGAATGCCTCCGCGGCCGTACATCCTGCCATCATCGACGGGGTTGAGACGGATTGCGCGAACCCCGTGAAAGATTTGCTCGCGCATACGGAGGTTGTACACATTCGGAGGGGTTGCGCCCCGCATCCTCAGCTGGACATGGCGCGGATTGTCCATGAGCCCGCCGAGGCCAGAATGCGCCTCGAGCCGCCGGCCGCTCGGCAGATACACGGTATGTGCCGTGATATCGTAGATCGCGGTGTGGCCATCATCACCTGGGAGCGGAGCGATTTTGCGCGCCGGCGCCGCCGGAGCACGCGCTATGGAAACGATCGGCTTCGGGACATCGGCCCTCTCGACATTCCGGTCCGGCGATGCCATGCGGCTCGCCAGCAGGGGCATTGCCGATCTGAACCTCTCGTCGAAGGACGCCCGACAATCGCTGCTCGATGCGGTGCGGTTCTCGGATGATTCCAGACCAGCGTCGAAAGCGCCGAAACGCTGGTCCAAGGACGCGCTCCCGCACGCGAGCCCGGAGGTTTCCGCCAGGGTCTCGGAGCGTTCGGCTGGCGCATCGGATGCGACCTGCGGCGCCAAGCTTGCCAGCTGTACCCGATCGGCTGGGCGCCATGTCCCCAGCGGCTCGCGCAAACGGAAAATGTCAGGGTGTATGGTCCCGAAGACGGAAATGCCCGAGCCGGGCGCTCCGATATCTGCCGGACCTGCCTGCGTTCCCGCCGATTCAAAGACGAATGTTAAGAACATCGCAACGATTCCAAACGGAATCGCGCGGACCCCCAACTTGATCAATACGTCCCCACTTTTACGCCACGTCGCCTCTGGCGCAACGTCCAACGGCAACGTCCGTCCCCCGACGTGCGCGTAAGGAAACACGCCGATTACGGCATAAATGGTTCACAGTTAATCTGCGCGCAATCGGCGCCGTAGGCCAATGCGGGCGAGGCGGGAGCTGGCACATTGCTGCCGCAAGCCTGCGGTCTGCTTTGAGATAGCCATGGCCGCCGGCATGACGGCGTTTAGTTAATTCCGGCGCGAGAGGAGCGCGCCCAGCCGCAGCTCCTCGTCGCTACTGCCCGATGTGGCCGTGCCGCTCGCTCCATTTAGGCCCGGGGCCGCGCATGTAATGCAGCTCCGGCCGGTATCGGGTCACCAGACTGCGTACAAGCCTCAGGACGCATGACAAGATGTACATCGCCGACTCCCCCCGAACGACCGCCCAGGCTTTTACTGGCGATAAGTTTGGACGAATGGAAGGAGCCGGTGAGGCCGCAATATGAAATGGCCTCGTCGGAATTGAGCTGCCCAAAGGCCGCGGCACCTCAATCGAGGATGTCGCCCGGCAGCGCTAGCGTCGTCCGAGGGAGAACCCGTTCTCCTCTATCGCACGTCTCCGACATTGGTCACAGGCCCCGTATAGGTCTCGAATCGCCTGCGCAGCTCAGGCAGATTTTCATTCGTGAGAAACTCCAAATAGTGGTCATCGAGCCGGTAGTCCATTAGCCGCGGCAATCCGGCGGGTGCGGGTACGTCTTGGCGTGATGAGTAGACCCCCAACTGACTTTGCCATTGCCGTGAAAGGAACCAGGTGACATAGAGCTTCGCCGCATTGGGGTGCGGCGCGTTCTTGAGTATCGCTTCCGCGGCGAAGAATACCGGCACGAGATCGTCCTTCGGACCCGTCAGCTCGACCTTTCCCCCCTCGCGCCGAACGCTCAGCATGGTGCTTACGGTGGCGTCGAAGGTGGCCCAGCTTTCGCCTGACGCCAGGCTGCGCGCCACCCCAAGATGGCCCTGGATGTATCTGGGCATCTGCGCCCGGTACTGGTCCATGTAGCCCCAGCCGTATTTCCGGACGATGGTGTTGAATGCGTACAGAGTCGCATCATCGTCCGCCGGATAGGCGCTGATGAGCTTGCCCTTGAAGCGGGTCTTCAAAAAATCGATGGCGGATGTGGGTATGTCCTCCAAACGCAGCTTATCCGTGTTGTACGCGTAGAAAATCGGATTCGTACTCAGCGCGATCCAGGCGCCGTCCCGGTCGCGCATGCTCACGCGGACTCGGTCAAATTCATCAGGCTTGAAATGCAGCAACAATCCGCGCGCATTCCAACCCACGAGATCCTGAATGGTTTGAAGCACTACGATATCGGACTCCAACTTGTTGGTGTTCAGCTGCTCCTCGATCTGCGCATTGAGCACATTGCTGAAGCCGCCCTTCAGTGACACGGTAATTCCTGGGAATCGCTGCTCAAAGGATCGCGCAGCGCTTTCGTAGCCGGCGCTCGGCCCCGCTGCCCACATCACCAGGGTCCTTTCCTGCTTGGCGAGGGCGTAGAGGTCGTCGAGACTGTCCGCGTGAGCTGGCGTCTTGTGCAGGCCGGCAACCAGTGTAAGGCCGGTAACGGCCGCAGCGAGTCGGGCTGGCAATCGCAGATTGCCGCGCATCTTAACCTCCACCTCTCTGCCGAGAGATACAGGAGCACGGGCTGCTGTGGCTACAGGAGCCTTGAGAACCGCCCAGACGCAACTGCCGGCCCTTGCCCGGCTGGCCGCCGAAGGGGCCGCGGCACACGTCCCTCGAATGGGCGAAAGCCGGCCTACCGCATGGAAGCGCTGGCCTTGGCCTTCTCCGGAGACCGCGCAGAGGCGCCCGAAAGGTGCGCCGGCAAGTATTTGGCTACGACCGAGTGATCGAGTTGTGCGATCGTACTGTCGGGAAGACGACTCCAAATTTCATCCATCCCAAGCAGGGGAATCCCGAGATAACCCCGCAGCGTCAAAGTTTGGCCATCCGGGCTCAGCGTCATCATGGCGTTGTAGATCTTCCCGTCACGGGGGTCGACGATATTCCCGTTGACGTACCGCAATCCCTGCCGTTTCATACCCCGCACCAGAGATAAACCAAGAAGCGGCGCATTTCTCCGATCATCCGTGCATCTCGAGCAGATCGGAGGCTGGGGTCCATCTTGCGGACGGGGAAACAGCTTGGCGATGGCCCCCTCGTAAGTACCGTTATGCTCCACGAACAAAAACCATCCAACGGTGCGGTTGGCTTCGTCGCGCTTCTGCCACAGGCCTGATACTGACGGCTCTGCAGCGCGACCGGGTGCACTGGAGACGGCAACGATTGCCAAACTGATGAGGAGAAGGACTTTCAGCGATGATCGCAAAGTAGTCACCCCGGTTGAATCACTGGGAACGATGGGCGGAGATACGGGAATTACCCAAAAATATGTTCATTTCGCGGACATCGCGTCTGCACAGGGCCAAGCCAACACCCGCCGGGCACTAACGGCGGTACTGGAGGCCAAAGCTGAAGCAATGCAGAAAACATAGTCTTGCCATAGGCATTGCGACGGCCCTTTCCATGAACCGTGCCAGCACCGAGCTACCACGGCTGCGTGTCCCGGATGCGGCGCAGCGCGAGCGCATACACCGCGGATGCATCATCCATCAAAACTGAACGCGCGAAGGGGTGCGCTGCTGGTCCGGACACGCGCGTCTAGGCTGGAGCTAGCTGTCCCTGTCCCCTCGTTCCCTCGTCCCTCACGCTCGGGAGCATCGCAGCGCTCGCTCGTCAAACAGGCCAGTCATGGTTCTCGTGGCATCGGCTGCTGCTCCACAGCACCGCAGCTGCGCTTTTCCGACTTGCCCTCGTTTCGGCAAGCTTGCCGGCCGGCTTTCCGATCCGGCCGGCAAGCAGCCCCGGCCGGTACTTTGCCGCACTGGTATGCATCTCGGCCCTCGCCTATATGCCGCTGGCTTCCCTTTTCAGGCCGTGGCAATGGATTCAATACGGACCTTTGATGTGCCGCCCCCGAATGGCCGCGCTGGTCCTGGGGAAGGAGGGTGTGCCAGTCGAAGCCCTATAGAGTACAGGCAGAGCGTTCGGCTGGGACGTACCACGTCGAGCCTGCGGGTGAGTTTCAGGTCAGCCTAGACAATCGTCCTCTGATGCCGCTGGTTTTTACGCTTGCAGCCCGCAACCTGTTCCACGATCGCTTGCGTTTCGTGGCCACTCTCGTCGGGATCGTCTTTTCCATGATCCTGGTGACGGTGCAGATGGGCCTTTATTTGAGCTTTGCTCGCATGGTGACGACGATGATCGATCATGCGGGTGCGGATTTATGGATCATGTCTGCCGGCACCAAGTGCTTCGAGGATCCATCGCTGCTGGACGAGCAACAGCGCTTTCGCGCGCTTTCCATGGATGGCGTCGCGGAAGCGGTACCTGTCGTCATCGGCTTTGCGCAGTGGCGATTGCCGAGCGGAAACACGACACCGGTGTTCGTCGTGGGCTCGCAGTTCCGATCGGGTGGCTTGTCTCCGTGGAATGTGGTGGCCGGCAGCCTCGAGACCCTGGAAGTTCCGGGCGCGGTCGCAGTCGACAGGTCCTATTCGGACCGGCTCGGAATAGCCGGACTGGGCTCGCGAGCCGAAATTCGCGACCAGAAGGCGCAAGTCATGGCGCTGACCAGCGGCATCCGCTCATTTACGACAACACCCTATGTATTTGCCCCGCTTGAACGCGCGCGGGGCTATACCGGGACGCCCGCAAACAAAGCCACCTATTTTCTCGTGCACCTTGCCCGTGGTGCAGATCTGGAAACTGTGCGCAGGCGGTTGCGCGCCGACATCGCCGACATCGAGGTCCTTACGCCTGCCGAGTTTCGCGACCGCAGCCGCTCGTTCTGGCTGTTCGGCACAGGCGCGGGCGCCGCGCTCATGGCCGGCGCCTTGCTCGGAATCATCGTCGGCACGGTGATCGTCGCGCAAACCCTGTATTCCAGCACCAAGGACCATATCAATGAGTTCGCAACGCTGCGCGCCATCGGGTCATCAGGGCGATACATTCACAAGGTCATCGTCTGCCAAGCGCTGCTCAGCGCGGTTATTGGATTCTGCATCGCGGCCGGCGTGGGCTTCCTGATAGTCAAGAAAACGGCGGACACGGCATTGCCGATCACCATGACGCCCGGATTGACGCTCGGGTTGTTTGCGCTCGCAGTAGTGATGTGCGTCCTGTCGGCGATTGGGGCGATAATCCAGGTCGTCCGCATCGATCCGGCGATGGTATTTACACGATGAAGGAGCCGCTCGCCGAGGCTGTCGACATCGTCAAGCTCTTGGGCACCGGCGCGGGGCAGGTGCAGGCGCTCAAGGGCATAAGCCTCGCGCTCTCAGGGGGCGAATTGACGCTGCTCATGGGACCGTCGGGCAGCGGCAAGACCACTCTGTTGTCCATTGTCGGCTGCATGCTGCGCCCGACCAGCGGCACCGTCAGAGTGTGCGGAAAATCGACGAAAGACCTCGGCCCCGAGGACATGGCCAGGCTGCGGCGCGACAATATCGGGTTTGTCTTCCAATCCTACCATCTCTTTCCCACGCTCACGGCCTCGGAGAACGTGCAGTTGGTCTTTGATGTTCGGGGCGAGAACTCCAGTCGTGCATTGGCCAAGGCAAACCAGGCCTTGGCGACGGTAGGACTTGCTCACAAGGTCAAGTCGTTCCCCCTGGAGCTCAGTGGGGGCGAGCAGCAGCGCGTCGCCATAGCGCGTGCAATCGCCGGGGATGCGTCCGTCATTCTGGCAGACGAGCCGACGGCTGCCTTGGACAGCGAGAACGGAAGGGCGATAATGCAAATTCTCGCCCGCATTGCCAAAGAGCCGGGTCGGACGGTGCTGGTCGTGTCGCATGATCCTCGTATACTACCCTTCGCCGACCGCGTCGTGCATATGGAAGACGGCCGTATAGTGCGCGAGGAGCGAAAGGGTGCGGGGCTTTCCGTGAAAAGCGAGGTCGAGCTTGCTGTTTTCGGCGGCGGTTAGGAACAGAAAAACCTTGGTCGTTCTGGGGCTGATCCTTGCCTGCTCCGTTGCGGGCTCCGGGCTGCTGCTCCACGCCGAAGGCACGGCGCCTGCATCGCGCGCCAAACCGGCGGATGAAAAGCGTTGGCAGGCAGTCGCTCCCGGCCGGGTGGAACCGATCTCCGGAGAGATCAAGGTGGTGTCTCCCATCCCCAACGTCATCGGGGAGGTTTTCGTCAAGGCGGGCGACAAGGTCCTTGCCGGTGAGCCGCTTGTGCGTCTGCGCGATCCCGAGCCCTACGCGCGCATCGCAAGTGCTGAGGCACAGATCGCCATGCGCAAGCGCGCGCGAGACGATCAGGCGCCGTCAAGCCGGGCGGCGGACAGGCGCAAAGCAGAGGATGCCGTTGCTGACGCGGAGCAAGCCGTCCTGGATGCGAGCGCCGCTTTTGACCGGGCAGCTCTGGAGAACCGGTTAGGCCGCGCGGCGGAAGCCGATGTCGAATCGTCACGCGCGGCACTCTCGCGAGCCCAGGACGATCTGCAGCGGCAGAAGACCGATCTCCACAAGCTGGAGGCCGATCCGACCACGCCTTTGCCCACGCAGGCCGAAGGTCAGCTCAATGTCGCACGGGCCGAGCTCTGGACCGCGCAAGCCACAATCCAAAAGCTGACAATCCGAGCGCCGATCACCGGGACTGTGCTGCAGGTCAACGGTAAAGCCGGAGAAATGGCATCGCCGTCGTCGCCACAGCCGTTGGTGCTATTGGGTGACGTTTCGGCCCTGCGCGTGCGCGCCGAGCTCGATGAACGAGATTTCGGGGAAATCAAGATCGGTCAGGCGGTTTCCGTGCGTCCTGAAGCTTTTCGCGGCCGCGAGCTTCCCGGGACCGTTTCGTTCATAGCTCCGTTGGTCGAGCCGTCGCGTACCGGTGCACGCGGGCAGCGAAATCAAACCGATATTGATGTCGTCGAGGTGTTGATCGACTTGGCCGACCCCGGTCCGCTTGCCGTGGGAATGAAGGTGGACGCCTATTTCAGGTACGACAATACCAATGCCCAGCATTAAGGTGAATATTTGGTGGTGAAACTCGGTTAACCGAATCAGCTGTATGTTGTCTCTCATGTCGCTGGAGCTCGCAGCACCTCGGCGACAGTCGCACTGAGAGTGCAATGCTGGCCCATTTTGGATGCGGAGTGTGGCTTTACAGCACTAGCTCGAGGCTCGAATTTCGTGTTGCTGTGTCGCGTAGTCACCATAGGGGTAGCAGCTTATGAAGAAGTTTTTGATCGCGCTTGTTGCGACTCTGGTCGCAGTGAGCGTGTCCGGTTGCGTCGGAATCGGTAAGGGCAAGGGTAAGGCTCCTCCGCCTCCTCCGATCATCACGAAGGGCTGATCAAGCCCACGGCAACGTCCACGAAGGGCCGGCTCTCGCCGGCCCTTCTGCTTTCCTGTGGTCGGGGCCGGCTCTCGCCGGCCCTTCTGCTTTCCTGTGGTCGGGGCCGGCTCTCGCCGGCGCTTCTGCTTTTCCTGTGGTCGGGGCCGGCTCTCGCCGGCGCTTCTGCTTTTCCTGTGGTCGGGGCCGGCTCTCGCCGGCCCTTCTGCTTTTCCTGTGGTCGGGGGCCGGCTCTCGCCGGCCCTTCTGCTTTCCTGGTGTCAGAACCGCGCTCTTTACAGACTGCCCGATGCATTTGCGCAACAGCGGGTGGTAATTATGCGGCAAACCCACGCGTTTCGATCGACAAAAGAACTGCCGCGGGTATTTTCGCATGAGCTCAACACAGCTCTTGAGTCGATTCAACCACCAAATACGAGGGCTCATCATGGTCTCGCGCCTCCTCGCAGGAGCGGTTTGCGCCACCGGTGTTTTGCTCGCGACATGCGCCAATGCCGACCCCGGATATTTCCCGATGTCGAATTTCATGGCGATGTTCACGGCGGTGCCGAGGACGGTTGTGAGCTTTCCCAGCAAATATGAGCCAGGCACCGTCATCGTGCACACGGGCGAGCGGCGGCTCTACCTCGTCCTCGGCAAAGGTCAGGCTTTGCGATATGGGATCGGGGTCGGTCGCGACGGTTTCACCTGGAGCGGGGTATCGACGATTACCGACAAGCGGGAATGGCCCGATTGGAACCCGCCCGCCGAGATGCTGCGGCGGCGGCCCGATCTACCCCATCACATGCGTGGCGGTCCGGCCAATCCGCTCGGGGCGCGTGCAATGTATCTTGGCGACACCATGTATCGCATCCATGGCTCGAACGAGCCGCACACCATAGGCACGGCCGCGACTTCCGGCTGCATCCGGCTGACCAACGACGATGTCATCGACCTGTACAACCGGGTCAGAGTCGGCGCGACCGTAATAGTCATGAGATGATGACAGCGGCGGGTCGAACCCGCCCTGTGCAAAGGGGACCTTCCGAGCGATCCCGGAATTCCCGGAGTCGGGCCGGGGCAGGTGCTAGCGTCCCCAGTAAAAACCCCAGGGTCGCCACTCGCGTTGCCCGTACCACTGCCATCCCCACGCCCGCGAGCGGCTTTCAGTCTGCACATGGGTCCTTCGTGCCCGTGCCGGCCTGTCATCCTCGTCATCGCGCGATCGTCTTCGCACACGGGCCGGCCGATCGTCGTCATCGTCATCGCGCTCGTGCTTCGCGTAAGCTCTCTGGTGGGAGAGCAGCCGATATTGGGTGTCGATGATTTTCCCGCGGCCGTCGATGCGAAAACATTCCGTGATCCCGCCGCGGCGCTGCACCTCGCCGGAATCGAGATCGACGGACTGGCATGCGAGCTGATGCTTCGCCTCAGCCGACGGAGGGGCAAGCGGGGTTTTCGGCGCGACATGACTCCAGGCCGCCTGAATCACCGACTCGAAGATCGGAACGGCGACACCCCCGCCCGTCGATCCACCGCCCAGCGTGCGGCGCTTGCCACCGGCGTTGTCATAGCCGACCCAAACGGCAACGGTGACCTCATTGGTGAATCCTACGAACCAGGCGTCGTTCTCGTCGTCGGTGGTGCCAGTCTTTCCGGCGACATAGGGCGCGAGCTGGGCGATCGAGCGCGCCGTTCCACGAGCTAAAACCCCCTGCATCATGCTTTTGAGCTGATAGAAGGCGGCGTGGTCAACGGACGTTATCGGCACGCTTGCGGCCTCATGCCGATAGATCGGCGCTCCGTCGCGATCGATCTCCTCGACGACATAGGGAACGGGGCGCGTACCTTCGTTGGCTATGGCTGCGTAGAATGCGGCAAGATCGATCGGGCGTACGGGCTCGGCGCCGAGCACGAACGGATAGTACCGCAGGCACTCCCGATAGATTTGCGCTTCGAGAGCGAGATCGCACAGCCGATTGAGGCTTTCCTCCGGCTTCTTCTCGATGCCCCCGTCGAGAAGGTGCACGGTTGCCAGATTGCGCGAGCTCTCCAGCGCACGGCGCAACGTGAGTGTGTCGCCGGAGCTGCCGTCGTAGTTCTTCGGCGTCCAGTACTCCTTGCCGCCGCCGATGGGCGGCAGCGTGATCTCGTCATCCTCGACGAGGGTGTTAGGCTGTAGCCCTTTCCCCAGCGCCGCGAGATAGCTCAACGGCTTGATGGCAGAGCCGGGCTGACGCACGGCCTGCGTCGCGCGGTTGAGCTGGCTCAACGGGTACGAGAAGCCTCCCGCCATCGCCAGCACGCGGCCGGTCTTGTTCTCCAGCACCACTACGGTGCCCTGGACCGTGGGACGCACGCGGAGCTCTGCGCGGGCGCCGCTCTTGCTCTTGTCCTTGGACTTGCCCTCCACCACGTGCACGAGCACGACGTCATGGAGCGCAAGCTTGCGTTGAGCGACGGCGTTGTCGAGCGACAGCGGCAGCACCCGGCCGTCCGCAAGCCCTACCCGCCACGCCTGCCCCTTCTTCCCGGTGGGCTTCTCGATCAATATGGCGGGCGTCCAGTGCACGTCGTAGAGCGGCAGCCGCGCATTCGCGAGCGCTTCCTGCCAAGCGGGTTTCTGGTCGGCAGCCGTCCTCTGCGCCTCGATCCGTTTGACCGCGTCGGCAAGGCTCGCCTCGGGGCCGCGGAATTGCAGCCGCCCGGCATTGCGCTCGTAGCGCCACAGCCCCTCCTGCAGCGCCTCCTCCGTCGCCCGCTGCAGCGACGGGCTGATGGTCGAGCGCACCGTGTAGGAATTGGCGGTGATCGCCTCGATTCCGGCCACCGCCTTCGCCTCGCGCGCAACCTGATCGACAAAGTGAAAGCCGATGTCGCGGTGCGGACGCTCGTACGCCACCATGGTGGGCAGCGCCGGCAGCCTGCGGCTCCCTGAGGCAGAGGCGGGAATGACCCCATCCTCCCGCAGCCGGCTCAACACATAGGCCAGGCGCTCCTGCGCGCGGCCGGGATGCCGGTCGGGAGAAAAATAGTTCGGACCCTTCACCAGCCCGGCCAGCAGCGCGCCCTCTTCCACGGTGAGGTCCTTGGCTGCCTTCCCGAAATAGCTGCGCGCTGCGAGCTCGATGCCCCATGCGCCGCGGCCCAGATAGACCGAGTTGAGATAGAGCTCGAGGATCTCCGCCTTGCTCAGTGTGTGCTCAACCCGCGAGGCGACCACCATCTCGCGGATCTTGCGGTCATAGCTGAGCTCGTCGCCGACCAGCAGGTTCTTCACCACCTGCTGGGTGATGGTCGAGCCCCCCTGCGGGCGGCTGGAATGGGCCAGATTGGCAATGAAGGCGCGGATCAGCCCGCGCTCGTCGATGCCGTTGTGCTCGTAGAAGCGCTTGTCCTCGGCGGCAATGAACGCCTGCTGCACGGACTGCGGGATGTCGGCGAGGACGACCCAGACGCGGCGCTGGTTCTCCTCGAACACTTCCGCAAAGGGCTCGCCCTTACGGTCGAGCACCACGCTCGCGCCGGGAAGCTTGAGCCCCTTGAGCTTGGTATGATCCGGCAGATCGGTGAGCGCCTTGTTATAGAAGTCGATCACGTCGCCCAGATCGACCGCGGGTGTCGGAACGGGCTCGTTCTTGCAGAACTGGCGATAGGCGGTGAGCAGGTCGGCAAAATTGATGCCGCGGAAGGCCTTGCTCTCGCCCATCGGCTGCGGGTCGTCCATGGCGGTAGAAATGAGGTCGTCG
>DATBHG010000006.1:0-39794 GCA_036557665.1 Xanthobacteraceae bacterium | reverse complement strand
CGCGTAACTCACCGTCAACACAAAAACCTGATGACCCTCGCCGCGCGCGCACTTCGGACAGCCGCTCTTGTGGCGCACAACGCGCTCCAGAAGCGAGCCGCGCAGCAGCTCTCCAGTGACCGGGAGATGGTCTAGCAGCTTATTGCGTGCCCGAAGGGCTCGATCGCGAATCATCCGCTAAAATGAATCACTAGCCCTCGCCGAAGTCAACAATCCGTTCGACCTTGCAGAGTTCGGAGCATATGCCGACTCTCAACAGGGGCCCAACTCGTCTAATTTTGCGCCGGGAAGTAGCTAGTCGGCAGTTTCAGCCAGAGCGAATGGGTCTTTGTCTGGATCTGGCAAGTGCAGTGGTCCTGTTTTTCGAGGTGCCCTGTTGACGTCGCGGCTGCGGAAACTACGCAAACATGCCACAACTCGTATACCGCGCATTTGTCACCGCTCGCGTCGTGATAGTCTCTGTACCAGATCGTGCGCAGCCATGCGAAGATCGCTTGCTTGGGTGCCAGGGAATGCGTCGTCGACTAGGCTATTAATGAGTGTCGTGACCGCAAGCTGGTAAGCAGTAGGTGAGTATTCGACAGGAACAACGTCGCCGTCCCTGATCGTAATTCCTCGCCGCTGCTCAACAATGGGCAACAGTTTTCTGATCAAGTCGTGCCGCGGGATGCGTATTCGTACCGATCGCCTAGGGGTGACGTCCGCTCGAAACACGCCCCATCCGTAAGTTGAGAGATACAACCAATCGCGACCGCCTGAAGAAGCAACCCGCAAGTTTGTACCGAATAGACAACGGGGAAGGCCTTCTGAAGCTTTATACCAGGTTTCGCCTCGGTCTTGGCTTGCAAGTACGCCGTACATGGTCGCGGCAAACAACACGCCGCCGCTCAAATTCGCTGCAAATTCAAGTGCGAAAACCGACCTACTCGGCCCGGTGGTCAAAGCTTCCCATTGGCTGCCATCCCAACGAATAATTCTTCCCTGCCTGTTTACCGCGAAGCGTATATCGGGCGCCGCCCAAAGCAACCGAGTGATTGCGTCAGTTGAAGTTGAACCGGTCGACGCATGAATCAGCTTTCCACTCTCCGTATCACAAAGATATATTTGGCCGTCAGCAGACCCCGCCAATACTTGTGTGCCATCATAGGTCGCCACGCTTCGGATATCAGCAGGCAGTTCTGCAAGCGGGGTAAACTGCCCAATCTGCCCTGGCGCTCGCCACAAGCCGTATAGTTTGTGTTGCTTCCCTGCGACAGCGAGTAGCTGATTTCCTTCACGATCGAGGCCTGCGGTACGCGGTCTGCCGAGTGCCACCGGATTCTCGAGCGAATGTGACGAACCGAAAACCGGCACCTGTTGGGTTGCAACCTCAAAAAAACGTGGGGTAGCAGACTTGAATTGGGAAGACCGAGGGGCATCAGCCCCAGAACGCGGGGATATTACCCACAACCCCGTTTCATCATCTAACAAAAGGCTCGTTGCTCCATCGCCGCCATCTGCCTTGCGAAACGCATCCCATGGCGGGAACGTCTGGCCCGACAAGTCGTCGAGTGGACACCAAAGGTTTCCATTATCTTGCGTGGCAGACGCGATAAGCCCCTCAACCTCACTGCTCGCATCGAACGGAGACATGTCAAAATACGGGGGAAGAGCGTTATTGGGAGCGTAGATCTCGATGTTTAGCAAATGCTTGTTGTATCTAGTGTCCCAACTCTGGCCTAGGTCCGTCGAGTATCCCAGTCCTCCATCGCTAGCAACAAAAAGGCCGAACAGTTCATTGCTCTGCCCGGAAAAGAGTAGAGCGTGCTGATCGTTATGCGGGGCCGGGCGATGCTGCCACGATTGGCCTCCATCAATGGACAGAAAGACTCCGTGCTTCCATCCAAGCACTACCGTGTCTTGTTCAGATGGATGTACGGCAATGCACATGTTATAAGAGCCCTGCTCGCCATGGTTAGCTGGAATAGTCACGTTGCTCCATGCAGTGCCTCCCGCATCTGAACGTAGTACGGCCCCCATGCCGACGTTTTGGTTATCGGTTGTTACAGCATAAACTATCGTCGGATTCCGCGCGCAAGATGCGATGCGAGAAGTTCTTACGGCAACTCCGGCTGGGACTGTCGATTTCGAAAACGAGAAGCCAGTTCCTGTCCACTTTCCGACATAAATGCCTTCTTCAACGATTCTTCCTAACCCGCTGGTCTTTGTGCCGGCCACTGCTACGCTCATCCCATCTCGGACAGGCGAAATGCAACTGAAATCCATTATTGGAATTGTTTCCGTACACTGGTGCCAGAGGTAGAGAGAAGCACTTTGCGGATTGGCAGGCACAGACGCCCACCAAATTCCTTCGTCTGTGGCGACTACCAGCACTCGAGGCTGCTCAAGGAACGACATGCCTGAGACGAACCCCATTTTTGCGTGACGCGGGATAGCAACTTGATCTACAAAATCGAGTCCCCCTAGGCGCGTCTTAAATTGGATTAGCCAAAGCGACCGATTTCTGTCTTTGCTGTAAGAGGCCGCAAACAAAAAGCGCGGCCTTTCGGGACCCCACTCCAGCGCGGACACGGTTGAGTACTCCCAGTTCCTGCTCAATGGCTGTGCAGGAAAGTTCAGGGTCTGAGGGCTGGCGCTGTACTCGGGATTGATAAGCCAAACGCCGCTGTGGCGTGCTCCAAGGATCGCAATTGGGCCATCGGCAGCGACCGCATTGATCGCACCAGCGGCCCATGCTTCCGCTTTACCCTCGAGGCCGCTTTCGATGAGAATCGCAAATCGATGAGGCTGCCTCCATGTGATCCCAATGTCTGCTGGTGCCACAGGCAACAGATCGTCCGCGTCCCCATCATTGTCCCACACGGGCACTGCGGTATTAGCAGGTTGGTCACCCGGTTCCGTGGGTCGCATCCGTATCTTTCCTCTGCTGAACCAGCCGATCCTGCGCATCGATTGATCGCTGGCGGTGTTCATGGTCGCGGCTTGCCGGTACGAGTTATGCAGCGGTAGTTACAAGATATAACAGGGTTAATAGTAGCGAAACAGCTCTCCTCCGTCTCCTTGACTTTGGTTAATAAAGCGGAAATACAAGAGGACCAGAAATACAAAAGGACCAGAAATGGAAGGTGCAAACATGGATTTCATAGAGCGACTGTTGGGGATCTCCCCGGACGGCGGTGACGGCTCCGCCGAAATGCTGATCATAGGAGCGATTGTATTGCTGCTAGCGGCATTAAGCTGGCGCTTTCTTATAATGAGGGGTAGAGGCAGAGCGTCCTAGCAACGATGCGGCGCTCAAGATCGCCGTGCGTTGGATCGGACCAGCGCTGGTGTTCGAGCGGCTGTGGGAGGAGACCGGCTGCCGGGCGGTCATCACGGAGCTCGCGGGCAAACGCAAGCACGGCTTCGCGCTGGAGCGCGCCGTGTTCCTCACCGTGCTGCACCGGCTGTTCGTGAGTGGCTCCGATCGCGCGGCCGATCGCTGGCGCGAGGACTACGCCATCGCCGGGGTTGCGGGGCTCGATCTGCATCATCTCTATCGGGCGATGGCGTGGCTGGGGGAGGAACTGCCGGAGAAGGAGCAGGATGGCCGCACGCCGTTTGCGCCACGCTGCGTGAAGGACGTGGTGGAGGAGCGACTGTTCGCGCATCGGCGCGACCTGCTCACACGGCTCGACCTGGTGTTCATGGACACCACCAGCCTGTACTTCGAGGGGGCCGGCGGTCAGACGCTGGGGCAGCATGGCTACAGCAAGGATCGTCGCCCGGATCTGCGGCAGATGATTCTTGCTGTGCTCATCGACGGCGACGGCCGGCCGGTCTGCTCGGAGATGTGGCCGGGCAACACCGCCGACGTGACGATGCTGGTCCCGGTGATCGACCGGCTGCGCCGGCGCTTCGATATTGCGCGCGTGTGCGTGGTTGCCGACCGCGGCACGATCAGCGCCGACCATGGCGGAGCTCGAGGCGCGGCGGCTGTTGTACATCCTCGGCGTACGCGAGCGCTCGGACAAGCTGGTACGCGAGCTGGTGCTCGACGATTCGGCGCCGTTCGTGCCGCTGGTGATGAAGAAGCGCGACAAGCAAATCGATTACGAGGCCAAGACGGTGATGCTGGCGGGGCGGCGTTACATCGTCTGCCGCAACCGCGAAGGATGCCGCTGATCGGGCTTCGATCGTGGCCGCATTGGAGCGCCAGCTCGCCAAGGGCGACAAGGCACTGGTCGGCAACACCGGCTTTCGGCGCTATCTCAAGACGATCAGCGAGGAGCACTTTGCGATCGATCCCGACAAGATCGAGGCGGAGAAGAAGTTCGACGGCATCTTCGTGCTGCGGACCAATACCGAACTCAATCCCTTGGAGGCTATGCTCTGCTACAAGCAGCTGTGGACGGTGGAGCAGACCTTTCGAACAGCAAAGCATCTGTTCTCCACCCGGCCGATCTTCCACAAGCTCGACGAGACCATCCGCGGTCACGTGTTCTGCAGCTTCCTTGCGCTAGTGCTGAAGTCGGAGCTGGAGGAGCGCATTGCAGGTCTCGGTCGCTCCGGCTCCTGGCCGCAGATCATCGCTGATCTGGATTCGCTGGCCGAGACCTCGACTACGACGGCAAGCACTTCATCGTGCGCTCGGCGCCGCGCCCAACTGCCAGCCTCGCCCTGCGGGCTGCCGGCGTCGCCCTGCCGCCGACCGTGCGCGACGCCGCGGCGCCTTGACTCGCCCGATGTGCGCCGCTCGCTCTGAATACGACGCACCCGCTGTCCATACAGCGGATGCCAGCGATATCGGACCACAACATCCTGCCCGACATGGGCAGAATGACCGCGAGATTGCCCTCGGCCGCAAGTCCTGGCTGTTCGCGGGCTCCCATCGCGGCGGCGAGCGCGCCGCGGTCATGCTGACGCTCATCCACACGGCTAAGCTCAACGACGTTGATCCCCAGGCCCGGCTCGCCGACGTACTCGCCCGTATCAACGATCACGCTATCCACAGGCTCGAAGAGCTTCTGCCGTGGAACTGGGCCGCCGCGATGGAGCGTCGTAAAGTGGCGGCATGAGTGCCGACACCATCGCCCATCTCAAGGTCACCCTCGACGACGTCAAGCCCGCAGTCCTGCGCCGGGTCGAGGTGCCATTCGATGGCTCGCCCGCTCGGTCCGCGAGTGCGATATGCTTGTCAGCTGCGCAATCTCCTCGCCGGTCATCGCCAGCTCGACCGCCTGCCGCCATCCTGCATGATGCCACTCCTCGTCACATCAACCATAAACGAGGAATCCACCACGACTCTTCCAGTTCCACCCAACAGGACTTGTCAAACCCTTCCGGATTCATGGAATCAGTCGTCTAGTACTCCCCCGGGCCCCAGGGTTGTTGGGAGGGTTCCGCTCGTGAACGTTTCTCTCGTCTTATCAACGTCCCTCGTGGCGACATCAATGGGCCTTAACTCGCGAAAGAATAAGCACGAATTCGAGAGGTTGGTCACCTGGTTCATTTGGCTGCCGGGAATGTACGAGACGGGCCCCCGCTACCAGCAATGTCACGCTCACCCTAGCCTCGCGGCCATCGGCCGCCACACACTGGCTACGCCCACTACTGCGAGGCGCTAGCGCACGTCCCGGAAACGGGGGAACCGGTTTTCCGGTCAGGACGTGCGCAAGATCAAGGAATTTAGAGCACATCCCGCTTCGATCCAATCGGGATGTGCTCTGCATCAGCTCGGATGCGCCACTCTTCGACGCCTTACTGGATCAGTAATATCCAGCAGGGCCGCGCCAAGATCTTGGGTATCCGTAATAGCCGGGCGCGCCGTAGCTATAAGCCGGATAGCCGTAGCTGTAGCCTGGAGAGCTATAGCTGTAGCTCGGGTAGCTGGAACTGTAGCTCGGGTAGCTGTAGCTCGGATAGCTGGAGCTGTAACCGGGATAGCTGTAGGTCCCGTAATAGGACCCGACGCCGTAGGCAGCAGCTGCTCCATAGGCTGCCCTGCGATATGTGCGGCGGTAAGCCCTGCGGTGGGCACCTGCAACGCTCGTCGCCGTTGCCGGTCGTCCTATTCGGGCATTTGCACTGTCGAGGGACAGCGTCGCACTCTGCTGCGACCATTGAAGCGAGAAGGGTGCCGCGGTCAACAACGCGGCACCACCGACGATGCCAAGCACACTGAGCTTTTTCATGATCAGCCTCCACCGTGGATTTCATGGCCTCGGATGAGCAGGCCAGTACCCGCTGGAAGGTGTTGAGCTAGAGTCTACACGAGGCGTCCACAGAACGCTAGAAGGAACGCCGCGCCGTAGCCAAGTTCGAGAACCCGATCCGTGCAAATACCTGAGCACCTGCGCTGCAATCACAGAGTCATCTCGGCCGAGGCTGCTCAGCAAATAGAGATGTCGATCCGTGCGAACTATCACAAGGGATGGAGGGCCGAAAGCAGGTACTCCCCCGATGGATACAAAGCAGATCTTGCTGCGCACCTTTACGATCGCCTGAACGACGACAGGGGTCGCATCATTCCATGGCTTGATCACGCGCGTCCACTGCGCGGATCGCGCATTTTGGAAATCGGATGTGGAACTGGGTCATCGACCGTTGCTCTTGCAGAGCAAGGGGCTGTCGTTACTGCAATTGATATAGACGAAGACGCACTGTTGGTCGCGCGAGACCGGTGCGCTGCCTACGGCATCGAAGCGACATTTATGCCGCTGAACAGCCAGCGCCTGATAGGAGCCTTTCAGATCGGCTCATTTGACCTGATCGTCTTTTTTGCTTGTCTCGAGCACATGACGACGCAGGAGCGACTAGACTCGCTTCGGCAGGCGTGGGATTTGCTGCCGTCCAACGGATTGCTTGCGATTATCGAAACACCAAACCGTCTCTGGTTCTATGATGAGCACACGTCCTGGCTCCCGCTGTTTCATTGGTTGCCGAATGACCTCGCTTTCCAATATTCCAAGATGAGCAAGCGCGAAAACTTCCGTGAATTGTACCGCGATTATCTTCCGGAAACGAAGCAGCACTTTCTTCGCCGCGGACGCGGCATGAGCTTTCACGAGATCGATCTTGCTATCGCTCCGGTCGCAACGATCAATGTCATCAGCAGCCTAGAGGAATTCGGAAAATATCCACGAGGGACTGTCGCGCTGGGAAAAGAGTTCAAGGCGATCATGCGACGGCTTCTGCCTGATATCCACACTGGATTTTTTGATGAATATCTGGACCTGATATTCAAGAAGGGGGAGCGAATTTAAGTGCTCGCACGGTGCGTGCGGCACTTGATTTCATCGCCTCCAGCCCTTGTCCCCCCGCGAACGCCGCAGACTGACAGACACGCGTGCGATCCACCTGGTCGCGCCGATTAAACCCCTCGGGGTTCCTATGTCCGGCAACTGACACAATGGCGGGCGGCCCGCATCGGCTCCCCCCTCGTTTGCCAGCAACGACTCCGGTTGCGGCGCGGCCGGACTAGGATTGGCTTCAGGGCGGGGTGCTCGTCGACTTAAAATGTTGTCAGCGGATTGGCTTGCTCGAGGCCTCGCCGAACACGCCGCGGCACGTTGCCGCAAAACGCCGACAGACACGCACTTGTGTTTCGAACGCGACCTCGGCGGCAGGAACGATCGAGTTCTCGCCCGGAACTCATGGATGCAGGCCGAGTTGTCCAACCGCAATACGCTCCGGCAAAGCGTTAATTGACATCTGCGTTCACCTTTTTCCCGGCTGCTGTCGCGAGGGTGCAGTGGTGGCAATCTTCACGCCACGAGCGGACATCTTCATGAGTGCAGCCCTTATCGGCTTGGCCGGCGTGCTTGGCTGCGCACTGCTGGCGATCTGGGTCGTCCCTGTGGTCGGGTACAACACCCAAGATCGGTTTGCTCCGGAGCAGCCGGTCCCGTTCAGCCACAAACACCACGTCAGCGGACTCGGACTCGACTGTCGTTATTGCCACACGACCGTCGAAAAATCGGCGAACGCCGGAATGCCGTCGACCGCGATCTGTATGACCTGCCATTCGCAAATTTGGACGAACGCCGCGATGCTCGCGCCGGACCGCGAGAGTCTCGCCCAGAACACTCCGATCCGCTGGACTCAGGTCTACTCATTACCGGACTACGTGTTTTTCGATCACAGCATTCACATCGCCAAGGGGGTCGGATGCACGGAGTGCCATGGCCCGATCGGCGATATGGCGCTGACCTGGAAGGCGCAAACGCTGTACATGAGCTGGTGCCTCTCATGTCATCGCGATCCTGCGCCGCACCTGCGTCCGAAGGACCAAGTCTTTAATCCCCATTGGCATCGTACCTCTTCGACGCCTTCCGGTGAGGCGCTGATGGCGCAGTATGGGATCAATACGGACAATCTGTCGGATTGCGGAATATGCCATCGATGAGGGAGCCCGCACGCAGCTATTGGCGTAGTCTTGAAGAGCTGGCCGAGACGCCGGACTTCGCCGCATTCGTCGCACGCGCGGCGCCGCGCTTTGGCGATATCGTGAGCACGTTCGACCGGCGACGCTTCCTGCAGCTGATGGCCGCTTCGATGGCGCTGGGAGGGTTGTCCGGCTGCGGACCTGAAACAGATCCGCGCCAGCTGCTTCCCTACGTAGAAGAGCCCGAAAACGTCATTCCGGGGCGCAACCGTTACTATACCAGCGCGACTGTTCAGGACGGCTATGCAACCGGTGTGTTGATCGCGCATCAGATGGCGCGCCCGATCAAGGTGGAAGGCAATCCCGATCATCCTGCGAGCCTGGGCGCCACCAGCCCGATCATGCAGGCGACCATCCTCACGCTCTACGATCCGCGCCGGGCGCAGACGATCGTCGGCGACGGACAGATCGCCACGTGGGAGGGGTTCGTCAGCACGCTGTATGATCGTCGCAAGAATTTGATGGACCGGAACGGCGAAGGCTTGCGCATCTTGACAGGTGCGGTGACCTCGCCGGCGCTGGCGGCGCAGCTCGCCGATCTCCAGCAGCAGCTACCCGGCATGCGCTGGCACCAATGGGAGCCGCTCAATCGCGATAACGAACTCGACGCCGCAACCCGCAGTTTCGGACAACAGGTCGAAAGGATATTCGACCTGACCAAGGCCGATCGCATCCTCGGCATCGGCAGCGACCTGATCTCCGCCGCGCCGGGGTGGCTGGCACATGCACGCCATTTTGCAGCGGCCCGCCGCCCGAGCGAGACCGGCGGCAGCATGAGTCGCGTTTATGCGATCGAAAGCACTCCGACGCTGCTCGGTGCCAAAGCGGACCACCGCCTGGCTTTGCGGCCGGAGGAGATCGCTGCGTCGACGCGCTATCTGGCTGGCTTGGTCGGAGCCGGGCCGCAGCAATGGTCGCAGTCGGACAACGCGCATTCCGCATGGTTGAAGGCTGCAGCGGATGACTTGGCGCGGCACAAGGGGCGAGCTCTTGTGCATGCCGGGCGCGAGCAACCGGTCGAGATTCACCTCTTGAGCGATGCAATCAACGCTGCGCTGGGCGCCTTCGGGGCGACGGTAAAGCTGATCGCCCCGGTCGAAGCAGCCGCCGGTTCGAAGCGTCACTCGATCGCCGAGCTCGCCGAAGACATGGCATCCGGAAAAGTCGACACGCTGCTCATGTTCGGCGTCAATCCGGGATATGACGCCCCGGCCGATCTGGACTTCTTGGCGCGCTTGCGCAGCGTCCCGTTCTCGGCGTGCCTGGCAGAGTACGACGACGAGACCGCGCTCGCCTGCACCTGGCGCATCCCGTCCGCGCACCCGTACGAGACCTGGGCCGACGCGCGCGCCTTCGAAGGGACGGTGACCATCCAGCAGCCGCAGGCCAAGCCCATGTATGGTGGCCATTCGCCGCACGAAGTCCTGGCGATCCTGCTCGGCAACGTGATGCCGGATGCATATCAGCTGCTGCGCGGGTTCTGGCGCCAGCGCGCGCAACGCGAGAACCGGGGAGAGTTCGAGCCCTTCTGGCATGAAGCACTCCGCGTCGGGATCGTGCCCGACACGGCGGCATCCGCGCTAGCCATAACCCCCAGCATCGATATCGCCGCCCAGCTGCCGTCGACGGCTCCGCACGCCGGCGGCCTGCGGGCGCTGTTTCGGCCGGACGAGGGGACCTGGGACGGCCGCTATGCCGGCAATGCCTGGCTGTTGGAGATGGCGCGCCCGTTCACACGATTGACCTGGGACAACGCTGCGCTTGTCGCGCCGAGCACGGCGAAGCGGCTCGATCTCGCTACCCATGATGTCGTCGAGATAGCCGTTGGACAGACCAAACTGAAAGCCCCGGTGTTCGTGCTGCCGGGCCAGGCGCCGGATTGCATCACTCTGCCGCTGGGATGGGGTCGCGCGGCAGGCGGGCTTGGCGCCGGGGTTGGCTTCGATGCGTATCGGCTGCGCCGCTCGCACGACCTTTGGACCGCCGAGATCACTTCCGTCGGCAAGACCGGCGAGGTCTACCGGTTGGCGACAACCCAGGACCAGGATCGTGTGCTCGGGCGCGACCTCATCCGCGAGGGGAGCCTCGAGCAATTCAACAGCAGGCCTGACACGATCGCTCCGAAGGGGAAATCAGAGTCGCTCTATCCGCCATACGAATATCCCGATCGCGCCTGGGCGATGGCCATCGATCTGAATTCCTGCATCGGTTGCCAAGCCTGCGCGCTCGCCTGTCAGGCCGAAAACAATGTGCCGATCGTCGGCAAGGACCAGGTGCTCCAGCAACGCGTCATGCATTGGTTGCGGATAGATCGCTACTATTCCGGTTCTCCCGATGCGCCGGATATCGCGTTCGAGCCGATGCCTTGCATGCATTGCGAGAACGCGCCGTGCGAGGTGGTCTGTCCCGTGCATGCCACCGTGCACGATCACGAAGGCGTCAACCTGATGGTCTACAACCGCTGCGTCGGCACGCGGTTCTGCTCGAACAACTGTCCCTACAAGGTGCGGCGGTTCAATTTCTACGCCTATGCGCATGCGAACGAGCGCGCGCCTAAATCCTGGAACCCGCAAGTGAGCGTGCGCGGCCGCGGCGTGATGGAGAAATGCACGTATTGCATCCAGCGGATCCGAACTGCCCAGATCGAGGCCGCGCGCGAAGACCGCCAGCTTGCCGACGGTGAGGTGGTTACTGCGTGCCAGCAGGCTTGCCCGACCCAGGCCATCGTTTTCGGCGACCGCAACAATCGAGAAAGCGCAGTCGTCAGGCGCAAGGCGACGCCGATCGATTACGTGCTGCTCGATGAGCTCAACACCAGGCCCCGCACCAGCTACAGCGCCGTGATCCGGAACTTCAACCCTACAATCAAACGCGACGAGTCGTGACCGCAGTCAGGTGAACCCATGACGATGGCCTTGTCGGGCGAGTTGGCAGGCGATGCGCCGGTCATTGCGCCGAGCGTCAGCCTGACGTCGTTGAGCGAGGACGTCAGCAGCCGGGTGCTGATGCCTCGAGCACCGCGCTGGTGGTGGGTGGGCTTCGGGTTGTCGTTTGCACTGTTCCTCGTCCTCGTCATTCAAATGGTCTGGCTGTTCGTCAACGGCATCGGCGTGTGGGGCGTCAACATACCGGTCGCCTGGGGGCTTGCAATCGCCGAATACGTCTGGTGGATCGCGCTCGCGAGCGGCGGCACGATCGTCTCTGCGCTGTTCTTTCTGACGCACTCGCCGTGGCGCTCGGCAACCAATCGGATCGCCGAAAGCATGCTGCTGTCGGCCGCGCCTTGCGCCGGGCTGATGCCGATCATGCACCTTGGGCGCCCGGGCCTGTTCTACTGGCTGTTTCCCTATTCCACGGTGATGGGGGTATGGCCGCAAGTGCGCAGCCCGCTGTGGTGGGATTTCATCTGCCTGCTCTGCTACATCCTGATGTCGATCATGTACTACTACGCCGGCATTTTGCCGGATCTTGCGACCGTACGCGATCTCGCGAAGACCCGCGTCAAGCAAATCCTCTACGGCGTTGCGGCGCTCGGCTGGCACGGCTCGAGCCGGCAATGGCAGAACCAGCGCGTCGTCTATGCGATCATGTCGGCGATCATGGCGCCGATGGTCATCTCGGTGCACAGCGTGGTGGGTCTGGACTTTGCGGCCGGACTTACGCCCGGATGGCACGACACCCAGTTCCCGCCGTACTTCTTCTTCGGGGCCGTGATTTCAGGCACCGCCGTGATCATCATGCTCACCATCCTGGTGCGCTGGGGCTACAGCCTGCAAACCGTCCTGACCGCATATCACTTCAACGCAATGGCCAAGGTCATGCTCGTGGGCAGCCTGATGCTTGCCTACTCCTACGTCTGGGAAGCCTTCGGCCCGATCTATGGAAGCGACGTCGCCGACAAGACTGAATTCTTCCAGCGGGCGTTCGGCTTCACCGCTCCCGTATTCTGGTCCGAGAAGATCCTGACGGTCGTGATCCCGCAGCTGTTGTGGCTTCCCGCTGTTCGCCGCAATCAACCGCTGCTGTTGCTGATCTCGGCCGGCATCATCGTCGGCATGTGGCAGGAACGCTACGTTTTCACGACCGCCAGTCTGGAGCACAACTATATTCCTTCCTATTGGGGCTATTACTTTCCGACGGTCTGGGACTGGGCGACGCTCGCAGGCACGATCGGGCTGTTCCTCACGCTGTTCTTTCTATTCTTGCGTTTCGCGCCGATCGTCTCGATTGCCGAGGTTCGCGAGATCATCGAAAAAAGAGAGACGCCGAGATGAAGAATGTCTTCGGCGTCATCGCAGTGTTCGACACGCCCGAACGGGTCAAGAACGCAGCCGCTCGGCTGCGGGAGGCGGGCTTTCGGGCGTTCGAGGCGTACACTCCGTATCCAATCGAGGAATTGAACCAGATCATCCATCCCGGACCGAGGCTGTTCCTCCCGCTTCTGATGTTCGGCGCCGCACTGTTGGGCGCCGCGTGGGGTTATTGGATCCAATACTGGGACGAGGCTCTGAACTATCCGATCAATGTCGGCGGCCGCCCGTATAACAGCTGGCCGGCATTCATGGTCGGAACATTCGAATTCATGTTGCTGGTCACGGTCGCGGCCGGCTTTTTCGGGATGCTGGCCGCGTCCCGGCTTCCAAAACTCTATCATCCAATTTTCGAAGCCCGCTCGTTTGCGCGTGCGTCGCGCGATCGATTTCTCATCTGCGTCGAAGCCCGCGATCCCAGGTTCGACGCGGCCTCCATCAACACACTGTTCGAGCAGCTCGGCGCCGAGCGAATCGAGGAGGTCCGCGCATGACGTGGCGCTGCGAGCTCGTCGTCGTGGGCCTGACCATCGCCTTGGCCGGTTGCGACAACATGGCCAATCAGCCGAAGCTTGCACCCTACGAGTTGCCCTACGGCTCGCAGTTGGATTGGCCGGTGAAGCCGGCGCCGAACACCGTCGCACGAGACCAAGCTCTAAACCCGCCATCGCCTCCTCCGCTGACCATGACGCTGTTGCAGCGCGGCCAGCAGCGGTTCGACATCAATTGCGCGCCCTGTCACGGCAGGCTCGGCGACGGCGACGGGATGATCGTCCGGCGCGGGTTTCCACGCCCGCCTTCCTACGACAGCGATCGGCTGCGAAACGCGCCCAATCAACACTTCTACGACGTCATCACGCACGGCTACGGCATCATGTATGCCTACGCCGACCGCGTCCAACCCGCGGATCGCTGGGCCATCGCCGCCTACATCCGTGCCTTGCAGGCGAGCGCGAATGCCTCAGTGTCGGACGTGCCGCCCGACAAGCGGGAGGAACTGCGGTGAACCCGTTGCGGGTCAGCCTGGGCGCGGTCGCTTTCGGTGCGCTGGGATTGGCCGGCTGCATCTTCGGCGTCATCACCGATCCGCCCGCATTCTGGCAGGCATGGTTGTGCAGCTATTTGTTCTGGTTGGGCGTGCCGCTCGCCGGCATCACGCTCGTGCTGGTGCATGACCTCAGCGGCGGCGACTGGATGGGCACCGCTCGACCGGTCCTCGGCGCAGCCGTCGCAACCATGCCGGTGGCCAGCCTCGCCGGGATTGCGGCTTTCGTCGGCATCGATTCGCTCTATGCGTGGACCCATCCGGCGCCCGGATTGAGCAACGTCTTTTATCTCAATGAAACCGACTTCTTCATCCGCTACGGCGTCTATGTCGTTGTGTGGAACCTGCTCGCTGGCTTTGCGCTGTGGGGGCCGCGCGAGGGCAGACTCCCGATCCCGCCAAGCCTGTCCTGGATCAGCGCGCTCGGCCTGATCGCGCTGGCGTTTTCCACGAGCTTCGCGGCCATCGACTGGATCCTGTCGCTCCAGCCCACCTTTTGGTCGTCCATCTTTCCGTACACGCAGGCAGCGAGCTGGTTCAACACCGGCATGGCGCTCGTACTCCTGACCATCACCGTCTTCGGATGGCCCGCACTCCAGCGGCGCGCGCACATGGTCGACCTCGCACAGATCCTGCTCGCGACCACGATCTTCTGGGCCTATGTGGAGTTCATGCAGTTTCTGATCATTTGGGAGGAAAACCTCAAGACTGAGATTCCTTGGTACCTCAAGCAGCTCAATTCCGACTGGCATCCCGCCATCTACGTTTCGGCCGGGCTCGGATTCGTCCTGCCGTTTTTGCTGCTGCTGTGGGCGCCGAGCAAGCGCAACCGCGTTGTCGTTGGCGCATGCTGCGCATCGATCCTGATCAGCCGGCTTGCCAACACTTGGCTGCTGGTGATGCCGGAATCCGAGGCGCCCACGCCGTTCTGGCTCGACGTTGCGGCCCTGTTGGCGTTGGGTGGCGTCATTGTGCTGCTGTTCACCTGTGCCTTGCGCTACGCGCACCGGCTCGTGCCGGCGCGCCGAGCAGCGATGTGGAGGGCGGAGCATGGCTGATCGCCCGTCCAGCAATCCTCGGAGATTGAACCGCGCGCTTTGGCGAATCCTGGCCCTCAGCGGAGTTCTGATGCTGTTTGTCGTCAAGCTCCTGACGCCGCACGATCTTGCAACGACGCCACCCGCAATCCGCGCCGTCCCCAGCGAGTCGGATCAGGCGCGTCCGAAAACCGCGTATGAGCCGACGGACTGGTCGGTGGCACCCGTGGCCCTGGTTTACCTGGGAGTATTGGTGCTGCTGGTGGTCTGCTGTTTCGTGCTGATCGCCGCATATCCCCATGCCATGAGCGATACCAGCCGCACGCTGCGCATTACCCCGCCCGGCCCGCGGCTGCAGACTGATCCGCAGGGTGATTTGCGGGCATTTCGGGCCGACGAGGAGAAACGTCTCAACAGCTATTACTGGATGGATAAGCAGAAGGGGATTGTGCACATCCCGATCGTGCAGGCGATGCAAAAGCTCGCCAAGTCCGGGGCTCCTGGTTTTCCGAGGGGGCAACAGTGACCCGCGGCGCCTGGGCGTCGATTGCATTGATCATCGCCTTGGTGCTGTGCGGGGCCGGCCTGGGCGTTGTCTTGCTGCCCGCGCAGCGGCAGTTCGCTTCCGTCGGCGCGAGTGATGCCTCAAATCTCTCCTTTCGACCACATCCGGGCGCGCGATTGCCGCTCGCGCGGAGTTTGATCGACGAAAGCGGTCGCACCGTGGTGCTCGGAGACTATTTTGCCAGCTCGCCAGTGATCCTGGTGCTTGAATATCTGCGCTGCAGGTCCTTGTGCGGCGTCACTCTGCGCAATCTCGTGGTCGACGCGCTCGGTGGGCTGCCGCTCGTGCCCGGGCGCGACTACCAGCTCGTGGCGATCAGCATCGATCCGCGCGACAACGCGGCCGACGCCGCCGCTGCTCGCGCAAAATATGTCGCGTTGCTTGGGCGCAGCGGCGGCGAGACCGGCCTGCACTTCCTGACCGCCTCGGCGCCGGCCGTGCGCGAGATCGCCGACGCGGTCGGCTTTCCGTACCGCTACGACAAACTCGTCGATGCCTACATTCATCCGGCGGGCTTCGTCATTGCCGCGCCGGACGGGATCATCAGCCGCTACGTCGAGGGCGTCGCGATTTCGCCGCAACAGCTCGTCGGCGCCCTTGCCGATGCTGAGCAGGACAAATCGCAGGGCCTGCTCACTCGCATATTGCTGCTTTGCCATGTCCAAGGTGCGCCACTCGGACGGCTTACGGTACCGGTGCTGGCCGCCTTGATGATGGCTGACGCCGCAGCAGGGTTCACCCTGATCGCCGTATTCGTCGCCATACGGCGCCGCCGCCACGGCTGATCCCATGTACCGATGGATTCCTTTCTGGCCCGATACCGCCGCCCTCAACGCTGTGGCGGTGAACAATCTCTACATTGCCGAGCTCGGCGTCGCCGGACTGATCATGGTGACGGTCACCGCGATGATGCTGTCGTTCTGCATTCGCTACCGGCGCGGAAGCTCAGCGTCGCGAGCCGATCGCGTCGCCAAGACCTGGCACTTCGAGGCCGCCTGGACCACGGCCACCCTTGCGGGCTTTCTCCTGCTCTTCGTCTGGGGCGCGGCCATCTACATCTGGCTGTACATGACCCCGCCGGGAGACGAGGAGGTCTACGTCGTCGCCAAGCAATGGATGTGGAAGATCGAACATCCCGGCGGCCAACGCGAGATCGACGCGCTGCATGTGCCGGTCGACAAGACGATAAGGGTGGTCATGGCCTCGGAGGACGTCATTCACAGCTTCTTCGTGGCGGCATTCCGCGTGAAACGCGACGTTGTGCCCGGCACCCTGGAAACCGTCTGGTTCAAAGCCAACAAGACCGGCGTCTTCAGGCTCGAGTGCACCCAGTATTGCGGGCTTCAGCACGCAACGATGCACGGCAAGGTCGTTGTCATGACCGGTCCCGACTACGCGCGCTGGCTGACGGAGCAGGGCGTGCACGAATCGTTGGCGCAGGAAGGCGAGGAGTTGTTCCGGGCCCATGGCTGCAGCGGCTGCCATGACCGCAACAGCACCGTGCATGCGCCGTCGCTCGCCGGCCTTTACGGCACCCTGGTCCATCTGCAGGACGGCTCGGTGCGCGTCGCCGACGAAGCTTATATCCGCGACTGCATCCTGAACCCGCGCAGCTTCACGGTTGCCGGCTACCCGGCCGTGATGCCCGACTTTTCCGGGCAGCTCGGCGAGGGCGAGCTGCTGAAGCTGATCGCCTACATCAAATCGCTCGGTGGCAGACAGGAGCCCGGTCGATGAGCATCTCCACAGCCGCGCGCGGGCTGCCTCCGGAAACCGCCGCTGACGCCGGCGAGCCCAGCTACCTGACCGAAGAGAATACCGTCGCGTCGTGGCTGCTGACGCGCGACCACAAACGCATTGCCCTTCTCTTTTTTGCGTCGATCACGTTCTTCTTCTTCGCCGGCGGGTTTGCCGCAACCATGATGCGCCTGAACCTCGCCACGCCCGAGGGGCTGCTGCAGCCGGCGGTGTATAACCGCATGTTCACGATGCACGGCGTCATCATGGTTTGGTTCTTTCTCATTCCATCCATTCCAACGACGTTTGGAAACTTCTTCATTCCTCTGATGATCGGGGCTCGCGATCTCGCCTTCCCGCGCGTCAACCTGGCCAGCTGGTATGTCTTCAACCTGTCCGGCCTGGTGGTCCTCTATGCGTTGATCATGGGAGGGGCAGATACCGGCTGGACCTTCTACACCCCGCTCTCCACGGTTTATGCCAACGGTTATGTCTTTGCCGCGGCCATGGCCGTCTTCATCAATGGCTTTTCGAGTATCATGACCGCGCTCAACTTCATCGTCACCATTCATCGTTTGCGCGCTCCCGGAATGACCTGGATGCGCCTGCCGTTATTCGTTTGGGCCATCTACGCGGTGAGCGTCGTCATGGTGACGGCCACGCCGGTCCTGGCCATGGACACTTTCCTGCTCGCGTTCGAGCGGTTCATTGGCGTGGGGCTGTTCGACCCCAACCACGGCGGTGATCCGCTGCTCTGGCAGCACATGTTCTGGTTCTACTCCCACCCGGCGGTCTACATCATGATATTGCCGGCCATGGGGGTCGTCAGTGAAATCATTCCGTGCTACGCGCGCCGCCCCATATTCGGCTACTCCGGAATGACCATTGCCCTGATGTCGATCGCGATCCTGAGCTTTTTCGTCTGGGCGCATCACATGTTCGTCGCCGGGATCTCGGTTTACTCCGGACTCGTGTTCTCGCTGATGACGTTCTTTGTCGCCGTTCCATCCGCGATCAAAGTGTTCAACTGGACTGTCAGCCTGCACAAGGGGAGCATCATGTTCGACGCGCCGATGGTCTACGCGCTCGGATTCGTGCTGCTGTTCACGCTCGGGGGGGTCACGGGCCTCATGCTGGCGACACTCGCCATCGATGTGCACGTGCACGGAACTTATTTCGTCATCGCCCACTTCCATTACATCATGGTCGGCGCCACCGTCAGTGCGTTCTTCGCTGCGCTGCACTACTGGTGGCCAAAAATGACCGGCCGCCTTTACCCCGAGATGTGGGCGCGGTTCGCCGCCATTCTCACCTATGTCGGCTTTAACCTCACGTTCTTTCCGCAGTTTATCCTCGGCTATCTCGGGATGCCGCGACGCTCGTATACGTACCCGGCCGAATGGCAGTCGTGGAACCTGCTGTCATCTGCGGGCGCCTCGATCCTGGCGGTGGCCTACCTGTTGCCGCTGCTCTACCTCGGGTGGTCGCTGTTCTGGGGCCGCAAGGCCGGAGCCAATCCTTGGCGCGCGACCGGCCTCGAATGGACCACGCCCTCGCCGCCGCCGACGCACAATTTCGAGCGCACGCCGGTCGTGACCTTGGGGCCTTACAGCTATGACCCGGAGGACGACAGCTTCGTGTCTCAGGAAGGGGTTCGGCATGCCCAATAGTGCCGTCCTCGAACCCGAGATTCAGTACGCGGACCTCGAGCAACAGGGCGATACCGCTCAGCTCGGGATGTGGGTCTTTCTGGTCAACGAGACCCTGTTCTTCGGCGCTTTGATCTTCACCTACTTTGTGTACCGGCTCTCTTATCCGGACGAGTTCGCCGCCGCCGCCAAGGATGCCGTGTTGTGGTGCGGCACCGCAAACCTGGTCATCCTGATAACCAGCAGCTTGACCATGGTGCTCGCGATCAATGCTGCCGCGCAGGGCAGGCGAGAAGGAATGATCTGGTGGCTCGTGGCGACGATGGCGCTCGGCTTCGCTTTCCTATGCATCAAGGGCTACGAGTATTACCAGGATTTCCAGGACAAGGTTGTTCCCGTCGTCAATTTTGAAGTTAAGCCGGGAGAGGGGCGAGCGGGGGAATTGTTTTGGATCTTCTACTGGGTGGCAACGGGATTGCATGCCATCCACCTGATGACCGGAATAGGGCTTGTTCTGTACATGCTGCTTTGGCGGGTGCGTCTCGGCCGCATAACTCCTGCCTATTATGCGCCGCTCGAGGTCGTCGGAATTTACTGGAGTTTTGTCGATACGGTTTGGGTTTTTCTTTATCCCTGCATTTATTTAGTGGGGCGATCATGACCATCGGACCGCAGATCGATCCCAAACGGGCCAGGGCGTTGCCGTTCGTCGTGGCGTGGATCGTCATGCTCGTGCTCGGTGGAGTGAGCCTGTGGAGCGCTTTCCTTGCACTGGGAATCTGGGCACCCATGATCCAGTTCGGAATCGCGGCCGCACAAGCCGCCATCTTGTTCATCCTGTTCATGCGGTTGAAGGGTCCGCCGTCCCTGAGATGGGTGTTCGCCTTCAGCGGTTTCTTCTGGCTGGCATTTCTATACGGTTTGAGCATGACGGATTACGCCGACCGTCAGGGTTGGCCGCCCTTCTACGCGCCCAGCGGCCCGAGCCTGCAGCTTCCCAAGATAATCCCCGACCGTTGAGGGATTGCGCTCGATGCCCGTCGACCTTCTGCTCGCGGCGCACAGTAAAGCCGGCACTCGCACCTATGCCGGGCTCGTCGCGGCGCACCTTTCGGCGCTCTTGTAAGCCGACGCATCGGATAGCATGGCCGCGATGACCGTTCCGCTCAAAGACTATGCAATGATCGGCGACTGCGAGTCGGCCGCTCTTGTAAGCCGTAGCGGCTCGATCGACTGGCTGTGCTGGCCGCGATTCGATTCGGATGCTTGCTTCGCCGCGCTAGTTGGGGACGCCGATAACGGGCAGTGGCTGGTGTGCCCGATGATCATGCCCGCGCCACCCATCGCTACCGCGGCGACAGCCTGATTCTGGAAACCGAGTTTGCCAGCCAATCGGGTGCTGTGCGCCTCACCGATTTCATGCCGATCCGCGACGGCCCGCCAGCCTTGGTTCGGATCGTCTCCGGCCTGCGCGGCTCATGTGAATTGAACTCGATCCTTCGACTGCGCTTTGGGTTATGGTGCGGTCCCGCCATGGATCGAAGTTCAGGACCGACGCGTGATTGGAAGAGTCGGACCGGAGATGACGGTTTTGGATTCCGATCTGCCGTTCGAGCGCGACGGCCACGACGTGCGCGCGGGGTTTAGCATCCATGAAGGCGAGCGCCACTGGTTTGTGTTGCAGTTCGCTCATTCGGAACAACGACCGCCTCCGCCGTTGGATCATCAGCAAGCCTTCGACAAAACCGAAGCATTCTGGCGCGAATGGGTCTGCCGCCTGGACCGGCCGACCCAGTGGCCGCAGGCCGTGCGGCGCTCCCTTACGATGGTCAAGGCACTGACCAGCCGACGCACCGGCGGCATCGTTGCGGCGCCGACCACGTCGTTGCCGGAAGTTCCTGCCGGAAAGCAGAATTGAGATTACCGCTATTGCTGGCTGCGCGACTCCGCCTTCGCGATCCATGCCCTGCTCAATGCCGGCTACAATGCCGAAGCCGTGGCGTGGCGCGACTGGATCCTCAGAGCGATTGCCGGAACGCCTGAGCATATCCGGGTCATGTATCGCGTCGACGGGGGCAGGCACCTTTACGAATGGGACGCCGAATGGCTTCGCGGCTATGGCTTCGCTTCCCCGGTTCGGATCGGCAATGCCGCGGCCTTTCAGAGGCAGATCGATGTCTACGGAGAGCTTATCGACGTGCTGCATCTCACGGAACGCGCGGGGCTCCAACCCAGCGCACATGGCATTGCCGTCGAGCAGGCCATTGTCGAGGCGGTGGAGCGGCAATGGCGCCGCGCGGGACACGGCATTTGGGAAAACCGTGGCGAACCACGGCAATATGTCTATTCACAAGTCATGGCCTGGGTCGCGATCGATCGAGTGCTAAAAAGCAGGGTCGTAACCACCGACCAAGACCTGCTTCGCCGGATGAAGGCCTTGCGTGAGGAAATTCGTGCAGAGGTCTGCCGAGAAGGGTTCGACGGCGGACTGGGAACGTTCGTGCAGTTCTACGGGGGGCGAACCATCGACGCCTCCCTGCTGCTCATCCCGCTGGTTGGCTTTCTGCCGGCTGATGATCCCCGCATGCTGGCAACCATCAGGCATATCGAACGCGAATTGGTGCACGACGGATTAGTTTATCGATCGAAACAGGCAGAAGAGAAAGGGCATGGGGCTTTTCTCGCCTGCAGCTGCTGGCTTGCCGATTGCAGGCAGCTCCTTGGCGAGCACGAAGCGGCCCGCGACGCGTTCGAGCGCCTGCTCTCGGTACGCAACGACGTGGGTCTGCTGTCGGAAGAATACGATCTGCATACGCGCCGCCTCACTGGAAACTTTCCGCAGACGCTCAGCCATCTGGCGTTGGTTACGACGGCCCTCGGACTCTCCGGACCCATCATGCAGCGCGGCGGCGGTTAGACTAATCGTCGGTTGTGGCGGCGATGGGCCAGCCGCTGGTCAAGGCCGCGGTCCGCCGCTCCAGATGGGCATGATGCAGGCGGTCGAGATCTACAAGGACTGACGCCCCTCGGATACACCATCGTTGCCAAAGTGATGGAGTGCTGCCACTTTCCACCAGCAGCCTTAAATCGTGCACAACTCGCGTGCATCAGTCTGCTGTGCGGGAAGTTTCAAGGACTCGATGTAACCCGTGGCAGAAGCAAAGGAGTGCGCCGATGCGCCGGAAGACCAAGACGTTCGCGTTCGTTTTCGTCCTCATGGCCCTGTCGGAGTTCACCGTCGCGGCGCGCGGCGAGGACAGCCGGGATCCGTCGCATTTCAGCTACGCACGGCTCTACTGCGCGGCCGACGGAAATACGCACTTTCAGGACGTGACGGTCGACCTCCGCAAGACCGACTTCGCGCCGCCGGCGCCGCCCATCCACATCGGCAGCGACTTTGCCGCCTCGCGCGCGTTTTTCGGAGGCTTCGGCGCACGTTGGGGCGCGCAGGACCTAGAGCATCGTCTCAACCATCCTACGCCCGCAAAGCAATTCGGCATCGTGCTGCAAGGCACCTTCTCCATCACCACGACCGACGGCGAGACGCGGCGACTGGGCGCCGGCAGCGTGTTTCACCTGGAGGATACCACGCCCTGCAAGGGACACATCACGGTCGTCGGCGACCAGCCTGGCTTCCTCATGTTCGTTCGCTGAGTGATGTGCGTTCGGTGAATGTGGTGCGGGCTCTGTCCGGGGGGCTCAAAGCCGGAACGGCCCGAAGCGAGCAACGCCTCCGGCTTGCCCTTCTCCCAGCTCGCCTGCGCGAGGATTACGGCCCTCGCGCGCATCGAATGCTGCCGGAAATTCCTCTTGCTACCAGTCGGGGCAAGCGGCCAACAATGTCGGCGATTTGGCCTATCGCTCGCGGTGAGTGAGAAAAGATGCGCAGGATCCCGTGGATTTGCGGCGTTGCTCTGGCGGCGTGCGCGGCCGGCGTTGCGGCGGGGGCCGACAACCCGTCGTGGCCTTCGAGCCTGCCGGTCTACGATCACATCGTCATCGTGGTCGAAGAGAACAAGGATTTCGATCAAATCCTGGGAGATCGCTTCCCCGCGCCCTATCTCAGGAAGCTGGCCGGGGAGGGCGCCGTCTTCGAAAGAATGTTTGGCGAGGAGCATTTCAGTCAGGGCAACTATTTCTGGCTGTTCTCCGGCAGCAACCACAATGTCGGTTTTTTCGATCAGGTCCCGAGCAAGGCCAGCCATCCCGACTACCCCTTTACGGCGAGCAATCTGGGCGAGCAACTGATCAAAAAGGGCCTGTCGTTCAAGGGCTATGCCGAAAGCCTGCCCGAGATCGGCTCGACCGTCGATTTCGATCCGCCCGGCTGCAAAGGGGACGACTGCATCTACGGCCGCAAGCACGTGCCCTGGATCAGCTTCGCGAATGTTCCCAACGGCACGACGGTCGACACCTCGTCCAACCTGCGATTTGCCGATTTCCCGCGCGACTATGCCGCGCTGCCGACGGTCGCTTTCGTCATCCCGAGCTTGATTCACGACATGCACAACTTCAAGCCGGCGCAGAGCATTCCCGCCGGCGACGCCTGGCTGCAACAGAATCTCGACGGCTATTATCAGTGGGCAAAAACCCACAACAGCCTGCTGATCGTCACGTTCGACGAGAATGACGACCTGGGCAATTATTACGGGCTCACCAATTTCCTGATCGGGCCGAAACCGGCATATCCGCCGAGATATAACCGCCTGCTGCGCGATATTCAGAACCGGGTGGTTACGATCTTCGCCGGCGCGCACATCAGGCCGGGCGCATACCGGGAGGACAAAGGCATCACGCACGTGAACATCCTGCGCACCATCGAAGCCATGTACGGACTGCCGAAGTCGGGCGCGCAGCAGCCCAATGCTGCCGGCGGCGGGATCGCCGACGACAAGATCGTCACCGACGTGTTCGAGTCCGTGCGCTGACCGAACATCCGCGCGCCCGCAGTCGGCGCGCCGCTGCGGTTTTACAGGAGTAGACTGGTCCGGAGAAACCGCCCGCGCTAGCGGCGACGGTAGCCACCGTAAGCATTTTGCCCGGACACCACGATCGTGGTGGCTCCGACACCTTGCTGGCGCACCAGCGCGAACAGGGTGGCGGCATTCTGCGGATGCAGCCGGATGCAGCCGTGTGAGGCTGGTCCGCCCAACCGGCTGATTTCATAGCTGCCGTGGATCGCGTAGCCGCCGTGGAAGAAGATCGAATGCGGCATGGGCGAATTGTAATATTCCCTCGAAAACCAGGTCCGCTCCAGGCGCTGCGGCGAATAAGTGCCGTTGGGAGTGCCGTAGCCGGCGCGGCCGGTCGATACGACGAACTGATAGCGGGGAGCGCCGTCGACGAACACCGTCATGCGCTGGCTGCTCTTGTCCACCGCGATCAGCACGCGCGCGTCGACGCCAGATGCGATCAGGCACAACATCGCGGCAGCAATGCAGGAAGGCATCCGCATGGCAGGTCCTGACTCCGCCGGCGCCGCAGGCTCAACTCGGCGTGAGTTTCTGCGCGCAGGCCACACGTGGCAAGGCCTATCGACCCACAAGTGGCGGACATGGTTATCGTGGCGGTTAGGTGCCATCCTCTGATCGCGGCCTGCTCTGCTTCAAGATGGCAAGTACAGCGGCTCCGTCGTTAAGCGGGATGTCGAATCGACAAGCGACTGCACAACCGCCCGTGGATCAGCCAACCTCCGTCAAATTCCGCTACGGATCATCGCGTCCTAACGCGACGCAGCAAAAAAGCCCAACTCGGCTCTCGTGCGAACGCGCGCGCAGAGATCTCAGCCGAGATATAGGTCGCATAATTCCTTGAGCAGCTTGACGGTAGCGCTTGACGAATTCAATAATTCGTCTCGTTCCATGATGTCGCGCAGTTCCGTGATCGAGCGCATCAGCGTTGCTGATAGCCTCAAGGGCCGAGCCATCCGACAGATATCAACGCTCGAAGCTCGCGCGGAATGCGGCCTGCGGCTGCTCCTGTTTTCTTGTGTTGCATTCCTTTGAACCACTAGCCAAAGGTCTGCGTGCGCCACCATGACGCTCGATTTTTTGGTCTCCAGCTTTGTGACGTTGCTGGTGGTGGTCGACCCGGTGAGCCTGGCGCCGATATTTGTCGTGCTCACGCGCGGCCTATCTGCACGTGAGCATAAGCGCATAGCGCTCAATGCTTGCCTGTTGGCCGGAGTGACCCTGTGCGGCGTGGCCCTAATCGGCGATTGGCTGCTGGCGCAGCTCGGTATCACTCTGCCGGCATTCCGCGTCGCCGGTGGCCTGCTCCTCTTCGCAGTGGCCTTCGACATGGTCCTGGGCTGGCGCAGCGAGCGCGAGGGCAAGGAGGCTGAAGAGGCGGTCCACAAGGACCACGCGCGCCGCCTTGCCGCATTTCCTCTGGCAATTCCGCTGATGGCAGGCCCCGGCGCGATCACGGCGACGCTGCTCCTTGCCGGCCGTGGCAGTGGCAGTACCGCTCTTCTGCTCATGTTACTCGGCGTGATCATTGCGGTCGTCACGTTGTGCTTCGCAGTCTATCTTTCCGCCGTACGCCTCTCGCGCCTGCTCGGCACCACGGCAAATCTCGTGTTCTCTCGGCTGCTGGGCGTGATCCTCGCGGCGCTCGCCGTACAATACGTCATCGACGGTGTGCGGGCGGTCTGGGCAATGTAGGCCCGAAGGTGGAACCGCGGGTTGCCCCCTGACCGAACCTATGCAACAGCTCGCAAGCTGATCAAGCGATAGCGACTTGCTCCCACCTGTCGTTGGACGTGAGCCCGATCCGGGCATTCCCCCCCTTGCATTGTTGACGCCGCTGAATCTAATAGGGACAACCTGAATATGGCTGAAGCTCGCTTCGAAGTGCACCCGAGCACTCGTTGCCGTCTCGATGTGCATTTAAGGCGACCCATACGCGAGCATCGATTATTCTAACGAGATATCGTGCCAATTATTGATGCGCGTCAAATTTGCATTGGGGCTAGATCATTATGTGTTCTGATCGCCGGGCCTCGCGGCGAGCCGGCGGCCGGTGGCGGCAATTGAACCGATGGACGGCGAGGACTGCACAGCCTTCCTGCAGTGGGCGCTGCCCCGGCGCAACCTGCGTTGGCGGGGGTTTCGCAAGGTTCGTGCGCAGGTCTGCAAACGGCTGAAGCGGCGGATGCGCGAGCTCGGAGTGCCAGGGTTTGCCGCTTACCGGGCTCGCCTGGAAGCCGATCCGGGGGAGTGGCGCGTCTTCGATGAGTGCTGCCACATCACCATCTCGCGCTTTTTCCGTGACCGAGGTGTATACAACTGCCGATTAGCGGACTTCCGCTGCTGACAGGTGGGCCTCACATCTTTCAGAGACCGGCTCTGTAGCATTTGACCGCGCGGCATGCGCCGCCTCCGTAGTTCCGGCCTTCCTTCTATTGATCCATATCAAGCCGCAAAGGATGTGCTCCGCTACAGTGCCAAGACCTGCCAGGCGAGGCCTTGCCATGCCCACATTCATCATGTTGACGCGCCTCAACCCCGACGCGGTACGCTCCCCAAGGGAACTCGAGCAGCTCGAACGCCGAGCCATGGACGCCATACGGAAGGAGTGCCGCGGCGTGGAGTGGCTTGGCAGCTATGCGATACTCGGCCCCTGCGATTATCTCGATATCTTCCTCGCCGACGACATCGAGACGGCGACGCGACTTTCAGCTCTCATCCGCACGTTCGGGCACGCCAGCACCGAGATTTGGGCGGCGACTGAATGGGACCGGTTCAAGGAGTTGGTTCGCACGCTGCCCGGTCCAGCGTAAGTCTGGATCGTGATCGCAGCACCCATCGCATGCATTGTCGGCGTCCTCTGCCGCACCAGCGCCAAATACGGCCGTAGTTGAACTCGGCTGCGAGATCGATGTGGTAGCGAAGACAAGCCCAATCGCGCTGACCTTTCTCGGCACGCGCGGCGAAATCAAGATCCGTTCGCGCCAGCACCGCCGCCATAGCGCGCTGCTGGTTCGTGACAGCGATGTCCGCCTCATGATCGATTGCGGGGCGGACTGGCGGGGCCGGCTCACTGGAGTCGCGCCGACCGCAATCCTGCTCACGCACGCACATGCCGATCATGCCGCCGGCCTGGCTGAAGGCGCTCCATGCCCAGTCTACGCCAGCGAGGAGACGTTCAACCTGCTCCGCCACTATCCAATCCGTGATCGCCGCCGAATCATGCCGCGAAGACCTGTCGCGATCGGCGGGGTCAGGTTCGAGGCGTTTCCAGTCGAGCACTCCATCCGCGCGCCCGCCGTCGGATATCGCGTCTCCGCCGGGCAGTTCAGTTTCCTCTATCTGCCCGACGTCGCCGACCTGCCCAACGCTGCGGCGGCGCTGCGCGGCGTCGATTTGTACATCGGAGACGGCGCAACCGTGAGCCGTTCGATGGTGCGCAAGCAGAACGGAAGGCCGATCGGCCACGCACCGATCGCCCAGCAACTCGCGTGGTGCCGGAAGCAGGGGGTTCGCAGCGCTATTTTCACGCATTGCGGCTCCCCGATCGTGCGCGGCGACCCGCGAACGATCGCGGCAGCTGTCCGGCAACTCGGACTCGCGCACGGCGTCCAGGCAGACGTCGCCCATGACGGGCTCACGCTGCCGATCGGCGTCAAGCCACGGTCACGTGGGAACTGCCTCCGATCCGCCCTGCCTTGACCCAGATCAACGGCGCTGGCGCCAATCGCTGTAGAAATGGTCGACTGATCATCGGCGGGAGCACGTGCGATGGAAAGCGCAGCATTTCGAAGATGGTTGGCCGAGCAAGGATGTCGGTTCGACCGCCACGAGCATGAGCAGCGGCACCGAGGCCATGTTGTCGTGACCGTGCATCGCGAGGGACGAACAGCGAAGGCCCCCCTCGGCGGTTCGCGTCGCACTATCGACCCGCGCGTAGCGCGCGAGGTCTGCGACGCGCTGGGGCTGGATTGGTCGCAGCTGCCCGGGCCGAAGAGTCGCTTGTGAGGGGGGTAGGAGCGTCTGATGATTGAGCATATCGCCCGCGCGTTCGACCTCGACTTGCAGGAGCTGGTCCGCAAGATCACGGAAATGAGTGGTCTTGCGGAAAAGCAAATTAACGATGCGGTGCAAGCGCTGGCGACGCGAGATATCGCGCTCGCAAAGCAGGTCATCGCGGCGGATGATAAGATCGATATGGGTTGCCTCTTCCCGCGGAACGGCCGAAGGCTGACATCACCAGTCGGGAAGCGCTGCCGCTATCGTCCGACTGATCGCGCAGGATGCCGACGGGAGGCGGCAGCGATCCGCAACGACCTTAATTCTCGCGCCTAGAGATGGTGCGCCGAAAGAACCCGCAACGCCTCGCCTGAAAGCTCCTTCCCGACCTTGTGGGAAATGTCGCCGAGGCTCAGCATCCCGACCATCGTCCGGTGGCTGTCGGTCACGGGCAGGCGGCGGACCTGTTTCGTTTCAATCACGTCGATTGCGACGTTAACGTCATCATCCGGCGAGCAGCACACCACATCTCTCGTCATCACGTCCCGCGCCGTCAGCTTGCTGAGGTTGCTCGTGTCTGCGAGAGCGCGGCAGACGATATCTCGATCCGTGAGGATCCCGACCAGGCGGCCATCTTCGGCGACCGGCACGGCGCCGATGTCATTATCGCGCATGCGCTTCGCGATGTCCTGCAAGGACGCAACCGGCGCGACGCAGCTCGCGCCTTTGTGCATGACCTCTCTAACTTTCATTGTAATCTCCGGATTCGATCTTGAGCGGAACGGCCGGCAGATTTCCAAGGCTGTCGCATGAGTTCATTGATCCACGTCAATCCACTGTTGATGGCGTGCTGCAGCCAATAGCGCCTGCGCGCGCGTATCACGGTCCTGAGCTGCTCTCGCCCCGGGACCGCAGAAATCCGCCCCGCGACTCGGATCGATCCCAGCGCAGCGCGAAACGCCCATCCGGCGCGAGCTCAACGCGCGCTCCGAATCTGCGCGATTCCCGATCGAGTGTTCGGTGCAGCCAGTCGATATCCGCGGGCGACGCGTGCGCCAACTGGAAACGTCGGATCTGCAGAGGCACCATTTCGACAGCAAGGATGTCGGCGCTTGTCGGGTCGATGTCGGCGAAATACATCAGCGCTAGGTCATCACGGAATGCTTCATAACCTTCGATCCCCTCGTAGTCGTTAAGGAAATCGCCGCAGCCGTAGAGGATGAGGCGGTTGCCGTGGACCTCGATGGCCTTGGGATGATGCGAGGAATGGCCGTGAATGATGGAGATGGGCGCCGCTTCGAGGAGGGCGTGGGCGAAGCGGATCTGATCGTCCGGTACGTGGTAGCCCCAATTCGGTCCCCAATGAATGGATACGACGATCACGTCGCCCGGCCGGCGCGCCTGCCTGATGCGTTCCGCGACCCGCGCGATGCTCGCATCGGAGTAGTCGGCCAGGAGGTTGATGCCCGCGCGCTCGTGCGTCGCCGCCCAGCTGCGAGGAACGCCGCTGGTGACTGAGCCGAATCCGAACACGACGATTCGAACCTGTCCTCCGACATCCACAATCGCGGGGCCGGCCGCCTGCGCCAGGTCGCGCCCGGCACCGGCGAAAGCGATGTCGAGCCGGTTAAGATTGGCGAGCGTATCCAGCAATCCGGCATGTCCCCAATCGAGCACGTGGTTGTTGGCCAGGACGCAACAGTCTACGCCCGCCGCCGACAGGCAGCGGGCATTCTCGGGGCTCATCCGGTAGTTGATCCCCTTCGGCTCGAACGCGGGGCTGCGAGTAATGCTCGTTTCGAGATTAATGATGCGCGCATCGGTTGGCGAGCGCTTGAGCTCGCCGAGCGCCGCGCCCCACACGTAGCCGCGAGCGACTCGGCGCGGAAGCGGTCCGTGGGCCTCCTCCGCAAGCTGCACATAGTGCAGCGCCGATGTGACGTAGCTCTCATGCAGGACTGGATCGCACGGCCGCGGCAGGATCTGATCGATGCCGCGGCCGGTCATCACGTCTCCGCATAAAAAAATCCGCACCGGCCGGTGTGCCGAGCGCGGATTTCCGGGCGGCTGCGAGAATGCGCTCATGAGGCAACATTGGGTTCAGCTCGGCCAGAGGTTGTGCAATGGTCCGGGCGTGGCGGCCTTGGTATCCTCGAGCTCCGCCGCAGGCATGTGCGCAGCGAGCAGCGCGAATACAGTACGGGCAAGCTGCTCGGCATCCACCGCCGGATCGCGGTGGACGCCGTCTGTGATCCGCTCAAGGAACGCCGCGCGGCTGTGGCTGGATGGCCGCCTGCCCGGATGCCAGCCCTCGTAATAAAGACCGCGCAGCAGTGCGGGCAGCTGCGCACCGACATAAATGGCCTCCTCGCGGGGCAGGCAGTCACGCAAGGCGTGCAATACCGCGAGCAACCCTCGGCACGCTCGCGCCCGATCGTGCCATCCGAGGCGGCGCGTGAGGTCCTCGACCCAGTCCCGGGTCGCGCGGACGGAAGCGTCGAGAACTTCAATTCCTGTCATGCCCAACCTGCCCTTGGTGCAATTCATATAGACCATGGTCGGGGGGCGGACTTGAGCGAGATCAAACAGAGCGGGTCGCTTGTGGCGGCGTTCGGCCGCTGCCGGGAACCGGCGCCGATTGATTCACGTCAAGCCCAGCCCCCAGCGGCGCGGATGCGAGGACTTGGTAGCCGGTTTCACCGCGCGCAGGGGATCGAAACAGCTCGATCGAAGTGACCGGCTGGCTGAGGCATAGGAACTGGTCGATCGGATGCTCGCGTGCGATCGCCCGACCGTTTCTGCGTATCCGAGCAAGCGTCACATGCGGCCGGAACGGCTGCCCATCCGCCTGCCCATAGGCCTGCAACAGAGCGGCACGCAATTTGGTGATGTCGGCATTGGCGGCGCACTCCGCCCACAGAAGGCGCGGTTGTCTGGGCTGCGGGCCGTAGCCGAGATGCTGGAATGTCAATGACAATGCGCTAAAGCCGCTCGTCACGCGGTTAAGCTTGTCGATTGCCTCGGGAAGTGAATGCTCGTCCCACGGAGGCACGAGGGTCAGATGGACGTCGGCGGGGGCCAGAAACCGAATCCCCGACCAGCGCAGGCTGCCAGCGCGCTGCCTGAGCTCGGCTGTAATTGCAGTGGCAATCCGCACGCCCACGAAAATGCGCACGCCATCACCCCGATTGCATGCGGCCTTCGAACGAATCGTCATCAATGTCGCTTACGTTCGCATTGTCCGGCAGGTGACTTTGCCGCTCCCGCAGTGCCTGGAAGCTGGTCGGACGGAGTAGAGAACGTGCAGGAGACTTTGAGGAAAATCAAACACTCTGCCCGCATTTCAAGCGAATACGGCAGCCTAGAGATCCCAAGCCGGGCAGTGGTGCGACCATGGAGCCGGAAACGCGCAAGCGCCAGATCATGGTTTGGTACACGGTCGCTGCCGTGATCGGCGTCCTGGTCATTGAATATTTCTGGTCGAGTTATTCTCAGATCGAAACCATTCCCTACAGCAGCTTTGAGCGCTTGCTCGATGAGGGCAAAATCGCGGAAGTCACCGTCGGAGCCGAGTCGGTGGAAGGCGTTTTGAAAGATCCGCTGCCGAGCGGCAAACGCACCTTCTATACGGTACGGGTTGATCCGCGGCTCGCGGACAAGCTGGCGGCCCATGATGTGGTGATCAGGGGGACGCCATCAGGTGGCATCATCGCGACCATCCTGGCCTGGGTCGTGCCCGCGGTCATCTTCTACCTGATCTGGACCATGGTGTTTCGTCGGGTTGCCGAACGACAGGGGCTCGGTGGCTTCATGACCGTGGGGAAATCGCGCGCCAAGGTTTACGTGGAAACCGAGACCAAGGTGACGTTCAAGGACGTCGCGGGCGTGGATGAAGCCAAGTTCGAGCTGGAGGAGGTGGTCGCGTTTTTGCGCGATCCGCGATCATACGGGCGCCTGGGCGCGCGCGTGCCGAAAGGAATTCTTTTGGTCGGCCCTCCCGGCACCGGAAAGACGCTGCTGGCTCGCGCCGTCGCCGGGGAGGCCCGCGTCCCCTTCTTCTCGATTTCTGGCTCCGAATTCGTCGAAATGTTCGTCGGCGTCGGGGCTGCGCGGGTGCGCGATCTTTTCGAGCAGGCCCGCAGGGCGGCGCCATGCATCATCTTCATCGACGAGTTCGATGCGCTGGGGCGCAGTCGCGTGCCGGGAGCGTTCGGCGGCATCGACGAAAAGGAGCAGACACTCAACCAGCTGCTCGCCGAACTCGACGGCTTCGATCCCCGCGCCGGCGTGATCCTTCTCGCAGCGACCAACCGACCGGAAATCCTCGACCCGGCCCTGCTTCGGGCCGGCCGCTTCGATCGCCAGGTTTTGGTCGATCGACCCGATCGCAAGGGCCGGCGTGATGTCCTCGCGGTCCACGTTCGCAAGGTGCAGCTTGCAACCAATGTCGATCTCGATGCGGTTGCAGGACTGACGACCGGGTTTACCGGTGCGGACATCGCCAACCTCGTGAACGAGGCCGCGATCATCGCCACGCGTCGCGGCGGAACCAGCGTCACCTTCGATGACTTCAGCGCGGCCATCGAGCGGATCGTCGCCGGCCTCGAGAAGAAGAGCCGAGTGCTCAGTCCGCAAGAGCGGCGTCGGGTGGCGTATCACGAGATGGGCCATGCCCTCGTGGCGTCGAGCCTGTCCGGCATCGATGTGGTTCAAAAGGTTTCGATCATTCCCCGCGGCGTCGGTGCGTTAGGTTACACCATCCAGCGGCCGACCGGGGATCGTTTCCTGCTCGCCAAGGGTGATCTCGAAAAGCGAATCGCCGTGCTCATGGGCGGGCGTGCCGCCGAGACTATGATCTTCGCCGATGACGTGTCGACGGGGGCCGCCGACGACCTCCAGCGCGCCACGGAGATCGCTTTGGAGATGGTCACCCGGCACGGCATGGACGAGAAGATCGGCCAGCGGACTTACGCCCCAGCGGCACAACCGTTCCTTGCCGGCGCGCCGGCCGATCGCCTGCAAGCCGCCGAGACGACGGCGCGGGAGATCGATTTGGCTGTGCGGGATATCATTAGCCGCGCTTTCACTCGTGCCGCCGAAATTCTGCGGGAGCGCAAGCAGGATCTCGAGGCGGGCGTGCAGTTGCTGCTCAAGCGGGAATCGCTCACCGTGGACGATTTTCCCGCTATTCGGCCTGTGGTCAACGCGGACGATCAGGACCCGACATCTTCTGCAACGGGCAGAGGCTCGGTGGATGACATCGACCGGGAACGCTGCAACACTGCGCATTGAGGTGCCGGCGCGTGCGTGGCATCGGGCGTTGAATATTCACTAACGGCGGTGGCGAATGGAGTCTCGCCTGCGCGCAGCGCCCGCCACGCTGCCAAGAGCCATGATCCCGGCGCAACATGGGGACGCGTTGATGGAAGCTGGAGAGCGCTCATGCGGCCGCTTCTGCATCCCAGCCTCGTCAACGGGCGATCCGGAGATCCCGCCGTCTATGTCGAGACGCTGTTCGAGCGGCGGGCGATCCTGTTCGATCTCGGCGACATTGCGGCTTTGTCACCACGCAAGGTCCAACGGCTGGAGCAGATCTTCGTCTCGCATACTCACATTGATCACTTCGTCGGATTTGATCGTCTGCTGAGACTGCTGGTCGGCCGCGACAAGCAGGTCAGCCTTTACGGCCCGCAAGGTTTCATCGATCACGTTCATCACAAGCTGCACGGCTACCGTTGGAACCTGGTCGATCGCTACCTTTGCGATCTCGTCCTGGTTGCGACCGAAATAGACCCGTCGCTGGCGACCCGCACGGTGAGGTTCCGCCTGAAGAACGCGTTTGCCGCCGAAACGGTCGGTGTCGGCCGTGCGTCCGACGCCGTCGTCCACCGCGAGCCGACCTTTCAAGTGTCCGTCGCGATGCTCGAGCATCGCACCCCCTGTCTCGGCTTCGCAATCGAGGAGGCGATCCATGTCAATGTCTGGAAGAACCGGCTGGCGGAATTAGGGCTGCCGGTCGGTCCCTGGCTGCGCGAGCTCAAGCGAGCTGTGATCGAAGACGAGCCGGACGATCATCCGATCCGAATCTGTGCCCGACCCGCCGCGTCGGACGTGCACGAGCTGCCGCTGGCGGCGTTGCGCAACGTGCTCACGGTCACCCCCGGTCAGAAGATCGCCTATGTGACGGACGTCGCCGACACGGCGGCCAATCGCGAGGCCATCATCGGGCTCGTCCGCAATGCCGACCTCCTGTTCATCGAAGCTGCGTTCGCGCAGGCGGACGCCGCGCTGGCCGCCGAGCGCGCGCATTTGACCACTGCCGCTGCGGGGCGCATCGCACGGGCGGCCAGGGTGCGGCAGGTCGAGCCGTTTCATTTCTCGCCTCGCTATGCCGGCGACGAGGCGCGGATGTGGAACGAGGTCATGGCCGCCTTCGCCGGCCGATCTTCCGAGGATGCCGATTCGTGAAGGACTGGAACGTCGTCGTCAGCATCTACCAGTACGGCTTCAGGCGCGCGCTGCGGGCCTTGGAGGCGCTCGCTCCGGTCGCGCGCACGCGCTACCACAACGTGCTGATCATGCGCGTCGAAGACCCGATCGCTCTGCTCGCCACCATCGAACGGCAGACCGAAGAGAACCCGGCTCTCTACGATGCGATCTCGCGGGTGGCGCCGGCCCAGCGCAACTTCGTATTCCAGTCCGCCGAGGAATTCCTGGAACAAGCGAGATCGAGCGTGCTGGAGTGGCTGCCGCGGCTTGCTGGCCGCACGTTTCACGTGCGGCTCCATCGCCGCGGCTCCAGGCGTGCCTTGCGCTCGCCCGACGTGGAGCGCGGTCTCGATGACGCCCTGCTCGAAGGGCTGCGGAATGCCGGTACGCCCGGCACGCTGTCTTTCTCGGACCCGGACGCAGTGATCGTGATCGACACGATTGACGATCGCGTCGGGATTTCGCTGTGGACGCGTGAAGATCTCGCGCGTCACCGCTTGCTGCGGCCCGATTGACGCAAGGAGATCCGTGCCGGTCAACGCCGCGCGCTCGGCTCGACCCGTACCCGGCAGGGCGCTCCCGGTTCGATCGAGATGGCGGCGGCGCCAAATTGTCGGATGGTCCACGCGTTGGTCAGCAGGTGCCCGGTCGGCCGCGGCGCCGTGAATTGCGATGGGCCGGAAGCAAACGAAAGCGGCAATAACAGCTGGTCGGCGAGGTGAAGCTCGACGGCGGACCCCGACGCGTGATGCTCGCGCAGTGCGCCGACCGCCTGGTCGGCGACGGCCTCGGCGGGACGTCCGAGCCGGCCATAAGCGGAAAAGCTCGCCGCCAGCGGATCGTAGTCAGCGATCAGAAAGATGCCGGCGCCGGGACAAGAGGCAGTGACCCGCAATGGCTCGATGTCGACTGCAACACCCAGGTCGCACAATGACGCCCGCGCCCGGTCCGCCATGCGCTGCGCAATGTGCGCGGGTAAATTGGCGGCGACCGAGCGGCCATGAATGCACCGCAGGACACCGCGTTCGAGCGCGTGCAGGGGGTTGGGCCAGCCCTCGTCGCGCGGCGACCGCCCTGCGATGGTGCAGACGATCTCGCCGCCGCCGACGGGATACCAGCCCCAGCGTTCCAGCATGGCATCCACGCGAAAGCCGATGTGCTGCAAGGCCGGAAGATAGGCGTTCACGAAATGGTCGAACGGTGGCGACCATTCCACATGGGTTCCACCGCGCACGGTAAGCCTCGACGCCGCGTGGGCGAGCGCGAGCGGCACAACTAGCGTCTGCAGCACGAGGGTTGCGGAGCCGGCGCTGCCGCGCTCGGCTGCCTCGGCGACATCGAAGATATACGAGCCTTCCTTCGGCGGCTGGCTCGGAGCAAAACTGAGCTCGCTCGAGCCGAGCCGGTCTCCCGCTACGCTCGCTGCGCTGATCGCCGCGGCGGCCCGGACGGCGGACAGATGCTGGGGCAAGAGACCGGGATTGCGGCGGCCCGCGCGGATGCTGACGAGGTGAAAGGCGCGCGCCGTTGTTGCCGACAGGCTCAATGCGGTCCGCAATATCTGGCCGCCGCCCTCGCCATGCGATCCGTCGAGAACGAGAACGCCGGCCGGATCAGGATCCCGGGGGCCCTTTTCGATGCTCGCGCTCAATCCGGCTCGCGCTCCAGCACGCAGCAGTGCGGGGCATCGGCGCCGCTGCCGTCTTCGCTCAGCACGGTGCCTGTCACCGGGTTGGGGCGGAACGTGGTGCAGCCCTTCAGTCCCCTGTCGTAGGCAAGGTCGTAGATCCGTCGAAACTCAGAGAACGGACAGTCGTGTGGCACGTTGATGGTCTTGGAGATCGAATTGTCGACGAATGGCTGCAGTGCAGCCTGCATATCGAGATGCGTTTGGATGGAAATCTCGCCCGCGGTGGCAAAACCTTCCGGAGTTCCAGAAGTGCTGCCGGTCAGCTTGCGCCATAGTCCGACTGCATAATCCGTCAGCATGAACGCTTTCGGCTTGCCATCGTCGGTCAGGACCTTGCGCGAGTAGGATGCCGCAAAGATCGGTTCCAGCCCGCTGGAGACGTTGCCGGCGAGCAGGCTGATCGTGCCGGTTGGCGCGATTGCGATCAAATGGCTATTGCGAATGCCGTGGTTGGCAATTGCCTGTTGGATGTCCTCGGGCAGGCCGCGAATGAACGCGCCTTGCAGATACTTGTCCCGCTCGTAGTCGGGAAAGTGGCCCTTTTCCTTGGCGAGCGCGATCGAGGCGCGGTAAGCGCTGTGACAGATGCGCCGCATTAGGTCTGCCACGACCGCCAAGGAGCGATCGCTGCCGTAGCTGAGCCCGAGCATCACGAGCATGTCGGCAAGCCCGGTAATGCCAAGTCCGATGCGCCGCGAGCCGCGTGCATTATCCCTCTGCTGGGCCAGCGGAAACCGCGACGCGTCGATGACGTTGTCGAGCAGCCGCACGGCGACATCCGTTGCTTGCGTCAGGCTCTCGCCGACGATCCGCGCCTGCGGCGTGAACGGAGAGGAGACGAAACGCGTCAGGTTGAGCGAGCCAAGGTCGCAAGCGCCATACGCCGGCAGCGGAATCTCGCCGCATGGATTGGTGGCGCTGATCCGCTCGCGATACCAGAGATTGTTGAGGTGATTGATGCGGTCGATGAACAGCACGCCGGGCTCGGCATAGTCATACGCGGCTTGCAGGATGAGTTGCCAAAGCTCGCGCGCTTGAATGCGCCGGATGACTCGACAGGGGACTGCGCCGGCCGCGCCCGGCCACTCGCGCGAGATCGTCTCGCCATCTCCATCGCAGGCGGCAGCCGGGAAAACCAGAGGCCATGTCGCTCCCCGGCGCACCGCCGCCATGAAAGCGTCGGTTACCTGGACGGACAGGTTGAACCGGCGCAGTTGCCTGGGCTGCTGTTTGGCCGCAACGAACTCCTCGATATCGGGATGGTCGCACCGCAGGGTCGCCATCATCGCGCCGCGCCGCGCGCCGGTCGACAGGATTGTGCCGCACATCGCATCCCAGACCTGCATGAACGAGACCGGACCCGAGGCGATGTTGCCGGCGCCTCTTGCGCGGGTGCCGCGCGGCCGCAGCGTCGAGAAGTCGTAGCCGATGCCGCCGCCCTGCTGCATCGTCACCGCGCCCTCCTGCAAGGCGCGGAATATTCCGGGGATCGAATCCTCGATCATCCCCATTACGAAGCAATTGAACAGGGTCACGTGGCGTGCGGTTCCGGCGCCGGCCTGGATCCGGCCGCCCGGCAAGAATCGGAAATCCCGCAGTATGTCGAAGTAGCGCTCCTCCCAGGCTGCGCGGTTTTCGTCCTCCACCGCCGCGAGCGCGCGCGCGATCCGATGCCAGCTATCCGAGATGGTGCGCTCGCGCCGGCGCCCGTCCGAGTAACGATATTTCGTCTCCCACACGTGGTGGGAAATGTCGGTGGCGAGATCATCCATACTGTGGGCGCCGAAGCCGGGCGCAAATGGTGGGAACCTATCGCCCCGGAAGCGCAAGGTCCGCATTGCGGTATGTCAAGTAAGATCAGGCCGATGGCCGCGCTGCCTGCGCGCTGGCCGGCGATCGCAGCTGCTGTCCTGGGGCGACGAAAAAGCTTGATTTTTCCGCGGCCGCGCACCATTTCGGTGCCGATAAGCCAGCGCCAGCGCACCCAGGGCGCTGGCCAGCACGCCGACGCTGAATTTTCCGTAATTTGCCGCCCGGCGCTGATCGGATCCTTGGTTTTGCGCAGGAAACCAAGGGAGGTCCTGCTTTGGGCGGCCGGCTCCGTGCCTCGCACGCCCGGTGCGCGCGACTGGCGGTGCTCGAGAGGATGGTCGTTTGCATGGCGCTTGAGATGGATCGCCTGGCTCGCGAGGAGCGCGAAAGCGCCGAGCCCGAGGGTACGCTGCTCGACGTATTCGGGGCCGAGCCGACGGAGGCAGCCGAGGGGGTGGGGCGGCCGGAGCGCGCTCGGCCGCGGGCTGACGCCGCGGGCTCGCGCCGGGAGGCAGGCTTCTCGCGCGATCTGCTGGATACCTATTTCCGCCAGTTAGGCGAGGCGGAACTGCTCTCGCGCGAGGAGGAGCTCGCCCTGGCCAAGTGCATCGAGGCGGCGCAACGCGCCGTCCTGCGGGCGCTTTGTGGCGTGCCGATGCTCGTTGAGCGAGTGGCGCAATGGGGTTGCGACCTGCGCGAGGGTCGCCTGCGCCTGCACGACCTCGTCGATCTCTCCATGCATCACGCGGGGCCGCGCCAGGCGTTGCCGCAGGATGCGGTCCCGCTCGCGCCGTCTGCCGACGGCGAGGACACTGACGGCGATGCCGAGCTGTCGGGCGTCGTGGCTGCGCGGTTGGAGCGCGCCGTCGCGGTTGCTGGGCAGGTCGCCGCCCTGAGCCGCAAGCGGGCGACTGCTGCCGAACGAGGCCGTGAGCTCCCGAAGCGCGATCAGGCCCGTCTGCCGCGCCTGCTCGCGAGCTTTGCCGACGAGATGGACGGCCTGTGGCTGCACCCCGAGCGCCTTTCCGAGCTGTTGGCGCAGCTCGAGCGCGAGCACAAGCTTATCCTGAACGTCGAGCAGGAGCTCGTCCGGCTCGGCCGGCGCTGCGGCATCACCCGCCGGGACCTCCTGGCCCGTTGCGTCAGCGACCTGCTTCACCCCGAGCGGGCGCAGCAGACGCGCTCGACGCGGGCATGGAAGCTGATCGAGCGGCAACATGCGGCCGAGCTGAACCTCCTGCAGCGTGAGGTCGCCGCCATCGTCGGGCGCGCCGGCTTGCCGATTGCGGACCTTCGCCCCGCGGTCTCCAAGCTCGAGCGCGCGCGCCACGAGCTGAAGGCTGCGCGCGAGCAGATGGTGCGCGCGCATCTCCGGCTGGTCGTTGCCATCGCCAAGAAGTATCGCGGCCGCAGCTCGCTCGACCTGCTCGACTTGGTGCAGGAGGGCAATCTGGGCCTGATGCACGCGGTGGAGAAATTCAACTATCGCCACGGCGTGAAGGTCTCGACCTACGCGGTCTGGTGGATTCGGCAGTCGATCGCGCGCGCCATCGCCGATCAGGGCCGCACCATCCGTGTGCCCGTTCACATGACCGAGATCGCCGCCAAGGTCCTGCGCGAGCGCCGCCGGCTCTATCAGCGGCACGGTCAGGAGGCGGGCTCGGCGGAAATCGCGGCACGCACCGGCATTTCGGTTGCGCGCGTCGAGCAGGTGCGCTCGATGGTGCAGGAGCCGGCCTCCCTCGATCTTCCGGTGGGCGAGGACGGCGACGCCACCTTGGGCGATCTGATCAAGGCGCCGGATGCGGTCGACCCGCATGCCGCGGTGGAGGCGAGCATGCTCGCGGAATCGGTGGCCGAAGCGCTCGCGGAACTGACGCCGCGCGAGCAGCGCATCATCCGCATGCGCTTCGGGATCGGCGACACCCAAGACCACACGCTGGAGGAGATCGGCCAGGTGTTCGGCGTGACCCGCGAGCGCATACGGCAGATCGAGGCGAAGGCGCTGGAAAAGCTGCGCCATCCGACCCGCGCGCGCAAACTCGTCACGTTCGCCGACGTTCGAT